>JABLYX010000122.1 GCA_018265615.1 Lentisphaeria bacterium
CCCCCCGCACCCCCTGCGTCCGGCAAGGTGCCGGTGCCGGGTAACGCCCGGAGTCGCGCCCGGCTGCGGGCGGCAGGCGCAGGGAGGAAGAGCCGCGGAAACGCGACGGTTCGCCGTTTGCCGAGCGGATGCGACGGTGCGCGGCAGTGATCTCCCCAGGAGTCGCTATCGGGCCGGTTGGTACGGGGAGAGACGCGGTGAAAATCACCGCTTTCTCTCCCCCGAACCCCTCTCTTTCATGTAAGGCGGGCAAAAGAGGATAATCGTATGCATGACAGGTTTTCACCACCGGGAGCCCGACCGGTGTAAATGGCGCATGTTTCATTTTCCTTCTCCTCGCTGTTACAATTGGTTCTCTTTGCTGATACGTATAGATAGACACGTCAAAAAAAATCATGCGGACTCCCGGATCACCACCCGGCACGGAACCGAAACGAACCGGCTGTGCGCCGGATCGGCCAGCGTGGCGAACAGCTCCCCGATCAGCGCGGAGGCGATCTCCCCCCGGGGCTGTTCGACCGTGGTCAGCGCGGGCTTCAGATAGGAGCCGGTCTCAATGTTGTCGAAGCCGCAGACCGCGAGCTCCTCAGGAACCCGCAGCCCCTCCATCAGCGCGACCCGGAGCGCCCCGATCGCGAGCTCGTCGTTGTGCGTGAACACCGCGTCGGCCCGGAACCCGGAGTCGAGCAGCCGCCGCATGAGCCCGCAGCCGGCCGCGAGCGAGTCGTTGCGCTCATGCGCCCAGACCGGATGCGGTTCGAGCCCGGCTTCGCGGAGCGCCTCCGCGTACCCGCGGTAGCGCGGCTCCTCCTGATTCTTCACTCCGAGGAACGCGATCCGCCGCCGGCCGCTTCCGACCAGGTAGCGGACCATCTCGCGGGCGGAGGCGCAGCGGTCCGGCAGCACCTGGCTCACGCCGAGGCCGAGCTCCGTGTCGCCGCCGTAGAAGACCAGGGCGACCCCCTCCCCCTTCATCGGGACCATCCTGCCGGCGACGTTGCCGATCGCGATGACCCCCGCCACCTGCATCTGCCGCAGGCATTCAACCGCCGCCTCGAGCTCCCCGTCCGTCCCGACCTGCGAGAGGTAGAGCAGATAGCCGTGCGGCAGCAGCTGGCGCTGGAGCTCCTGGAAAAGCTCCGCGTAAAAGTTGTTCGTGAGCGACGGGAACATCGCGCCGATCACATTGCTGCGTCCCTGCCGCAGCAGCTGCCCGGCGAGGTTCGGGCGGTACCCGGAGTGCGCGGCAAGCTTCCGCACCTCCTCGCGCAGCGAAAGCGAAATGCGCTCCGAGCCCTTCAGCGCCATCGAGACGGTAGGCTGCGAAACATTCAGCAGCTTCGCGATTTCCTTCTGGGTCATATCCTGCTCCACCGGGTTGTTTATACGTATATATTATGACATGCCCGAAGCGCTTTGTCAAGGGGCGGAGGCGCAAAAAAGCGCAAAAAAGCGGAGGATGCCGCGCCGCGCGGTTCCCTTTCCTGCGATTCTTTCCCGCGCAAAGCTTGCATTTCCGGTAATTTTGCTGTATTTTTTATGAATGGAATTTTCAGGGCTTATCAGTCGGCAGGCTCCTGTTTCCACTTCAGAGAAAGGCATTATCATGAAGAAAGTACTGGTCACCGGCGGCGCGGGCTACATCGGCAGCGCCTGCACCGAATATCTGCTCGACCGCGGCTACGACGTCACGGTCTTCGACGCGCTCATCACCGGCCACCGCGACGCGGTCGACCCGCGCGCGAAATTCGTCCTCGGCAACCTCGCGGACCGCGAACTCATCAAGAAGGTGTGCCGCGAAGGGGAGTTCGACGCGGTCATGCACTTCGCGGCGTTCAGCCTCGTCGGGGAGTCGATGCAGAATCCGTCGAAATATTTCCGCAACAACCTCGCTTCGGGCATCAACCTCGCGGACGCGGCCGTCGAAGGCGGCGTCAAAAACTTCGTATTTTCGAGCACCGCCGCGACCTTCGGCCAGCCGGAGTCGATTCCGATCCGCGAGAACGACCGCCAGGTCCCGATCAACCCGTACGGCGAGTCGAAACTCTGCTTCGAGAAGGTCCTGAAGTGGTACAGCGGGATCCACGGCATGAAATACGCGGCGCTGCGCTACTTCAACGCGGCCGGCGCGTCGGAGAAATACGGCGAGGACCACC
>JABLYX010000088.1 GCA_018265615.1 Lentisphaeria bacterium
AAAGGAGTTATATTATGTCAAGCCTGAATCGTGAACACTGCATATCCGTTATTATGCGCCGGAATTTCACACTGATCGAGCTCCTCGTCGTGATTGCGATCATCGCGATTCTCGCTTCGATGCTGCTGCCGGCGCTGAACCAGGCGCGGGAGCGTGCGCGCGGCACGTCGTGTGTGAACAACCTCAAGCAGATCGGCGTCGCCCAGACGCAGTACGCCGCGGACTACGATGATTATATTGCCGTCGGCAAAGCGAACGGCAGCTGGGACTGGCCGCTCGGCTACTGGCAGTACCGGCTGCGCGATTACATCGGCTACAACCGCCCGGCCGGCTCCAGCGACTCCAATTCGATCATCTGCGGTGAGAAGGCCGGCAGCATCATGTTCTGCCCGTCGAACCAGAGGAAGATCCTTTCATATCGGACCAACACCTTTATTTACAATGGTTTCCGTTCCGACGGCGTCAAGCTCACCCGGATCGGTGAGATGAACGGGGGGAACTACCGCGGCGTGTCGCTCTCCAAAATCCTGCTGGCGATCGACGCCGGGTACAACGAGCCGTCCCTGCCGAGCGCTTCCTACCTTTACAGCACCGGCTCGACGGGCGGAGTCGAAAACCTTTCTCCGATCCGCCACAACGGGCGCGACAATGTGCTGGCGACCGATATGCATGTGACCTCGGTCGGCTACAACCAGATCACGTATTATCTGATCCTTCCGTAAAACACAGAAAACAGGGAATCACTGAACATATGAAAAAAATCGGATTGATTGCGGCGGCGCTCGCGCTGGGGGTCTCCTCGGCGCAGGCGGATTTCACCCAGGGGCTGCTGGCCTGCTGGAGCTTCAACGACAATTCAAGCGAGGCGAAGGCGCTGACCGACGACATCGGCGGCGTGACCTTCCGGCGCCGCGCGATCGGCGCCGACCCGGCGTTCAAGGTCAATGCGGACGGCTCGGTGACGCTCGGCGGCGGCACGGCCCTGGTCGCCGACGCGGTGAACTCCGCTTCGGAGAAGTTCGGCGGCCTCGCCGACGGCGGCACGATCTGGTGCCGCATCAAATACCTGAACTCCCCCGCGAACGCGCCGTTTTTCAGCTTCGGGCTCGTGAACTCGCTGATGCCGGGCGACTGGGCGCAGCTGGTCCTTGCGCCGTTCTTCGCCCCGGAAGGGGTCGGCAGCCGGGCAAAGGGATCCGGGAAGCTCGAAAGCGGCATGGCTTCCGGCCATCTGCCGGTCAAGGTCGGGGAGTATTCGAACATTGCGATCATCTTCAACGGCAAGACGAAGAAGGTCCAGCTCTTCGTGGACGGCAAGATGGCGGAGCGCCATTCGCCGATGGAGAAGCTCGATGCGTTCCAGAGCCTCATGGCCGGGCGGCTCAAGGCCAGCTCGGCGCAGCAGATGCAGATCGATGAGATCCGCGTCTACGGCGCGCCGCTCTCGGCGGAGTGGATCGACGAGATCGAACCGGTGGAGGGCAAATGAAGCGCGCATGGATTCCGGCCGCGCTCTGCGGCCTCTGCCTGACGCTCGGCGCGGCCGACCGGCTGATCATCGAGGACTTTTCCGACGTCGGCACCTGGCGGAGCAACCCGGTCCGCAACACGACGCCGGGCAAATGGTTCAGCGCCGACATCTATCTCGGTGCGACGCCGGACGCTTCGCGCGACGACGGGTACGCCGGGAAGCTCCTGTTCCATTTTGAAGATGCGTCCAAAGCCGGACAGGTCGATTTCCTCCGCGCCAGGGCGGGGCAGCCGGAGGTGTTCGCGGACGGGGTCGAATTCGACGTCGATCCGCGCGGGGTTTCCGGTTCGCTGCGCTTCACGCTCGAGGATTCGCAGGGCAAGCGGTTCATGACCTCCCCGGCGGTGTTTTCCGGCAGGGGATGGCGGCGCTGCCGCGCGGAGGTCGGCAGGGCGGCGGAGGGCTTCACCGGCCCCTTCAAGCTCTACAAAATCCACTTCGAGGCGAAGGGCGTCTCCGGCAGCAGCTACCTCCTGGTTGACGATATCGCGCTGACCGGCGATGTGAGCCGCCGCCGCAAGGTTTCGATCAGCCCCGTGCTCTCTTCGCTGGCGACCGAGCCGGACAAGGCGGGCAAGGTCTCCTACCGCTTCCGCAGCGCTTCGGCGAAGGCGCTGGAGGGCGAGGCCGCCTACCGGCTGTACGGCTGGGACGGGAAGGAGCTGATGAGCCGCTCGTTCCCTGTGTCGCTGAAGCCGTTCGGCAGCGCGGTGCTCGACGTGGCGCTGCCGCCGCTCGGGATCGGCTGCTACAACGCCTCGCTCGAATTCGTCTCCGGAAAGATCAAGAGCGATTACACCGACTGGATCGCGGTGTTCCATCCGAACAACGGCCGGAAGAACGACCGCCCGATGTGGTTCGGCGTCCAGGACGCCTCGATCTGGAACGGCGAGGCGGAAAACGAGCTGCATTACGAATGGATGAAGATGGCCGGGTTCGACCTTGAGCGCCTCGGCATCACCGGCAACCGCCTCGACAACGGCCGGGCGCCGAACTTCGAAGGATACGAACGGGTCCTGGAACGGAACCGCGACGCCGGGATGATCGCCTGCTCCTCCTACAACGAAGGGGTTCCCGATTTCACGCAGGTCAAGCCGGTCTGGCGCGGCATGCCGACGAAGCCGAAGGAGTTCCGCCGCCACATGGACGATGTGTTCCGCTGTCTCGCGAAATACCCGAACGTCCGGTACCTCGAGTTCTGGAACGAGCCGGACATCGGCTTCATGTTCGGCACGCTCGACGAGTATCTCGATGCGCTGAAGATCGTGCGCGCCGCGCAGCAGGCGAATGCGCCGGAGCTCAAGATCGCGACCGGCGGCGTGACGGTCATCCATCCGAAGGAGAAGAAGAACTTCTCGCGCGACATGTACTGGAAGGGGAAGGGACTCTACGACGTCGCCTGCTTCCACGCGCACGGCAGCCTCAGGGATTACTCCGAGCGGCAGGAGCTGCTTGAGAAGTGGCTCGAAGAGGGCGGCATCGACCTGCCGGTCTGCAACACCGAAACCGGCGACCGCAGCGGCTACACGGTCGACACGATCAAGCGTCACGCCGTGACCCTTGTGAAGAAGATCGTCTACGCCAAGAGCCGCAACACCGAATTCTACGCCTGGTTCACGCTGCAGGATTACTGGGACATGGACTTCGGGGCGGACGATTCCTTCGGCCTCGTGACGTGCGACAACCGTCCGAAGCCGTCGTTCGTCGCCTACAACGAACTGATCCGCCAGCTCGGGGGCACCGGCCGCGGCGAGCTGCTCGCCGGCGCCGGCGCGCTTGAGGTCTACCGTTTCGTGAACGACCGCGAGAAGCGGGAAGTGCTCGCGGTCTGGCCGAAGGTCGCCGGAACCCGCCGGCTCCTGCCGCTCGCCGGCGAGGGCGAGATCAGGGCGGCCGGGCTGTTCGGCGCCGCGCTTCCGGTCGAGGCCGGCCACGGTTACGCCGCGATCCCGGTCGACGGGCCGGTCTATGTGAGCTATCCGCAGGGGGCGTACCGGATCGCCTCCGCCGTCGCCGAGCAGAAGCAGGCGACCGGCGCGAGCGCCGGGAGCTCGGCGGAGCTGCCGCTGACGGTGCGGAACCCGTTCTCCGTCACGGCGAAGGTCACGGTCGACGGCGCTTCCCCGGTCGAGGTCGGGCCCGGCGCATCGCGTGAGATCGCGGTTCCGGTCGCGGTTCCGGCCGGGCAGCCCAACGGCATTTTCTCCGCCGAGCGGACGGTCGTGCTGACCGCCGGCGGAGAGACGCTGCGGTTGACGGTTCCGCTGGCGGTCAACGTCGGCTACCCGGTCGCGGCGGGGGCGAAAGCCGCCGCGCACATCGTGCTCGACACGCTCGACCGGGTGCATGAGATGAGCTTCGACCCGGCGATCCCGCGCTGGAAGGGGCCGGAGGATCTCTCCTGCGACTTTTCCATGACCCGCGACGGCGGCAGCCTGAAGCTGGACATCAAAGTCACCGACGACCGGCACGTCATGAAGTCGAAGCCGGAGACGGGGTGGATGGACGACAGCATCCAGATCGGCTTCCAGACGATCGGCGGCGCGTTCACCGAGGTGACGCTCTCCGGCGCGGACGGGAAGGCGGCGGTTTACGCCTCCATTGCGCCCGATCCCGCGAACCGGGGCGAGTGGAAGGTTCCGGTCCGGGTGACCCGCGCCGGCGGCGTCACGCGCTACGAGGCCTCCCTGCCGCTTGCGAAGCTCGGCATCGCGGACAAGCCCGGCACGCTCTTCCGCTTCTCGTTCCTCGTGAATGAGAACGACGGCCAGGGGCGCGTGCGCTGGATCGAATGGATGGGCGGCATCGGACGCTCGAAGAATCCCGATGAATTCGGCTGGGGCGTCATGCTGTAAGGCGCTTGCCGGCAAGTTGAAACAGATATCCTCCCGCTTCGGGGCCCCCGGCTCCGGCGGGAGTTTTTTCTGTCCGGGTTGTGCATATATTATGCATTAAAATGAAAGAAATATTGCAAAAATATTCAATTCCTGTTGCCTTTTGCATCATTCTGCGTCATACTATTAATAAAGTGACACGGCACAGGAGGAAACGAATATGTCAGTTAAACGGGCAGGCGGGGTCAATATGACCGATGTCGCCTTGCGGGCGGGGGTGTCGCAGTCGACCGTTTCGCGGGTGATCAACAACCATCCGGGGATCAGCCGCCGGACGCGGCACACCGTGCTGGAGGCGCTGCGCCTCCTCGGATACAAATCCGAAATCATGAACCTGATCAATCCGGATGAAGAGGAGCAGCTCACCGTCACGCTGGCGATGTGTCCGCTGCCGGAGCAGCGCGACCCGTTCGCGCTCGAATATTTCAGCACGCTTGCGACCGGTGTGCGCGAGGGGGTCGCGGGGCAGAACGTGAAGTTCCAGCTCCAGACCCTGCGGGCGGGCGCGGACGAACTGCCGGATATGGAGCCGGGGCGCGACGGGGCGATCCTCGTCGGCTATCCGTCGGAGGAGCTGCGCCGGAGCCTGCGCGAGAGCAGGATCGACTACATCATCACCTCGGGCGACATCTACTCCGGCACGGAGGACATGGTGACGGTGAACAACTTCGAGGCCGGCGTGCTCGGGTGCCGCTGGCTGCTCGGCCGCGGCGTGGAGCGGATCGGCTTCCTGCTGAGCCCGCACAACCTTTCGCGCTACGCCGGGTTCCAGACCGAGCTGCTGCAGAACGGGATGCAGGTGCGTCCGTCCGATTTCCGGATGCTCGCCGACACGCAGCTGACCGGCTTCATCGAGGCGATCCACCACTGGATCGCGGAGGGCGACCTGCCGGAGGCGCTCGTCGTGAGCTTCATCGACGCGGCGCGGACGGTCCAGACGATCCTGCAGCTCCACAGCATCCGGGTTCCGGAGGATGTCTGCCTCGTCGCCTTCGACCACCATCCGGGCCAGCGCAGCGACATCGTGAGTCTGCACAGCGATCCGTACGAGCTCGGATACCGTTCCGCGCGGCGGCTGCTGGAGAAGGTGCGGGGCGCGGAGGAGAAACCGATCCAGGTCGTCGTCCCGATGACGCTGACCGCCCCCGAAATGCGGAAGCAGGCGATTGCCGAAGATGACAGGCATTGAAGAAAAAGGAACGGAATCATGAAAAAGAGAGACTTTACACTGATCGAGCTTCTGGTTGTGATTGCGATCATCGCGATTCTGGCGGCGATGCTGCTGCCCGCGCTGCACAAGGCGCGGGCGCGCGGCTACATGGCCTCCTGCAAGGGGAATGTGAAGAGCCTCGCCTCCGGGCTGTTCATGTATACGTCGGAATTCAACGACCAGCTTCCCACGCACAACGGCCTGCCCGTCGAGGAGAACGGCAGCCGGAAATACCAGTCGACCTGGTGGATGTGGTATCTGCGGAATCACTACGGCTTCGGAGACAAGGTGTTCCTCTGCAGGGGCAATCACCGCAAAAGCTCGGACGACGGCAAGCCGGACTACGTGCCGGGGCTCGGCTGGACGCTCGGCAACAAGGAGATGGACGACAGCTCGACGAACTACGCCATGAACGGCGCGCTGCTGAAGGTCAGCGACTGGGGCAAGCAGGGGATCCGGGGGAAGGTCATCAAATGCGACGCCCCGTCGAAGACCATGCTGGTCCTGGAGTACGCCTGGCCGCTCTTCATCGACGGACTTGATAAGTTCAACCGGACCCAGAGCCGTTTCGGGTTCGAGGCGAAATACCTGCGCGACCACCAGAATACCGGGACCAACTTCGGGCTGGCCGACGGACACGTCGAGTCGCTCGCCTACAGCGTCAACCCGCGCGGCATCTGGAGCAACCCCCTGCGTTCGTGGTACAGCAAGGGGAACTGGACTTTCGGGGAGCTCTGGTACCCCACGGCGAAGTGAAGCGGCGGATCGTTTTGTGAATCCCGGAAAATGATGTCATAACAGAAGGATGGTTCCATGAGAAAGCGTATGTTCACCCTGATCGAGCTCCTGGTCGTAATTGCGATCATCGCGATCCTCGCCTCGATGCTGCTGCCCGCGTTGAACCGGGCGCGTTCGTCGGCGAATGTCGCGACCTGCAAGAGCAATATGAAGAGCCTGATTTCGGGCGTGCTCTTCTACACGTCCGACAACAGGGATCAGCTTCCGATCCACAAGGGGCAGATTACACAGGTGGCGAATTACAATTCGAGTTACTGGATGTGGTACAGCTATCTGCACCATGGGTTCGGCCGGAAGGTCTTCCTCTGCCCGGGGAACGAAGCGTACCGCAACCGTGATTTCGACTCGAAGGGCATCGATAAATTCATTCCGGGGCTCGGTGAGACGGGGACGTGGTACACGACGAACAACGGCCGCGCGAACTACTCCTTCAACCAGCACCAGACCAATCTGGGCGGCGTCATGCAGGGCAAGGTCACCCGCTGCGACATTCCGAGTCGCAGCGTCACCGTGCTGGAGTGCGACGTCCCGACCTTCCGCGACGACTACAAGATCTACAACCAGCGCACGGTCAGCCGCTTCAACACCGGCTCCGCCGCCGCGACGCAGCTTCGCGACCACGGCGGCGCCGCCTCCAATTTCGCGATGCTCGACGGACATGCCGAGAGCCTGAAGTTCGGCGTCAACCCGCACGGCATCACGTTCAACGACCACTCGTCGGTCTACATCCAGGGACACGCCAGGTACGGCAACCTCTGGTATCCCACGCGATAACCCCAACCGGAGAAACTATTCCATGCTGAAACACATTTTCTGCGCATTTGCGCTGGTGGCCGGGCTCCTCGCCTCCGCCGCCGGAATCGAAATCAGGCAGCCGGCCTACACGTTTTCCGCGGACGGCGGAAAGGCCGTGATTTCCGACTGCGACGGCAACCCGATGCTTGAGTTCGGCGATCTGCGGATCGGCTGGGGCAGCCCGCAATCCGGCATCGGCGTCTCCGCCGCGAAGATCGGAGAAGACAAGGTGAAAGTCACCTACAGAACCGAAAACGATCCGGAGAAGCTGGTCGGCTTCTCCGCCGTCTACACTGTGAAGCCGGAGGGGGTGAAGGCGGAGTACGTGCTCACCGCCCCCGAAACGATGAATGTCGGCGGCGCCCAGCTCACGGTCCGCCCGGCCGGCGGCGCGAAGAAGGGGGAGCTTTACAAGTCGGGGCTCTGGACGCGCCACCCGGATGGCGGCGTCCCGTACGAGGTGCGGGACGGCTACTTCCGCGCGTTTCCCGGCAAGGGCGATTTCACCGTCCGCATGCTTGTGACCGGCAACCACGGCTGGAACGACACGAACTCCCAGCACCTGAACTTCAGGCCGAAGGAGAAAGGGGACAAAGAACGCTTCGCCGAAACCTTTTTCTTCGTGACGCCGAAGGAGTTCTCCGGCGCCGCCGCGGCCGCGTACTGCAACGGCCGCCCGCTGTCGATCGAGCTCGGGAGCGGAAAACCGTTCAACCTGTTCGAAACCGGCGACGCCCCCGCGAAGTTCTCGGCGACCGTGACCAACGTGACGGACAAAAAACTCTCCGGCGCCGTGCTGACCGTCACGGCGCGCGACTTCGACGGCCGGGTGCTGCTGGAGGAAAAACGCGAGCTTGCGGCAGCCCCGTATGCGGCGCAGACGTTCGAATTCGAGCTGCCGGCGAAGGAGCGGAATCTTTTCTTCATCGAAGCGTCGGCCGAAATCGGCGGCCGCGAGCTCTTCTCGCGCACGAATGTCGCG
Organism: Lentisphaeria bacterium; assembly: GCA_018265615.1. Lineage (GTDB taxonomy): Bacteria > Verrucomicrobiota > Lentisphaeria > Victivallales > Victivallaceae > Victivallis. Next base: position 8,211 of record JABLYX010000088.1, read on the forward strand.
GTGCTGCCGCCGTTCGAATTCAAACACCGCGCGGAGGGGATTTTCGGCATTGCGGCGTTCTTCAAGGTTCCGGGCGAGAAGGAGGTGTTCGAGCTCATGCGGCGGCTCGGCGTCCGCCATCTGCGCGAGGCCGACAACCGCGTCGCGGGGAAATACGGCATGGAGGCGTTCGGACACGGCAACGTCAGCTCCCGCGTCACCCCGCGGAAGTGGGCGGAGACGCGCGATAAATTCATCAGGAAGCTCGTGACGGACGAGAACCCCGCGTTCGAATTCGGCAACGAGTGGAACATGAACCAGAAGGGCGAAGAGCGCGAACGGCGCGGCCGCGTCTACGCGGAGCTGACGGCCGATCTGCGCAGGGCGCGCGACGAACAGGGCGCGAAGTTCAAAATCATCTCGCAGGGATTGGTCAACAATGACGTCGGCTTCCTGCGCGTGATCCACAAGTACCTCGAACAGAACGGCGGCTGGGATGTGATCGACGGCGTCGCGCTGCATACCGGGCGCGGCAACTGGACTCCCGACAACCCGGACGGCGGCTGGAACTTTCTCGGTCCGGTCCGCCAGATCAGGCGGCTGCTGAAGGAGTTCGGCGACAAACCGCTCTACCTGACCGAAGCCTACGCGAAGACCAGGCCGAACGACTGGTGGTACGACACTTACCGGCAGGCCGCCGAGAACACGGTGCTGACCTTTGCGCTCGGCATTGCGGAAAACGTCGCGGCGATCCATTTCTACCAGCTGCACGACTCCGTCTGGCACGACGTCGGCGGCGTGAACGAGAAGGACGGCGAATACCACTACGGGCTCCTCATGCGCGACAATTCGCTGAAACCCTCCGCCATGGCCTACGCGGCGGCGGCGGAGGCGTTCGACGGCGCGAAGTTCGTGAAATATTACGAGCCCGGGGACAGTAAGGTGCGCGGCGTGCTCCTGGATACGCCGAAGGGGCGGCTCGCGGTGCTCTATGACCGCACCGAGGGATATGCGCTCTCGAAGAAGAGCAGGCAGTCCGTCCATGTCGAGCCGTGGGTCTCCACCTGGAAGGTGAGGAACAGAACGCAGTTCAAAGCCTCCGGCGATACGGTCACGGTCGTCGACCCGATCGGCCGCGCGAAGGAGCTTCCCGTCGAAAACGGCAAAGTCACGCTGGAGCTTGACGGCGCGCCGCTGATGGTTTACGGGCTTGAAATCGATTGACGGGAGAACACATATGATTCGTAAGACTTTACTTGCCGGGACGGCGCTGCTGGCCGGAGTGACGCTCGCCGCGCTCGACCCGATGGAGAAGATCGACGCATACTCGGTCGAAGTCACGCCGGAGCTGCGCGGCACGGAGAACTTCTTTCCGCTGGGCATCCTCGGCGACCGGCAGTTCACGCAGCTGCCGTTCCTCGGGCTGAACATCACCGAAAACGTCTATACCTGCTACGACTTCCGCGAGGGCAGGCCGAGCCGCCTCGTCAAAAACAGCCGGGACGACAGGGGAACCTATTTCTACTGCCTCTGGGTCGCGCATTCGCTCTATCAGTCGCGCGACACGGCGAACTACGGCAGGCTCAGGAACGCGGTCGCTTCGGACGGGAAGCCGTTCTCCCGGCACAACATCAGCCTCATCGACCCGCAGACGCGGAAATACATCTTCGACGCGGCCGCGTTTTCGGTGAAGAGCGTGCTGGAGAAGGATACGGACAACATCACGCTCTGGGGCATCGACAACGAGTGGGAGCAGCCGATGGACTACTCCGAAGAGTCGCTCGCGGCGTTCCGGAAGGAGCTGGAGAAGGAGTACGGCGGCGACCTCGCGCGGCTGAACCGGGCATGGGGCAGCGGATACAAAAGCTTCTCCGAGGCGGTCCCCCCGCCGGCGGCCGAACGCAACGCGCGTCCCGGCGCGTGGCTCGACTGGCGGCGCTTCCAGGACCGCGTGTACGCGGAATTCATCGCGGACTACTTCAGGGCGATCCGCGACGCGGACCCGAAGAAGCGCCCCGTCATTTCGAAATCGACGCAGTGCACGCTGGAAATGCAGTCCGTCGCCCGCAACCGCGCGCTCGACCACGAGGTGCTGGCCGACCGCGTCCGCGAGTACGGGCAGGGGTGGTACGGCATCGACCAGTACGGGCACGGAGACCGCAACTCCTACGAACTGAACTACCTGTACAACTGCATCCTGCCGGACGACCCGGAGGATTCGAAATACCGGTACGGCCTCTTCTCCGCCGAGACGAACAACCACGCCGGCCCCGGCTGGCAGTTCGCGCAGACCTTCTGGCGGACGCTCGCGAACGGCTTCAAGGGGGCTGATTTCTTCGTGATGGGTTCGTTCATGGGGGTGCGCGACTATGCGACCTTCGGCATGACCTATCCGGACGGCACGCGGCGCGACCGCTTCTTCTACGCCTCGCGTTTCGCGTCGGTGATCCACCGCGCCGAGGCGTTCATGGCGCAGAGCCGCCCCGCGAAGGGGCTGCCGCGCGTCGCGGTGCTGATGCCGAAGCGCGACATCCTGCTCGCGGCGGATACGGGCGTAAGCTGGTGGGACTATTCGAGCAACAACCGGCTGAACGTCTACCGCCGGCTGCGCGACATGGGCTACTGGGTCGATGTGATCCCCTACGGCAAACTGAATCCGGAGTCGATGGCGCGCTACGGGGCGCTGCTGCTGGTCGACGCGGAGCACCTGAGCGCGAAGGAGTGCGGCCGGATCGCGGATTACGTGAAAAAGGGCGGCGTTCTCCTCGCGGATATGCGCGCCGGACACTACAACGAGCACCACGAGGTCGCGGAGGGGCTCGCCGGGGTTCTCGGCGTGAACTACCGCGGCGTCTACACCGGCATCGAGGTTTCGCCGGACGACCTCTGGTACAACACCCCCTTCGGCAACGTGATCCGCGCCGACGGCAAGATCATGGCGGAGCTGACCACGGGGAAGCTCGTGAATGAAAAGGACGTCTTCAATAACTTCAAGGGCGCGTGGATCGTCCGCAACGATTACGGCAAAGGCACGGCGCTCTGGTTCAACACGCGCCTCGGCGCGCTGCGGCCCGAAAGCGTTTCGGACAAGGTCGTGGCCGGGTGGCTGGCCGGACAGCTCCGGTCGGCGGGGGTCGAACCCGGCAGCCGCTTCGGGGACAGAAGCGAACTCCTGCGCGTCGAGTACCCGATGGCCGACAGACAGGGCAACGTCGGGATCATGATCGCCGGATCGACGAACGTCCCGGTCCCCGCCGGGGTACTCTCGGTGGACCTGCCGGCGGGGCGCGCTTACAGGAGCGCGTTCTGGGCCCCCGCCGACTCGACGAAGCTTGAGAAAATCGCGTTCGAGGTCCGCAACGGAACCGGGTATTTCAACATGCCGGAGATCGCGGCGGCCGGGATGCTCTACCTCTTCGACAGGCACGCGCCGCTGCTCGGGCAGTATGCCGAGGGCGTCTCCGCGCATCCGGAGCACGACGTCCACACCGCCGAGGTGATTCCGGGCAACACGTTCCGCGTGAAGAGCCAGATCGCGAATCCGTCGCGGGAAACGCTGAAGGGCGGCACGCTGAAGCTGAACGCGCTGGCGGACTGGAAGGTCGAACCGGCCGCGCACGAGGTCGGCGAAGTCGCCCCGGGGGAGCTCCGGGAGTATGAGTTCAGCGTGACGGTTCCGGCGGAGAGCGGGCACTTTCAGCCGAACCGCGCGTATCCGCTCGTGAGCGTGTACGGGAAGGAGGGCAGGCGCGTCGCGGTCAACAATATGGTCGTCACGCTCGACCTCGACCTGACGAAATTCGAACTGCTGCTCTCGGACAACGAGGGCGGGGACAATCAGTTCCGCGAGTTCGTGCTCCGCACCGGCGCGGAGTACCGCTACACCACCGATGAGTCGAAGCTGAAGGATCCGCGCACCCGCGCGGAGCCGGGGCGCGGCGGAAATGCGCTCACGAACCGGCGCGGCTCCGGCGGCCGGAACGTCGCGTTCCTGTCGAAGGAGGCCGGGGTCGAATTCGACCTCAAGGGGGATTACGCGGTCACGAGGGTCGTGCTGGCCTGCGCCGGGAAGGACGCGCCGTCCGGAATCACGCTCTCGATCGGCGACGGGAAGGGCTTCCGGACGCTCGAAACCGTGACGGCGCCGCGGTGGAACGAAAAGAAGGAGCTGATCCTGACGCCGGAAAACGCCGCCGGGCGATACCTCCGGATCGGCTTCGAATTTCCGACGGAAAAGGGCGGTTCCTTCGATGAGGTCGAGATTTACGGCCATCCGCTCAGATAGGGGAACGGCCCCTCCGCCGCCGCATTCCTTTGGGAATGCGGCGGTTTTTTCTTGACAAAATCCGCTTCCGGCGGTACGTTACGGAAATGGAGGAGTTGCCATGAACCGTATTGTCCTGATCCTGATGCTGTGCCTGACCGCTTTTTTCGCCCCCGCGGAGGGGCTGCTGCCGATTCCGGGGGAGGAGGGGGCGAAGCCCGCCGCTGTGAAGGCGGACGCGGAAAAGGAGAAAGAGAAGGAGCCCGAATCCGGGATCGACCGCATCCTTTCGGGGCAGGAGGCGCTTCCTGTGCTGAACGAAGAGCAGATCGCCGCGAACGTCCACCGCAGGTTCACGAAAGCGCGGGCGTGGTTCGGGCACGAGAAGGATGCGCTCCTGACGTTCCTGATCGCCTCGGCCGTTTCGATCGTGATCGGGGCGGGGCTGGCGCTCGGGCTCCGGCGGCTCATCGCCTGCAGCGACGCCGAAAAGCGCAAGATGCGCTGGCAGTTCATCGCCGCGCTCTCAGGGCCGGTGATCCTCATGGTGGTCTCGGGGATCATCTTCCTTTTCCTGCTGCCGGTGCTGCATTCGCTGCCGGAGCTCTATCCGCTCGACGCGCGGCTCTTCTTCACGTGGCTCACGCTGCTGGCGGCGTGGGCGGGCTTCCAGCTCATCACGCTGCTCGACCTGAAGATGCGCGCGTTCGCGAAGCGTCCCGACAACAACCTCGATTCGCTGATGGTCGACATCACCCGGAAGCTGCTGAAAATCGTGCTGGCCGTGGTGACGGTGCTCTTCATCGGGCAGAGCATCTTCCAGCTGAACATCACGACGCTGCTGGCCGGCGCGGGGGTCGCCGGGCTGGCCGTGGCGTTCGCTTCGCGCGAAACGCTGTCGAACTTTTTCGGCACGCTCGTCATCATCCTCGACCGCCCGTTCCGGATCGGCGACCGCGTGCAGATCGGGGACGTGAACGGGCTCGTGCAGTCGGTCGGCATGCGCAGCACGCGCGTGATCACGGCGAACGAGAGCATCTTCAGCATCCCGAACAGCCGCATCGCCGAGCTGGCGGTCGAGAACATCAGCAGCCGCGGCGTGATCCGCTATATGTTCGTGCTCGGGCTCGTCTACTCCACTACCTCCGAACAGATGCAGCAGGCGATGAAGATCCTGCACGAAGTCACCGACAACTTCAAGGGGAAGGATCAGGTGCAGTACCGTCCGCGGATCTTTTTCGAGGAGTTCGCGGCCTCTTCGCTGAATCTCCGCGTCATCATGTGGCTCAAGACCACGAGCTTCGACACGGAGGAGCAGCTGCGGACCGAAGTGAACCTCACGATCCTGCGCCGCTTCAACGAGGCGGGACTCTCGCTCGCATTCAACACGGTGACGAACAGCCTGACCGGGTCGATCCAGCTTCTGCCGCCGCCCGCGCCCGCTCCCGCAAAAGGCCGGTGACGCTCAGCGGCGCTTCAGCGTCAGGCGGACGACCTCAAACCGTTCGAGGCTGAACGGTATCTCAAGACTGCCCGCCGCGTCCGTCCTGCGGAGGGCGGTTTGCTGTCCGGGCTTTCCGGTCCGGGCGGCGTTTTCCGCGTTTTCCGCCAGCACGGAAACTTCATACTCCGTATCCTGGCCGAGGTTTTTCACCAGGAGCCGGGCCGGTTCCTTCCCCGCTTTTTCATCCGGATTGTAGCGGGAAACCTGCAAATGGAGCTCCGCCGCGTCGCCCGCCGCGATGACGGTCGTATCGTCCGACGACGAACGGGCGGCGACCCTGCGCTCCGGCAGGCTCGCGAAGCCGGAGAGCACGCGCCACGCGGTGCGCGGGTTCCCGGCTGGGTCGAGCAGGCTCGAGTGCGGGTCGCGGTAGTTTTCGATCCGGAAAAACGCGGCGCCGCCGATCCTGCCGTTCTCCTGCATCCGCGCGAGGCCCGCCCCGGCCCAGGCGGCGACCTGTTCCGCCGGGAAACGGTTCACCGACTCCGCCGGGAGGTTCCATTCGGTGTAGAAGAGCGGCAGCTCCCTGCCGAGCTCCTTCCGGCAGATGCGGAGCAGCCGGTCGCTGAATTCCGCATAGTCGCCGGGCAGGGGGACGGCGTTTTTCCCGGCCCAGTCGCCGTAGTAGTGGATCGTGAGGAAGTCGAGCGGGGCGCGGTTTTTCTTCACCGAACGAAAGTAGCGCCTGTAGTGTTCCGGGTATTGGACGTTGTCGCCGAAGCCGCCGACGAGCGCGGACGGGTCGGCCTTTTTCACGGCTTTGGCGACGAGGGCGTAAAGCTCGAAGAAACGGTCGCTCCCCCTGTTCCAATCGGTCCAGAAGTGGTTGCCGGACGGCTCGTTCCAGAACTCCCAGTATTTCACGGCGTACTTTTTTTCGATGTTCACGTGGCGGACGATCTCCGCGCAGAAGTCGGCGTAGGCCCGGAAATCCCCCGGCGGGGTGAAGGCCGGGATTTTCGTTCCCGGATCGGAGGCCAGATGCCGCGGCGTGCCGAAGAAGTTGATGATGACTTCCCCGCCGGCCCTCTGCACCGCCTCGATTTCGGCGTCGAGCTTCGTCCAGTCGAACCGTCCGGCCGCGGCGTCGTACAGCGCGTGCGGACGGCTCGCGGTGATCATTTCGATACGGACGAAAGTGAGCGGGAACCCGTTCAGCCCCGCGAGCACCGGCTCCTTGAAGAAGCTGCCGGCGTTTCCGCCCTGCGACACTCCGGCGAGCTTGCGGTTGATGCTCCCGGCCGGCCGGGCCGGGTCGGCGGTGAGGCGGATCTCGGCGGCCCCGGCGGCGAAGGCGAGGGCGGCTCCGAGGAGGAGGGGGAGGAGTCTGGCGGTCATCTTGTCTCTTCTTTCATTCGGTTGAGGTTTGCGGTCAGCGCCCGTATTCCCACGGGTTCCCGATCAGCGTGAGGCTTTTGAGCTGTTCCTTCGTGTTGAATTCCGCCGGCTGCATCCGGCTGCCGTGGCCGTCCCCGAAGAGGACGTTGCAGGCCTTGCCGTGCGCTTCGCGGTTCATGTACTTCAGGATGTCGGTGTAGTAGCCGTTGTCGTCGCCCGCGCAGCCGGGGGGCTGGATCAGCCCGTTGGTCGGGGTGAAGCCGTCCATGAACATGATCTTGGCCGACGCTTCGCGGATGGTTCCGGGCTTCCGCCGCGCGAGGAAGCGGTTGTAGACGATCGTGCCGCGCTTGCGGCCGTTGTCGCCGTCGGTCTTGTTGTAGTAGCCGACGCCCTCCGCGGCGGGGCAGCGCAGCATCGGGTT
>JABLYX010000023.1 GCA_018265615.1 Lentisphaeria bacterium
CGGGCTCTACCCGGAGGGGGAGACTTTCCATCTTGGCCCGGTCACGATCGAGCGGCTGGACCGGAACTATGCGAGCCTCCTGTCGGAACGCTGGCGGCGTATTGCCGATACGGACGGAAAACTGCCGGTCAACCGGATTCCCGAGGGAACCGTTCCGACGGATTTGAAAGGCGGTTCATTCGACATCGCGGAGGCGGAGGGGGGACCCCGGGAGAAGGCGTGCGCCATCTTTTTCCAGGAGTTCGAAGCCCCCGCCGACGGGACGATGACGCTCGGCATGGCGGCCGACTGGTATTTCGAATGTTTTATCAACGGCAGCCGGGTATACGGCACACTCGACTACGGCAATCTCTCGAAGAGATTCATTCCGGAGGACCACGTCTTCAACGCACCGGTCCGGAAGGGGAAAAACCTGATCGCGGTGAAGGTGTATTCCGGTTCCGCCGGATGGCGGTTCGTCTGCGGCAGGGTTCCTGCAATTTCGGGCGACCCCACCCTTGCGCGGCTTTTCAGGCCTGCCGCCGGGGAAACATTCCGTCCGGTCAATCCGGATCGCTTTCTAGAGGTGAAACCGGGAACGGCGCTGGACTTTTCAAGCCTCGTCGAGCGCCATCTCCCCGCCGGAAAATTCGGACGTCTCGTTGTTCGGGAGGATGGAAAGCCCGTGTTCGAAAAACGGCCGGAAGCACCGGTCCGCTTCTTCGGCTTCAACTGGCTCATCAGCGATATGTGGCGCCCACGCTATCATGAGTGGGACAGGGCGACGATGGACCGGTTCGCCGACGCCGTTGAACGCCGCGGCTACAACCTCGTGCGCATCCACCTGCCGGAAAAGTTCCTCGCCGGCTGGGAGATATTGACGAAGTACCGGAAGAACACGGAGAAGGATGTGACGATCCCTCAGACCGTGGAGGAGCTCGAAGCCGTGCTGGACAAGGGAAATCTCGACCGGTTCGACTACTTTATCGCGGCTTTCCGGAAGCGCGGCATTTACGTGACGTTCGATCTTGCGGGCCGCGCGATGATCACCCGCGCCGGCTCTCCTTCACATGAGAATGGTTTCAAGGCGCACCTTTTCCACGATCCCGCTTACCGCAATCACTGGAAGCTCTTCACGGAGTATATCATGAAGCGGGTCAACCCGTATACCGGAACCGCCTATTGCGATGAGCCTGCGATTGTGCTGGTGAACTTCATTAATGAGCAGGATCTGCGCTTCGCTTCCGGCCTCGCGTTCCTGACGGAGCCGTTTCGCCGCGCCCTGAAAGAGAAGTACGGAACCGACGCGGCGCTCTCGGAGGCGTGGGGCGTTCCTGTCACTTTCGACACGGTTCCGGAGATCACGGAAGCGGATTTGCGTTCCGGCGGCCGCCGCACGCAAGACACCGGCGACTTCCTGATTGCGGCCATGCGCGAAATGACCTGCTGGTTCCACGACACGATCCGGGCGACCGGCTACAGGGGGTTGGTCAACCACTGGGACATGATCATGCGGACGCTCGAGCTTCCGGCCCGTGCACTGCTGCCGGTCGTGGCGCAGCATACTTATTTCGCGCATCCGAACAAACTGCCGGTCCGCGGACTCATCCCGAAGAGCGTTCGTCCGAATTCATTCGTCGGGAACCACGATTCGGATTGCGTGGTCAACCAGGAAAGCTCCCTGAATTCAAGCTACCTGCGTTCCGCGGCGGCGGCCCGGTTTCTCGACCGCCCGTTTTTCGTCACCGAATACTCACATGCGGCCCCGAACCGCTACCGGCATGAGCGCGGGCTCTATTTTTCGAGCTATGCGGCGTTACAGGAGTGGGATGCTCTTGCCGTACACGACAGCACGGTCAAACTGCACCTTGACCCTTTCCTCCGGTTTGACAGTGCGTATGACCCGGTTTCACGGGTTAACGAAGCGTTGACCGCTCTGATCTTTCTCCGGGGAGACGTTAAGCCCGCGCCGCATTCGGTCGCACTTGAGATGAAAACGGCGAACCTGTTTCCCGCACACTATCTTTCTGCGGTCGGGGATGATTATGCGAAGCTTGCATTCGTGACCCGCCTCGGCGTCCTGTATCCGGAGATCAGGCCGCTTGAACCGGCCGGCAGGGGGCGGCCGACCGTGACGATCGCTCCGGAGGATTTTGCTTACCTCAACGTTTCGCAGTGGTATGTCGCGGCCGATGCTTCCGGAAGCGGGAAAGATGCCGCTCTCTTCTCGATGCTGCGCAGCAAAGGAATCCTGGGAACCGGGAATCCGACCGATCCGGCGAAACGGTTTTTCGTGAGTGAAACCGGTGAGCTTGCGCTGGACGCCGGGAATGAGACGATGACCGTTGTGACGCCGCGGCTCGAAGGCGCAGTCCTGAAGAAAAACGTTCCGGTCAGGCTCGGGCTGCTCTCCATCAGCCGCTGTTCGGTTCCGGCCGCCGTGGCCTTTGCGGCCCTTGACGGGGTGAAAACGCTGAAGGAGGCGGACCGGCTGCTGCTGCCGTTCGCGACGAACGCATTCAACACCGGGCAGGTCTTCGATACGGCCGAACAGCGGATCTGCTTCGAATCCGGCGATTATCCGGCCCTGATCGAGGCGGGTGAACTCGAGCTTTCGTTTGATAACGGCCGCAGCCGGATTCCGGAGATCTGGTCACTGAACTTTGACGGAACCCGCGCGGAGAAAATTCCGGCGACAGTTGAAAATGGAGTGCTCACAATCCGGCTCGATACATCGAAGCTGGAAAAAGGCTCCGCGTTTTTCGAAATCAGCTATCGATGACCCATAATTCCATACTCTTAATAACGATTCAGGAGATGACCATGAAAAAGAGACCCACCGTCTGTGCCTATTATTTTCCGAACTGGCACGTTGATCCGCGCAACGAAGTGATTCACGGCAGGAACTGGACCGAATGGCGCGTGGCGCAGCACGCCACGCCGCGCTTTCCCGGCCACGAGCAGCCGAAGGTTCCGCTGCTCGGCTGTGACGATGAAGCCGATCCGAAGGACATGTCCGTCAAGATCAGAATCGCCGCCGACCATGGCGTCGATGCGTTCATCTTCGATTGGTATTACTTCTTCGACGGTTCGTATCGCGAGCGGTGTTTGCGGGACGGCTTCCTCGGCGCGCCGAACTGCCGCGACCTCAAATTCGCGCTGATGTGGGCGAATCACGATCCGATCTACGCGCATCCTGGCAGTTACTGGAAGCCGGCGGAGAAGCTCTGGAGCGGCGACGTCGACGCCGGGACCTTCCGCAAATGCACGGACCACTGCATCAAATACTACCTGAACCAGCCGAATTACCTGCGCGTCAACGGCGGGCTCTACTTCTCGTTCTTCCGGACGAAGGCGCTGATCGAACAGCTCGGCGGCCCGGCGGCGGCCCGGCAGCTCTTCGACGACTTCCGGTTCCGGGCCGAAAAGGCGGGGCTTGGAAAGCTCACGCTCGACGGCATGGCTTCCGAGCTTGCCCGGAGCGATTTTGAAGCCGGGAACCGGCTGATCCGCGAGGTCGGGCTCGACTGCTGCAGCAACTACGGCTGGGGCAAATGGGGCGAGAGCTTTCCCGCTCTCTCCTATGAGGAGTGGTACGAGCTCAACGGCGAAGAGGAGCGCTGTTTCACGCGCGGCCTCGAGGTCCCGTACAACCCGGTCGTTCCGACCGGCTGGGACAGCTCGCCGCGCACGGTCCAGTCCGATATGTACGACAAATGGCAGTACCCGTTCGGCCCGGTCATCACCGGCAACACGCCGGAGCTGTTCCGGAAAGCGCTGAAGCGCACGGCGGATTTTCTGGAGTCCGAAGGCACCGGCGAACTCGTCCACATCGCCTGCTGGAACGAGTGGACCGAAGGGGCCTACCTTGAACCCGACACGCAGTACGGCTACGGTCGCCTCGAAGCGATCCGCGATGTGTTCGGGCTGCGTTCCGAAAGCGCGAAGGCCGGAGAGGAGGTCGCATGTCTGGTTTGATGAAGATCACTCTCTTCGGCTGTCTGCTGGCGGCGGCGTTTTCCGCCGCCGGACTCGAAATCCGCGGCGCGAACCATGCGAACTGGTTCGTCGCAGGCGAACCGGTCCTCTTCCGGGCGAAGGAGGCGCTGCCGGAAAATGCGCAGGTCGCGGTCACGGTCTTCGACTCCGCCGGCAAAGAGGCCGCCCGGCAGGAGCTCACCGGCTCGGCTTTCAACCGCGGAGGATGGCGCTGGAACGCTCCCCGTCCCGGCTTCTACGAAGCGGAGTTCAAGGTTGACGGGGAGACCGTCTCCGAGAGCTATCCGGTCGGGATCAGGCGGCAGGATCCGGTAGACAGGCGCAAATACACATTTGTCGGCAAGCGCGACTTCGCGGTGACGCGGCACGCATTTGCGGTCGCTCCCGCGAAGACGGCCGACCCGGCCGATATTTCGCCGCATTTCGGCGCATCGCCGCATTTCAGCATGTATAAAAGGGCGATTCCGCTGATCCGGTTGATCGGCTTCCACTCGATCCGCATCCACGCGCTGCGCTGGGACCGGATGGAAAAAGAGCAGGGGAAGATCAACTGGAACGGCGTCGACGATTTCCTGCGGCTTGCGCGGGAAAACGGCTTTCCGGACGAACGCATCACATTCAACATCTACGGCACGCCGCGCTGGGCGAGTTCGCGCCCCGAGGCGGACTGGATCAATATCTTTGTTCCGGAATACGCCGCCGTGGCTCCGAAGAACCTCGACGACTGGCGGAGCTTCCTCCGGCAGGTCATGCGGCGCTACCCGAAGATCGAACGCTACGAACTCTGGAACGAGCCGCACCTGATCGGCTTCACCTGTTTCTGGGTCGATTCGACGCAGAACTTCATCGATCTCCTGAAGGCCGGATATGAGACGGTCAAATCCGAAAAACCGGACGCGACGGTCTGGCTTGGCGGCATCGGCATGCGTTATCTGCCGTTCTATGACGAGTTCCTGAAGCTCGGCGGCGGCAAATACTACGATGTGCTGCCGCTGCACGGCAGCTGGGTCCGCCCGGAACCGTTCCATGAGCTCGAGAGGAAGTACGGGCTCGAACCGAAGCCCGTGGTCAGCTCCGAGTGGCACGCGATGCTGCTGAAGCCGTATGTGCAGGATTATCCGAGTGAGCAACTGCTTGCCCGCAATATGGTGCTCGACTTCCTGAACCAGATCCGCGCCGGAGTGACCGAGGTTGATTTCTTCTGCATCCTGAACCTCTACCGGACTGAAAAGGAAACACTCCCGTACCACCGTGAAAACCGTTCGCATGATACGCACGTCTCCGGGCTCTTCCGGCAGGTTCCGTACATTCAGCCGCGCTATCCGGCGCTGGCGTGGCAGGTTTTTACCGCGCAGGTCAAGGGGAAGCTGAACGTCGGGAAAGGATATTTCTTCAACGGCAACACGCAGCGGGCGCTGATGCTCGAGAGCGGTTCCGGCCCGGTGCTGATGGTCTGGAACACGGCGGATAAGGCCGCGCCCGCCGCGCCGGAGCTCGGCAAAGCCGTCGGTCCGGGTTCCCGGATCCTGACGGCGGAGGGGGCGGAGCTTGACCGCAGGGCCCCGTTCATGCTTGAACCCGAGGTCTACTATTTCGTCCGCAACCCCGATCCGTCGGCCGTTGCGGCATGGCGCGACAGCGGTGAAGTGCTGTACGCCCAGAATGCGAAGCTCACCTTGCGAAATGAACGGAACGGCGCCTACCGGCGCGGAACGCTCTTCGACGCGGGCATGAACACCGTTTCGCCGCAGAAACTCACATGGCAGCCGGTCACGGAACGCGTCGTGAACGATCCTGCCCTCGCTCCGGGGAAAACCGAGGGACGGTTTGCGGCCGGGTTCACGCCCGCCGGGCTCGAACTGCTTGTCGAGGTCGACGACCCTGTGCACGTCATGAAGGCGGACGATATGAGGGTGTGGGAGTTCGACAGCCTGCAATTTGCACTCGACACGAAAGGCGAGGGCTTCGACGTCGACCGCATCGAATTCGCCGCTGCGCTCGGCGGAGACGGCAAGCCGGTTCTGTGGAAGGTCTATGCGCCGAACCTGGCCGGCGACCTGCCGGCGCGTTACACCCCCGCCGGCGACCGCGTCCGGAACGGCCGCTGCCGGATCGAGCGGAAGGACGGCAGGACCGTCTACCGCATCGCGGTCGATGCGTCGGAGCTCTACCCGTTCAGCTTCGAACAGCAGCCGCGTGTGCGCTTTTCCCTGCTTGTGAACAATAACGACGGCAAAGGGCGCGCATCGTGGATCGAATGGGGCTCCGGCATCGGCGGCGTGAAGGATCCGTGCCGCTACGGCAACCTCACGCCGGAGCTTCCGCCGGGGCCGCTTGTGACCCAGCGGCAATTGAAGAACAAGGGGTGGAACCGGGATTACGAACTGGAGTTCCGCAGCGAAGGCGGCATCCCCTCCGTGAAAATCGGCAGCTCCCCGCTTTGTGCGGGAGTCAGCACCGGCGGATTCGGTGTGGTTCCCGGCGCTGCATACCGGATCCGGTTCGAAGCGCGCGGCGATGCCCGGCTCCAGGTTCTGACCGGCGGCAAGAACCTGAAGCGCCTCGACCTCCTGCCACCCACGCAGCTGGACGGCGCCTGGAAGAGGTTCGATCTGCCGCTCTACGTTCCGAAAGATTGCAGCGGGCTCTCGGTCACCTGCTTCGCCTGGCAGCAGCCGGACCGCACGTTCGAAATCCGCAACTTCTCCGTCGAACCGCTCTGAGGCGAGTGGAGAGGTGACGCGGGCGGGAGCTGTTTCCCGCCCGCGTTTTTCGCCTTTTCAAGGCAGCTTCCAGAAGGTGAAAGAGGGGTTGGCCCGGAAGCCGAGCTGCCGGTAGAAGTGTTCGGTGCCGGGCTCTCCGACGAGGGCGATCCAGTCGACGCCGCGGCGGCGGAGTTCGGCGACGATGGCTTTTACGATGCCGCCGCCGATGCCGTGCTTGCGGAACGCGGGCGAAACGGCGATATCCTGGATATATGCGTCTGAGACATTGTCCGAGAGGGCGCGTCCCATGCCGACGAGCCTGCCGTCGGCATAGGCTCCGACGGCGACGGCGGAGTTCGCCATTCCGGCCGCGATGAATTCGGCGGAGTCTTCGGGGCCGATCCAGCCTGTCGCGCGGTAGAGTTCCGCCATGGCGGACTCCTCTTCCGGCGTGATGTTCTCCAGAATCCGGTACGTGATCTCCATATTTCCCTCCTCATTCGGACGACGGCCCGCCGCGGCGGAATACCGCGGCGGGGAGTGGCCGGTTCAGCCGACCTGCGCGCCGCTTGCGAGTTCTCCGTCGATGGTGACGAGCTTCAGTTCGCCGCCGGTTTTGGCCGCGAGCAGCATGCCTTTCGACTCAACGCCGCGGATGACGGCGGGCTTCAGGTTCGCGACGATCACGATGCTCTTGCCGATCAGCGTTTCCGGCGCATACCATTGGGCGATGCCGGAGACGATCTGGCGCTTCTCGCCGCCGACTTCGAGCTGGAGCTTCAGCAGCTTGTCGGCTCCGGCGACCCTTTCGGCCTCGACGATCTTCGCGGTACGGAGCTCCACCTTCGCGAAATCCTCGATGCCGATCGGTTCGAACACGTTGACCGGCGCGGATTTCTTCTCCCTGGACGGCTTCGGGGCCGGCGGCTGCTTCTCTTTCGGTTCGACTTCGATGCGCGGGAAGAGGCCGTCGGTATCCTGCATCCTGCGTCCGGCGAGGTTGCCCGGGCGGGTGCGGAGGTCGGAGATCTTCGCGTCGTTCAGCTCGTCGCCGGTGTAGCCGAGCGCCTTGCGCAGCTCGGCCATCTTTTCCGGCATGACCGGATAAAGCAGCACGGAGACCTGCCGCAACGCATCCGCCGCCGTGTAGAGGACGGTGTTCAGCCGTTCGGTTTCGCCCTTCTTCGCGAGCGTCCACGGCGCGGTTTTCTCCATGTACCGGTTGCCGGCGCGGACGGCGTTCATGGCGGCCGCGAGCCCCTGGTCGAATTTCAGGGCCGCGAGGCTGTTCTCCATCGTGTCGATCGCGGCGGCGACTTCGCGGTTCAGCTCCTCTTCGTCGGCGGTCGGCGCGCCCGGGGCCGGAACCGTCCCACCCGCGTTGCGCAGCGTCATCTTGAGCACGCGGCTCAGCAGATTGCCGAGGTCGTTCGCGAGGTCGCTGTTGTAGCGTGCGATGAAGCTCTCTTCGGTGAAGCTCGCGTCATTGCCCGGCGACATCTCCGCCATCAGGAAATAGCGGAACGCGTCGACGCCGCAGCGGTCGACCATGTCCATCGGGTTGATCACGTTGCCGAGCGACTTCGACATCTTCGTGTTCCCGGTCAGCCACCAGCCGTGCGCGAAGATCGTCTTCGGCAGCGGCAGCCCGATCGCCTTCAGCATGGTCGGCCAGTAGACGCTGTGGGTGGTCAGGATGTCCTTGCCGATCAGGTGATAGCTGGCCGGCCACCACTTTTCGAACATCGCCTCGTCCTGCAGATAGCCGACGCCGGAGATATAATTGATGAGCGCGTCGAACCAGACGTAGCAGACGTATTCCGGGTCGAACGGCAGCTCGATTCCCCACGACAGCCGCGATTTCGGGCGGCTGATGCAGAGGTCGCCGAGCCCCTTGCGCAGGAATCCGAGCGTCTCGTTCGCGCGGAACGCGGGCTGGATGAAATCGGGGTGGGTTTCGATGTACTCGATCAGCCATTCGCGGTATTTGCTCATGCGGAAGAAGTAGTTCGACTCGACGATCGCCGAGACCTCGCGGCCGCACTCCGGGCACTTGCCGTCGACCAGGTCCTTCTCCGTGAAGAAGCGCTCGTCGCCGATGCAGTACCAGCCGGTGTACTCGGCTTTGTAGATTTCGCCGCGGTCGAAGAGCTCCTGCAGAATCTGCCGGACCACCTTCTTGTGGTACCCGTCGGTCGTGCGGATGTAGCGGTCGTTCGTGATTCCGAGCCGTGTCCAGAGCGACTGGAAGCGCAGCACCATTTCGTCGCAGTGCGCTTTCGGGTCCATATGGCGCGCGGCGGCGGCCTTCTCCACCTTCTGTCCGTGCTCGTCGGTGCCGGTCAGGAAGAACGTGTCGTCGCCGAGCGAGCGGTGATAGCGCGCGAGCACATCGGCCAGCACGGTCGTATAGGCGTGGCCGATATGCGGTTTGTCGTTGACGTAATAGATCGGGGTGGTGACGTAAAAGTTTTCAGTGTTCATCAGTCGGAAGCTCCTTCTCGAAAAAGATTGCCGCAGCCGGGCAGGTCAATAAACGGAAACGATGCGGAAATGAAAAGCGGTCACACGCCGCGCATTCGATAAAAGCGCGCGAGCGCATCCGGCAGCCGCGTCGCCCGGAAATCGGCGAGGTACGGTTCGTCATGCACTCCCTCTCTGAGGGATGCCGTGTAAAAGCTTTCAAATTTCATCGAACGCATCGGCTCCTTGAAAAAAAACGCCTCCACCGGCGGGAGGTCATGGTAACGGACACAAATCAATACTCTACAATATACTGCATTTCTGTGTCAAACGCAACAAAATAATCCGCTTATCGGTCAAAAAAAACGGAAAAAACTCCTTGCAAGGAAAGGGAAAAAGATGTATATTACACAGTAACATTATATCAAATCTTCCAAATCCCCGATTGGAGACCGCTTTAAATGGAACGCTACATCGACAGATTCATGGCCGCATTCGAGTTCGAGGGGCTGACCTTCGACGACATCTCACTGGTGACGCAGTACGCCGACTTTCTTCCGCATGACGCGGATATCCGCAGCCGTTTTTCCCGCAACGTGAAGCTGAACATCCCGTTCGTCAGCGCCGCGATGGACACGGTGACCGAAAGCGCGATGGCGATCGCGATGGCGCAGCTCGGCGGCATCGGCGTGATTCATAAGAACCTCACGGTCGAGCGTCAGGCCGACGAGGTCCGCAAGGTGAAATATTACCTGAACGGCATCATCCGTACCCCGGTCGTCTTCCGCGAAGACCAGACCATTGAGGAGATGATGAACGAAAAGCGCGCGAAGAAATACTCCTTCTCCGGTTTCCCGATCGTCGATGCGAACGGCAGGCTCATCGGAATCATCACGGCCCGCGACATCAAGTTCCTCTCCGACTACAGCATTAAAATCCGCGATGTGATGACGAAAACTCCGGTCATCGCGAAGGACGGCATTTCGATGCAGGAGGCGTACCGGATCATGCTCGAGAACAAAGTCGGCAAGCTGCCGATGGTCGATAAGAACGGCAAGCTCACCGGGCTCTACAGCTTCCTCGACGTGAAAACCCTGATTTCCAAGGAGGAGCCGGATTACAACCGCGACGCGCACCACCAGCTCTGCGCCGCCGCCGGGATCGGCCCCTACGACTTCGAACGCGCCGAAGCGCTCGTCAACGCGGGCGTCGACGTTCTCGTGCTCGACACCGCGCACGGCCACTCAAAGGGCGTGATCGAGTCTGTGAAGGAGCTCAAGAGGATCTACGGCGACCGGGTTGACGTCGTTGCCGGCAACATCGCGACTGCCGAAGCCGGCAAGGCGCTGGCGGACGCGGGCGCGGACGGCATCAAGGTCGGCATCGGGCCCGGCTCGATCTGCACGACCCGCGTGGTTGCGGGCGTCGGAGTCCCGCAGGTTACGGCGGTCTATGAGGTGGCGAAGGCGGTTCCGTCCGACATCCCGGTTATCGCGGATGGCGGCATCAAGCAGTCCGGCGACGTCGCGAAGGCGATCGCGGTCGGCGCATCGTGCGTGATGATGGGCTCCGCGCTCGCCGGAACGAGCGAGAGCACCGGCGAAGTCACGCTGCATCAGGGCCGCAGCTACGTGATCTACCGCGGCATGGGCAGCCTCGCCGCGATGAAGACCGGCAAGGGCAGCCGCGAGCGCTACGGGCAGGACGACGTCGATGACGAAGTGAAGCTCGTCCCGCAGGGTATCGAGGGCATGGTTCCGTTCCGCGGCCCGGTCGCGAACGTGATCATCCAGTTCGTCGGCGGGCTGCGCTACTCCTTCGGGTACTGCGGTGCGCGCACGGTCGCCGAATTCCAGCACAGGGCGAAGATGGTCCGGGTTACGGCGGCAGGGCTGCGCGAGGCGCATCCGCACGACGTGACGATGGTCAAGGACGCGCCGAATTATTCAGGGAACTGAGCGCCATGAAGCACATTTCCGGAAAACTGTTTCTTCTGGCCGTCCTTGTTTTCGCCTCGTTTGCCGCAATGGCCGAGACGCAGCGCTTTGCGGTGGTGAATCTTGAAAAGGTGTTCCGGGAGTACTATAAGAGCAGGATCGCCGAAGATGCGATCAAGCAGCAGGCCGAGGTTTACCGGAACTATCTCGTCAAGCAGAACAGCCAACTGATCCAGCTCAGGCGCGAAGCCGAAAAGCTCCGGACGGATGCGCAGAATCCCGCGCTTGTCGAAGCGGACCGCACGAAGGTCGGCACGGAAGCCGTCATCAAGGCGCGCGAGGTGGCCGCCAGGGAGGCGGAGCTCCAGCTCTACGCCGCGGAACGCACGAAAACCATGCGGGAGATCGAGCAGAAGAAGCGCGAGGAGATCATGGCCGACATCCGCAGCGAGGTCGACCGCCGCGCGACGGCCGAAGGGTTCAACTTCGTGTTCGACTCCTCCGGCAGGACCCTGAATGAACAGCCGCTCGTGCTGCGGTTTCCGGCGTCGTGCGACCTGACCGAAGCCGTGATCCGCGAGCTGAACCGCTCGAAGAGCGTGGCCGAAGAGAAGAAAGAGGCCGCTCCGGCCCGGACACAGCCCTAAATTTTAATCATACGGAAGAGACAGGAACAGGGGAAGATCATCATGAAGCAAGTTACGCTCACAGCCGGCGAAATCGCCGAAATGGTCAAGGGAACGATCGTCGGGAATTCCGACCGGGTCGTGAACGGCGTTGCCGGGATCAGGGAGGCGAAAGGCGATCAGCTCTCCTTCATCGGCAACAAGCGCTATGAACACCAGCTCGAATCGACCGGCGCCGGCGTAATTCTGGTCTGCCCCGACCTCGCTTCCGCCGCGAACGATAAATACACGCTGATCGTGACCGGGCACGTCGATTACGCTTTTGCGAAGGTCGTGGCGATCTTCGCGGAGGAGCCGCCGGTTTTCGAGCCGGGCATCCACCCCTCCGCGGTTGTGGCTTTCGATGTGAAGCTCGGACAGGGCGTCTGCGTCGGTGCGAACGCGGTCATCGAAGCCGGTGTGGAAATCGGCGACGGCGCGGTGATCGGCGCGGGCTGCTACCTCGGCCACAGCGCCAGGATCGGCGCGGGTACGATCCTCTATCCGAATGTGACGGTCATGTACCGCTGCACGGTCGGCCGCAAATGCATCCTGCACCCCGGCGTGGTGATCGGTGCGGACGGCTTCGGCTTCGTCCCGGGCCCGCAGGGGCTCGTGAAAGTGCCGCAGACCGGCATTGTCCAGATCGACGACGACGTCGAGCTCGGCGCGAATACGACGGTCGATCGCGCCCGCTTCGGCCGCACCTGGATCAAGAGCAATGTGAAGGTTGACGACCAGGTCATGATTGCGCACAATGTCGTGATCGGTGAAAGCTCGATCCTCGTCGCGCAGTGCGGCATTGCGGGCAGCTCCGAGCTTGGCCGCGGCGTGGTTCTCGGCGCGAAGGCCGGTATCAACGGCCACATCACGATCGGTGACGGCGTGCAGGTCGCGGGTACGAGCGGCGTGGTGAAGAGCCTGCCGGCCGGCGCGATCGCGCTCGGAACCCCGGCGGAGTCCCAGCGCGAGTTCATGGCGCGCCACACGCTGCCGAGCCGCTTCGAAAAACTCCAGAAAAAGTTCGAAGCGCTGAAGGCTGAAGTCGAAGCGCTGAAGAACAGCGGCAAGTAAGCCGGGCTTCCGGCAGGACGGCGGAACGATGAAGAGACGATCATACTGGCTCTCTTTGTCTGTTCCGCTGTTTTTCTTTGCGGTTCTGCCGGCGGCGGAGGAGGATGGAACCGATCCGCTGCGGTCGGAGGCGCTGGCCGGCGGCGTTGAATCCCAGCTGAAGCTTGCCACGGAATTCTTTTTCGGTACGGAGGCGCGTCCGCGCAACCCCGTGCTCGCGGTCTACTGGTTCCGCAAGGCGGCGGAACAGGGGAGCGCCGACGGCGCGTACAACCTCGGCGTCTGCTATGAAAAAGGGTGGGGCGTCGACCGCCCGAGCCTCATTCATGCCTACGGCTGGTTTGACAGGGCCGCGAAAAAGGAGCTTCCTGAAGCGAAGCTGCGGCTTGCGCTGCTGCTGGCGGCGGGGATTCCGGACGAACATCTTGAGAAGGAGATCCTTCCCGGCATTCCGGCGGATCGTGCCGCCGCATTCCGCATGCTGCGCGAGCTTGCCCGTACCGGCTACCTGCCGGCTGCGCGCGAATTCGGGCGGCTGGTCCTCGACGGCCGCGCCGCGCGCGAAGCGAACGGCGTGGAAGCGCGGCGGCTGCTCCGGCAGGGGGCCGAGGCCGATGACGTCGATTCATTGCTGCTGCTCGCCGTGTGCTACCGCGACGCAATCGGCGGAGCCGGCGACCAGGGGAAGGCGGCGGAATGCTGGGAGCGCGCCGTCAAACTCGGCAGCGATGATGCGAAAGTCTCTCTCGCGGCCGCATATGAGTACGGGCTCGGCGTCAAGGCCGACCCGAAGCGCGCCTTTGAGTTGGTGAAGGAGGCCGCCGCTGCCGGAAATCCCCGCGCCCGGCTCCGGCTCGGCGACTACTATCTGAACGGGGATATGGTCGAGCATTCGCTCCCGGAAGCGCTCGCTCTGTACCGCAAGGCGTTCGATGCGGGCTATCTGCCGGCGGCTGTCCGGCTGGGCCGCTGCGCTGAGCTCGGGCTCGGCATGAAAGCCGATCCGGTCCGCGCCGCCGAGCTCTACGGGATTGCGGCGCGCGCCGGGGATCCCGACGCGCAGTACGCATTCGGCCGTTGCCACCTCAGGGGAATCGGCATGGACCCCGATGCGGCGGGCGCCGTCTTCTGGTTCAAGACCGCCACCGCATCCGGCCAGCTCGACGCTGTCCGTGAGCTCGGCATCTGTCTCCTGACCGGAAACGGCGTCGAGAAGGATGAGGCGGAAGGTGCCCGGCTCCTCGAGGCCGCCGCCGCCTCCGGCGACGCCGAAGCTCTCGTTTTCCTCAATCACAATTGAGTCCGGGCCGGATCAGATCCCGAGGAATTGTCCGAAGGTCCCGTCGGTCCGGGCTTCCAGGCTCCGGTACGGCAGGTGCATGTGTCCGGCCGCCTCCTCCAGAAGCTGTTCGACCGGCTCCGGCGCATCGTCGGTTTCAAAGCCGATCCGGTCGAGGCCGGAGAGCCGGAGGTGCTCGAGGAGTGCCCCATTCAGGGCTTTCGGGCCCAGCGATACGAAGAGCCCATGCCTGCGCAGCATCTCAAGCTGCTCCGGCTTTCCCCGGAAACCGTGGAGCAGAACGGAAAGCCGCGGATGGCGCTTCAGCGCCGCCAACAGCTCCGCCGTCGCCCGGACGCAGTGGATCACGACCGGCTTCTGCATGGCTCCGGCCAGCGCCAGCAGCTCGTCAAGGTACGCCTGCTGTACCGCAGGCGACGGCCCGCGCAGCCGGTCGAGGCCGATTTCGCCGAGCGCGGCGGCATGCTCAAGGGCGGCTTTGAATTCCGGCGTGAGCGGCTCATAGGCCTCCGGCAGTTTCCACGGGTGCAGTTCGAGCGATGTGAGCGGATAACGCGAAAGCTCTTCCGCCGCGCAGGAAACCAGTGTCCTCGCCGCCGATTTGGGGCGGTGGGCGTGGAAGTCGGCCGCCATTCAGAGCGCTTTTCCGAGTTTGGCCGCAAGCCCCGGGCGCAGGATCAGCTGGGCGTGGCAGATCGCCAACGCGATCGCGTCGGTGGAGTCGAGTGGAATCCGCTCGATCCCGATCCCGGTTTCGGCTGAGACCATCATTGCGACCTGCTCCTTCGTCGCCTTGCCGCTGCCGAACGCCGCGCGCTTGGCGGAGCTCGGCGAGTAGGAGTGCACGGGGACGGCCGCCTCCGCCAGCGCCGTCAGGATCGCGCCGCGCGCCATTCCGAGGATGATCGCTGTCGAAGCGTTTTTCCCGACGAACGGATCTTCAACCGACGCATAATCGGGCGTGAATGCGCCGATCAGTTCGCGGATTCCCCCGGCGAGGCGGCGCAGGCATTCCGTGTGCGGCAGCCGCGCGGAGTTCGCGATGATGCCGCAGTCGAGAATTTCGAAGCGGGAGACGGACTCCGTGCGGATCACACCGTATCCCGTTGTGCGGATCGCCGGGTCTATGCCGAGAATGATCATTCCGTCTTTCTCCCGATTCCGTATGCGGAGATGAATTCCGAAACCGCATGTTCGAGCTCCGGCAGGAGCCTGTGCGGCGAGCTCCCCGGGATCCAGAGGCAGTGGCCGTCGCCGGAGCGGTCGTAGCGGAAGAATTCGATCCGCGCCCCCGCCTCCCGGCACTTCGCGACGAAGCGTTCGGCCGCCTCGCAGGAAACGACCGTGTCGAACACGGTGTGCGTGCATAGCACCGGCGGCTGGTTTTTCCGGATCAGCGAAACGGGATTCGCCGCCGCGATCATCCCCGTATCGGGTTCCCCGCCGAAAAAGAACCTCCGGTGCGCATCGGACTCCGGATAGAGCGTAAGATCATCCACGCCGGAGAGCGAGATGATACCGCGGACCTGCTCCGGCGGCAGGCGCAGCCCGGTCATCAGCGCAAGGTGTCCTCCTGCCGATGCCCCGGCGACCAGGATGCGGCCGCAGTTGAAGCCGGCAAGCTCCGGAGCTGTCCCGTTCAGCAGGAAATCCGCCGCTTTCAGGCAATCGTCGCCGCAGAGCGGCCACGGCCCGGCGTTGAGCAACCGGTAGTTGATGTTGAATACGGCAAACCCCAGCTTGCAGAGAAATTCCGCGACGCCCGCAAAGCTCGATTTGTCCAGCGCGTTCCAACCGCCGCCGTGAATCGTCAGTGCGACCGGCGCATCCGACGGTTCACGGTCCGGCAAATAAAGGTTGCCGACTCCACGCTCCCCGGCTTCGGGCAGATACGCGATTTCCGGAATTACCCGCATACTTTCTCCTCCGTGTGAAAAAGGAGTGACCCCTGCGGCCCTGAGCCCGGAGTCACCCCTCTGACAGTCTGACGCTGCCTTGGAGCTTATCCCTGAATAAGCCGAACCGTCCTGATTTGCGGCGAAACGCCATTCGTTTGCCCGTTAAAATCGCCGATACCTCCAGCATCACCGATTTTATCAGGCTTCGCGACTGACATTCCGGTGCGGCATCAGGTCAGGGATAAGCTCTTACTCTTCCTCGAGCTGCTCGGCGATCTCGTCGGCGATCTCATAGTTCGCGGTCACTTCCTGGACGTCGTCGAGCTCTTCCATGCGCTCCACGAGGCGCATTACCTGGCGCGCGGTGGAGACATCGTTGAGTTCGGTCACCATCTCCGGCTTGCGGATCACCGCGGCCTCGTCGGTCGGGATGCTCTTCTCTTCGAAAAGCTTGACCAGCGCTTCGAAGTTTTCCGGATCGGCCCAGATTTCCGCGACGCCGTCTTCGACCGACAGGTCATTCGCGCCCGCATCGAGGACCAGCTCCATAAGCTTGTCCTCGTCGGCCCACTCGCCGGTGATCACGAAGTGCGCCTGGCGCTTGAACATGCGCGCCACCGCGCCGGAACCGGCCATGTTGCCGCCGTTGCGGTCAAAGACCATGCGGACATCGCTGATCGAACGGTTCCGGTTGTCGGTCAGGCATTCGACGATGACGGCGACGCCGCCGGCCGCATAGCCTTCATAGACGATCTCTTCGTAAATGACATCGCCGAGCTCGCCCGCGCCCTTCTTGATCGCGCGTTCGATGTTCGCATTCGGCATATTGACCGCTTTCGCGGCGACCAGCGCGGAACGCAGCCGCGGATTCGCATCGGGGTCGGAGCCGCCCATTTTCGCGGCGACCATGATCTCTTTGGCGATACGGGAGAAAGCCTTGCCCTTGACCTTATCGGCGGCTTCCTTTTTGTGCTTGATGTTTGCCCATTTACTGTGCCCGGACATTTTTGACTCCAATCGGTTGGGTTTCGAACATAATTGCATTAATTTAACTCCGGCACCGGGAAATTTCAAGCGTCCGTCCGGATAAAGTTCAATGCATTATTTCGCGAGCTTGCGATGCAGCGTCCGGCGGCTGATGCCGAGCAGCCTGGCCGCCGCGGTCCGGTTGCCGTTGCATTTGCGCAGCGCCTCTTCGATCAGAATCCGCTCGTTCTCTTCGAGCTTCAGCGGTTTTTCGGCGGGCGGCGTCTCTTCCGGCCTGCGCGGCAGCAGTTCTTCCGCCTTTCCGGGTTCGCGCACGCTCTCCGGCAGGTCCCTGACCTCCAGCAGCGGCCCCTGCGACAGCACGACCATGTATTCGATGCAGTTCCTGAGTTCGCGGATGTTCCCCGGCCACGGATAATCGAGCAGCGCGCGCAGCGCCTCCGGCGAAATACCTGTCACCGGCCGGTTGTTTTCGCGCGCGAATTCCGCGGCGAACCGCGCGACCAGCTGCGGAATCTCCGCACGCCGGTCCCGCAGCGGCGGCAGCGTGATGTTCACGACGCTGAGGCGGTAGAAGAGGTCTTCGCGGAATTTGTTTTCCGTCACCATCTGCCGCAGGTCGCGGTTCGTCGCCGAAATCAGCCGGACGTCGACCTTGATGGTCTCGGTTCCGCCGACCCGTTCGAAAGAACGGTTTTCAAGCACACGGAGCAGCTTGACCTGCGTGGCGGCATCGACTTCGCCGATTTCATCGAGGAAAACAGTTCCGCCGTTCGCCGCTTCGAACCGGCCGATGTGACGCTCCTGCGCTCCGGTGAACGCCCCTTTTTCGTAGCCGAAAAGTTCGCTTTCCAGCAGCGTCGAAGTCAGCGCGGCGCAATGCACCGCCACAAATTCGCCGCGCCGCCCGCTGCGTTCATGCAGCAGCCGCGCGATGACTTCCTTGCCGGTGCCGCTCTCCCCCGTGAGCAGTACGGTCGAACGGGTCGGGGCGACCGTGTTCACAAGGCGCATGACCTGCGCCATCGGGCTGCATTCGTCGGAGGGATCGGGCAGTACAAAATCGGGGGCAAGCTTCGCCGGCCGCCGCAGATTCGAGAGCGCAAGCGCGTGCGTAAGCGGCTCCGGCTCTTCAATGATTTCTGCGGAAGCCGTCTCTTCGGCCCGTTTCCGGCGCTCTTCAAGCGCGGCCCGGACGACCTCTTCAAGCTTGTCGAGCTTGACCGGCTTCGTCACGAAGTCGAACGCCCCCTGCTTGACGGCGGAAACCGCATCTTCGATCGACCCGTAAGCGGTCAGAAGCACACAGGAGGGCGGCTCCGGCTGCGCGAGTGCGGCCTCGAGCACCTCCATGCCGTCATGCTTCGGCATCCGGAGGTCGGTCAGGACAAGGTCGAACTTCTCCTTCGCAAGCTCTTCGAGCGCATCGCCGCCGTCCGCGGCGGTCGTGACCCGGAAACGGCGGCCGAGATAGCGCGCCATCGCCTCGCGGGTGTTGTGCTCGTCATCGACGATCAGAAGTTTCGGCCGTTCCTCTTCCATCCGCGCCTCGTTCTACCGGAGCTCCGCCCCGGTGTCGGGGTCGACCAACCGGAACTCCTCATAATGGAGCATCGGGTCGGCGCGGAAGCTCAGGTCGTGGTTGTACTTCTCTTCGATATCGGTCAGCAGCTTCGCGTCTTCGTTGCGCAGCCGCGCGAGGATGTCGGGATGCATGATGACCCGCACCGGGACATCCTTGTAACGTCTTTCACGCAGGATCGAATTCAGCCGGCGCTGGATTTCGACGCTCATCGTGATCGGCGATTTGACCCGGCCGGTTCCGGAACAGTACGGACACGGGTTGTAGACCTGGTCGAGGATGCTCTCGTGCTCGCGCTGCCGGGTCATCTCCATCAGGCCGAGCTTCGAAATCGGCAGAACCTTGGTTTTGGCACGGTCATCCTTGACGAGCTTCTTCATCGTGCGCATCACCTCGTCGCGGTCCTTTGCGCCCTTCATGTCGATGAAGTCGAGCACGACAAGGCCGCCGATGTTGCGCAGCCGCAGCTGGCGCGCGATCTCCGCGGCGGCTTCGAGGTTGGTTTTCAGGATGAATTCAGGCTGGTCGGTGCCTTTGCGGCCGCGGCCGGAGTTTACGTCGATCGCAATCAGCGCCTCGGTTTCATCGATGCAGATATAGCCGCCGCCCGGCAGCCGGACCTCGCGCTGGTAGACCTCGCGCAGCTGGTCGTTGACCCTGTACTGGTCGAAGACCGGTTTCGGGGAATTGTAGAGCGTGACCTTTTCGGCCATCTTGGCGCCGCCGATCCGCTTCAGGGTGTCGGTGATCTGTTTGCAGGCGGCCTTGTCGTCGACGATGATTCCGCCGATCTCCTCGGTCATGAAGTCGCGGATCGTGCGTTCGACGAGGTTCGGTTCGGCGAATACCTCGACCGGCGCTTTTCTGGTCTCCATCGCCTGCTCGATCTTGTGCCAGTAATCAAGCAGCAGCTCAAGGTCGCGCTTGAAGAAGGCCGCCTTTCTCCCTTCGCCCACCGTGCGGCAGATGAGGCCCATGCCTTCCGGCAGTTCGAGCGACGCGAGGATCTTCCGCAGCCGGTCGCGCTCCTGCCCGCCTTCGATGCGGGTTGAGAGCCCGATATGCTCGCTGTACGGCATCAGCACGAGGTAGCGGCCCGGAATCGACATGTTCGTCGTGACCCGCGCGCCCTTTGTGCCGATCGGGGACTTCACCACCTGTACGAGCAGCTCCATGCCGGGTTTGAAGAATTCCGGGATATCCGCGACGGTCAGTTTCTTTTTGCGCCGCAGCGCCTCGGACAATGCCTTGCTTCCGGGCTTGCCCTCCTGGCGTTTCTTGCGCCTGGCCGCGATGGGGGCGTCTGTCCTGGCGCCCTTCGCGGCCTCTTCTTCAGCCTCTTCCTCGTTGATCCGCTTTTCGAGCAGGTCGTCGCCTCCGGGGAGCATTTCGTGGTAGTGGAGGAACGCATTCTTCTCCGCGCCGATGTCGATGAATGCGGCCTGGAGGGAGGGTTCGAGGTTGATGATTCTGCCGAGATAGATGTTTCCGACCTTCGGGCCGGAGTCGTCACGTTCGATCTGATATTCTTCGAGACGGCCGTCGTTCAGCATCGCGAAACGACGTTCCAGCTTCTCGCAGTTCAGGACCATCTGCTTGCCGTTTTTTTCCATGTTTGTTTTCCATCATATAAATTGTTTCTTCATCCGCAGCATCCTACTGCGGCAGGAATTCGGGGATATCGCCGCGCAGCCCGTTCAGGTAGGCGGTCGCGGACATGCTGCGCCTGCCCGGAGGCGCGAGCTCGAAAATTTCAATTGCGCCGCGCCCGCAGGCGACGACGAGGCCGTATTTGTCAGCCTGCAGCACCTCGCCGGGGCGCCCCGACAGGTCGCGGCGCAGCGCGACGCGCAGCAGTGTCACGATCTCCTCGCCCTTCGAGGTGCGGACCGCGGTGAACGCGCCGGGCCACGGACAGAAGGCGCGCACCATCGCTTCGATCTCCTGGCAGAACCCGGTCCAGCGGATCAGCCCGTCCGACTTTCTGATCTTCGTGCATACCGTGGCCCTGACGGCGTCCTGCGGGACCGGCGGGAGGTCGCCGCTGCAGATGCTGCAGAGAATTCCCGGCGTCGCCTCCGCGGCGATGCTGCCGAGCTTGAACTCGAGTTCGCTTGCGTACTCGCTGTGATCGAGCGGAACGGTGATCTCCTGATAGACCGCGCCGGTGTCGAGGCCGCGCTCCATCGCCATGAAGCAGACGCCCGTCTCCGAATCCCGGTTCAGGATGCACTGCGTGATCGGGGAGGCCCCGCGGTAGCGCGGCAGCAGCGACGCATGGATGTTGACGCACCCTATCGAGGGCAGAGCAAGCAGTTCCGCGCGCAGGATCTGGCCGAACGACACCACAAGGACGATGTCCGGCTGCCTGCGCCTCAGGCTTTCGAGGAATTCCGGCGCGTTGACCGACGCGATGCGTTCCGGCTCGATGCCGATCTCGATCGCCGCGGCTCCGACCGGAGTCGGAGTCGGCTTGCGGCTGCGCCCGGCGGGGCGGTCGAGCTGCGTACCGACCCCGATGAGCTCGATCTCCTTCGCGGCTGCAATCGCTTTCAGTACCGGAAATGCGATGACGCCGGAGCCCAGAAAATAAATTTTCGGCCTGTTTGTCATAAAATCTCTTTGCAAAAACCAATTTCCATGCGATTATAAATATAAATGCGATATCGGGAAAAGGCTACCGGCAAAATGTTAAAATCCACAAAATTTGCGATAATGCTCGGAGGCAACCTCGGGAATTCCGGGGAAATTTTCCGCACGGCGGTGCAGAAGCTGGCGGAAGCCGGGTGCGGAAAGCTCCGGATGAGCCGGATTTTCCGGAGCGCGGCGGTCGACTGCGTGCCGGGGACCCCGGAATTTTCCGACGCGGCGCTGATCGGAGAGTGGGAGGGCGACGCGCCCGGGCTCCTGCATCTCTGCCGGAGGATCGAACGCGAGGCGGGCCGCCCCGCGGACCATTCGAGCCGCGAGTCGCGGACGCTCGACCTCGATCTGATCCTCTTCGGGGACGAGGTCCGCGATACGCCGGAGCTCACGCTGCCGCATCCGCGGGCGCAGAAGCGGCGTTTTGTGCTCGAACCGCTTTCGGAGCTGATTCCGGACGCCCGCTTTCCCGATACCGGGCTGAAAATCGAGGAATGTTTGAGAAATTTGCCTCCCGAGGATTGACAGCGGGAAGTTTTGCAATATATTATCACTACAGTAAAGTAAGGCTTATTTCATTACATTGCGGAGACGGATTATCAATGGACCTCGGGACGCTTATCCTCGGTATTGTCGCCGGCCTGACCTGGCTGATTGTGATTCTCGTGCTGGTGCAGCTGTCGCGCTTTCTCGCGAAGTTCGAGCAGGGGCGCCGTGAGCTCGATGAAAACATCATCGGCATGGCCGGGCAGCTGAAGAAGCTGCAGACCACGCTGGCGGAGATCCTGATCGAGCAGAAGCGGGTCACCCGGCTCACGGTGGAGGGGCTCGACCTGAAGAAGGCGGAGATGACCGGCGACTTCGAGATCATCGAAGAGCCGCTGCCCGGAACGCCGGGTGCTGCGGTCGGCCCCGCGCCGACCCCGGAGCCGCCGCCGATTTCGGTGCCTAAAAAGCAAAGCGGCCCGCGTTTCCCGGAGTTGATGAAGTAACGGTTTCCGAGTGGTTATTCAACCTTTTCAGGAGTATATGAGATGAAAAAATTTCTGATGGTCGTCGGCGTTGTCGGTGTCCTTTTCGCCGGCGGAGCCGCCAAGGCGGATACGAACCGCGTTCTTGAAAAAATCGTGCTCTATCCGGCGAACCTCGTGATGGACGCGCTCGACACCTTTACGCTGAATATCGGCTTCGGTCCGGTGCTTGAGGCGAGGCTCCAGGCGACTTCCGCGATCTGGGGCGGCGCCCGCGTCGGCATGTGCTGGAAGATGTTCAAGGCATACAACCGCCAGTACGGGTTCGGCACCGAAGACGGCTGGTACTGGGAGCTCGTTTCCGTCGGCGAGGAGAGCGTCGGCGTCCTCGAGAGCACGTCGCTCGTGAACAAATACACTGAAACGCGCACCGGGTTCCCCGAGCCGTTCAACCCGGTCTACCGCAACGGGATTCGCGACTACTGGGCCATCGGCGGTTCGCTCGGCGGCCTGATCATCGGGGATCTCTACATCCATCCGGTCGATATCGCCGACTTCGTCACCGGGATCTTCTTCTACGACCTGAAGGGCGACGACTTGATTTTTGATGATTTTACGTGGTAATCGGGGTCCTGTACAGAGTTTTCAACGGGGAAAAGACGTGGCGGGCCGGGTTCCGTCCCGTCTTTTTTCGGCAGAATATGAAGCAATTCGAATGCATCCGCTGCGGGAACTGCTGCCGTTGGTCCGGCTGTGTGAAAGTGACCGATCCTGAAATCGACGCGATTGCGGCGTTCCTCGCGATGCCGGCCGGGGAGTTTCTCGACCGCTTCACGACGCTGATGCCGGACCGTCAGGGGCTCACGCTGACCGAAAAACCGGACGGCAGCTGCATTTTCCTCATGGAGGACGAAGAGTGCGGATGCCGGATCAACCCGGTCAAGCCGCGGCAGTGCGGCGCTTTCCCGCAGAAATGGAACTTTCCCGGCTGGGAAGAGGAGTGCGGCGGGGCGAAGAAGGAGCAGAAAGAAACAGGGGGCCTCTCTCGATGAACAGCCTTGGAACGATTATTGTGCTTTCCGGACCGTCCGGCGTCGGCAAGTCGACGCTGGTGGGGAAGGTTCGCGAAGCGATGCCGGAGTTGCAGTTCTCCATCTCCTGCACGACCCGTCCGCCGCGGACCGGGGAGCAGCACGGGGTCCATTACTACTTCCTCTCGCACGAGGAGTTCGCCGCCCGGGCCGGCCGCGGTGAATTCGTCGAGCATGCGCATGTTTTCGCAAACCGCTACGGAACGCTGAAGAGCGAGGTCCTCGACCGGGTCCGCAGGGGCAATTCGGTGATTCTCGACATCGATGTGCAGGGAGCTTTGCAGATCCGCAAGGCCGCCGAGGCGGATCCCGAATTGAAAAAGAGCACGGTTTTTGTTTTCATCGGCCCTCCGTCGGTCGAAACGCTTGAAAGGCGGCTGCGCGGCAGGGCAACCGATTCCGAGGAGCAGATCGCGCTCCGGTTGGAAAACGCGCGCCGGGAGCTGTCGTTCTGGCGCAGCTACGATTATCTGGTGGTGAACGGCGACCTCGAGAAGGCCGCTGTTGAAATGACCGGGCTTTTCCGCAGCTTCGCGCTGCGCACGGCCTGTCTGCCGGAGGGCCTGTTCGATGCGTAATCCGAAACTGATCGCTCTCGGCGTGACCGGCGGAATCGCGGCCTACAAAGCCGCGGAGCTGTGCAGCATGTTCCGGCGGAACGGCTGTGAAGTGCAGGTGCTGATGACCGAAAACGCAACCCGGTTCGTCGGGCCGCTGACGTTTCGCACGCTTTCGCAGCGTCCGGTGGTTACCTCACTCTGGGAGGTTCCGGACTGGCGCCCCGAACATGTTGCGCTGGCCGATGAGGCGGCTCTTTTTGTCGTGGCTCCCGCCACGGCGAACTTCCTCGCGAAGTACGCGAACGGAATCGCGGATGACGCCCTGACCACATTCGCGGCGACGTTCGACGGCCCGGTGCTGCTGGCCCCCGCCATGAATCCGAAGATGTGGATGCATCCTGCCTGCCGGGCGAACGTTGCGGCGCTGACCGGGCGGGGGATTCATTTCGCCGGCCCCGAGGCCGGGCGCGTCGCCTGCGGAGAAGGCGGCGTCGGGCGCATGGCGGAGCCCGCCGCGATTTTCGAGGCTGCCGGGCGGCTGACGAGCGGGGAGATGCGGTAAAAGAAGCCGTTTGAGAGAATTCTCCCGCCTTTTTCTCTGTTGCTGTACCGGAGGAGAAAACCTACCTCCCTTTTTTGTCATGTCGCGGATTAAAGGGGCATGCGGAAACTGTACGGAACTATTTCCTCTTTTTTTGTGTTTCGACTACACATTTTTCAGATTCTGAGGTATAATTATAAGCATGACACGATTTTCCGGCAGTTTAAAATTTACGGTACAGGGGGAAACGATGCTGAAGTTCGGGCTTTTCGCTGCTGAGGATGATATATCCGCCTCTGAAAACACTTCAATGACCCGCTATGAAACCTCCTCCCGGAATGGGTGGAGCGGCATCTCTGCGGCGGAAACCGTCTCCGGCCTCCTTCCCGGCGGCGACACCTTGCATGTGGCCGCCTCCGGTTTTCACTCCCGGCAACTCGAATTACCGGAGCAGGGGGAGCGGATTGCCTCCCCGGAACGGCAAACTGCGATTCGCACGATTAATCAAGCCGGGGTACAGCCCCGGGCCGCCGCCCGGACGGTTTTGCCGGAAGCCGTTGTCCGGAGCGCGGCTGTGGCGGCGGTTTCCGGTGAACCCCTCTTTTCATTTTCCGCCGATTCCGGAAATCTTCCGCCGGTTTCCTCGGCTGATGCGGCTTCCGGCGACACTCTGGTGCCGTATCTGGTGCCGGAGGCGGAGTATATGTACGGTTGTACGCCGACCGCGTTCGGTATGATCCTCGGCTACTATGACCTGTACGGATATGGCGGCGAGGATTACTCCGCTCTGATCGAGGGCAGCATCGACGTGAATTCCCGCGGCAGCGACGGCAATATTTACAACATGAATGAATTCAATGTCCTCGGCAGTTTCATCGCGTCCCATGAGTATGTGGAACGTTTTTATTCGAAGAACGGGTGGGATGAGACTACGCCGGAGCAGGAGCTGCAATATTCGTTTGTGAA
The DNA here is from genome assembly GCA_018265615.1 of Lentisphaeria bacterium. Classification (GTDB taxonomy): domain Bacteria; phylum Verrucomicrobiota; class Lentisphaeria; order Victivallales; family Victivallaceae; genus Victivallis. The sequence goes on from JABLYX010000023.1 coordinate 25,362, forward strand.
CGGCGGCTCCGGGGCCGTCTCCCAGATCGATATTTCGGTCTGGAACTGCCTTGCGGATTATCTCGGAACCAGCCAGTACTGGCGCGGCAACGAAAATCTGTCGACGAGCTACCACTACATGACGCTGGGCCGGATTCTCGACTACAACAGTACGGTCACCATTCAGGGGGGCGGTTATACAAGGACGATCGACTGGCGCTACACCAACATGCTCTACGGGCTGAATCTGTATATCGAATCGTGCGGCTATTCGCTCAATCCCCGGGAAACCGGCACTTTCAGGGTGGACACATACGGCGGCAGCTTCACATTCGAAGATTATATGCGGGAGATCGACGCCGGCCGGCCGGTTCTGATCAGCATCAAGGGACACTCCATGACCGGGTACGGCTACAACAAGGCGACCCGAGAAATCGTTTTTGATGACACCTACCGGAGCGGCCAGCGCATGACGTGGGGCGGTTCCTACTACTATTCCGGTGAGCAGCGGGTGCTCCAGTCCATCACCGTGCTGAGCCTGGAGGGGGGCGGCAAGGTTCCGGCGTCCGGCCTGGTGATCGACAAGGCATACACCGCGACCGTCGAGACGGCGGAGGATGTTCTGGTCAGGGCGTCAGGCAGCATCAGTGCGGGCTATCCGGCGGCGCTGCAGCTGAATGCCTCCGGGCTGACGGTCACGCTCGAGGGCGGGACGCTTTCGTGCGATTCGGTCCGCAACGCGGCGATCCTGTTCGGCGGCGACGCATACTGGACCAGCGAGGAGTACGGGCCGCATTACGATGGAATTGTCAACTTCGCCGGAAAGCAGGTGACGCTCTCCAGCACGGTTTCAAACTGCATCACTGCGGCGGGGATCCTCGGAAAGAACCTGACGGTCGATTTCACCGGAGCCGCCTCCGGTTCACAGGGCATTCATATCACCGCGACGTGCAAAACCGGGCCGGGGAACTATTTTTACGCGATCTCGGCGGATGAGGAACTGACCGTCAGCGGGGATTTCGGCGGCGTGACGGAAATCACAAGCGACCAGTCCTCATTCTCCGCTCTGCGGCAAGCGGAATGTGCCGTCTTGCAGGCGGGGGGCTCTCTTACCGTCAAAGGGAACTTTGTGGGAACCCATACGGTGAGAAACGTCCTCGGCGCCGCAGGCAGGGATTCCATATCGGCCGTCAGCGCAGGGCTCCGGACTGGTGGGAGCCTGATGGTGACCGGCAGTATCGGAGGCTCCTGGTCAATTCGCACCGAGAGCCGGGCCGGTGCGGCAGCTGCGGGCGATACGATTTCCGCCGCCGGAATTTACGGTTATATGGTCGATATCGCTGCAATGGATGCCAGGATGGAGATCTATGCCGGAGGCGAAAACGCGAAAGATTGCGTCGCCTATGGCATCTTCTCCGGTTTCGCTCTTAATATGGGCGATTTTTCCGGATTCCTGAGCGCGGCCGCCATGGCCGATAAAGGAGTCGCATACGGGGCCAAAGGAACCGATGTCAGCGGAACCTTCGGCGGGACCGTCATTGCGAACGGCCGGCATGACTCATATGCGATCCATGCTTTTTCGGAGTTGAATGTCACGGTGACCGGAATATTATTTTCCGGTTATTGGGCAGGCGGAGAGGATCTCGCGTCAAAGCTTCAGAATTTTTCCGGTAACCGGCAGGCTCTGCTGGCTGCGGCTGAAGGCCGGTACGCGATCTCGTCCTATGGCGAAGACAACAAAATCGCATTGGGGGAGGATTCTCTTGTTGTGGGAGGAATTAAATTTCTCGGCGGTTCGATCACACTGGCCGGCAATGCAAGTTTGTATGGCGACATCGAGTCTCATGAAAAGGCCGATCTGTTTTTCTCTTTGAACAAGACCGGGGCAGGCCATACATTTATCTCCGCCGGTAAAGTCAGCGGCGGCTTTAAAACCATCGAAATCGATGTGACCGGGGCCGGGGAGGGCTCTTATACGCTGATCGGCGCGCCGGATCTGGAGCTGCCGTCCATCACCGTCAAGGGAGGTTTCGGGAACCGCAAGGCGGAAATCGGCGAAGCCTTCGAGAGCGGCGGCTGGAAATATCTGGTGACGGCGGATAAAAACGGCCTCGGGCTCACCGTCGCAAAGAGCGGCGGCGTTATTCCCGACCCGGACCCCGAACCCGGTCCGGGGCCGACCCCTGAGCCGGAGCCTGGCGACTCCACATTGGTTATGAATGGAACGCCGGAAGTATCGATTCAGGACAACATCGTCACGGTCCGCTGGTCGCCGCCGACCGGGGCCGGCACTGTCTACGGATACAATGTGCAGGTCGGCAGAGCGAGTTATTTCACCGCCAACCGGCATTATGTGCTGACGCTTGAAGACGGCGACTATACCTGTTCGGTTCAGGCGGTCGACCAGGACGGCCGCCTCTCCAACTGGACGCGGGAGAAGCCGTTCACCGTCGGGGACTCCGAGCCGCCGCAGTTGAGCGGCAGGCCATCCGTTTCCGTCAGGGGCGGAACGGTCACGGTCAGCTGGTCGCCCGCCGCCGATAACGTCGGTGTGGAGGGCTATATCCTGAAGATCGGGGAGAAAGAGTATACTGTGAAAGAGACGTCATATACGCTTTCACTTGATCCCGGGACCTACCATTGCACTGTTCTGGCATACGATGCGGAGGGCAATCGCAGCGATTGGGCGGAAAAGCAGAGCTTCACAGTCTCCGACACGCAGGTGCCGGAGTTCTCCTCGGATCCGAAAGCCGACGTCAGCGGCCGCGATTTCACGATCCACTGGAGGCCCGCCACGGACAACGTCGCCGTCGCCGGATATGTCGTGAAGCTGGACGGCAAAGAGTATGAGGTGAAGAACGGCAGCTCCATCGTGTTCCGGAACCAGCAGCCCGGCACTTATACCTATCAGGTCAAGGCATATGACGCCGCCGGAAATTACGTCTGGAGCGAAAGCCGCAGTTTCAGGTTGGAGGAGAAGGACATCGGCGTTTACTTCGAGCTCCTTCCCGGAACGGTGAACGGCACGCAGAGTGTCGTTCTCGGCGACCTCAATCTGAAGCCGGGATTGTACCGGCTCGGCGGGGATTTCAGCGGCTTCAGCGGCAAAATCTCCATCGTGAACCTTGTGAACGGCAAGGCGGCGGGGAGCGCCGCCGTGAAGAACGGCGTATTGAATTTCCGGAAACCGCTGCTGCTCGACGGGGCATACCGGATTCAGGTCGCGGGGGCGAAAGGGGCCGCCGGGGATCTCTCCGTCGAACTGTCCGGCACGGTGTTCTACCGCGCCGACAACAGCGACGATTCCATCACGCAGTTGAAGGACGGGCACAGGATCACGGTAGATGCCTCCCCCGTGACTCTGATCGCGGATGAATGGGTCGGCTACGGCGACGAATTCGACTACCGGGCGGTCACGTTCAGCCACGCGGGGAAATACACGTTCGATATCGCGTCGACGGATGCGGTTAAGATGACGGTCTGGGCGCTTCAGCCGAACGGAAAGCTGAAAGCCGTCAAAAAAGCGTCGGTGAAAGCCGGGGTCCCGGCGGGCATCGCGGGATGCCTGATGGAGGCGGGGACGTATTATCTCTCCGTGCAATCCTCCTCCGCGAAGAAGGGCGGCAGTGCGGATTACAGCGTGAAGCTGGGCAATTCGAGTGTGTTCTTTACACGCGGCGACAACAGCGACGATTCCATCACGCAGTTGAAGGACGGGCACAGGATCACGGTAGATGCCTCCCCCGTGACTCTGATCGCGGATGAATGGGTCGGCTACGGCGACGAATTCGACTACCGGGCGGTCACGTTCAGCCACGCGGGGAAATACACGTTCGATATCGCGTCGACGGATGCGGTTAAGATGACGGTCTGGGCGCTTCAGCCGAACGGAAAGCTGAAAGCCGTCAAAAAAGCGTCGGTGAAAGCCGGGGTCCCGGCGGGCATCGCAGGGTGTCTGCTGGATGCGGGGACGTATTATCTCTCCGTACAGTCCTCCTCCGCGAAAAAGGGGGGCAGCGCGGATTACAGCGTGAAGCTGAACAGCTCGAGTGTTTTCTTCACGCGCGGCAATAACAGCGATGATGACCCGGCTTCGCTCGGCGGCGCTTACCGCGAAGAGCTGGACGGGACGAGCCGGCGTCTGATTTCGAATGACTGGGTCGGTTACGGCGACGCGGCCGATTATCGCGCGCTCACCGTTGCCCGGTCGGGTTTATACTCCTTTGCGCTCTCCGGCGCGACGGATGCGGTGAAGCTCACGCTGTTTGCGGACGACGGCAGCGGAAAATTGAAGAAGCTCAAGTCCGTGTCGGTCAAATCCGGCGGCGGTTCGATCGCCGCGTTGGAGCTGGAGGCTCTGCAGCACTGTTTTGTCGCAATCGAATCGACCGCGGCGAAGAAGGGGGGCGGCACCGCCTACTCCCTCGATGTGTCGTTTGAGTTGCCGCCGGTCGCGGATGCCGCGGCACTTGATGCGTGGCAGGGCGGCACCGCGGCGGCGTTCGACCTCGGGTATGGGCAAATGCAGCTCGGCGGATTTGACCAGGCCGTGACGACGGCGGAGCGCTTCTCCCTCTTTGAGGAGGGGCGGAAGAGTTTTGCGCAGCTGGCATAGACCGTTCTTCGAAACGGAAAGCCGCAAAGGCACATAAAATTGCGCCCGGCCTGATGCTCTCATCAGGCCGGGCGTTTCCGTCCCTGCGGCGGAGAACGGCGCTGCTTCAGTTCAGTTCCTGGTGGATCCGTTCGTTTTCCTGCCGGATCTCTTCGAGCTCCGAAGCGGCCTTCTCCCAGTCCGCCATAGTTGCCTCCATCGATTTCTGGACATGCGACAGTTCCCTGTTGACCGTCGCGAAGTCGACCTTGCCATCCGTGGAGAGCTCTTCGAGCAGTTCCGCCTGGCGCTTCTCGAGATCCTCGAGTTTTTTCTCCAGTGCCGACACCTTCTGCTCCGCCTCCTTCTTCTTCGCGGCGATCGCGTTGCGCGCCTGCGCCCTGGCCCTGCGGCGGTTGCGGGCAAGGTCCGGGGAGCCGGTCATCGCTTCCTGCTCCGGCACCGCCGTGACGCCCGAGGCGCGCAGTTCGGCCGATTTTTCGAGGTAGTAGTCGTAGTTGCCGAAGTATTTCCGGATTCCCGGCGGCTCCATCGCGATAATTCCGGTCGCGACGTTCCGCACGAACTCGATGTCGTGGCTGACTACGCAGACCGTGCCGGGGTAACTCTTCAGCGCCTCCTGCAGCAGCTCGCGTGCCGCGATATCGAGGTGGGTGGTCGGTTCGTCCAGCACGAGGAAATTCGGGGGATTCACGAAGATCCGCGCGAAAAGCAGTCGGATCTTCTCCCCGCCGGAGAGCACCTTGCACTGTTTCGAGGCCGCATCGCCCGAAAAACCGAACGAGCCGAGGACGTTCATGAGCCCCGAAGCCGGTGCCCCCGCCGGGAGGTTGCCGCGCACCACGTCGTAGACGCTCTGGTCCGGCACCAGCAGGTCGGCGAACTCCTGCGCCTGGTAGCCGATGACGGAGTGGTGCCCGAGCACGATCCGGCCCGAAACCGGCTTCAGCATGCCGACCAGCAGCTTCAGCAGCGTGGTCTTGCCCATGCCGTTGTAGCCGATGAACGCGAGCTTGTCGCCCGCATCGATCGACAGATTCACGTCTTTCAGGATCAGCCGCTCCGGCGTGTAGCCGAACGACAGGTCCTCGATGCGGGCCGCCTCGGTTCCGCCCGGCGGCGGGGCGGGAAAGCGGATCGCGCCGTGATAGCTCAGGTCGTCCGGCAGATCGATATCCTCCATCTTGTCCAACGCCTTCTGCCAACTCTTCGCCTGTGCGGCTTTCGAGCTTTTGGCCCGGAAGCGGTCGATCACGCGCTCGAGGTGCTCTTTTTTGCGGTCGGAGTTGCGTTTGGCCGCTTCGAGGTTCCGGCGGCGCTCTTCGCGTTCGCGCCGGTAGTAGTCGTAATCGCCGGGATAGCGCGTGACCTGCCCCGCATTCACTTCGAGCGTAAGATTCGTAAGCTTGCGCAGCAGGAAACGGTCGTGCGAGATCAGCAGCAGCGTTCCCGGGAACGACTTCAGGAACTTGCAGAGCCACTCCACCGCCGGAATGTCGAGGTAGTTCGAAGGCTCGTCGAGCAGCAGGATGTCCGGCTGTGAAATCAACACGCGCGCAAGCGCCGCGCGCATCCGCCAGCCGCCGGAAAATGATGAGAGCGGCTGCGAGAACTTCTCTTCGGCGAATCCGAGGTTGCTGAGCGCCTGCTCCGCCTCGACGTTGAGCCGGTATGCGCCGAGATGTTCGATCGTCGACTGCAGATGGCCGTGGCGGCTGAGCAGCTTCTGGAGCTCGTCGTCGTCGTCCGTCCCCTTGTGGAGCAGGTCCTCGAGGCGGTGAAGCTCCTTTTGCATATCGCGCAGCTCCGGAATCGCATCCGCCGTGAATTCGAGCAGCGGGCGCGCGGCCTCGCCGTCGGGCAGGTGCTGCTTCAGGATGCCGAGCCGCATATCCTTCGGAATGCTGACCGAACCGCGTTCCGGCGCGACATCGCCGGTGATGATGCTGAAAATCGTACTCTTTCCGGCCCCGTTCGGGCCGACCACGCCGACCCGGTCGCCGGTATTGACCCGGAACGTGGCGGAGTCCAGAATCACTTCGCCCGCATAGGTCTTTGTCACATCTTTGAAATCAATCACAATAACCCCATGAAAAACCGTTACTTCGCGCCCGGAGCCTTTGAGTTCTCCGCGGCTTGCGGCGGGAGCGCCGGAACTTCCAGCACATAGCGGAATCCGAGATCCCCGGCGCTGCCGTTGACATAATACACATTTGCGTTGTTCGCCTGCTCCGCGTCGGTCGCGTAGGAGCCGCCGATCACCATATACAGCCGCCCGCTTTCGTCAGGGGAGCGGATGAATTCCCGCACATTGCCGGTTAGGTCAAACACGCCGTAGACCGACACGTCGGCCGGGAACTGCCCCGGAGGCGCTCCCGCCGGATAATTTTTCCGCCGCGGATTGTCGCGCAGCAGCGCCCGGCCGGGCTCGTAGGTGTTGCCCCAGACATAGGTCCGGCCGTCGACGCCGCGCGCCGCCTTTTCCCATTCCAGCCGCGTCGGCAGCCGGCAGACCAACCCGAGCTTCTTACCGAGCCATGCACAATACGCTTCCGCCGCATCGCCCGAAATTCCGACGACGGGCAGGTCCGGCGTGAACGGCGGCGCGAGTTCGCCCTTTTCGTTCCAGATCGGGCGGCGCTCCTCTGAATTCGGGTCGAACGGATACCATCCGAGACACCGGCGTTTTTCATTCGCCGTTTTCAGCTCGTTCCAGAACTTGAGGTATTCGGCGAACGTGACTTCGTTTGCCCCGATCATAAATGACGGCAGCGGGCTTTTGCCGACTCCGAACCGTCCGGTGCTGCTGCCGTGGAAAAATTCCCCGCCGGAAATATAACGGACATCCGGCGGAAAAGTGTCGGGCATCGTAAGCTCAACTGAAGCTTTGCCCGCCACCGGAACCGTGACTGGAGCCGTCACTTCGACTCCGGAGGGCAGCGAAATATCGAGCAGATAGTTTCCTGCCGACAATTCGAACGAATGGAGCTTCTCTGCGATCGGCAGGTTTGCCGCGGGCGGCCCGGCACTGTCCCCGGCCGCTGCCGAACCGAACCAGATGATCTTGCCGGCGGAGTCCCGGATCGTCATCCGGCGGCCCGGATGCGGCTCGCCTTTGACCTCCAGCGTCCCGATCCGGTTGTCGATTTTATTTACGAGCGCGGAGAGTTCCGCATCCTGGCTGACCGCACGCTCGAAGATTCCCCGCCATCTCGCCCGCGCCTGGCGCAGGAAGCTCTGCATCGCGTCGTAATTCTCGACCCGCAGGTAAAACGCGAGGCTCGACTTGAAAATGTCCCGGCACATGCGGTTCACCGCCGATTCGCGCAATCCGTATTCCGTCGCGCGGCTGACGAATTCCAATGCGGAGTTGTAGCCGTTCTCCTGCTCTGAGATGAGCCGGAACAGTTCGTTTTCCAGCTCCCGCTCCCGGCCGTTGCTGCGCGCGGCTTCGGAACGCTCCCGCAGCAGGTTGAAGGTACGCAGCGCCAGCGCATTGTAATTTTTCGCCTGGGTGTAATTGTACTCCGCGAGGTTGATAAGGGAACTGCTCTGAGAGAGGTTCGAAAAATGCGTGAAGCCGAAGTAGCCGACCCACGTCAGCAGCGCCGCCATCAGCGTCGAGGGGATCAGCGGGTGGCGGCGGATCAGCTTGGTCAGCCGGTAAAGCGGCGTCGGCGAGTAGACGCCGACCGGATAGCCGTCGAGGTAATTGCGGATGTCGTGCAGCAGGTCGGAGACCTTTGCGTACCGTTTGCGGTGGTCGCGGGCCATCGCCTTCATGCAGATCGCCTCAAGCTCGAGCGGGACCGCCGCCGCCCGCGGCGCCGCCTTGCGCGGCGGCACGATGCGGCCCGCCACGGCGCGGCGCATGACCTCCTCCGACGGCAGCGTCGCGTCGAACGGAGCCGTCTTCCAGGTCAGCATGGTGTAGAGGATCGCACCGAGGCCGTAGACATCCGCCGCTTCGGCCGGCTCGGTCACTTCCCCCGTGAGCTGTTCCGGCGGCATGAAAGCGGGGGTGCCGCCGAGCACGACCTTGCTGTCGCTCGGCGGATCGGTGGGCTCGCTGTCGAGCTCGCATTCGAGATCGAGCTCCATCTTGCTCCCGGAGCCCGCCTGGTCGAGGTCGGCCCGGTAGCGTGCCATGCCCCAGTCCATGACCAGTACCTCGCCGTAGTCTCCGACCATCAGGTTGCCGGGCTTGAGGTCGCAGTGCAGAATCCCGTGGCTGTGCGCGAACGCGACGCCGTTGCATGCGCCGATGAAGATTTCGAGGAGGCGGTGCAGTGTGTAGGTGCGGCGATACCCCTCTTTGTCCTCGTTGAGTTTGCGGAGGATCACCCGCAGCGTCTCGCCCTCGACGCGCTTCATCGTGAAGTAGACGCCCACGTCGTCGAAGACGCCGAGGCGGTGGACCGGCGGGATATTCGGGTGGTCGATCTGCGCCGTCGCGCGTGCTTCGCGGATGAACCACTCGATGCGTTCGGCTTTGTTGCGGTACTGGGGACGCAGGATTTTAAGCGCGACTTCGCGGTTCAGCCCCGGTTCGTGGGCGGAAAACACCGCGCCGACGCCACCGATGCCGATGGCCGACAGCCCGTCGTAGTCCTGAATCCGGTCGCCGGTCGGGATCCCCAGGGCACGGCGCAGCTCTTCCGGCGAAAGCATTGTTTCGCTGGCCATGCCGTAGATCAGGGTCTTCTGATCGTCGTCCCACTCCGGGGACGGATGTTCCTCATCCTCGTTCACGTCTCTGCTTACCGCCCTTCACGGCTATTTGTCGTATCCGGCGCGGGTTTCGCGTACGCCTTTCGAGAAATCCTCAAAATACTCCGCATCCGGCGCTTTGTCCAGCCGGATCGCCTTTGCGCCGTCCCATTTGAAATCCGCCGGGAACACGAAGCATTTCGCCTCCTGTCTGCGGCCCATGTCGAAATTTTCAATTCCGGTCACGATGCCGACGAAATCGCCCTGCTTCGTGATGATGAAATCCCCCGGCTCCGCCTTCAGCTCGCCGGCGGGGCCGCGCCCCGTGTTGCGGATGTAGAGCTGCGGACCGCCGGAGCCGAGATCGAGCGAACAGCGGCCGTTCAGCGAGGCGGATTCCTTGCCGAACGATCCGGCCTTGAAGAGGAACAGATCCTCGAGTCCGCGCTGCTTCAGGGCATCGATCGTCAGTGCGGCGAGCGGTTCGCGGCCGCGGACTGAGAATTCGATCGCCGCGATCCGCGGTTCGCCGGGCAGAAGCAGCAGCGGCCCGCGCAGCGGGGTTCCCGCCTGGTCCTGCGGCGCCGTCGATACGTTGATCCGGTATTCGAGCCGGTTGATCCGGTCGAAATTCAGCGCGTACAGCTCATCCCCGAATAACTGCCTGTGGAAGCCCGGCATGACCGTCTTGCCGGCGATCTGGACCAGCGGCAGGAAGTATACACCGCCGCCTTTCTGGTCCAGCAGCAGCCGTTTTTCGTTCAGCGCAAGCGTGAGCCGCACAACGGCCGCGTCGTAGCGCTCGAGCACGTCGCTGCGCAGCTTCTCCTCGGCGGCCTGCAGCTCGCGCTGCGCGGCTTCGAGCTTCGCCTGGGCGGTATCGGCCTGTCCCTGCTTCTCCGCGAGGTTGCGCTCCGCCTGAGCCCTGGCTTCGGCGGCACGGGTGATTTCGTCTTTGCTCTGATTCAGCGCCGCTTTGGTGCGGGAGAGTTCGGTCACGGCGTTTTTCAGCATATTCTTCGCGTCGGCAAGCTGGCGCTGCGCCTCGCGCATTTCGGTTTCACGCTGCTCCGCGAGCTTCCGGTTCCGCTCGGCCTGGCCGCGCACCTGTGCGAGGTCGCGCTCCGCGGCGCTGAGCTGGCCCTTGGCGAATGAGAGGCTGCTCTCCAGCGTCTGCGCTTCCTTGCGGGTTGCCGCGAGTTTCGCCAGCTCCGCGTCGAGTGTCGTGCGGACATTCGAGAGCTCATTCTGCCGGGCGGCGAGCTCTTCCCGGGTCTTCATGAGTTCGCCGCCGGTTTTTTCGAGCCGGGTCTCCCGCTCCTGCAGCGCCATCCGCACGTCGGCGAGCTGCTGCTGGCTGACGGCGAAATTTGTGTTGAGGACGGCGAGGTTGCCGGAAACCGATTGCAGGCTGTTGCGCATCCGGGCAAGTTCAGCTTCCGCCTCTTTCCGCTGCACGCCGGCGAGCGTCCGCTTGCGGATCTCCTCCTCGAGCGTTTTCTGGAGCTGCTCCGGAGTCAGCGCGCCCGCGTTCTCCGGATGGAGCTCGAGTTTGCGTTCGAGCAGCTCCGAACGGGTCAGCGTCTCCGCAAGCTGTTCCGCGAGCGCCCTGAGCTGCGCTTCGCGTTCCTTCGAAAAGCCTTCGCGGGCCTGCGCTTCCCGCAGCTGCTCGCGCGCCGCTTCGAGTTCCGCGCCACGGCGGCGCAGCTCGTCGAGGATCAGGGCGGTGGAGCCGCGGTCAAGAATCGCCGCTCCCCTGCCCATCGTGCCGGGCTGTCCCTGTGACGACATCCCGGCGAGCATCGCGAGCATCGCGGACACCAGAAAGTCGCACATTACGATTAAGATCGAACGGTTCACTTCTCGTCGCCTCCGCTGCACAGCAGTTTCTTGCGCAGCGGATAGAGCAGCGCAAGCCGCAGAATCAGACTCAGGATGATGCCGATCAGCGTCGAGGAGTACGCAATCACAAGGCTGCTGTGCGTGGAGAATACCATCAGCAGGAACCCGGAGACCGTGCCGAAGAGGCCGATGTAGAGCGGGACGTCGAAGAAGATGTCCGCATTTTCAAGCTCCTTGAGGCGGATCTTGATCGCTTCCGTCCCGCGCCGGACGCCGTGCACCACCAGAGCGGCGATGATGAATGAAGTCAGCTGAAGCAGCACGATTGCGGTGAAAATGCACATCGCGATCCGCCCGAAAGCGCGTTCCTGCGCGGCGAGCGTCTGCTCGGAGCCCGGCGTTACTTTGCCGAGCACCTGGTCCTTCGCGCCGCCGGTGAACAACTCGGGGACAATTTCCGTATGGTCAAACAGGTAATTCATGAGATAGAAGCACCCCGCTGCGACCAGAATCAGCAATACCGCCAGCAGAATCCGGCTACCGGTCTTTTTCATAACATCCAACTCCTTGACGTGATTACAGGAAAAAAAGCTCATACCATATAAGATACAATACGCCTGTTTTCCCGAATATTCAAGGCTGATTTTCAGGAATTCGAAACAATCCGATTTGCCAAAACCGGGTTTCGCATGTATCTTGTTACATATGTTCCGGAATTGATTCATCGTTACAACATTGAACTGCGACGCTTCATGAAAATTTTAAACTGGTATGTGACCCGCGGATTCCTGCTCGCCTTCGGAATGGCGATCGCCGTCCTGACTTTCGGGATGACCGGGGCGAACCTGATCAAGGTGTTCGACCTCGTCTCGCAGGGAATTTCCTTCTGGACCTTTCTCGAATTCACCGGCTACATCTTGCCGATCGTGCTGACTTTCACGGTGCCGTGGGCGGTCATGGTCGCGGTGATGCTGGTCTTCGGGCGGATGTCGGCGGATTCGGAGATCACGGCGATGCGCGCCTGCGGCATCTCGATTTTGCAGATCGTCTCGCCGATTCTCATTATCACGTTTCTCCTGACGCTGCTCTGCCTCTATCTGCAGGTCGAGGTCGGCCCCCCGTTCCTCGGCAAGTCGCGCGACCTCATGAAAACGGCCGCGATCGACCAGCCGCTCGCGCTCTTCGAGCCGGGCAAGCAGATTCCGCTCGAAAACACGATCATCTACATCGACGACAAGGAGGGCGACAACGGCCTGAAGGGCGTCCAGATTTACACGCTGACCGACGACAGGAAAAGCGTGGCGCAGGATATTTCCGCCGCCCGCGGCAAGCTTCTGGTGGATAAAGAGAAGCAGGTCCTGACCGTCCAGCTGTTCGACTGTCTGCTGATCAACAAGAATGCGGCCGGGGAGAGCGGCGAGTTCGGCTCCGACGGGCCGCAGCGGCTGTTCTCCGAAGAGCTTTCGTTCGGTTTCAACTACGGAAAAGAGGCGAATGAGATGCGGGTCAGCATCCGGCCGAAATATATGAAGCTGACCGATCTCATGGGGCGGATCCGCCTGACCAAGGAGCTGAATCAGGATACGACGGAGCTCGAAGTCGAACTGAATCAGCGCATCGCGTTCGCGCTTTCCCCGATCGCGTTCCTGCTGCTCGGGCTGCCGCTTGCGATCCGGACCAGCCGCCGCGAAACTTCGGTCGGGCTGTTCCTCAGCGTGATCCTCGCGGGGGTGTTTTTCCTGTCGATCATTCTCTGCGAGTCGCTGTCGTCGTTCCCGAAACTGTATCCGCAGTATCTGCTGTGGCTGCCGAACATCATATTCCAGATCGCGGGCGCGGTGATGACCTACCGGATCAGCCAGCGGTAAACCGGAGAGGAGCGTGGCATGAACAACCAGGGATATCTGAAATTCATCCTGACCGTTCTCGTGCTGGTGATCGCGTTTTTCGGCTACATGCTCGTGACGGCGGTCGACCGGGTCCGCGAGAGCAACATGCGCATCCTCGAGAAACTCGAAACGCTGCCCGGCAAAATCGCGCTGCCCGTCCCGTCGGCGGCATCCCCGGCGGCTGTTGCCGCCCCGGCGGAGGAGCCGATTGCGAATTCCGCCTTTTTCGATCCGAAAGCCGAAGCCGGCGGGCGGCTGATCCAGGCGACCGCGGCTGATACCGCGAACATGAATTATCTGGTCAACAACGATGCGACCGCGGCGGAATTCAATTCACTCTGCAACTCCACGCTGGCCGAGCGGAACTATGAGAAGCCGGAGGAGTTCCAGCCGCTGATGGCCGAATCATGGACCGTCTCCGACGACCACCTCGTCTACCGGATCAAGCTCCGCAAAGGGATCTACTGGCACGATTTCACGGACCCTGTGACCGGCCGGAAGCACAGCGATGTCGAAGTGACCGCGGCGGATTTCAAATTCTACGTCGATGTGGTTAAAAATCCGGATGTGAACTGCGAACCGATGCGCGGTTATCTCGAGGATCTCAAAGAGGTCAGGATCATCAACGACTACGAGTTCGAAGTGCGCTGGAGCAGGCCCTACTACGGTTCGCTCATGGTCACGCTCGGGCTTTCGCCGATGCCGCGCCATCTCTACTGGGCGTACGATGGGCCGTTCGACGGGAAGAGGTTCAACGACGACCATATCCGCAACCGCATGATCGTCGGCTGCGGCCCGTATATGTTCGTCCGGTGGGACAAGGACCGCCGCGTGATTTTCCGCCGCAACCCGCGCTATTTCGGAAACCGGTACGGGGCCGCGCCGGCGCTTGAATACCTCGTCTATGAGATCATCAAGCACCCGAACACCCGTTTTCAGGCGCTGCTCTCGGGCGACCTCGACCGGCTCGGCCTGACGCCGGACCAGTGGATCCAGAGGACGGAGGAAAAAGCGTTCAGGGACGGAACGCTGAAACGCTACAAGTATCTTGCGCTCTCCTACTCCTACATCGGCTGGAACCTGCGCAATCCGCTGTTCGCCGACGCAAGGGTCCGGCGCGCGCTCACGATGCTCATCGACCGCGAGAAAATCCGCAGGGACATCTACTTCGGCCTGGCCGAAACCGTGACCGGGCCGTTTTCGCCGACCGGCAGCTACACCGATCCGGCGATCAAGCCGTGGCCGTACGACCCGGCGGCGGCGAAGAAGCTGCTCGCCGAAGCCGGCTGGAGGGATGAAGACGATGACGGCATTCTCGAAAAGGACGGGATGAAATTCACATTCACCATGCTCCAGGCCGCGACCAGCCCCACGCAGCAGCGGATGATGCCGATGATCAAGGAGACCCTCGCTGCGGCCGGCGTCGACATGAAGATCCAGAATGTCGAATGGTCGGTCTATGTGCAGCGGATCGAGGAGCAGACGTTCGAGGCGTGCTGCCTCGCCTGGACGAGCCCGCTCGACCCCGACCCGTATCAGGTCTGGCACTCGAGCCAGGCGGAGATACGCGGCAGCAGCAACCACATCGGCTTCCGGAACGCCGAGGCGGACCGTATCATCGAAGAGCTGCGCAAGACGTTCGATATGAAGAAACGGATCGAACTCGCGCACCGGTTCTGCGGGATCCTGCACGAGGAGCAGCCGTACACTTTCCTTTTCGCGCCCTACAGCCTCGTGGCTCAATCGGGCCGTTACCGCAATGTGAGAATTTTCCCGGTCGGAATGCCGGAGTCGCTTTTCTGGGTCCCGAAGAACGAGCAGCGGCAGGTTCCCGGACTGTAATTGACAATTTCATCGAAAGAGACCGTATCATGATCAAAACCGTCGTCATCGGAGCCGCGGGCCGCATGGGCCGCAGGCTGGTCGCGAACATCATGGAGAGCGAAAACCTCGTCCTCTCCGGAGCCACCGAATATGCCGAGTCCCCGTTCATCGGGCAGGACGCAGGGCAGCTTGCCGGCTGCGGCGATGCGAATGTCGCCATCACCGCGGACCTCGGCAAAGCGCTCGAGGGCGCTGAGGCAGTCATCAATTTCGCCACGGCGGGCGTGATCGAAACCACGCGCGCCGCGGTCGCGAAAGGGTGTGCCGTCGTGATCGGGACCACCGCCCTGAAGCCTGAGGAAAAGGCCGAGCTCGCGAAGCTCGCGGATAACGGCGCCCGGATCGTCTCCGCCTACAACATGAGCGTCGGCGTGAATCTGCTCTTCAAGCTTGTGAAAGAGGCTGCGGCGATCCTCGGCCCGGATTACGACGTCGAGATCACCGAGATGCACCACAACCAGAAAAAGGATGCTCCGAGCGGAACCGCGGTGCGGCTCGCCGAAGTCGTCTGCGAGGCGTGGGACTGGGATTATGACAAGGATGTCCGCCATGGTCGCGAAGGACTTGTCGGAGCGCGTACGAAGCATGAGATCGGCATGCACTCCCTGCGCGGTGGCGACGTGGTCGGCGACCACTCCGTGATCTTCGCGATCAACGGCGAGCGTGTTGAGCTCACGCACAAGGCTTCCAGCCGCGACACGTTTGCGAAAGGCGCGCTGCGGGCGGTCGAGTACCTCGCGAAAGCGAAGCCGGGCCTCTACGACATGCAGGACGTGCTCGGGCTGAAGTAGCATACTGTTTCACTCAATCGGAGAAACTGGAAGATGAAGAGAGATTCGCTTCGCATTCTGACCATCGGGAACAGCTTTACGGACAGCCTGGCGCGTTATTTCCAACAGGTCGTCGAATCGGCGGGATGCCGGCTCGTGTTCGACCGCGCGAATTTCGGCGGCTGCGAGCTCGAACGCCACTGGAGCTATATTTCGGCGGAGGAGGCGATGCCGATCTGCCGGATCTATCAGGGCAGGATCAAGCTGCGCGACCTGCTCGCGAAGGGGTGGGACGTTGTGACCATCCAGCAGGCGAGCCACCAGAGCTGGAGGCCGGAGTCCTACCGGCCGTTTGCGGCGAACATCTTCAACTATGTCCGGCAGCACGCTCCCGGTGCTGAAGTTGTGATCCAGCAGACCTGGGCCTACCGCGCCGACGATCCGCGCCTGATGCCGGGCGGCGAATGGGGCATCGATCAGGCCGGCATGTACGACCGGCTGACCGCGAACTACCGGCAGCTTGCGAAGGAGTTGAATCTGCGGATCATTCCGACCGGCTTTGCCGTGCAGCTCTCGCGCGCCGCGGAGGAGGTTCCGTTCGCGAACTACGACCCGGCGCTGCCTGACACGCTGCGCTGGCCCGACCTGCCGCCGCAGGCCGGAGACGTGGTCGGCCAGTGTTTCTACCGGAAGGATCCGGAGAGCGGCGAGCTCAGGCTCGGACGCGACCTGATTCACCTGAACTGCCGCGGGCAGTATCTGCAGGCGTGCGTCTGGACCGCGTTCCTCTTCGGCTGCCCGGTCAGCGACATCACTTTCGTGCCGGAGGAGCTCGACGACCGTGACGCCGTCATGCTGCGCGGGGCCGCCCAGCGGGCCGTGGATGAATTCAAACAGGAAAAGCAGGGGTAAGGTGAAGCGATCGATCTGGATCATGTCGGGCGAAGCCTCCGGCGACGTCTACGGTGCGAAGCTCGCGGATGAGATGCGTAAACTCGCGGCCGGGCGCGGCGACGAACTCACGGTCTCCGGCATGGGGGGCCCGAATATGATCGCCGCCGGCATCGATATCCGGGTCGACTCGACCGAGCTCGGCGTCGTCGGCGTCGTCGAGGTGCTGAAGCATATCTTCACTTTCATCGGCATTTTTTTCCGCCTCGTGAAGCAGGCGAAGAAGGAGCGCCCCGGCGCGGTCGTCCTGATCGATTACCCGGGCTTCAATCTGCTCTTCGCGCTTATGATGTACTGGAACCGGATTCCGGTGATCTGGTACGTCTGCCCCCACCTCTGGGTCTGGGGCAAGTGGCGGTTGCCGGTGCTGGCGAAGATCTGCACGAAGATGCTTGTGATTTTTCCGTTCGAGACGGAGGTGTTCGCGCCGACCCGCCTCGAGACGGAGTTCGTCGGGCATCCGCTTGTCGACATCGTCGCGGAGCGGCGCAACCCGGAAATCATCCGCGACCCTGAGACGTTCCTGCTGCTTCCCGGCAGCCGCACGATGGAGATCAACTTCCTGCTCAATCCGATGCTCGACACCGTTTCGGAGCTCGCGAAGCGGCACCCCGGCCTGAAGTTTCACCTCGCCGCGCCGCGTGAGAAGATCGCCCGCCTCTGCCGCGAGAAATACGCCCGTTATTGCGACAGGCACCCGGGGACGCCGGAGGTCGCGATCAGCTGCGGCGACACCAGCGACTGGCAGCAGCGCGCCGGAACCGGACTCGCCGCCAGCGGGACCGTCACGGTCGAATCCGCCATCGCGGGGCTTCCGCTCGTAGTCGGCTACAAGCTGAACTGGATCACGATCCTCCTCGCCGCACTCGTCGTCCGGCTTTACCGCGGGTTCTTCACGATGGTCAACATCATTGCGAACCGCGAAGTCTATCAGGAGTTCCTTCAGCACCGTTTCCGCGCCGAAGAGCTGCTTCCCGCCGTCGAAGCGATCCTTCCCGGCGGCAGCCGCAGGGCCGAAGTCGAATCCGGCATGCTCGAAGTGAAAACCCTGCTCACCCCCAACAGCAGCAGCGCCGGCCGTCAGGCCGCCGAAGCCTGCTACAGCGTCATTGCCCGCTGAGCAGGGCGTTCAGCGGGCGAGGGTGAGGACGGTCCGATAGTAACGGAGCTTCTGTTGGGCGTCGGTCACGGCGCCGGGCAGGTCCGCGGCCTGGAACACCTTGACCGCTTCGGCCTGGAGCTTTTCCGCCTCGTCGAGTTTGCCGAGCCGGTAGGCGAGGAGCGCCCGGGTGTTCAGGCAGGAGCCGCGCAGTGCGCCCTGTGCGTCGCGCTGCAGCAGGGAGGCGGCGCGGGCAGTCAGTGTTTTCGCGCTCTTCAGCGCTTCCGGGTCGTCGGGCTGGCGGGTCAGGAGCATCCATGCCATCTGGTTGTCCGCATCCGGGTCGTTCGTGACCGCCTTGATGTACGCCTGCACGAGCGCTTCGTTCTGCGCCGCGAGCTGCGGATTGCGGGCGATGAGATTCAGCGCCTCGAAATAGAGCCGGGTGATTTTCGGGGCAAGCTTGATCTGCGACTGGACGAGTTCCAGCGCTTCGGCGGCGCGGCCGTTGCTTTCGAGCACGAAGAGCCGGATCCGCAGCGCGGTGGGCTGGCCCGGTTCGATGCTGAAGATCGAATCGACGGTGCGCCGCATCCGGGTTTCGTTGTCGCCGCGCAGCAGGGTCGGCAGTTCGTCGAGGAGCGGTGAGAGTTTCCGCTGCGCTTTGCGGTCGAGCGTGCCGTCGAGGCATTTCTGCAGGGCTTCGCCGAGATAGGCGACTTCGCCGCTCCAGATGATTTCACCGTCGTTGTCCGTGATGAAGGCCAGCGGCAGGAGCGGGCTGCTCCCGATGTATTTCGGGGTCAGCGTCCGCTGCGTGTCGATGCCGAAGCTCAATGTGAAGTCCGGCCGCCGTGCGAGCAGGGCTTTGACATCCGCTTCGGAGTCCGGGGTCACGGCCGCGAGCCGGACCTCGTTCGCGAAGGTGCGCCGGAGATAGTTCAGCAGTGTCAGCGTGTCGTCCGTATTCCGGGCGCGGGTCAGCAGGAACACCACGGCTTTGAATTTCGGGTCGCTCGCGGAGGGCTTCGCCGGCGGCAGCATTGCCAGCGGGAGCCCCTGCACCCACTTCACGCCGGTCAGCTCCTCTACCGGATCGCCGGGCCGCAGGGCGAACGCATTGGCCGCGGCAAGGAAAGCCGCCGCAAGCAGAATCATCTTTTTCATGGAACACCTCTTTAAAAAAAAGTTAGGAAACTCTATCTAATTTAATATACTCCGCCTTTCCCGCCGTTCAAGCCTCCGGAAGAAGGAGTTGCCGGATTATTCGGCCGCCCGCCGGAAAGCGGTCTCAGCGACGGCTGAACTGGCTCGAAATGGTGTCCGCCGCGTCGAGCAGCGAATTCCGGAGCTTTTCGAGCTCCGGATCCGGGAGGGCGCCGGGGGCGCTGCTGCCGATGACCGCAATCAGCTTGCCGGCAGCGTCGAACACACCGGCGCTGAGGCGGGTGAAGTGCCTGCGGTCGAACGGTGAAACGGCGAAGCGGTCACGGCGCACCTGTTCGAGGAAGGCGTCGAGGTTTTCGCGGTTCTTCCAGTATTCCGCGCCGAATTCTGCGAACGGACGGCGCTCCTCCTGGAGCATGAGTCCGGCCGGATTCGCGAAGGCGAGCCCGACCAGCCCCGCCGCCGTGGTGTACGGGTGAAGGAGCTCGTGGTCGAGGTGCTGGATTACGCCGGGGCGGTCGAAGCTCATGCGCAGTGTCTGCGCCACGCCGCCGTCCTCCGCCACACCGAAAATCAGGATGATGTCCGGGTAGCTGCGGTAGAGCGAAAAGAGCGCTTTCTCGGCAATCGCGCCGAAAATCCCGGCCTCGCAGCTCCGGGTCAGCGCCGCAAGCTCGCGCCCGACGAAATAGATGCTGCCCCGCTTGTCGAGAAAGCCCCCTGCTTCAAGCGTCCGCAGGAGATTGAAGGCGGTCGGTGTTTTCAGCTCCATGGCCGCGGCGATCTCGTTCAGGCGCATTCCGTTCGATGAACGGCTGACCAGCTTCACGATCTCCATGCCGCGCATCAGTGAATTGACCAGGTCGTTGTTTGCCATCTGTTTTCTCCCGTAATTGGTTGCCGGCGGAATGAATCGCCGTTTTTTTTCGCCGCCCTATTGACATCGGTTTTTATTTATAGTATAATATACAGTATAGATAAATTCAAATACATCTATTCTGAATTTTTTAAAAAAAGAGGAAAAAAATGGGAATCGAAGCGAGTTTTGCGGACGTGGCGATGCAGGTATGGAAGCGGAACCGTGCGGAGTGTCCGATGGAATCGTACAGCAGCGTGCTGGCGCTGCATGCGATGGCGCGGCTCGCGAAGATCGTGAAGTCGCCCGAGCTGATGGCGGAGATCAGGCAGGTCCTGTACCCGTTTTACACCGGCAAAGTCGAAAACGCGGTCGGCGTCTACGGCAGGACGGTCTACTGCTGCGGCGGAAACGCGACGGCCTTTCTGTTCCATCGCGGCGAATTGCCGGAAGCGCGCGATATCCTTGTCCGGCAGGCGGAGAAGCTGATCCGCGAGCAGTCGCGCGACAAAAACGGCCTTTTCGACATGCCCTCCGGCAACCGCCGGAACCATTCGCGCGGGTTCATCTGGATCGATACGGTCTTCGGCGTCTGCCCGTTCCTGCTCTGGACCGGCCTGGCGGCGGGGCGTCCCGACTTTGTCGAGGAGGCGGTCCGCCAGATGACCGGGCACCACGAGATTCTTTTCAACCCGGAGAACCGGCTCTACCATCAGGCGTTCAATGCGCAGGAACCGGATGCGCTGACTCCGGCCCACTGGGGGCGCGGCCACGGCTGGGGCGTGCTGGCGCTGGCCGAGCTCTGCTACGACCTTCCGCCGGAGCATCCCGCCGCTCCGAAACTGCTGGCGATGTATCGTGACGCGATGGAGGGAGCGCTCGCCGTGCAGGACGGGGACGGCATGTGGCATCAGGTGCTCGACGACCATACGAGCTACGCGGAGAGCTCCTGCACGGGGCTGATCCTCTACGCGATGGGGCGCGGCATCAAAAACGGCAGGCTCGACGAGGCGCATTACCGTGACTCCTACCTGAAAGGGCTCCGTGCGCTCAGCCGCTGCGTCGCGTTCGACGGATCGGTCTTCAACTGCTGTGTCGGCTGCCTCGCGATCGGGGAAAACAGCACGGCGGAGGAGTACAAGGCGCATCCGTGGAAACTGAATGACTGTCATGCGTTCGGCCCGGTCGAAATCGCATACGGCGTGGCTGAGTCGCTCGCGCGGAGCGGCCGGATTCCGGATTATAAAACCCTGGTTTACGGAGAGTGAACGGATCATTTCAATGAAAGGCAGCTAAAGATGGAACGGTTGAAATTCACATTGATCGAGCTCCTTGTCGTAATTGCAATTATCGCGATTCTTGCGGCAATGCTGCTGCCCGCGCTCAATCAGGCACGGGAGCGGGCGCATGCGGTCGGCTGCGTCAACAACCTGAAGCAGACCAATATGAATCTGAATCTCTATGCGAACGACAGCAACGACTTCCTGATTCCGCCGATGGGCTTCTATGATGACGGCAACGGGGGCAAGGTGACGCCGTGGTATCCGTCGGGGTACAGATGGGCGTCGATCCTCGCGGTATATCTGAACCAGTCCATCGACCCGGTCATGCGCAGCGGGACGGCGGCGCAGAAGTTCGAGCTGCTGAAGATCTACTCCTGCAACCGGGCGCTCCTGCCGGAGAGAGGCAGCCCGCAGGTCCAGATTTACGGCATGAACACCTGTCTGAGCGGGGAGTATTCCGCTTATAAAGCCGTGACCCGGGGGCGGATTGCGAACGTCACCGGCGACGAGTATGTCCCCGTCCGCCAGCCGGGCAAAACCGTCATCGCCGCCGACAGCGCGCATGTCAAGGACGCTTCGAATCCGACGATTCAGGTGAATTTCATCGCCGCCACGAACCAGAAGGTGATTCTGCGCCACAATTCCCGCGCGAACTGCGCGATGCTCGACGGCAGCGTGCGCGGCATGGGCGTCGGCGAACTCAAGACGGAGGCGCGGTTCAAAGCCGTCGAGGCGATTGCCGATGCAGACGGAAGTCTGATCCCCTGAAGAAAACGGAGAAGGAAACCATGAGAAAAAGCATTGCAGCAGCGCTCCTGCCCCTGTTCGCGGCCGGGACGCTCACGGCCGGAACGGCCATCTTTGAGGATGGGTTCGAAAACGGGCTCTCCAACTGGCGGGGCAAGCCGGAGTTCGTTGTCAGCACGGAGCAGGCCGCAACCGGGGAGAACTCGATGATGATCTCCGGGCGCGGACTGGTCGAAACGGCCCCGATTCCGGTCAGGCCGTCGACCCGCTATGAGGTGTCGTGGAATTCGTTCTCGGAACAGTACTCGTCGTTCTCCTTTTCGGCCGTGGTTTTCGACGGCGGGCAGCGGCGGCTCTCGCCGCCCGGCACGAATACGACTTCCGAGGGGCTCTGGGGCGCGGGAAAGCAGAAGCGGCGCTTCTGGCTGCCGATGACGCTGCGCTTCGACACCGGGCCCGACGCGCGGTTCGTGAGGCTCTGCGTCTCTGCGGGCAAGCCTTCCCGGATCTGGATCGACGACGTCGTGTTGAAGGAGGTTGCGCCACCGGTTCCGGCTGCTGCCGACGCCGACCCGGCGGCGCCGTACACGGCCGGCTCGCTGATGCTGCCGGGGCCGGATGGAATCCTCTATCCGAATTTCCTGCGGGCCGGGCTCGCGAAGCCGTGGGCTCTTCCGGAAAAGGTGTTCCGGGTTGAGGAGTTCGGCGCTGTCGCCGATGACGGCAGGGACGACTCCGACGCGATCGAACGCGCCATTGCCGCGGCCGGAGCATCGGAGCGGGGCGGTGTCGTGCTCTTCGGGCGCGGCGTCTACCGGATCACCCGCAAGCTCTCGATCCGGCACGACAACGTGGTTTTGCGCGGCGAAGACCGCGACGCGACCCGGCTCGAGCTCGGGATTCCGGACAATGGCATCGGAATCTTCACAGCCGGAAGCGACGACCGGATTTCGCCGCGCGCGACGGTCCGCGTCTATTTCCCGTCGGACGGAGCGAAGAAAGTGACCGTCACGGCCGGAAAAGGGAGGACGGAAGCGTTCGAAACGTTCGAAGCGCTGCCGGACGCCCCCGGCTTCGCCGTCGTCGTTTTCCGCATGGAGCCGCATTTCGACGCACTCGGCGAGGGGCCGTGCCGGATCACGGCGGAGGCCGAATACGCGGACGGGCGGAAGGAGTCCACCTCCGTTCCGTTCGTCCTCGACCGCAGCCACCGCCCCGATGTTTACGCTTCAAGCTACCTCACCTTCGCCGGGAGGAGCGGAGCGGCGGCGAACCATCCGTTTTCCGGCGCGAAACGCGGCGACCGGGCGGTCGAGCTTGCCGAAGCGGCGGATATCCGTCCCGGCGAGCTCGTCGAGCTGCTCCGGCCGCTCGACAGTGCGTTCAACCCGTACTGCCCGTGGTGGCGGACGCTCGAATTCCGGGCGGAGGTCGCGGCGGTCGACGGCAGGCGGATCACGCTCGCCCAGCCGCTCCGCATCGATTTCCCGGCGGAGAGCGAGCCGTATCTGGTGCGCCGGGATCCGGTCCGCAACAGCGGCATTGAAAACATGACGCTCTCGCAGCTCGGGCAGATCCAGGCTGAGCTCAAGATGCGCACGGTCAGCTTTACGGATGCGTTCAGCTGCCGTGCGACAGGGCTGACCATCGACCGTCCAGGCACGAGCGGCGTCTACGGGGTGCGGGTCAAGAACTGTGAGTTCTCCGACAGCCGTTTCCTGAAGCCGTGGCGGACCAAGCTCGGCGGCCTCGCCTACGTCGGCTGGGACCGCGCGTGGGACTGCCTGATCGAAGGCATCGAGTCGGATTCGATGCGTCACGCGCCGCTTTTCAACTGGAATTCGAGCGGAAACGTCGTGACGAATGGGAATTTCCGCGAGAGCGACGCACAGTTTCACTCCGGCTACTGCCACGACAATCTCATCGAAGCGAGCCGGATCGTGACGACCACGAATCGCTTCAACAGCTACGGCTGGGCGCTTTTCGCGGTTCCGGCTGACGATTCGATGCACGGCATGATCGGCCCGCGCAACGTCTTCTACAACTGCGACACGAGTTCGTTCCGGGGAGGCGTCTACCTCGGCGGCCCGAACCTCGGCTGGCGGATCGTCTACAACCGCTTCGATGTGAAAAAGGGGCCCGGCATTCTCGAACGGTTCGGCGGAACGGACAATATTTTTGCCGGAAATGTATTTATCCTGCGTGACAAAAGCGTTCCGGCGGTCTATCTTGAATCGCTGGACAGCTCGGGCGACCGGATCAGCGGGAACCGCATTTACGGCGGCAACGGCAAAATCGCCGCCGGTCCCGGTGCCCCGAATGCCGTGCTGAAGGAGAACCAGACGTATGCTCTGACGGAGAAGACGGAAATCCCGGCGGTGAAAGCCCCGGCCCCATCGCTCTGGAAGTGGCAGAAACAAACCTACGGGAGCCGAAAATGAAAAAACTCGCACTGCTTTCACTCGGGAAAATCGCCGACCCCGTCGCGCGGGAGAAAATCGCACGTTATTGCGACATCACGGAAATGGAGGAGGTCTCCGAGGAGGCGCTCTTCGGCACGGTTCCGGAGTACGAGGCGCTCATCATCCCCTTCACCTCGGAGCCGCTTGTTTCGCGCCGGGTCGTCGACGCCGGGAAAAAGCTGCGGCTCATCGCCTCGACCTACGGCGGGACCCGCCAGAACATCGAGGATGTCTACGCGCTTGAACAGGGGATCACGCTGATCCACACCGGGGCGACGCGCGCCCGGCCGATGGCGGAGTACACGCTCGGGCTGACCCTCTCGTCGCTGCTGCGGATTTATAACTACCATCACGACATGGTCTCCGGCGAAGTCTGGCCGCGCCTCAAGTACCCGCGCACGCGGATCCTGTCGGGACGGAAGGTCGCGGTGATCGGTTACGGCCGGATCGGCGGCGCGATCGTCGATCTCATGAAATGCTTCAGCGGCGACATTTCGGTCGTTTCGCGCCATCTCTCCGAAACGGAGGCCGCCGCGGCGGGCGTGCGGAAATGCACACTCGACGAGGCGTTCGCCGGAGCCGACGTCATCATCCTCGCGGGCGGCAGCAACGCCGAAACGTTCCACATGGTCGGCGCGGAGCAGTTCGCCCTCATGCGGGACAACGCGCTCTTTGTGAATATCGCGCGCGGCAAAATGGTGGATGAAGTCGCGATGGCCGAAGCCGTGAACGCGAAAAACATCTTTCTTGCGCTCGATGTCTTCGAAGAGGAGCCGCTCCCGGCGGGGAGCCCGCTGCGGAAAAACGACCGTGTGCTCCTGACGCCGCACCGCGCGAACAACTCCATCGAGTTCGAGGAGCGCTGGAGCTGTCTCGCCGACGAGATCGAACGGTTCGCGAACGGCGAAAAACCGGAGTCGGCTTTGACTCCGGAACGCGCGAAGGTCATGAGCGAATCGTAACCGGCCGCAGGCCGGGAAGAGCCCCGGCTGCAGAGAACGGAATGCCCTTCCGGCCCCGCACCGCGGAAGCCGGAAGGGTTCTTCATGAAAAAGTGGTGATTTTTTTTGCTCTCCCCTTGACAAATTATCTCTTCTGCATCATAATATTAAACGTAAATGAAACGTTTGGTTTTTCGAGTTTCCGCTTTGACCGCACCGGAGCAGCAAGCCGGTCCGGCTTTTTACAGCCTGAATAATGAAACGTTTGGTTCTTTGAGGATAAGCAGATTGACAACCGACAATGAGGGAGGGCGGATGATGAACGGCGGAAGAAAATTCACATTGATAGAGCTGCTGGTGGTGATTGCGATCATCGCGATCCTGGCCTCGATGCTGCTGCCGGCGCTGAATCAGGCGCGTGAACGGGCCTGCAGCACGAACTGCATGTCGAACCTGAAGCAGATGGGCGGCGTGATCGCACTCTATACGACGGACAACAACGATTATCTGTTTCCGGTTGACACCTCCGCGATGGATTACCACTGGGCGCGGCGCATTTCGACGATGATCGGCGAAAAGCTCGGCTACAACGAGGCCGCCAGGCAGGCCGGCAAAAAAGTGCTGCGCTGCGTGACCGGGATCCGGGTTTCCGGCAGCAGGGAGCAGTGGCTCACCTACTCCATGAACCGTCGGACCTGGCCGGGGCACGGCGGTTCCGTGGATTTCAAGAAGGGGGCGAAAATCACGCGCGTCAGGAACTCCAGCCGGGTCACGCTGATCGGCGACGCGAGCTACTGTACGGGCGGCTGGTTTTCCAACGCCGTCATCGACCAGCGCGACATGGGCTTCTGGCATGGCTCCTCCACTACGAAATCCGCCGGGACGACCGCCGACGGTCAGCCCGCCATTCAGGGGATCGGGTTCGGCAACTTTCTGCTGATGGACGGCCATGCCGACCGTATCCTGAAAGATGATATCGGGGAAAGTTCCGAATCGAAGTACACCTTCATCCCACAGTAAAACGGATCGGAAAGCAGAACCCATGAAGCATTTTCTCGTGATTCCCGCCTGTGTGGCTGTGCTGATTGCGGGTGTGGCCGCGGAGTACCGGCAGGTTTTCTCCGGCGCGCAGCTTCGGCCCGAGGCGCTCGGCAACCGGTGCACGTTCTCCGGTTCCGGACTTGAAAGCAGGCTGATCGCCGGCACACACTCGGCGGTCTGGAACACCAAAGGGAAGGAGGGCGGCAAAGAGCGCTGGTCCGCGCTCGGCATCGAGTTCCGGAATCCGCACACCGCCGCCCCCGCCGGATTCCGCATGGAGGTCACGCTGCCGCGCCCCGTGAAAGTCGGCATCGAACCGCGGATCAACAAGGTTCCCGGCAAAGGGTTCTGGATGACCGAACACCTCGGCCGGCGCAGCGTCGAACTGCCCGCCGGAAAGCAGACGCTCGAATTCACCTGGAGCGACCTGAATGTGAAGAGCACGGACTGGGACCGGGTCAACGCCGTCTCCTTTGCCGTGGGGGAACCGTACCGCATGGAGATTCACTCTTTCGGACTGCTGTATCCGGAGCCGCCCGCCGCCGATGCGCCGACTGTCGTGAACTGGCTCGACGCGGGGGAGGGCGCGGTCAATCCGGTCGCGCGCCCGTTCGATAAGCTGACCGGCGTTTTTTCGCTGCGCGGCGGCAGGGGGCTCACGAGCCGCCTCGGGGAAACCGCGGTCGACGGCACGAAAGCCGCGCTCTGGAGCGTGGAGGGTGTACCGGGGACGAAAGGGTGGGCGGTCTACGGCTTCGGCTTCATCGATCCGGTTGACCCGCCGCCGTCGGGGCTCCGGTTTGAAGTCGTGCTGCCGAGGGAGACGGAACTTACGCTGAGCGTCTGCAAAGGCTTTTCACGCGAGAAGGGGTTTTACACCGCGAAAAAATCGGGGCAGTCGAAGAAACTCCTCCTTCCGGCCGGGCGGCAGTTCATCGACTTCAACTGGAGCGCCTTCGGAGTTCCGGAGGCGGATCGCGAACTCATCAATTCGGTCGAATTCGTCGCAGGGGAGGCCGGCACGCGGATGGCGATCCTGAAAGTCGACATGATCTTCCCCGATGCCGGAAAGGCCGCCGCATACCGCATGGTGCGCGACCGCAAACTTGCCCGGGTCCAGAAGACGATGCTTGAAGCGCTCGACGCGCGCGGCGTTCCGTGGAGTTCAGCGCTGGAGGGCGCGGCGCCGCAGGAGGTCGAGCCGTGCATCTGGACCGGGATCATGCTCGCCGCCCAGCGTGAGCAGCTGAACAGCTTCAGGCCGCTGCACGATCCCTCCTCCGCTGAACGGCTTCTGGCCGAAAACGCCGCTCTTGTCGCGGCGGGAAAGCAGGGCCGGTTCTCCGGGCTCCGGGAGAGGAGCGAAACGCTGCAGAAGTCGGTTGACGCCTATGTCGACGCCGCACTCGCGTCGCTGCCGCCGGAGAAGCGCCGCTTCACATATGACGCAGCGGCCGGGGTGTTCCGTTATCCGGACGGACGGCTGTTCCGGATGTTCGGGCCGCACTTCTTCCGCGCACTTTACGCGCCCGGGCTGAGCCAGTGGCGGCCGTGGGATATGCGCTATCTCGCCGGGCTCGGCTTCAACGGCATCCGGTTGCATGTGATCTGGCAGCGGCTGGAGTCGGAGCAGGGAAAATTCGACCCCGCGTTCCTCGGCATGCTGAAGGATATCGTGCGCGAGGCGGAGCGCTACGGCTTCGGCGTCAGCGTGGATCTGCACTGGCCGTATCCGGATTGGTTCAACCGGGGGAGGCCGGGGGATGAGCTCGACGGCAGGCTCGCGAAGGCGAACTCCTACCACTGGCCGGAGGCGCTCGCGGATTCGTGGAGACGGCTCGGCGCGGAGTTCGCGGAGCTTCCGAACATCGTCGCATTTGAGGTCCCGACGAATGAGACTCCGATCGGCAGTGACAGGGACGGATTGACGGCCGGCCGCTACCTGATGCGGCGCTGGAACGAATTCCTGAAACGGGAGTACGGCACCCGCGAAAACCTGCAGGCGGTCTGGGGCGCCGCCGCCGACGGGGCGGAGCGTTACGGCCTTGCCGCGGATGAGAACTGGGAGGACGGCACGATCCGTCCGCTCGGATTCCAGAACGACGCTTCCCCGGATCAGGCATACGAATCGAACCCGCGCTTTTACGACCACCTCCGCTTCGCCGCGATGATGCAGAAGGAGCAGTCCGGCCGGATCGTCGCGGCGCTGCGGGAGACGCGGCCCGATGCGTACGGCATGTTCCAGCGCACGATCGGCGACATGTGGGATCACAGCCCGGTTCCGGTCGACTACCGTGCGATCCTGACTTCGGTCGGTGACAACGTCCTGCCCGGAACCCACTACAACATGGGCGGCGTGCAGGCCCGCAAGGCCGCGACCCTGACTCGCGGCAGCTACGACTCCGAGCAGCAGATGGAGGGGAGCCGCGACGCGGTTGAACGCCATGTCGCGCTCGGGCTCGGGTTCTGTCCGTTCGCGTTCCACTTCCGCGGCGGCGGCGGCATGCTGCTGGCCGACGACGACTGGCACTTGAAGCCCGAAGTCGGCTATCTGCCGAAACTTGCGGAGCATATCCGCACGTCTGTCCCGGTTCCGAAGCGGGGCCCGGCGGTGGCGGTTGTCACGAATGCCCGGCTCGAAGCGTCGACCGGGGCGAAGCTCGGCGACCTGATCGGCCGGCTGGAGGAACGCGGCTGCCGGGTCGGCGTATTCGAGACGCTGCGGGTCATCGACGAGCCCGCGCTGCTGGCGGGGCACGAACTGGCGGTCACGGCGGCCGATTACATCGACCTCCGGCTGCTCGATGTGCTGAGGGAGCGGTTCTCCGGTAAAGTCCTGCTCACCGGCCGGCTCGACATGGATGCCTACGCCCGGAGGCAGGAGGCGGGGCTTCCGGCCTGGCTCGCGAAGAACGGACTTCTGCTGAAGTCCGGCCCGGTGCGGCGCGCGGCGGAGCTCTCCGGCCGCCTCGACCTGACCGGGAGCTGGGAGTTCCGGTTCCTCGGATTGCAGGAGAAGGCGCCGTCCTCTCCTCCGGCCGGGTGGGAGAACGCCGGGACGATGAAGGTTCCGGGGATGTGGGGCGAAACCGGCATGACCGGTTCGCTGCAATACCGCATCGGAGACGGCGCATACCGCCGCGGCGTCACGATCCCTGCCGACTGGAAAGGGCGCCCGCTGAAGCTGAAGCTCGGCGCGGTCGACGATCTCGACTGGGTCTTCTGGAACGGAAAGCTGATCGGGCACACAGGGGAAAAGACGCCGAACTACTGGATGGTGTCGCGGGAGTATGCGATTCCGGAGCACGCGACGAATTTCGGCGGGTCGAACGAGTTGGTCATCGTCGTGCGGAACCTGCGCGACGACGCGGGCATCTGGAAAGCCCCGGTGGAGATTTCCGGCAGTGCGGCGGGAGTGATGGAGCTTGCCGACGGGCGGAAGCTCGCGGCCCCGTGCGGCGGAGCCACCTCCCTGATCGCGCCGGGCCAGCTGGCGGACGGGACGGAAATCCTCGCCCGCTTCCGGATCCCGGGAGGAGAAGAGACCTGCGCGGCATTTGTGCGCCAGGGACGTTTCTTCTGGTACTTCAGCGACCGGGAATTCAGCAAAGCGAATCCCTCCGACCGGTACGTGCTTGACCGGGTCCTGAAGCCCTGAGAAAGTGAAAACCTTCCGCCGGCCGGCACTGCCGACAGGCGGAAGGCGGTGAGTGAGGGAGAAAATTCCTCAGAGGCCGTTTATTTCCCGCACTCCCTTTTCCGGCAGCTCCCAGCGCTCGTCCAGGCGGGCGCAGCAGCCCGGTTCGACCGGGGCGAGGGGGCCGAGGGACTCGATTTCAAGGAAGCCCGGCATGGTGAAAAACTCCGCGTTGCAGCCGCCGTCCGGATAGGCCGCCGCCGGATCGTACGGAAAATGCTTCACGAAAAGCTCGCCGCCGAGCGCATACGCGGCCCAGCCGGCCTTGACGGCTGTCCCGAACTTCTGCTTTGAATCGTACCGGTTGTCCTGCCGCATACGGATGAAGTCGTCACCCCAGGCGAAGCGCGGATCGGCCATTTTCGTGAACTGCCACAGCACGAGCGGACGCGCGTAGTCGAACGATTCCCCCGCCTCCCTGCCGTGCGGCACATACGGCTCCTGCGGCACGATGAGTTCGCCGCCCTCCGCCATGACGGTCAGGCACCACGGCGAAAAGGTGACCGTCCACGGATTTTCGTTGAAAATGCGGTGGCGCAGGACGACTTCCGTTCCGCTCTCCGCCAGTTCGATGTCGATCTCCTTGCGCAGCCCGGTCGTGCTTTCGGCTGCGCACTTCAATGCGAGCACCCTGCCGTCCCTGCGGTATTCGACCGGATCCACGTCGGGATAGTAGGTGCGCGGCCAGATTTCAGGCGCGTGCCAGAGGCGGTGGCCGCCGTAGCTCTGCCATTCGTCCCGCTTCACGTCGGCCATCTCCTCTTCGAAGTTCTTCATGAAGTTCACGCCGCCGTCGATTCTGCGGTAGCAGAGGATCCGGGGGCCGAGCCCGACGGAGACGACGAGCTCGACGGTTCCGTTCGAGAGGCGCAGGCAGTTTTCCCAGTTCCGGTAGGTGATCGTTTCAAGCTGTATCATCCCATACTCCTGTTTGTGATGTTGAGTTATTTCCGGCGGAACCGGAACCGGGCTTCGATCTTCCGGTTCGGTACGCGGTACTGGTCGTGAACGTCGAGGCTCCAGCTGTTGTCGCCGCCGACGCCGCGCTGGACGTGGTCGAGCGTGAGCTCCCAGATCCCTTCATCGTGCAGCTCTTCGGCGTGGCGCGCCTGTCCGAGCGAAGCGGCGCGGTAGGGGCGCAGCGTGAAGCCGAACAGCCGGTCCGAAGTGATTTCAAGCTGTTCGCCTGAGGCTGAGACGAGCGTGAGCCGCCGCACGTCGATCCGCTGTCCGTTTTCCTGCGGCCGCGTATACGGCGTCGCGAGCGACTCCGGTGCGGCCTCATATGCGCCGACCAACGCGGAGCGCTTGCGGTCGCAGTACGCCTCGTGCGGACCGCGCCCGTACCAGCGCACCAGTCCGACGGCCTCTTTCGGCAGCACGAGACGGAGCCCGACCCGCGCAACTTCGGGACAGGCCGGTTCCGGGTCGAACGCGATTGCGGCGAGTGCTCCGTCCTCCGTCACTTTCCACTCCAGCGAGGTCCGGCAGTCGCCGGGCTTGCGTTCGCGGGTGCGGATGTCGAACCGGCAGCCGCGGTCGTTGTCCGTTTCGGCGCGGTCGAGCACGACGGCCGGGGCTTCCGCGAGCGGCAGGGCCGGTTCTCCGGCAGCCGCGGATTCGGGTTCGGACCACATCGGATTCGGGTCGGGAAAGACCGTGAATGTCGGCTCCTCCCCGAGCGGCAGTTCAAGCTCGGAGGAGTCCCCGAGCGAGATCCGCCAGAAGAGCTCTCCGCCCTCCGGCAGCTCCGCCGGATACGGCACACTCTTCGATTCTCCCGGCGCAAGCGTGAAATCCCACTTCCCCGCCGCGACGGCGTCCCCGTTCCGGAGCAGCTTCCAGGAGAGCGGCTCCCCTGCGGAAGAGCGGAAATAGCGGCGCAGCGTGAGCGTGATCGTCCGCGCGGAACGGTCGAGCGACGCCGTGAGCGGCCGGTGGACCCATTTCACTTCGGCCAGGCCCGGGTTCGGGGTCCGGTTCGAATGCACGAGCCCGTCGCAGCAGAAGTTGCCGTCGTTCGGCTTGTCGCCGAAATCGCCGCCGTATGCGTACCCCTCCGGCGTCGCGAGCGCGTGTTCGCACCACTCCCAGATGAAGCCGCCCGCGAGGCAGCGGTTGCGGTCGATGACCTCCCAGTACTCGTAAAAGTTGCCGGTGCTGTTTCCCATCGCGTGCGCATATTCGTTCATGATGAACGGCTTCGTACCCGGATTCGGGCCGTGCTGGCGCGGGTGCGGAATCTCGCCGTGCTCGCCGATGCGGACGGCGTTGTCCTTCGAATAATCCGTGAGCCAGCGCGGAGTCGGATAGGTCTGGCTGTCGAAGTCCGCGACGATGTTCATGTCGGCATACTGGATCGGGCGCGGATCGAGCCCGCGGATGTGTGCCGCCATGCCGTCGAATGCGGTTCCGTACCCCGCTTCGTTGCCGAGCGACCAGATCGTGACCGACACCGAGTTCCGGTCGGTCCGCACGAGCCGGTCGACGCGGTCGAGCGATGCCGGTGCCCAGGCCGGATCGTCGCCGGGGAGCACGCAGGCGTGGTAGGAAAGCTGGTGGCTTTCGACATTCGCTTCGTCGATCATATAGAGCCCGTACCGGTCGCAGAGCTCGTACCAGAGCGGATGGTTCATGTAATGGCTGCACCGCACCGCGTCGAGGTTCGCGGCCTTGATCATTTCGATGTCGCGGAGCATCCCTTCGCGGGTGACGGCCCGGCCGCGTTCGGGGTCGAGTTCATGGCGGTTCACGCCGTGCAGCTTGATCGGTTTCCCGTTGAAGAAGAGCTGCCGGTCGCGCACTTCGACGGTGCGGAATCCGGTGCGGAAATGGCGGATGTCGAGGATCTCCCCTCCGCGGCGAAGCGTGAGCGTCGCCGTATAGAGGACGGGCGTTTCGGCGCTCCAGAGCGCGATCCGGTCAAGCCGCGCGGCGAGCTCCCGGCCGCCCTCGGCATGGGCGGCGACGGCCCCCGAACCATCGCGTACGGCAAGCTCGAGCATGAGCGCGTCGTCCCATCCGGCGATTTCGGCGGCGGCCCGGACCGTGCGGCTGACGGGATCGGCGGAGATCACTGCGTCCGCGATATGGACCGGCGCGGTCGAGTAGACGAAGACGCTGCGGAAAATGCCGCTGAGCCGCCAGAAATCCTGGTCCTCGAGATAGCTTGCGCTCGAATACTTGTACACCTCGGCCGCGACGCAGTTGCTCCCCGCGCGGAGGTGCGCTGTGATGTCGAATTCGGCCGGCCCCATCGAATCTTCGCTGTATCCGATGAATGCTCCGTTGACCCAGAGCCGGAACGCCGTCTGCACGCCCGCGAAATGGATGACTGTACGGCGGGAGCACCACTCCGCCGGGAGCTCGAACGTACGGCGCAGCTGGCCGGTCGGGTTGCGTTCGGCATACGTGGTCCAGTCGCGCGGCGGCTCGCCCATCACGTGCGGCGGGTCGCAGTGGAAGGGATAGGTGATGTTGCTGTAGATCGGCGTGCCGAACCCCGCACACTCGAAGTTGGCGGGCAGTTCGATGCCGCTCCAGCCGGAGTCGTCGAATTCCGGCGCCTCGAAGCCGTCGATCCGTCCCTCCGGCGCCGGGGACCAGTGCAGCTTCCAGCTGCCGTCGAGCGTGATCCGCCAGTCGTCGACGTCATAAAGGAACTCCCCGGGCTCGAGCGCGGACCGCTTTGACGGCCACGACGCGGCGCGCGGCGGCAGCTTGTTGATCCCGAATATGGCGGGATCTTCCAGCAATTCAATCAGATGGTTCATTTTTCTGTTTTCACTTTGTTTTGATGATGCTTCATTCATTTCATTAATGGAGTGGTCTGCGGGCGGATTTGCAAATCTTCCGCGTGGGAAACGGATGAAAAAAATGCGATTTTTTGTCCGGGAGCTTGATTTTTCGCAGATTCCGGCATATACTGTCTGACGTAGACAACAATCACCTGAAATACGGAGCAGGATATCATGGATGACCTCAGCAAGAAAATCACCGACCGGCTCGAAGAGTTGAGAGTGCATTTGCAGGCGGACGGCGGCGACCTCGAAATCGTCGGAATCGACGGCAAGACCGTTCAGCTTCGGCTGCGCGGCGCGTGCGGCGGCTGCCCCCATGCCGCGATGACCATCAAGGGCGGGCTTGAGCGGATTCTGCGCGAAGAGATCGATCCCGAAATTGTGATCGAGCGCGTCCTGTAGGATTTCCGCGCGGCAGGAAACCGGCGCCCGCCCGAAAAGCGGAGTGCCGGTTTTTTACGGCCCCGGCCGGTTTTTCCGTTTTTTCGATTTGAAAAACGGAAAAACGGGTGTTACATTAATCAGTCTGTATCTGTAAGAGATTGAAAAGGTAATGTAACGCTCGACCGCAATCGGGGGGCTTATAAAAGAAAGGTTTGATTCAGATGGCGAAGAATCTGGTAGATTCCATTCAGATGGAAGTGCGTTCCAAGCAGCCGTGCCGCAAGGAGTTGGATTTTGTTGTTCCGGCGGATGCGGTCAAGAGTGAAACGGAAAAGGTTCTCCGCGAATTCGCATACGCGGTTTCCATCCCCGGCTTCCGCCAGGGCAAGGCCCCGGCCGCGATGCTGAAGAGCAAGTACGCCGACGACATCCGCCAGGAGCTCGAGCGCAAGATCATCTATGCCGCGTTTGAACTCGCGGGCAAGGATGAGTCGCTCGACATCGTGACCTGCGGCATCGAAGGCGAACCGAAGCTTGAATTCGACCGGGAGTTCAAATTCACGCTCGGCGCGGATATCGCTCCGGAATTCGAACTTTCCGATTACAAGGCGATCAAGGTCAAGGAAGAACTCGACGCCGTGACCGATGAGCAGATCGACGAGCGCGTGAAATTCTACCGCACCATGTACGGCAACTACGCCGAGGTCCAGGACCGGGCTCAGAAGGACGACATGCTGAAGGTCAGCTACAGGAGCGACTTCACGCTTCCCGAAGACGCCTCCCCGGCTCTGAAGCGCCAGGTTGAAGCAGAGAGCACGTTCCTGTGGCTCAGCGACCCGGAGACGATTCCGGGCTGCACTGCAGCGCTGACCGGCGCGGAAGTCGGCAGGGAATACACGTTCAAGGCTGAATACCCGGCGGATTACCGCGAAGCGGCCCTCGCCGGCAAGACGGTCGAATATACGGTCAAGGTCGAAGGCATCCAGCGCCGCGCCGAGTTGAGCGACGAAGAGCTTGCGGAGAAGGCGCGCGTGAAGTCGGTCGCGGAATTCCGCGACATGCTCCGCAAGGCGATGGAGCAGGAGAACTCCGCCAAACAGCACAGCGCGGCCGTCGAAAAGGTCTACGCCGAGCTCGACGGAGCGGTTCCGGAATTCGAGCTGCCGCCGTCGATCCTCGCTTCCGAGGTCCAGAAGGAGCTCCAGAAGATGGCCCGCGAAGTCGTGAAGAGCGAAGAGGACGCCGAGAAGTTCAAGGCCGGTCTCGAGGAGAACAAGAAGAAGGCGGAAGAAGCCGCGAAGAAATCGCTGCGCCGCACCTTCATTCTCCGCAGGATCGCGAAGGCCGAGGATATCAAGCTCGAAGAGGGCGAAGTCGACGCCCAGCTTCGTGAGATGAGCCGTTACTACGGCTACAAGGAGAAAGAGTTCCGCTCGATGCTCGAGAAGAATGGCGGAATGGATGACCTTCAGTTGGACATCCTGAGCAATAAGGTGCTGAACCATCTTGCCGAAATGGCGACCAAGTAAGCATCTGAAGCGTACTTCGAAAGAGCCGGGTGGCGGACCGTTCCGTAAGGGCGGCCCGACGCGGCTCTTTCTGTGTTTGAGGGGATTTCGGAGGAGGGCGCGTTGACGCGCCGGAGTAAACAGCAACCGCAGAAACCAAACAACATAGTGAGGTGACATAATGAAAACCAACTCTTTTCTGGTTCCCATGGTGGTCGAACAGACTGGTCAGGGCGAAAGAGCTTTCGATATTTACAGCCGGCTCCTGAAGGACCGGATCATCCTGCTGGGGACGCCGATCGATGACGACGTCGCGAATCTCGTGGTCGCCCAGCTGCTGTTCCTGCAGGCCGAAGACCCGAAGAAAGACATCGACCTCTATATCAACAGCCCCGGCGGTTCCGTGACGGCCGGGCTCGCGATTTACGACACGATGCAGATTCTGTCGTGCGACGTGAAGACCTATTGCGTCGGGCAGTGCGCGTCGATGGGCGCGGTCCTGCTCTGCGCCGGGGCGGACGGCAAGCGGTTCGCGCTGCCGAACAGCCGGATCATGATCCACCAGCCGTGGGGCGGCGCACAGGGAACCGCTGCCGACATCGATATCCAGGCGAAGGAGATCCTGCGTTTGAAGTCGATGCTGAACAACATCATCGCCTCTCACACGAAGCAGCCGGTCAGGAAAATTGAAAAGGATACCGAGCGCGATTTCTTCATGGGCGCGGAAGAAGCGGTCAAATACGGAATCGTCGACAAGGTGGTCTCCAAACCCTCTCAGGAGAAATAACGGGTCATGGCAGGAAAACGCAGCAACGACAATAAGCTCATGTGCGCCTTCTGCGGCGCGCGCGAAGGAGACGAACCGCAGGTGATTTTCGCCCCCAGCGGCTACGAGGGGCTCGCAATCTGTTCGAACTGCCTCCGCAACGGCTATGAGGCGCTCTGTCAGGAGAAGCAGGCGAAGAAGAATGTTCCGCCCGTGCTCGACCTGAAGGTGCCGACTCCGGCCAAGATCAAGGCGGAGCTCGATGCGTACGTCATCGGGCAGGAGCGGGCGAAGCGGGTTCTGGCCGTCGCGGTGCACAACCATTACAAGCGGCTCCAGACGCAGGCGGGGGTCCACAGCAAGGCGAATGCGGAGCTGTTCAGGGACGTCGATCTCGACAAGAGCAATGTCCTGCTGCTGGGTCCGACCGGCAGCGGCAAAACACTGTTGGCCCGGACGCTTGCCAAATTGCTCGACGTGCCGTTCGCAATCTGCGACGCGACGACGCTGACCGAGGCGGGTTATGTCGGAGAGGATGTCGAAAACATTATCCTCCGGCTCTATCAGGCTTCGGGCAGCGACATCGACCGCACCCAGATCGGCATCATTTATGTGGATGAGATCGACAAGATCGCGCGTAAGACCGAGAACGTCTCGATTACGCGCGACGTCTCCGGCGAGGGCGTGCAGCAGGCGCTGCTGAAGATCCTCGAAGGGACGGTTGCGAATGTGCCGCCCCAGGGCGGGCGCAAGCATCCGCAGCAGGAGTTCATCCGGATCGATACGTCGAATATCCTCTTCATCTGCGGCGGCGCGTTTGTCGGGCTCGACAAGATCATCCAGCGGCGCTGCGGCAAGCAGGTGCTCGGTTTCAAGCGGCTGATCGACGACGAGGCGGAGAAGGCGGAAAAGGCCGCCGAGAAGCTTGAGAAGAATCCGTATTCGAAGTGCGAGCCGGAGGACCTGATCCGTTTCGGGCTGATTCCGGAGTTCGTCGGCCGTCTGCCGGTCGTGACCTCGCTTGAGCCGCTCGAACGCGACGAGTTGATCCGGATCCTGAAGGAGCCGAAGAATGCGCTGATCCGTCAGTACCAGCGTCTGTTGGCGATGGAAGGCGTCACGCTCGAATTCACGGATGACGCGCTGATTGCGCTGGCCGACAAGGCGGTGCAGCGCGGGACCGGCGCGCGCGGATTGCGTGCGATCCTCGAGGAGCTCATGACCGACGTGATGTTCGACGCGCCCTCTGCCGAGGGGGTGACGCGCTGCGTGGTCGATGCGGCTGCGGTCCGGGGCGAAGCGGCTCCGAAGCTGCTGTCCGACTCGGTCAGGCAGCCGGCGCGGCGCGTGATGAAAAAAGCGCAGGGCTGACGAAGGGTAACCGGTTCAGATGACACTATCGGCCGACCTCAAGACAGAGGTCATCAGCACGGACGCGCGTCCCGTGGAGCATGGCGACGACATCGATGTTTTCGCATCGCTGCCGATCAAACCGCAGGAGCGTTACAAGTTCCTGCGGAGCATCGGCTTCGGCGGGATGAAGAGCGTGCTTCTGGTTTTCGACTCCGACACCGGGCGCGAGGTTGCGATGGCGATCATGCCGGACTTCCGGGAGCGTCCGCGCGCGGATCTTGAACGGTTCGTGCGCGAGGCACGGCTCACGGCCCAGCTGGAGCACCCGAACATCGTGCCGGTGCACGACCTCGGGATCGACAGCTCGGGTTCCCCGTTCTTCACGATGAAGTACCTGCACGGGCAGTCGCTCGCGTCCGTCCTCCGCCGGCTCCGGAAAGAGGAGCCGGAGGCGATCCACCGGTTCAGCCAGCTGCGGCTGCTGCAGGTGTATATCCGGATCTGCAACGCGATCGAATTCGCGCATTCGCAGGGAATCTGTCACCTTGACCTGAAGCCGGAGAACGTGAATATCGGCGACTTCGGTGAAGTGTTGGTGCTCGACTGGGGGCTCGCGCGGTCGCTCGACCCGAACTCGCCCGTTGCATCACCGAACATGGAGGATGTCGATGCGAACGGGCGCGTGAAGGGTACGCCGGGCTATATGGCGCCGGAGCAGATCCGGGTTATGAGGGAGTGTCCGGTCGGGTTCCGGACGGACATCTACGCGCTCGGCGGGATCCTGTACGCGATGCTTTCGCTCAGCAATCCGCTTTCGGCGTTGCCGATGGACGAGATTTTGCGCCGCACCGCTTCCGGCGACATTCCGCCGCCGGGTGCGGTGGCCCCGGATGACCGGCATATCCCGGCCGCGCTTGAGGCGATCTGTCAGAAAGCGATGGCGATCAATCCGGCTGACCGTTACCAGACCGTCGCGGAGTTGCGCGAAGATATTTTCGCGTTCCAGACCGGCTATGTTCCGAAAGCCGAAAACGCCTCGCCGCTGAAGCACGCGGGGTTGTTTCTCGGGCGGAACCGGCTGATACTGCTGGTGTTGCTGACGCTGATCCTGGCGGCGTCGCTGGCCACGCTCGCCTACTACTACATCGACGCGATCCGCTGATCTTGCGGTTTCCGGATTGTTGACAAATTTCCATTTGTTTCACCGGCCCGTTTGCGGGTGTGACGGAAATACACTCAATTTTTTTGATATTTTTTCAAAAACTGCTTGGCAATCGTGTGAACCCGGCCCATAATTAAAACATGTTGTTCCTGAATGACGTGCGAGGTTATGCATGTTTCCGTGCCGACTGCTTTCTGCCGCCTGTTTCTGCCTGACGATTGCCGTTGCCTGTTCCGCCGCCGAATCCGGTCCTGACTGGGAGAGGGCGGCGGAACTGCGTAAGGGTGACGAACTCACGAAGGCCGAGAGCGTTGTGAAGAAATACGGCT
Organism: Lentisphaeria bacterium; assembly: GCA_018265615.1. Taxonomy (GTDB): domain Bacteria; phylum Verrucomicrobiota; class Lentisphaeria; order Victivallales; family Victivallaceae; genus Victivallis. The sequence goes on from JABLYX010000023.1 coordinate 64,597, forward strand.
CCCCTGCGGGGTTCGAACAGCTCGGCCCGGCGGAGAAGGTGGAGTTTCTGCGCGGACTGCTCGAACTCGCGCACATTCGCGCACTGAAGGATGACGTGGCGGGCTCGCTTGCGCTGCTGAACTGGGCCGAGGCGCGCGACGACGAGT
>JABLYX010000089.1 GCA_018265615.1 Lentisphaeria bacterium
CCGGCGACAATCACGTTGGCAACGTGATGCTCTACCAACTGAGCTACACTCGCATCTCTCATTTTCGATGTTTTTAAATATATTCCCGCTTGCGAAAAATGCAAGCTCACAAAATCAATTTTTTTCAAAAATTTCCGCCGGAACCGGATCGGGGGCTTTCGGATCCCCGGTTTTGGCCCGCGCGGCTTCGCCCTTCCTTTCTTCGTCACCGCCCGGAAGCTCATACAGCCGCGGCAACCCGGACCGGACCGACGTCTGAATTCCGTCGGCATTGTACAACTCTTCCCCTTTCAGAAATGCGGTCAGCAGCCGGGGCAGAACTCCCGCTCGTCGCACGAAATATCGAGTCCGCTTTCCCGCAACTCCCATACGGATCGGCGCATACGCTCCTGCATGCGCCGATCCTCCGCCCCCTGCACAATCTCCGCGGACAATCCGCATGCGGCACACCGGAACAGAACCGGGCCGGGCGTGTTGAGACCGGAAACCCGGCTCCCGGCGAACAGGATCATCGGCCCCGAAAACCCCTTCACCCGCTCGAGCCTCCGGTCGAGCTCCGCGCGCGTCAGGAGCATGCTCCCCGCACCCGCCGACAGCAATATGCAAACAAGGCTGCTTTTCCGCATCGCCGGATCCTCCGATCAGCAGTTCCCGCAGCCGCGGCAGCGCCGAATGCATACTGAAATAACAACTGCCGATCACGTAACCTGCTTTTTTCTCGAAGAAAGCCCGCAGCATCCGGGCGTCGTGCCCGTCCAGAGGAATCCGCCGGGTCACGCCGTCAACCGTGATGATCCAGTACGCCTAGGGGGGCGCAGACCGGGCAGAGCTCGCTCTCGTCAATGACGATCTCCAGCCCCTCCGCACGCAGGCACGGCATGGTCGCGCGCGCCTCCGTAACGATGTCGAAGAGGTTCTCATAAGACTCCGCAATATAATCCGTGCGCGTCCCGCAGGCCGGGCAGGCGTACTCCCGGAGCGTCAGGCCGGTCTGCCTCATGATATTGCCGCCGGAAAAGCCCCGGCTCCCCGGCTGCGGCCTCCGCTCAAGATCCGCGCGCGTCAACCTTGCATTGCACGCCGCGAACATCATCACGACCGGCAGGATCCCCGCCGACAGCCAACTCTTGTTCATCGCAATCCTCCGCGCAGGTTGCAAAAACCCCTTTTTCATACTATGTTAATACAACGTCACTTTGTCAATACGGAAAGCATGAAGGCTATGAAACTTTTGAAATATTTGTCCGCCGTTCTCACTCTCGCTGTGCTGACCGGCTGTTCGCTCTTCCCGACCGGCCCCGCGCTGCCGGAAAACGCTTCGCGCGCGCTCGCGTATCAACTGGGAGAGGAGCCGGAGGCACTGATCATTCCGGTCTGCGACTACGGCGATTCGTTCGCGATCGGCACGCCGCGCGTCATGCGTTTCCCGTACCGCGGGCTCACACAGCTGAATGACGAGTGCGGCAGCCTCCTGCGGCGGAAACGCCAGCCGTCGCGCGTACTGATTCTCACGCCCTCCGGCACACTCTGGTCGGCAGTCCCGGTCGAAACGCCGGAGCCGGAGCTCACGTTTTTCCGTTCAAAGCTCGACGAAGCCGGCAAGGCGCAGCTGCTGGCCGATTTGAACGCGCGCGAATTTGAAATCACCTCCGGCGCCTCCCCCTGGCTCGCGCCCGGCGCGGAAAAACCGGAAACCGCAATCCCGGCCGAACCGCTCGACGCCGACGCCGACTGGAGCAGAGGAATCGCTTTCCTCGAAACCGCCGGGACGGCGGCAACAGGCGATCCCTTCCGCCCATTCGACCGCTCCTCGGCGCGGCACGGCGTCTACTGCTCAGCAGAGAACTCCCATGTGAAGCCGGACTATGCCCCGAATGCGATCCTCACGCTCGATTACGCGAAGGAGCAGCCGGTACGCATCGGACCCAAAGCCGAATTCAGCGACCCCGCCGAACTCCGGAAAGCGCTGGACGTCCATCTCGCAAGCGGCCGTTACGCGCTGCTCCGGGTCAGGCTCGCCGCCGTCGAGGATGTGTTCCCGCTCGAACACAGCGGCATCGGCGCGCTCGTGCGCGACCGTGCCGGACATTACGGGTCGGACCTGCTGATCGAACTGCCGGACCGGACCACAATCTGGCGCTGCAGCCGCTGTTTCTCCCCGGAATAAAATGATCTATCTCGATTACAACGCGACCACCCCCTGCCTGCCGGAGTGCATCGAGGCAATGCTCCCGTTTTTCGGGGAGCGGTTCGGCAACCCCGCAAGCGAACACCCTTACGGCCGCGAAGCGGCGGAAGCCGTCGCCGGAGCCGCAGCCGCGGTCGCGGAGCTCATCGGCGCGGAGCCGGGGCAGATCCTCTTCACCGGCAGCGCGACCGAGGCGAACAATCAGGCTGTTCTTCAGGCGCAGTCCGGTGAAGTCGTCCTTTCAACTGCCGAACATGCATCGCTTTACGAGCCTGCCCGGCTGCGCGGCACCGTGCGGTTCGCCGCTCCGGACGCGGAGTCGGTCATCGCGGAACTCACGCCCGGAACCGCCCTCGCCGCATTGAACCTCGCGAATCACGAAACCGGGGAACTCCTGCGGGAGCCGGAGCGCATCGCGGACGAAGCCCGGCGGCACGGCATTCCGCTGCATCTCGATGCGACGCAGGCCGTCGGCAAGATCCCGGTCGATGTGCGCCGCCTGGGCTGCGCCACGATGGCCTTCTCCGCCCATAAAATTTACGGCCCCAAAGGGGTTGGCGCGCTTTACGTCCGCGAGCCGGAACGCTGCCGCGCGCTGCTGACCGGCGGCGGGCAGCAGAACGGGCTGCGGGCCGGGACACTGAACGTGCCCGGCATCGTCGGCTTCGGAGCCGCCGCCCGCCGGGTACGTCATCCCTCCCCCGCTCCGCGCGACCGCTTCGAAGCGCTGCTGGCGGAGTCGGGGCTGAACGGCCGGATCGTTGCGGCACACCGCGCGCGCCTGCCGCAAACCAGCTGTGTGCTGTTCCCCGGGCTGAACGGCGCGAAGCTCATCGGCGAGCTCGGTGAAGCGGGGCTTTGCATCTCCTCCGGCAGCGCGTGCTCCTCCGGCGGAATTTCGCGCATCCTCAAGGCACAGGGGGCCGATCCCCTCGCCGCCGCCGGGGCGCTGCGCATCTCGTTCGGCCGCGATTCGACCGTCGCGGAGGCCGAAGAGGCGTTTTCCATTCTCCATCGCACCATCTGCAAACATCAAATTTCAGGAGTCATCGATGTCGGATCTTATTGAAGAAATCAAACAGCTGAAGGCCGAGCGCAACGCGGTCATTCTCGCTCACAACTACGTCCGCCCCGAACTGCAGGACATCGCCGATTTCACCGGCGACTCGCTCGAGCTTTCGATCAAGGCGAAAAATGCGAAAGCCGAAACGATCGTCTTCTGCGGAGTCCGCTTCATGGCCGAAACCGCGAAGCTGCTTTCGCCCGGCTCGGTCGTGCTGCTGCCGAATCCCGACGCAGGCTGCCCGATGGCCGACATGGCCGCCGCCGACAAGGTCGCCGCCTGCAAGGCCGCCCACCCGGAGACGCTCATCGTCGCATATGTGAACACGACCGCCGATGTGAAGGCCCATGTCGACATCTGCTGCACCTCCGGCAATGCCGAAAAGATCATCGCTGCGCTCCCGGAGGATCAGGAGATCCTCTTCCTGCCGGACCGCAACCTCGGCGGCAATCTGAACCGCAAGCTCGGGCGGCACATGCAGCTCTGGCCCGGCTTCTGCCCGACCCATGACCGCGTTACGCCGCAGATGATCGAAGAGGCGCGCGCCGCCCATCCCGGCGTCAAGGTTCTCGTCCACCCAGAATGCGATCCCGAAGTCGTCGCCGTCGCGGATGAAGCGCTCAGCACCGGCGGGATCCTGAAATTCGTCCGGGAGTCGGACGACAAAGCGTTCATCATCGGCACCGAAACCGGCATCCTGCACCGCCTGCAGCGCGAAAACCCCGGCAAGGAGTTCTATCCGCTCCAGCCCGAAATGCTCTGCCCGAACATGAAGAAGATCACGCTGGAAAACGTCCGCGACTGCCTGAAAAACATGGCGCCGCAGGTCGAACTTCCCGCCGAAATCATGCAGTCGGCCGTCAAACCCATCGAGGTCATGCTCTCCCGTTCCTGACCGTGAACAGAAACAGACCCGTATTGCCGGAGCCGGTCAATGCGGGTCTCAGAAACGGATCTTATGCCGGGATCATTCGCCCGGGTCTTTCCCGAACCAGAACGATCTCGCGTAATTGCCGCCTTTCTGGTAAGTCGCCCCGACATTGTCATACGGAATCGCGTTGACGGAGAGAGAGGCCACGTGTCCGTCCGCCCAGCAGACATTCACCGTGCCGCGATGAACGTTGTCCATTTTGTTGATATAGGCGATGCTCTGTTTGAATCCGGTGATTGACGCGTCCCAGGCGCCGTCATAGTAGACTCCCATTTTGCTCGGGACCTTGATCGACGGCAGCTTCAGCCGGTAGTTCTGGCTGAGTTGGGGCATATAGCCGGCATAAGTGTTTTTCGCATAGGTGCGGTGCGCGATTTCACTGCGGTGTTCGCCAAAATGGGTCGGGCAGGTGAAGACGGTGGTCGCGTTCCTCAGCTTGTCCTTCGCCTCCTTCCGGTCCTGCGGGAGCCCTGTGTACAATCCGAGCGAGACGCCCCACTGGTAGAAGTCATCCGTCGAATCACTCTGGTACTGGATAACGAAGTAATCCTGATTGTCGGCGGCGTACTGCATCAGGCCGGAGCCGAGCTGCTTCAAATTTCCCTGGCAGGTGGCGCTCTGCGCCCGGCCGCGCGCCTGATTCAACGCCGGCAGCAGCATCGAGGCCAGAATCGCGATGATCGCAATTACAACGAGAAGCTCGATCAATGTAAAACACTTTTTCATGGAATCCTCCTTTATCTGGTTATTCCTGGATGAGTTCGTAGAAAATCGCCGGCCCACCGGGCAGCGCCGCCGTATCGACATCGAGGACAAGCCGGCCGTTTTCGTTCCCGACCGGGAGCTCTCCGGCGCGTTCGCCGTTGAGCTTCAGCGCATATGCCCTGAACAATTCTGCGTCGGGCCGGTCGAGCGTCAGCCGGAACCGGCCGGTCTTCAGGAGAACCGGGAGTTTACCGATCTCTTCGAGCACGGTTTCATCTCCGTCCGAAAACCGCATGCCGCTGTTGCGGGCATCGGTCGCGATGACCGCGAGAATCCGTTTCGCGCTCCCGAGAGGAGCTTTATCCAGCGACACAGCCGTCACCGAAGCCGGAACCGTGCAGCGCTCGACCGCAAGCGTCCCCGCCCGGACCGGACGGGCGACATCTTTCACGACGACGCCTTCCAAACGCGGAGACCTGACCGTCATCTCGCCGGCCGGCACATCCATATAGACCTCGCCGGTGTCGCTTTCGAAAATTCCCCGGGCCGGATTGCTGCGGTTATCCCTGCCGAGAACGCCGTTCCTCTTCAGGAGGGCGCAGATCCGTTCCAGCCGGCCGGTTCCGTCCGTCGCCCTGATCTCCTCGAACATATCGCCGCCGCCGGACTGCGCGACACCGTCGGGCGAGACCTTCAGGTCGGCTTTCACGGGCGCGTTGTATCTGCCGTCGAACGAGATGCCGATCCGGCTCCAGATCCACATGCGGGAGAGCTCGTCCGGAATCGCCCCCATCGCCCGGCCGCCGAACGCAAATTTATCCGAGACCGGAATTTCGATCGTATGCGGAGAGGTACGGATATCCCGGCGCAGATATCCGAAAGCGGTCACCAGCTCCGATGCGCGCCCGATCGGATCGTGCCCGACCTGGAAGCTCACAAGCGAATCCCCGAACAGTACCGCCTGGTTGCAGTGGCAGGCGAGCCCGTTCCAGTTCTGCAGCGCCGCGCAGGCGCCGTAGACCAGTCCCTGCTCATGGCGGTGGCGGTTCCAGAAGACGAAGCCGAACTCCGTGATCAGGTACGGGCGGTCGAGCCAGCGCGCGGTGCTCTGACGCTTGACCGCGCTGCCGCTCTCCATGATCGGGCTCTTCTGGTTCAGCGTGATCCCTTTCGCGCCGCCGTACCCGGAGGGATGCGCGTGATAGCCGTGCATCGTGATGACCGGAACCTTCGCGCGCCCCGGCAGGTGTACGAGGCGTGTAATCATATCCCACTGCGTCGTAAGCCCCTTGTATCCGATCTTCGCAATTTCCGCCTGATAGAACTCCGTCATTTCGAGTTCGCGCCCGGACTGGAAGCGGGTCATGTCAATCCCGGCCGGGGTATTGGTCTGCGCGACCTTGAAGCTGATTTCGGGAACCTGCTCGAAGCTCCCGTTCTCCGGCAGCGCCGCGTCTCCGCACGTTCCGTTCCAGGCGGCACGGAGCTTCGCATACGTGCCGTATTTCTGCTTCAGGAAGCTGACCCAGAGCGGCTGGAACGCCTTCGAATATTCGCGCAGGTCGAGCCGGATATCCTGCTCGTTGTAGAACTGGAAGAGCGCAAGCACGGGGTCATCTTTCAGCGCGGTCTTCGTGTACGGATTCACGTGAGTCAGGATCTTTGAAACGCCCGCAACCCAGTTCCGGCGGCGCGCCGGATCGACGAAGAGCTGCACCTTCGCGCTGTTCGGGTGGCGCGGCGGAATCGACAGATCCAGCTCGCTCGAAAATCCGACGAACGAAACGAGTCCGTCGAGGTTGATGTAGACGCCGTTCTTTTTCAGGAGATAGATGAAATAATCGAACCGGTCCTGGATCCCGGGATCGAATTCCAGCTCGTCCGCCGTCTCCGGCAGCTTGAAATGCTCCTGGCTCTTCAGCACCGCGCCGCGGCCGGGGCCGACCAGAAAACGGCCGGGACCGTGGATGCGGACCATATTGTACCCCTGCCGCACGATCGTATCGACGAACGCCCCGATCTCCGCCTTGCTCATGTACTGCATGCCGATGGTGCTTCCGGGTAAAAGCTGGATCGAAAAAAAGCGCAGCTCTTCATCCGGCTTTTTCTCAAACACAAGCTGCCCCTTTTCATTCACGACGACCCGCCCGTATGTCCCGGCCGGAGCGCGCTCGGTGATGCCGGAGAGGTCGAGCGCGGAGCCGGCCTTCACGGCGAGATCCGACGTATCGACGGCCCTCCACACCTTTCCCTCCTTCGTCTCATAAAAAGCGGGACGCGCCTTGGCATGGGTCACGTCTGAAATCCGGATCGGCCCGAAGTTGATCTTCGCCCCGGCGGGCGCATTGCTGAAGACGATCTGCGGAAGAGCGACGGTGCTCCCCGCCGGATCGGCGGCGACCGTCACGGTGAGCCGGTGCTTCTTCCAGCTCGCGGGAATATCGAATTCCTGCAGTTTAGAGAGATAGGAGTACGGAGCTTCCGCATTCGCGATCAGCAGCCCGGCACGGCACGGGACCGAACCGCGCACCTCGAACTCGATCTCAAGCTTCTGCCCCTTTTTCACCGGAACCGGGGAACGGAACGCGGCGACAACGGGAAACTTGCCGGTTTTCGCCGGAATCGCAATTTCCAACACCGGGTTCCCGGAGGAGTCGCGCAGCGGATCGAACGCAGGCGTCCCGCCGTTGCGGACCGAAATCGCCGGATCGGGCCGGTCGAAATTCCAGACCGCCGGCAGCTTCTCCGCGGCCGACACCGAAACCATCACCGCCACGGCGGCAAAAAACGCACCCAACCTCATTTCGACACCTCCCCGGCGTTCACCGGCCGGACCGTAATCGGCCCGAGCTCAATTTTCTGCCCCTTCTTCACGGTGCCGAGCAGGATGCGCGGCAACTGCACAACCGGCTCGGCGGTCCGATTCGCATTCAGCGTCAGCACGGCCGAAAGCTTCTTCCACTGCGTCGTAAACCGCACCGGAACCGTATCGCTGAGATGCGTCGCCGTGTTGTTGCGCGGCGTGATCCGCAGATCCAGCTGCCCCGGGAATTCCGCGCGGCAATAGAAGCTGATCTCCACCGCCTTCACTCCGTCCAGCGCCGCGGCCGGCGCCATGAAAGTGATGACCGGCGGATATTTCAGTTCCTCCGTATCGTAATTCGCCCAGGCCTGCAGTGCCTTCTTCCCGTCCGGCGTCACGGCTTCGCCCAGGACGGCATGAGCGCCGTTCTGCTTCTTCGGCATCTCATTCGCTCCGAAGCTCCAGGTCAGCGGCTCTGCCGCTGCCAGAACCCCGCACAACAGCGAGGCGGCGGGGATGATCCAACTTTTCACGGACATCGGGGACTCCTTTCGATTCATGTGTGCCTTTATGTAATATTATAGTGAATTCTTTCCGGAATGCAACGCTTTTGCCGGATTTCCGGTGTAACAAAATGTACCAGAATCTTGCAAAAGGAGGAATCCCGCGCTACAGTATGGAAAAGGAGGTGGCCCGATGAAGAAAGTCACGGTGCGTACCGTCGCCCGGGCGGCGGGCGTGTCGCATGCGACCGTATCGCGCGTGCTGAACAACGACCCCCATGTGCACCCCTCCACCCGGCTCGCCGTCATCCATGCGGCAAAAGAGCTCGGCTACCTGGAGACCGGAACCGGGCGGAAGACCATCGCGCTCGTCCTGCCGAACTCCCTCGGCGGCGGCTACATGGGCTACATGCTCATGCAGCTGCGGGGGGAAGTCAGCAGCCGGGGGTATCACACGGAGCTGGTCTCCCCTGCCGACATCGGGATCCTGAACGACCGTGTCATCTCCGGCGGGATCTCCCTGACCATCGACAACGACCGGGAGCGGTGGCAGGAGCTGAAAAACCTCCCGCTCGTCCAGATCAACCGCTTCGGGAACCACCTGAACCGGGTTTACTGCGTGCGCTCCGACGGCATCCAGGCCATGGATCTCGCCGTCGAATACCTGTATGAGCGGGGACACCGCCGCATCGCCTACTTCTCCGATGTCCCGGAGGAGCGCGACCGGGGGCTCTGTTCCCGGCGTTACGAAGGCTTCATCGCGGCAATGCGGCGGATCGGATGCCCGGACCCTCACCGGAATATGCACTTTTTCGCCTGGCACGAGCTGCCGGACTTCAGAGGGCTCAGGGAGAGTGGAGTCACCGCAATCATCTGCGCCGGGGAAATGACCGGAATCTTCGTCTCGTGCGGCCTGCATCAGCAGAACATGCACGTTCCGGACGACTTCTCGCTGCTGGGCATGGAGTATGTCCGCGTGTCACAGGCGCTTTATCCGGCCCAGACCACGCTCGTGCAGGATTACAAGGCGCTGGCCTTTCACGCGGTCGAGCTGCTCGAACAGCTGATCCGCGGAGAAACCCCGCCCGGAGACGTGACCGTCCCCTACAGCCTGGTCGAACGCAACAGCGTACGCGTGCTTCCGCCGTCACCAGATCGGTGAACCGACGATCCGGTCCGCGCGCACGCTGCCGAAAATATGCTCGTTGATCCCCTGCGAACGGTTGTCGCCGACGACGTAATAGTGGCCCGGCTCAACCTTGCGCGGCGGCAGATTCCAATCTGAGACGTACTTGAGGTACGGTTCGTCCACGCGCTTCCCGTTGCGGAAAAGCTCGCCGTTGCGGAATTCAACCGTATCCCCCGGGACTCCGATGATCCGCTTCAGAAAATAGGTCTTGTCCCGGTAGCGGATGATGACCACGTCACCGCGCTTCGGCTTGCTGAACAGATAGCGCAGCTTGTAGCAGAAGGTGAAGCCGTGCTCCGGATAGGTCGGCATCATGCTGCCGCCGTTGATCCGGCACGGCATCAGGACAAACAGAAAAACGATCGCCGCAAGCGCGGAAACAATCGCCAGGCGGATGAAGAAGCCGCGGCGCATCTTCGGGAAAAAGAAATTCATCCAGGTTCCCCGCTCCGTATCATCGTCGGAACGGTGGAGTCCGGCAATTTTCAGCCATATCGTCCAGCACCTGTCGAACAGCTTTCCCATCTGCGCCTCCCTCCCTTACGCTTCCTCCTGCGCCGCAGCCTTCTCCGCGGCTTCCTCCGCCTCGAGGAACGGCAGGAAGCGGCCCTTGTCGCTCGCTTTCATGTACGCCTCCTCCGCGGAGATGTTGCCCGCATCGAATTCAGCCTGAATCGAATTGTCCATCGCGCGCATGCCGCGGCCGGCGCCCGCGTCGATGATCGTGCGGATGTTCGAGATCTGCCCCTCGCGGATCGTATTCGGCAATCCGTCGGTCCAGAGCAGTACCTCGTGCACGGCGATACGGCCGCCGGACTTCTTGCGGCACAGCAGCTGCGAAACGATCGCCTGGAGACACTCCGCCAGCATCGTGCGGATCTGCGCCTGCTCGTTGGACGGGAACGCGTCGATCATGCGGTCGATGGTCTTGGGCGCGTTGTTCGTATGCATGGTCGCAAAAACCAGCATGCCCATCGCGGCGCAGGTCAGCCCGAGCCGCATGGTGTCGTTTTCACGCATCTCGCCGATCAGCACAATGTCCGGGTCCGAACGCATCGCGCCGCGGAGCGCGGTCGGGAACGACTCGGCCTGCAGGCCGACTTCCCGGTGGACGATCGTGCAGTTCTTGTTCGGATGCACGAATTCGATCGGGTCCTCGATCGTGATGATGTGCTTGCTGAAATTCTCGTTGATATAGTCGATCATCGCCGCAAGAGTGGTCGATTTACCGGAGCCGGTCGGGCCGGTCACGAGCACAAGGCCGGATTTCATCGCGCAGATCTCCTTGAGCACTTCCGGCATATGGAGATCCTCGAGCGTCAGGATCCTGGTCGGAATCTGGCGCATGACGCAGCCCATGCCGTGGTAGTTGTACAGGTAGTTCGTACGGAAGCGCGCGAGCCCCGGGATCTCATGCGCGAAGTCGAGGTCGTGAGTCTCCATGAACTTGTCCCACCGCTTCGGCATGCAGATCTCTTTGAGCATCTCCTCCATATATTCCGGCGTGATGATCTCGTCGGTCAGCGCAACGATGTCGCCATGTACGCGCGCCTTGGGCGGACAGTCGATCGAAAGGTGAAGGTCGGACCCGCCGAGTTCAAGCATCTGCCGCAGGTACTGGTTGATGATCGGTTCAGTTTCCATATTTGAAAGTTCCTTGTGTCCGGATTAGTTCGCCCGCAGCTGCTGCGCCTGGCGGATCGCGAATTCGCGGTCAAGCTGAGTCAGCTCCGCCTGGTCGTGCATGTAATACTTCGCCACCTCGTAGGAGATCAGCCCGGCCTTGTACTTGCCGAGCAGACACTGGTCGAGCGTGCACATGCCCTGCTTGTTGCCGATCTGCATGGTCGACTTCAGCTTGAACGCCTTGCCCTCGCTGATGATGTTCGCCACGGCCATGTTGTTGATCAGGATCTCGTACCCGATGGTCAGTCCGCCGGTCTCCGCCGGAATCAGCCTCTGGCAGACGATGCCGCGCAGGCTGCCCGCGGTCATCGCGCGGATCTGCGGCTGCTGCGACGGCGGAAACACGTCAAGCAGACGGTTCAGCGTATTGGCCGCGTCGCTCGTGTGCAGCGTGCCGATCACGAGGTGGCCGGTTTCGGAGGCGGTGATCGCGTTTTCGATGGTTTCAAGGTCGTGCAGCTCGCCGATCACGATCACGTCCGGGTCCTCGCGGAGCGCGGCCTTCAGCGCCGAACGGTAGCTGATCGTATGCTTGCCGATTTCACGCTGCGTAACCTGGCAGTTCTTCGAAGGCTGCAGGATCTCGATCGGGTCCTCGACCGTGATGATATGGTCGGTCCGCTTCTCGTTGATGATGTCGACCATCGCGGCCAGCGTGGTAGTCTTGCCGGAGCCGATCGGCCCCGTGACCAGCACGAGCCCGTTGTGGTAATCGAGCAGCCGCTTGATGTGCGTGATGTCATTGTCGAGGAACCCGAGCTCCTCGAGCGAACAGATGTGATCCGGAACGAGGCGGTAGCTGGCCGCGGAGCCGTCTTTCTGCATCATGAGGCAGACGCGAAAGCGGTCGGGGCCGACCTCGAGCGCGAAGTTGATGTCCATCTCCTCCTCGAAACGCTTCCTGCGTTCAGGTGAGAGCAGCACGGTGTTCAACCGCCACGCATCCTCTTCGGGGATGATCCAGTCGTCGATGCGCTCGATCTGCAGCATGCGCCGCACGAACGCCGGGGAACCGGCTGAAATGTGCAGATCCGACGCCCCGAGCGCGCGCAGACAGGTCAGCAGCGTGATGACCAGTTCCTCGATCTCCGGGTCGCTCATTTCGGAGACATTCCTCAGACTCGGGAGGTCTTCATAGGACTGGATCTGCGAGAGATCGATGTTCACCCTCTCGAAACGCGTCGCGGAGTCCTGCACGATGCCGGAGCGCTTATGCTTCTTCGGCCCCGACTCATCATCCCCCGGCTCCTCCGGTGCGGCCGGGACGGATTGCTGCTGCGGCATGTAGCTTGCGCGCTGGGCCGGCGGGAACGCCGCCGCACGCTGGGCCGGGGGAAACGCCGCCGCGCGCTGGGCCGGCGGGAAACCGGGCCGGGCCGCCGCGCCGGGGAAGCCGGACCGGGCCGCCGCGCCGGGAAACCCGGGACGCCCGGCCGGACGGGCAGACTGCGCGGGCTGCGGCATATTCGGCGCGATGCCGGTTTCGGCCTGAGCGACCGCGTAATCGATGACCGCCTGAATCTGGTCGAGCACCGACTGCTGATCCTCCTCCGACAGCCCCGCCACGAGCTGGTCGAGCACGAGCTGCGCATATGCTTCAAGCTCCGGCCCGCCCTCCAGCGACTGATAGAAGCGGTCGGCGTCCGCCTGCGTGATGGCGCCGTTGCTGATCAGCGCAAAAATAAACCATTGAATATCCAGCGGCATATGGGGTTCTCTCCTGAAATGAACGCTTTTGACTACAGATTCCGATACAATAGCGCGGGAACCGGATTTTTTCAAATCCGGTGCGGGGCTATTCCCCGATAATCTTGATGAGGATCCGCTTCGGCCGCCTGCCGTCGAATTCGCCGTAGAAGATCTGCTCCCACGGCCCGAAATCGAGCCGGCCGGCCGTTACGGCGACGACGGCTTCGCGCCCCATGACCTGCCGCTTCATATGCGCATCGGCGTTGTCCTCATACCCGTTGTGGGCGTACTGACTGTGCGGCTTCTCGGGGGCAAGTTTCTCGAGCCAGGTTTCGAAGTCGCCGTGCAGCCCCGATTCGTCGTCGTTGATGAAAACCGAAGCGGTGATGTGCATCGCGTTGCAGAGCAGCAGCCCTTCGCGGATGCCGGATTCCGCAAGCGCCTCCTCGACCTGCGGCGTAATGTTCACAAACCGGCGGCGGCAGGGCAGAGTCAATGTGAGTTCCCGGCGGAATGATTTCATGATGGTCTCCTTAAATGTGTTCCGTGCATGCGGGAATGTACTTCACAATTCCCCTGAAGTCAAGAGTGCAACCGCTTGCATTCAGACATTCCGACGCTATCTTAATTGAAAAGTCCGCACAATCATTTTCTCAGAGGATGCGAAATATGGAACAGCTCTCTCCCGGCGTGATCCGGCTGACTTTCGGGACCCCGGAAGCCGATACCCCCTCGAAACAGATTTACGTCAGGCCGCCGGAGCACGAAGCGCTCGCGGCCATGCCGGAGGCGGAGTTCCCGTTCGGAGCCGATGCGATCCGCTTTTGCGTAAACGCGCGCGGCTGCCGCCTCGAGCTGCCGCTGTCGCCCGGGGAAGACATCTACGGGCTCGGGCTGAACCTCAAACGCCTCCGCCACACCGGTAAAAAACGCACGCTGCGGGTCAACAGCGACCCGGCCACCGACACCGGCGACAGCCACGCCCCCTGCCCGGTCTACTTCTCGACCGCCGGCTACGGCATCCTCGTCGACACGGCCCGTTACGCAACGTTCTACTGCGGCGGAAATGAATTGCTCAGTTCGGAGGTAAAAACGGAAAGCGCCGGCAAAGTCCGCCTGACCGAAGCGGAGCTCTATGCCGCAAGGGAAGGCGCTTCCGCGCCGATGGTGATCGACATCCCGGCCGCGCACGGCGCGGATCTCTACCTCTTCGCCGGGCCGACGCTGCTCGACGCAGTGCGCCGCTACGTGCTCTACTCGGGCGGCGGCGCGTTCCCGCCGGAATGGGGGCTCGGCTGCCACTACCGCGCCTGCGGGACCTTCCATGCGGAGCAGGCGCTCGCGCTCGCGGCGGAGCTGCGTGAAAAACACATCCCGTGTGACATCTTCGGGCTCGAACCCGGTTGGCAGTCGCGTGCCTATTCGTGCAGCTACGTCTGGAGCCCGGAGCGGTTCCCGGAGCCGGAACCGTTCCTCGACAAGCTCCGGAAGCAGCATTTCAGAGTCAACCTCTGGGAACATGTGTTCACCCACCCGGAGGCGCCGTTCTACGAAGAGGTCCGCCCGTACTCCGGCGACTTCAAGGTGTGGAACGGGCTCGTGCCGGATTTCACGCTCGCCCCGGCCCGCAAGGCGTTCGGGAGTTACCATGCGGAGCGGCTGACAAAGCGCGGAATCAGCTGCTTCAAGCTTGACGAATGCGACAACTCGGACTTCATTTCAAGCCCGTGGTCGTTCCCGGAGTGTTCGGTTTTCCCCTCCGGCCACGACGGCGAAACCATGCACTCGATGCTCGGCAACCTCTATATGGAGGTGATCGGCCGCGCCTGCCGCGACGCGGGAATCCGCACCTACGGCCTGGTCCGCAACGCGCACGCATTCGCCGCGCCGCAGCCGTTCGTGCTCTACAGCGACCTCTATGACCATGCGGAGTTCATCCGCGGCGTGGCGACCTCCGGTTTTTCGGGGATGCTCTGGACGCCGGAATTCCGGCACGCGACCTCCCCCGAGGACTACATCCGGCGGCTCCAGGCCATGGTGCTCTCACCGCAGATGCTGCTGAATATCTGGATGATGCCGAATCCGCCGTGGCGGCAGCTGGTCCGCGAGCGGAACGTGAAAAATGAGTTCTATCCGCCGGAAGAGCAAACCCGGCTTGAAACCCTGACCCGCGGGACGCTTGAGCTGCGCATGCGCTTCCTGCCGTACCTGTACGCCGCATTCGCGGCCTACCGTTTTGAAGGGACGCCGCCCTGCCGCGCGCTCGCAATGGATTATCCGCAGGACGAGCGGCTGCGCGAGGTCGATTACGCCTGGATGGCGGGCGAGAGCCTGCTCGTCGTGCCGTTCCGCGCCGGAATGACGGAGCTTGCGATGCCGCTCCCGCCGGGAACATGGCGCGATTTCCGCACCGGAGAACAGCACGAGACGGAAATACGGCTCGCACCGGAAATCGGCGAACTGCCGATCCTCGTGAAAGAGAACAGCATTGTCCCGCTCGCCGATCCGGTCGAATACGTCGAAGACGGCATGCAGTACCAACTGACCCTGCGCGTTTACGGCGACGCCCCGGAACCCGCGCGCCTCTTCGCGGATGACGGCTGGAGCTTCGGCTACGAAACGGCCGCCCCCGCATGGGGAACCGCGGACGCGGAGGGCAACCTCAGCGAAAACCTGAAGCAGCGCTACGCAGTGAAAGCCGTCGAACGCTTCTGATCTGAAATTCCGATGCACGCACGGGTCTGAAAGAAAAATCTGTCAGCTTCATTTCGTATTCGGCAAGACAGCAGCAAAAAAAATATAATGTCGATGACGACGACTTTCACCGATACGGTGTTCCCGCAGGAGGCGGAAATGG
>JABLYX010000123.1 GCA_018265615.1 Lentisphaeria bacterium
GCGGATCGATCCGGACCACCGTTTTTCCGGTCGTCGTGTCGATGCCGGTTTCGTCAACGCCGGCCCCCTTCCATTCGATGCCGCGCCCGACCCGGGCGAAGCTCCTTTCGATGAACTCCCGGACCGTATGCATTTCTCCGGTTGCAACCACATAGTCGTCAGGGACTTCCTGCTGCAGCATCATCCACATCATCTTCACGTAGTCCTTCGCATACCCCCAGTCGCGCCGCGCATCGATGTTACCCATGTAGAAGCATTCCTGCAATCCGCGGTGAATCCGCGCCACCGCCATCGTGATCTTGCGCGTCACGAAGGTCTCGCCCCGCCGCGGAGACTCGTGGTTGAACAATATCCCGTTGCTGGCGTGAAGGTTGTACGCTTCCCGGTAATTCTTTGTGATCCAGAAGCCGTACTGTTTTGCAACCGCGTACGGACTGCGCGGATAAAACGGCGTCGTCTCGCTCTGCGGAACCTCCTGCACCTTGCCGTAGAGTTCGGAGGTCGATGCCTGGTAAAACCGCGCCGGAACCCCGGTCTCCTTGATCGCGTCCAGCAGCCGCAAAGTCCCGATCGCATCGGTCTCCGCCGTGTACTCCGGAACCTCGAAACTCACCTGCACGTGACTCTGCGCGCCGAGGTTGTAGATTTCGGAGGGTTGGATCTTCTCGATCAGGCGGCTCAGGTTCGACGAATCGGTCAGGTCTCCGTAGTGCAGGAACAGCCGTACTCCGTCCAGGTGCGGATCGCGGTACAGGTGGTCGATCCGCCCCGTGTTGAAGCTGCTCGCACGCCGGATGATGCCGTGCACCTCGTAGCCCTTCTCCAGCAGCAGCTCGGTCAGATACGAGCCGTCCTGGCCCGTTATGCCGGTAATCAATGCTTTTTTGTTGCTCATCGATAAGATTCCTCTTTGATTTGTTTGATCAACTCTTTGATTCGTTGTTCTTCTGAAAGCGGGCAGACCAGAATGCCGTTTCCCGACTGAACGACGGCCAGATTGCGAACTCCGATGACGCCGATCTGCATGCCGTCATCTCCGAGCAGGACGCATCCCTCTGCATCAAGCGCCGCAATCCGCCCCCGGATTGTGTTGCCGTATTCATCCACCGGCAAAAGGGAACGCAAAGCGCTCCAGCTGCCGATATCATTCCAGTCAAACGGGGCGGAGCCGACCAGCACGTTTTCCGCCTTCTCCATGATTGCATAATCAATCGAAATCCTGGGACAGGCGGCAAAGTCCGACTCAAAATCCCCGGTTCCGGCCCAACGTTCGATTTTTTCCGCCAATTCCGGCTGATGAACCTGAAAAGCGCGGCAGATCGCATCAACCCGCCAGACAAATATGCCGCTGTTCCATTTGTAACTTCCGTCACGAACAAATTGTTCCGCGGTGACGGCATCCGGTTTTTCCCGGAATTCCAGAACTTTATAAAATCCCGGCGCAACCATGTCTCCGATATGAATGTAACCGTATCCGGTCGCCGCATAACCCGGCGCAACGCCGAGCGTCACGAGAGCTCCGGCCTGCGCCTGTTCCGCAGCTGCACACAACGTTTCCTGAAACAGGCGGGCCGGATGAATCACATGGTCGGCCGGCAATAAGACCATCGTCGCTTCCGGATCGCGCCGCTTCACCAGAGCCGCTGCCAGCGCCACACAGGGAGCCGTATCCCGCCCGACCGGTTCACCGATCACATTCTCCGCCGGAATCGGCAGCAGTTCCCGAATTTTCGTCACAAATTCCCGGTTCGTCACCACGAGAAGCCGTTCCGGCGCTATCAGCGGAAACAGCCGTTGAACCGTCTCTTCAATCATGCTCCGTTCACTGAGTAACGGCAGCAGCTGCTTGGGGCGGCTGTACCGGCCGGCCGGCCAGAAGCGTTCTCCCCGGCCGCCTGCCATAATCACGGCATACAATTTTGATGTATCATCCATCAGAGTCTTTCGTCAATCATTTCCGGCGGCAGGATGCCTTGAACGTCAAAAACGACGGCATCATGTTTCTTGTAGAATTGAAAATCAAGCGTCGCAAATTCCCGGTGCGCGACGGCCGGAACGATGG
>JABLYX010000024.1 GCA_018265615.1 Lentisphaeria bacterium
GGGGGTGCGGGGGAAATGTATTTCCCCCGCGAATCCCACGATATTTTATTTGACGCAACGTAGAAAAGGCAGAAAAAACAATTCAGCCGCCAGAGGCCGAAAACCATCTTCAACTAAAAGGAGTTGCATCATGACAAAACGAAACCGTCCGCATCACATACCGGTTGTTATGCGGAGTTGCCGCAGTCCCCGGAAACGGTTCAGCGCCGGGCGGGCGGCTGAATGCTTGCCCCCGGTTCGATTTCCGGTTCGAGTTCCATGGTTTCGGCGGAGGGGAAGGCTTCCGTCCCGAAAATGGTTTTGACCCGGGCGGCGATCCGGTCCAGATCGACGGTTACAGTGGAGAAGCGGAGCGGGAAATCCCATGCGGGCGGCGTCCGGTTGAAATGGCCGAAGCAGATCACCGACAGATCCTCCGGGATCCGGAACCCGAGCCCGCATGCCGCTCCATGGAGCTGCTTGGCCAGGGAACGGTTTTCACAGATCCAGGCGGAGTGTTCTTTCCGACGGAGCATCTCGCCCAGTGCCGCGAGGTTGCCGTAGCAGTCGCCGACAGTGTCTTTCTCCGGCGAAAATTCCGGGAATTCCTCCCGGAGACCGCGGATTCGCATCCGGTGTCCCTCGCTCAGGTTCTCCCGGTCCGAATAGCGGCGGTATTCCCCGAACTCGCCGAAATAGCCGATCCGGGAATGCCCCGCCTGCCGCAGCGCCCGGACGGCGGCTTTCATTTCGGCGGCCCGGTCGGCGGTAAAGCACGGGCAGTCATATCCCGGATGGCCGTTTGAGGAGACCGCGACCACGCGCACGCCGCGTGCGATGAGTTCCGCAACGGCGCTGTCGTCCATCCCGAGCCAGTAGTAGATCACCACCGCGAACGGCCGGGAACTGCGGCAGAATTCCAACGCCTGAGAGGAGTTGCCGACGAAGGTCAGCGGCAGAAAGTTGCTCTCGCGGCACTGCTCGGCCAGGAGCCTGACGATATTGCCGTGCTCCTCCGCCGAACTCCCGTGCGGCGCGATCAGCACCGCGGTCCGCTGCGCCTCCGGCAGCGCCAGGCGCAATTTCAGATTGTTGCTCCGCCAGCCGCAATCTTCGATCGACCGCAGGATCCGCGCCTTGATTTCCGAGCGCACCCCGGCGCTGCCGTTGACGGCCCGCGAAACCGTCGCGATGCTTACTCCGCTCCACCGGGCGATATCCCGGATCGTGATCTTTTCATCTCCGGCCATCTTCTTCTCCCCGTAACAGTCTTGAAAATATTTTCATAACTGAATTATACCACAGAAAAGTGCGAATGGCAAGGGTGTCTGAAAATATTTTCAGACTTTCCGCTTTTCACGCCGAAGACAAAAAAGTGTTTTTTTTGAAAGACGCGCTTGAATACATCGGATGCCGATGTATAATTAATGCAGAGGCACTAAACTGATGGAGGTGTATGATGGCGGTCAACAGTGATCTGATGCGCGGAGTGGCGGAGCCGGTGGTTTTGAAGCTGCTGGCGGAACGGACGATGTACGGTTATGAAATCATCAGGCACGTGAACGAGCGCACGAACGGCGCGTTCGCGTGGAAGGAGGGGACGCTCTATCCGTGCCTGCACCGGCTCGAGGAGCAGGGGCTGATCGAGAGCTCCTGGCAGCTTGCGGGGTCGAAGCCGCGAAAATATTATGCGATCACCCGGAAAGGGGAGGCGGCGATGTCGGAGAAGGTGAAAGAGGCGAAAGAGTTTTCCCGTGCTTTGAACCTGCTGCTCGGCGCCATCTGAAAGGGGGTCCGCCATGAATGAAAAGATCGAAGAGGTCGTGAAGCGCGCCTCCGGCGCACTCCGCGACGACTGGACGCTCGAACAGGAGGTCGCGCAGGAGCTCCGCTCCCATCTCGAAGACAAGTGCTCCGAGCTGGAAGGGGAGGGGGAGTCCCCCGGAAAGAGCACGGAAAAGGCGATCGGCGAGTTCGGCGACCCGGATGAAATCGGCAGGGGGCTGCTCGGGGCGAACTTCCGCAGGATGAAGCTGCGCGGCAGGCTGAAGGTCGCGATGCGGATCCTCGCTCTGCCGCTGCTGCTGGCGGCGGTCTGCGCGACGATCGACTTCAGCACGCTCCGGAGCACGGAGCTGATCCGGTATCTGGTGGGACACCGGACGCTTAACAGTCTGGCAAGGCCGCCGCGCCTGCTGCTCGCCTTCGCGGAGTATCTGGACGGCGGGCCGGGCTGGCTGAAGGAGGATAAGCTCCGGCGGATCGGCGGCTGGGGAAAAGAGGGCGATGAGGGCCGGCGGGCCCTGGCCGCGCGGAATCCGGGGGATCCGGTGCTGCTGGCGGATTATGTGCTTCCGGCCCTCGGCAACGCGGAGGCGAAGGAGGAGCCTGAGATCCTCGACTATGCGGTGGAGCACGACCCCGGCAATGCGATTTACCGGTATATGCGGGCATACAGTCTGCTCTCCCGCTCCATTGACGGGAAGAATTTCGATGCGGATGGAAAAAAGGCGTGGGTCAGGGACCGCGCCGGGGTCGATCGGGCCATGGCCGAATTCCTGGAGGGGACGAAGCGCCCCCGTTTCCGGAATTACGTACTGGAACGGCTGGACAGGACGCAGGGGCTTTTTCCGGGCAGCGGACTCCAGGACCGGCTCCTGACGAAAATGGTCATGTTCAATATTCCGCTGCCGGAAATCAATCGGGAGCGGATGCTGGCCCGGGCGCTCTGCGCTTATGCGAAGCTCCTGATTGAGGAAGGGAAGCATGCCGAGGCGGAGAAGGTGCTCGATGCGTGGCTGCCGTATTCCATCCACATTGCGGAGGGCAGCAATACGATGATCGCCGTATTCGTTGACGGTGTGACGCTTAAGATGTTCAGCGAATTCCTGCCGGATCTGTACGCGAAGCTCGGCAAGCCGGAAAAGGGGCGGCTGCTCCGGGAACAGCTCGAGCCGGTGTGGAAACCGGTGGATGAGTGGAGAATCGGCAAGAACAGCAAGGATCTGCCGCAGAACCGGAAGGTCCGGGAGATGCTGGAGAAATCCGGCGGTTTCTTCGCTCCCGCATTCTACTATTACTCCGATGAGCCGATACCGGAGGAGGCGCTCCGGATCGACCGAATGATTTCCTACGGCATCTCCGACAATATCCTGCTGGTCCGCTTCTGTGTGAATATCACCGGAGTGATTGCGGTGCTTGCTCTCCTGCTGCTGGGCTGCCGCCTCGCCGGGTACAGAGGGTATTTCATCTGGATGACCCGCCGGGAGAACCTGAGGATCCTGCTCACAGGCATCCTGCTGCCCGCGGCGCTTTACTGGCTGTGGCTGCATGTCGACCTCCTGAGCGGCCGCAACGGAAGCGTCGGCAGCAACTTCACGCTGTTCATGATGCAGGCGTGCGTGCTTTTCTTCGTCCTGCCGCTCTGGTTCCTGTTCGTGCTGCGGCGAACGATGCGGCAGCGGCACCGGCTGCTGGTCCCTCTGCCGGAGGGAAGGAAGCGCGCGCGGATTCCGTTCGCTTCGTGGCTGAAAACCATGATTCCGTACTGGATCGTCTTCCTGCTGCTCACCGGCGGGATCCTGCGGGTCGCGGCCAACGCCGAACTGAGCTGGGCCGTCGCGAACGACCGGATCTTCTTCACTGGCTACTTCACGGAGCCGGAGGACCGCCTCTGGCAGAAGTTCCGCGGCGATCTGCTCGTCGGTCTCGACAAGGTGAAGGAGAAGCTCGCGGAAGCGGAAGCGGGCGCCCCTTCCGTGAAATGACCGGGCCGATGCCGCCTCACCGCCCGCTCCCGCCGGATGGGAGCGGGCTTTTTTCATTTTGTGATAGTTTTCTTATTTTTTTCGATTGATTATAGTTGACATATCAACGATTCGGATGTACACTATAATCCGGAGAATGTATGGACGCGATCAAACTGTACAATGAGTTTCCGGAAAAAGAGACCCATGAGCATCAGGCGCTTATGGGTGTATGGAACGTCGGGCAGCTGTTGAAAATCCAGGCCCGGCGTTTTTTCCGGCAATATCTTTCCAGCGAGATGCAGTTCAACATCATGCTCCTGCTGAAGAATGCGGATCATCCGATGAACCAGCAGGAGCTGAGCGAAAAGCTTTTTGTCGACAAGTCCAACCTGACCGGCGTCGCCGGACGGATGGAGGCGTCGGGG
The DNA here is from genome assembly GCA_018265615.1 of Lentisphaeria bacterium. Classification (GTDB taxonomy): domain Bacteria; phylum Verrucomicrobiota; class Lentisphaeria; order Victivallales; family Victivallaceae; genus Victivallis. Next base: position 4,154 of record JABLYX010000024.1, read on the forward strand.
CTGCTGACCCGCCGGGTCGATCCCTGCGACAGCCGGGCATATCTGCTTGAGCTGACGCCGCGCGGGCGCAGGATCCTCGAGCGGGTCGAACTGCCCTATCGGACGGAAGTGAAAAAAGTGATGGCGGATTTTTCGCCCGCCGAGCTCTCCATGCTGATCCGGTTTATGGAGAGAATGCGGAAAACACTCAATTCAGAGGAATGAAAATGGCGGAAGTCGAGATTCGTCCTCCTCGCGACGAGGCGGAAATGCGGCAATTGTGGCACTTGAACCACGCAGTGTTCTCAGAGGAGCTGCACCAGCATGAAGTTCATGACGACGGGCTCCTCATCGACAAGTTCCATGCCAAGAATCTCTACTATGCGGGCTGGGACGGCGGCGAGGCGGTCGGCATGATCTGCGCACACTGGAAGGAGCCGTTTTCGGCGGTCGACCGTTTCGGGGAGACGATGCGCCGCGCGATGGTTTCCGGCGAAACCGCGGAGCTCCGGCTCTTCGCGGTCCGGCCCGAATACCGCAAGACGCCGCTGGCGCCGCGCCTCGGGGCGACGATCTTCAAAAGGCTCGACGAGATGGGCTTCCGGCTGCTGATTATCTCCGGCATATCAGAACAGAAAGAGTTTTATGAACATATCGGTTTCCGGGCAGTGGGCGACCCGGTGCAGGACGGGGAGGCGCTGTTCTACCCGATGGTGGCGGACCTGCCGCCGATCCTGCGCCGCTGCGCGCTGGCCGTTGCGAGGTGCACCAAATGAGACGTCTTGAACTTGTGCCGACGGTTCCGCATCTGTTCCCGGCTACGCAGGAGGCGATCCGGGAGCCGCTTTTCTCTCATCGCAGCGAGCGCTTCAGCGCGCTTTTCCGCTCGACGGCGAGCCAGCTCCGGAAAATCAGCGGCGAGCGCTTCCACCCGGTCATCGCCGCCGGAACCGGGACCTGGGCGAACGAGCTCATGGTCTGGAACATCGTTCCCGGCGCCCGCAAGGTGCTGGTGGTTTCGAACGGCGAATTCGGCGACCGGCTGCTGAAGCAGTGCCGGAACTGCTGCCCCGGAACCATTGCGCTGAAATTCGAATGGGGCGAGGCGTATGACCGTGCGAGAATCGAATCGTGTCTCGCCGCGCATCCCGAGGTCGACTGGATTTTCGGCGTGGCGACCGAGACGAGCTGCGGGCGCGCGAACAATATCGCGCTGCTTGACGAGATCGCCGCGCCGCGCGGGATCCGCATCGCTCTGGACGGCGTCAGCGCGGTCGGGCTCGCCCCGGAACTTTTCCGCCACGACAGCGTGCATGTCGTGACCGCTTCGAGCGGCAAGGCGCTTGCGGGCCTGCCCGGGATTTCGATTGTCCTGCTTGACGGCGGCGTGAAGCCGGCCGCGTCGGAGAACCGCCCGGAGTCGCTGGACCTCGCGAAGCTCATTGCCGCCGAAACCTCTTCCGGCATGGTCCGGAACACCCTGAGCTCGATGCAGCTGATGGCGCTGGAGTCGAGCCTGCGCTCGATCGGCGACTGCGTGGACTATTCCGCGCGGATCGGCAGTCTCAAGGAGCGGGCGGTCAACGGGTTGCGCAAGCTCGGGATCGAGCCGCTGCCGGGCAGCAACAGCCCGATGGTGACGGCGTTCCACCGTCCTCCCGAACCGCGCTGGAGCAGAATGCTCAGGGCGTGGGAGGAGGCCGGGGTGGATGTCTATCACCGGCCCTGCTATCTCGAAGAGCGCCAGCTCTTTGAAATCGCCGCAATGGGCGACCTGCACGAAGAGGACATCGACCGGATGCTCGCCGCCGTCAGCGATCTGTGAGGTTGTCCGGCTTCGCCCCGGCGCCGGCGCGGTAGTCGCCCGGCGTGCAGCCGTGCCGCTGCCGGAAGAGCCGGACGAAGTAGTTCGTGTTCGGGTAGCCGCACTGCTCGCCCACCTCCGCAATGCTGAGGCGGCTGCTGATCAGCAGCCGCCGCGCGTATGCAAGCCGCAGCTTGCGCACATACTCCGCCGGACTCAGATGGACGTGTTTGCGGAACAGCGCATTGAAATAGCTTGTGCTCAGCGAGTTGTGTCTTGCAAGCTGTTCTACGGAAAACGGGTCCGCGAAGTGTCCGGCCAGATATTCCAGCACGCTTCCGATCGGTTCGGGCGGGGGAGGGGAGCCGGACAGCGCATGCTCCATCCGGCTCAGGCGGCGCAGCAGCAGCGCGAGCAGCATATTGCACTCTTCGAGGGCCTTCTGGCGGTAGAGCGAGTCGATCTGGCCGGTCCAGGCCGGGATGAACGGGTCGCGCGAGGTGTCCGCCACCCGGAACGACAGGTCGAACGCGCCGTCCGGCGGCTCGAAAACGACGTAGGTTGTCTTCACCTCTCCGAAATCGATCTGGCGGTGCGGCATCTCCGGCGGGATCACGAACAGTTCTCCGCTCTGCGCCGTCAGCGAACCGCCCGGGACCACATTGCCGCACCGCCCCGCGGTGACCAGAACCAGTTCCGCGCCGTCGTGGCGGTGCAGGGGCGTGTTCCGGCTGCCGGTGTAATTTCCGCTGTAAATGATCTCCGGGTGCATGTTTTCCTTCGAAAAAGTTGTTTTGTGCTATAATATCATCGAAGATTGCCATTTGCAAGGCTTGGAGGCGGAAAGAATGCGGTATATGCTAATAGCAGAACAATCAAGGAGGTTCGACGATGAATTTCGATGAGAAGAGCTGCATGGTTCCCGCATCCGCGTTTCCGGTTCCGGTGATTCTGGATACCGATACCTACAATGAGATCGACGACCAGTTCGCGCTCGTCTACGCGCTCCTGACCCCGGAGCGCGTGAACCTGCGCGGCGTGACGGCGGCCCCGTTCCTGAACAGCCGTTCGGCTTCGCCCGCCGACGGCATGGAGAAGAGCTACCGGGAGATCGTGCGGATCATCGGGCTCATGGGATTCGCGGGCCGGGTTCCGGCTTACCGCGGCGCGGTTTCGTTCCTGCCGGACCGGAGAACGCCGGTCCGTTCCGAAGCGGCCGACTTCATCATCGCGGAGGCGGAGCGGGCGCGCGGGCGCGGCGAGAAGCTTTTCGTCGTGGCGATCGGCGCGATCACGAACGTCGCCTCCGCGCTGCTGACGGCCCCGGAAATCGCGGCCGACCTCGTCGTCGTCTGGCTCGGCGGACATGATTACAGCCAGGCGGTCAACCACGAATTCAATCTCTACGAGGACGTTCCGGCCGCGCAGGCCGTGATTGATTCGGAGGCGTCCTATGTGCGGATTCCCTGCAACCACGTCGCGAGCGCGCTCACGAATTCGGTCGGGGAGCTCGGGCGCGAGCTGGCCGACTGCGGCGGGCCGGGCAGATATCTCTGCACGATCTTCAAAGAGTACGTCGAGGAGCACAAAAGCGTGAACAAGGTCATCTGGGACATTTCGGCGGTGTCATACCTGACCAGTCCGCAGTCGACCGAGTGGGAGGTCGTGCCGCGCGAAAAACTTGGGGACGACTGCTCCTGGGGCGTCTCCGGCGACGGGCGGAAGATGCTGATTGCGCGGAAGATCGACCGCGAGGCGCTCTTCCGCGACATCTACACGCGCCTCCGCGCCCATGTGAAGGCGTCGGGCGGCCGCCTGTCCTGATACGGGCAGGAGAGCCCGCTTCCGTTCGGGTTGAGGCGGGCTCTCCGGACCATTGTCCAGAGATGAGCCGGAATCAGTGCCGTCCGGATTTTCTTCGAACCCACTCCGCCGGTTTCAGGAAAATCGATCTATTTTGCGATGTGTCCTTGTACATATCGGTTTGGCGGCTTACATTATATGCATGAGCACAGGGAAGATTCAATCATTTCAGTTATCGGACTGAAGTGGGAATAAACAGAATGACCCGGATGAATATATTGCTCGGTTATAATACTGTTTGAATTATTTTCTTGTTAGTCCTGACGGAGCGCCAGCTCCATATTCCTTTCCGGCAAATTTCAGACCGCACCCGAAGACATTCGTCCTGCTTGAATTATGCGGCAATGCCGCGAAAGGAACTCCGCAATGAAACTGTATGTGGGAAATCTCTCGTTCTCGACCTCTGAAACTGAACTCCGGGATGCGTTCTCCGCATTCGGAACAGTTGCTTCCGCCAGCATCGTCAATGACCGGGACAGCGGCCGTTCCAGAGGCTTCGGCTTTGTGGAAATGAGCAACGGCGACGAGGCCGGGAACGCCATGGCCGGACTCAACGGCAGGCAGATGGGCGACCGCGCATTGTGTGTGAGTGAAGCCCGTCCGAAAGAGGATCGCCCGGCGCGCGGGAGCTTCAACGGCGGCAAGCGCAGGTAAATGCGCCGGTTTCATGGCAGTGAAGAAGCACGGAGCCGACAGCGGCTCTGTGCTTTTTCACATTCAATCAACATTTTGAGAATATTTGTGCACTCGGAATTTTCATGCCTTCATTCTTCTCCTGACGCATGCGTTCCTATGCAGACCCGCAGGAAGAAATCAGAGGAACCATTGTGATTCATAATAATATTTTGCCTGATCTGGTCATTGGCGACCTTCATATCAATCCGCCTGTCATTCAGGGAGGAATGGGAGTTGCCGTTTCGTCTTCCCGGCTTGCCGCCGCGGTATCCCGCGAGGGGGCGCTGGGGGTTATTGCCGCCGTGGGCGCCAGCGAGTCATGTCCCCGCGGGGATCTGAGTTATAAGGAGAGATCCTACCGGGGGCTCCGAAAGATTTTACAGGATGCCGGAGCTTTGACGGACCGGCCCGTCGGCGTGAACATCATGTGCGCCTTGAGCGATTATGATGAACTTGTTCATGCCGCCGTAGATGGAAATGCCGCCGTCATCATATCCGGCGCGGGGCTGCCGCTGCATTTGCCTGAACTGACCGGGGATGCGCCCGTTAAGCTCATTCCGGTTGTATCTTCGGCCCACGCGGCTTCCATTATCTGCCGCGTCTGGTGGAAAAAGTATCGTCGGGTTCCCGATGCCCTTGTCGTGGAAGGAGCTGCCGCCGGAGGCCATCTGGGGTTCTCTCTGGAAGAGGTTTCCCGGCATCCGTCATTGCCGGCGATCGTCGCGGAGGTGATGGATGAGGTGAGACCATTTGAGGAAATGCACAGGCGCCGCATTCCGGTTATTGCGGCGGGCGGGATATATTCCGGTGCGGACATCGCACACTTTTTAAAGCTCGGAGCGGCAGGAGTGCAGATGGGGACGCGTTTCGTCTGTACCGACGAGTGCGATGCCTCGCATGCTTATAAGACCGCTTACCTCGAATGCCGAAAAGAGGATATCGTTATCATCAGGAGCCCGGTGGGGCTCCCTTTGCGGGTGATCCGCAATTCCTTCGTTGACGGGCTTCTAAGCTCCCCGAAAAAGCAGTTCGCGTGCACCTATCATTGCCTGAGGAACTGCATTCCCGCAAAATCGTCTTACTGCATTGCCAGGGCATTGGCGAATGCCGTAAAAGGCGAACTCTCCGAAGGGATCATCACGTGCGGCTCCAATACGTATCGGATTGAAGAAATCGTGTCCGTTCACGAACTCATTGCGGAGCTGACGGAGGAGTGCCGGCGGGAACTGGATTCCGGCAGTGACGGAGCCGCTGAAATTTAAACGCAGTTCCCGGCGTCCGGCCGGCGCAGCTTGGGCCGCACGGAGTCGATGAAGAAGAGCGCAGGCGCTTCCCCGCCGTTCGCGAAGACGTAACAGGGGCCCGGAAGTCCCCGATGCCGGCCGGCCGGAGCGGGTTGACGTGCAGGTCGGCAGAAAGCGCCGTCGCGCGGTATTCCTCGCCGTGTTTGAAAAGATCAACGCCGGGCTGCGGCGGCACGAGCTCCCGGAGGCGCCGCCCGCCGCCGTGTGAGCGCCCGGCGCGGCAGCCGGGCTATTCGAACCAGAGCTTGACGTCGCGGAACAGGAAGACCAGGTCCTGGTTGATGGTCCCCATCCCGATGCGCAGGAGGTCGTATGGAACGTCGCTTTCGGCGACCGCAATCATGTAGTGTTTCCACTCATGCTGCGGCGCGCTGATTCTGTATGACTCATACGGCTCTCCGTTGCGGGCGAGCATCAGCAGGGGGAAGAGCGGGCGCTTTTCCCCGGTGCGGCTGTCGCAGCGCAGGTCGAAGGAGACCGCCAGGAGCCTCTTCTTCTTCTCCTCCGGCTTGAAACGGAACTCCGGGAAGGACCAGTGGTCGCCGGATTTCTGCTCCCGGAAATCGGTATGCACCTCAATGGCCCGCTGCTCTTCATTGAACCGGGCGGTCTGTTTGCCGCTGGAATTATGATGCCAGCGCGCGGGATCCGCGAAGTCGCGGGTTTCCGGCGACAGCCGTGAAAGGTCGACCAGGGAAACCGCCGTCGCGGAGAGCTCATTCTGCGCGTCCCCGATGCGGATCGTGTTGCGGGGCCGGCCCGAAAAGCTGACGCCGACGGTGAATTCCGCTTCGCTGCGCGGAGGGATTTCCAGCGACTCCGGCGGCGGCAGCGTGACGCCGACATCCCCGGGAGCCGTCAGGCGCGGCCGGGTGATTACCGGGCGATCGGAGAGATTGGAAACCGTGAAATGGAGCTTTCCGTCCGCCGGCAGATGATAGCCGGAGCTGCTCAGGCCCGCTTTGCTTCGCCGGAAATCGCAGCGGTAGATCAGCGGGGTATGGCGGCGCTCCGCCGGACGGTAGCCTTTTGCGGCCTCAAGCAGCTTCATCGGCCGGGTTTCGGCGGTGAGCATGCCGGGAGCGAGTCCGTCCGCCGGAAAGCTCCAGTACGCCATCCCGCCGCGGAAGGAAAGGGCGCCGCCGTCCGTTCCGAGTTCCGCTCCGTCGATGCCGTATCCCCGTCCTTCCGGAAGGCCGTCGAGGGAGACGGTGCGCCTGCCGGATACGTCCTTCCCCGCATAGAAGACGGCGACCGCGCGGCTGCCGTCGGAGAATACGCGCGTCGGGAGCAGGCCGTCCGGATTGCGCTTCAGGTCCCCCCGGTATTCCAGGCCGGAGAGCAGGTTCGAGGCAAAGGCGTAGGCGTGCATGGAGCGGAGCGGGGTTCCGTAGTAGTCCAGCATTCCGAAATTGTTGTCGTTCTCCTGAAAGAACTGCATGACGAAGGGGTAGTAGCGGGCGATGCCGCACGCCTTGGCCTCGACGGCTTTCATGACGATCCAGAGGGCGCTGTGCAGATCCTCTTCAACCTGCGGCCGCAGGTTGTTGAGCGGCCCGCCGTGTGCCGTGGCGACCGCCCGGGTGAGCCCGCGCTTCCACGGCTTGCCGGATTCGGTGATCCAGATCGGCATCTGCCCTTTGGGGTGCGTTTTCATGTCGTCGCGGTACGCCTGAACCAGGGGAACCATCGCCTCCGGCTCGCCGTACGTATGGAAGCAGAAGACATCGATGAAGTCGAGCATGCCGCCGGCAATGCTTTCGCGCATCGAAGGGGTGGACCCTTTGCAGAATGCGGCGCCGGCCAGCGTGATCTCCCGGCCCCGCGCGGCCCATGCCGCCAGCTTGACCGACGGCAGGTTCGCTTCGGCCGGAATGTCGATGAGATCATACTCGTTGAGGATGTGGAATCCCTCCAGCCCGGCTTTGCGGCTGTCGAGCATCCGCGCGATGGAGGAGTCGACCCCGACCAGCTTTCCCGGTGCGACACTGCGCGAGCCGACCATGATTCTGTCGGTCCAGCCGGGGAAATCGCGGAACGCAAAAATCGACTTGACCCCCCTGGCTCCGGCGGCCCGGTAGAAGCGGTCGTTCCGGTCGTCGTAGCTGTTCTCTTCGCGGTTCAGGGCGGCGAAATTCGTCCATTCGCGGTTGTGGAGGATCCCGTGCCGGACCAGCAGCGCGAGACAGCTTTCATAGACGCCGGGCGAGCGTCCTTCCATCAACCCTTCGATGGCGAAGAAGGAGTCGGCGGCTCCCGTGTGCGGCGGCAGGACGGAGATGCCGAACACCTGGCCGAGTTTCGGGAAGCGCAGTTCATAAAAGCCGGAGGGCAGGGCCAGTTCAACAGCAAGCTTTCCCTCCCGGATGGCCGATTCCCCGGCGATTCCGCTTTCCTCCCCGCCGAGGCCGGTCAGCGTCCAGCCGCAGGCTTCCCCGTCCGGCAGAAGGTCGGAGGTGAAGCGGTAGACGCGCTTTTCGCCGGGCGCGGCGGCAAAGGAGAAGGGGGCTCCCTGCGGGCGCAGCTTATGGCGCGCATCCTTTGCCGGAGCCGCGCCGGGAGCCGGGGCCGCCTGGTGTTCCAGCTCTTTCCCGTCGGGACGGAGCAGCGAGATGTTCCGCACCAGGACCGCCATGCGGTCGGCCGGGCTGCCGACGATAATCTGGAGGTTGCGGACACTTGCCATCTCCTCCGGCGGCCGGTCGAACTTCACTTCGACGGTTTTCCATTTGCCGGGCTCCGGCACTTTAAAATCGATCGTTCCGCCGGAGCCGTCCTTTCGTTTCGGCAGCACGATCCTGCCCTCCGTCGCGGCCTCGCCGTTTTCCGGCAGGTACTTGATTTCGAAGCGGATCGCCGCCGCCTCCTTCAGCGCTCCGGGCTGCGTGAACCAGAACAGCGGCCAGATCCGGCAGCGCCCGGCATTGCCGCGCGCGGTTTCAAAACGGATCGCGTTTTCGGCCGCGTCCCGCGTCACGGTCACCGGGGTGGCGCCGATCGGGTTCCAGAGCTCCGCCCGGTTCAGCGGCGCGTAAGCTCCGTGGAGCAGGCCGCATAACACACATCCCGGCAATATCATGCACAATAAAAGCTTTTTCATTCCGATTACTCTCCCGTCTGGTATATTCCGTTGACCCTGAAACCGGTAAATCCCTTTTCACGCAGGTCGCGTTCGCCCGGATTGTCCACGTGGCCGTCCGCGTAAGCCATGACTCCCCTGCCGCCGTGATGGATGCTCGCCGTATATTGGCTCGTCGAATCGGCGAGAGGCGTGTAGGTCCAGATCGGTCTGTCCGCCAGGCAGGACCAGGAATCCGAGAAGAGGTGCAGGCGGCTGGTGTTGCGCATGGCTTTGGTCGAATATATGACCACGTAGGGGGAGCCGTTTTTGCAGAGGGAGTAAAAATTGCCGAATGTATTGCTGCGGGGGGCATCTCCGCCGGTCATATACGCGGTGCCGAGCAGATGGCCGAATATCCCGTAGACGTATGAGTTGTTGAAATTTGCTCCCCGCTGTTTCTGGGAGGGGCAGATCAATACTTTTTCCGGGAGATAATTAGCCTGGGTGAGAAGCGCGCCGAAGCCTTCTGCCCCCCTGCCGTTGTATGTATAACCGTTCGTCCAGCCGAAAATGTATCCGTCGTAATCCGTGGCGTACTGCATGCAGCCGGCCGTCACCTGCCTGAGCTGCGAAGTGCAGCTGCTCCGCCTCGCCGTCTCGCGCGCCTTGTTCAGGGACGGCAGCAGCATGGCGGCGAGAATCGCGATGATCGCAATCACAACCAGGAGTTCGATGAGTGTGAATGGGCGCGGGCCGTGGGCCGGGAACCGGAGGAAGGGACCGGCATACGGCTTTCCGATCGTCGCCCGGTTTTTTATTCGCTTCATATTCTTTCTCCTTGCTGATGGGTTTCCGGAAAAATCTCAGACGATATCAATATTATATCAGAAAGAGCTGCGGCATGCAAGGCGACGCATCGGTTATTGATAGCACGGATCAATCATTCCCGGCCCTTTGAAGACGGAAGGAGGTCGGCGTGACGCCGTGACGGCGCCGGAAGAAGCGCGTAAAGTAATTCGGGTCGTCGAAACCGGCTTCATGCGCGATTTCCGCGACGGTCAGCTCCGTTTCGAGGAGCAGCCGCGCGGCGAGTTCGAGGCGGCGGCTCTGCAGGTAGTCCGAAGCCGACATGCCGATTTCGTTACGGAAGAGCTTCGACAGGTGGTTCGGCGTGATCCGCAGCTCGGCCGCGACCTCCCGGATCCGCAGCCCCGGTTCGGCGGAGCGGGCGTCGAGAATGCTTTTCGCATGAAAAAAACGCACGCTGCCGCGCCCGGAAACGGAGGAGGCCGGTTTTTCCGCGCCCCGCTCCGTCAGCGCGATGGCCAGTATCCGCAGCAGCAGCGACTGCCGCTCCAGAAGCTCCGGGAAAGTGTGCGCGGGCAGCATGAAGTACTCCCGCAGCAGTTTGAGCAGCGTTTCGCCCGCGTTCCCCTCGAGCCGGCGGATCAGCGGGAACTCCAGGCCGAGCTCCGGCGGCGGCGCGGCCGCGATGCGCGACGCGCCGAACGGAACCGGATCGTCCAGATAGACGAAGGGCCATGTCCCCTGCCGCTGCCGCTGCCAGTCGCCGTACCAGTCGAAGTGGACGCACCAGCGTTCCGCCGCGCTTTCAATGATGGTGCAGTGCACCCGGTCCGGCGGAATCACGATCACGCTCCCCGCCCGGCAGTAGAAGGTTTCGTCGGCGAAAACCACCCGCCCCCGGCCCGCGCTGAAATAGATCAGCTCATAGTCGTAAATCCGGCGGTTGCGCTCGATCCGTCCCGCCGGCCACTCGCCGTGCCACGGTACGCCGGGCGTGAGCGAAAGGCGCGAAGCCGCGTCAAAAAGCTTTATCTGTGCTGCCAATGATTGATCCATCCTCTAGGTTTCGGTTGCGTCTTCGAATATAATATAAGATAAAACGCAATGCAAGCCGGATTCCGCGTTTTTTATCCGACGCGTACCGGCATGCATGGGAGATGAAAAAAATGAAGCAACTTTTCGACTGTTGGTCCAGACTGCTGATCGACAACCACATCACCGATCAGAAGCCGGAATACATGAGCCGTTTCGATCCGGCCCGCTATGTCGGGGCGGTCAAACGCGCCGGGGTCGAGTCGGCGATGGTCTACGCCTGCGACCATAACGGCAACAGCTACTGTCCGACCGCCGCCGGGCATGTGCATGCCGGATGCCGCGGACGCGATCTCTTCGGCGAAACCGTCGTCCTGCTGGCGCGGGAGGGAATTGTCCCGGTCGCCTACTACACCGTGGTCTACCATAACTTCGCGGCGGAGCGCCATCCCGAGTGGAGGGTCCGCGACATCAACGGCGCCGACCGCGAGGGGCGTTACCGTTGGTGCTGCCCGAACCACCCCGGGTATCGCGAGTTCTGCCGGGAGCAGATTTCGGAGATCCTCGGCCATCCGCCGGTGCAGGGGCTCTTCATCGACATGACTTTCTGGCCGCGGGTCTGCTGCTGCGACGCCTGCCGCCGGGAGTTCCGGGCAGCGGCGGGGCGCGAGATCCCCGAAGTCGTTGATTGGAAAGACCCTCAGTGGGTCTCCTTTCAGCGTTGGCGCGAGGAGTCGATGGCCGGTTTCGCCCGGATGCTGACCGCCCACGCCCGCAGGCTCCGGCCCGGCGTCACCGTCACGCACCAGTTTTCTCCTGTGCTCCACGGCTGGCTGCTCGGCCAGAGCTCCGGCATCGCGGAGGCCTCGGATTACGCATCGGGCGATTTTTACGGGGGGCGGCTCCAGCAGCGGTTCGGCGTCAAAGTCTTTTCGGCCTATTCGCGGCGCCGTCCCTTCGAATTCATGACCACCCGGTGCGCGTCGCTCGGTGACCACACCGCAACCAAGTCGGACGACGAGCTTTTCCTGCACGCGGTCACCACGCTGGCCAACGGCGGGGCCTATTTCTTCATCGACGCGATCAATCCCGACGGCACGCTCAACGACCGTTTTTACGACCGGCTCGGCCGGCTCGGGGAGCGGCTCGGACCGTTCCGGCGGGAAGCCGCCCGCCTCCGGCCCCGGCTCCGGGCGCGGGTCGGGCTCTACTTCTCGATGGCGGGCTGCGTCGACGGGACGCTCGACGGCGTCGGCCTGCGCGAGCTGCGCCGCTGCGGCACCAACACCGACTCCCGGCGCAATGCGGTCCTCGACGAAATGCTGGGCAGCGCCGAACTGCTCAATAAGCTCCATATCCCGTGGAAGGCCGTATTGGGACGGGCGGATGACTTCGCCGGGCTTGACGCGGTGATTGTCGACAACGCCGCCTATCTGTCGGATGAGGAGTGTGAAAGCCTGCGCCGTTTCACCGCCGCGGGAGGAACCCTCATCGCGACCGGCAAAACCTCGCTTTACGACACTGCGGGACGCAGTACCGGCAACTTCCGCCTTGCGGACGTCTTCGGCGTCGACTATTCGGGCCGCGATACCGGAATGATCAGCTATCTCGTTATCGGAGATGAGTTTCTGGCGGCGTCGCGCGGCCCCGCCCCGCTTGTCCGGGCCCGCGGCGGCACGGAGCTTCCCGGCCGGGTGGCACTGCCGGATTTTCCTCCCGGCGATCCGGACCGCTACGCCTCGATCCACTCCGATCCGCCCGGCCCGGCGACCGGCTTTGCCGGGCTGACTGAGCACCGGTATGGCCGGGGAACATGCGTTTACCTCTTCAACGCACTGCCGGCCGAACGGCAGCACAGCCGGCAGGAGTTTCTGCTCGGGCTGTTCAGCCGTCATCTGCCTGCCTTTGTGACCGCCGCGAGCGGACTGCCGCCGAGCGCCGAACTCACTTTGCTCGAAGCTGAAAGCGGTTCCGAACTCCTGCTCTGCATCGTCAACAGCCAGCAGGAGCTGCCCAATATTCCGCTCACCGGGCTCGAATTCACCGTGAGGCTGCCGGAGCGGTTCGTTCCGCGGCAGGTCCGCCGCGCCTCCGACGGCGGCGGACACCCTTTCCGGTTCTCCGGGGGGGAGCTCTCTTTACGGCTCGACCGGCTTGAGAATGCTGAATTCTTCACTCTGATCCCGTAACTCCATCTGAAAGGAACTGCCATGCCGTCAACAGGTAAACTCATCCGCAACGCCTTTGCCGCCGGGGAGGGGATTCTCCGGCTCGCGCCCGCCTGGGTGCCGCGCTCTTTCTGCATTCCGGGCCGCCGGATCAAGCTGCACCCCGACGATTACTACGCGCTCGGCGGCGAACGCGGCGGTCTCGACGAGCGCTGGCTCGGCAGCGCGACCCCGGCCGACAACGGCCCGCTGACCGGCCGGAACGAGGGAGTCAGCCACGCGGTCGCGCCGGACGGCGAGCTTTTGCCGCTCACTGAAGTCGTCGCCGAGCTCGGCGCGGGGCTGATCGGGGAACGGCTCTGGCGGGAGTACGGCTGCTGGCCGGTTTTCTCGAAATTTTTCGACAACCTCGGTCCCTTGCCGCACCATGTACACCACCGCGAAGAGCACGCGAAGCTGGTCGGCCGGCGCGGCAAGCCGGAGTGCTATTACTTCCCCCCGCAGCTCAACAACCACGGCGGACGCTTCCCCTTCACCTTTTTCGGGCTTGAACCGGGAACCACCCGCGAGCAGCTGCGCGAGGCGCTCGCAAACTTCACGAAAGGCGACAACCGCATCACCGATCTTTCGCGCGCCTACCGGCTGTGTCCCGGCACCGGCTGGGACGTGCCGCCCGGTGTGCTGCATGCGCCGGGCAGTCTCTGTACCTACGAGCCGCAGGCGGCGAGCGATGTTTACGCGATGTACCAGAGTCTTGTCGACGATCAGGTCGTGCCGGAGTCGCTGCTCTGGAAGGATTGCCCGGCCGACCGCGCCGGCGACCTCGACTACCTGATCGAAGTGCTTGACTGGGAGCTGAACGTCGATCCGGAGTTCGTCAGGAACCGTTTCATGCGCCCCGTCCCGGCGGGGGACGAAGCGGAGATGTGCGACGCCGGTTACATTGACCGCTGGATCTGCTACAAATCGGCGGAGGTTTCCGCCAGAGAGCTGACTGTCCTGCCGGGCCGGACCGCGGTCATCCGGGATGCGGACGCCTGCGGGCTGATCGCGGTGCAGGGCCACGGCACGCTCAACGGGCGGCTTCTGGAGAGCCCGGCGCTGATCCGTTACGGCCAGCTTGCCAACGATGAATTCTTCATTTCCGCCGAAGCCGCCCGGCGCGGAGTCACGATCGTCAACGGTTCCACGACCGATCCTCTTGTCATGCTCCGGCATTTCGGCCCGGCCAACCCGGATTGGCAGAGGCGGTTTGCCCCGGCCGGAACAGGCGCCTGATGGTTCAGAGCCCTTTTTCGCATGCGTCCAGAATTTCATCGAGGTTCCCGGTGGCGAGTCCGATGACCGTGTCCGCTCCGCCGTAATAGATTTTAAGTTCGCGCGTTTCAAGGTCCGCAATCGCGCCGGTGGCGAACACCGTGTTCGGGATCACGCCGTGGTATTCGTACTCCTCCTCCGGGGTCAGCAGGTAGCTGTTCATCCTGCCGATGATCTTCGCGGGGTCGTCGAGGTCCAGCAGAAGCGCGCCGAGGCTGTAGCGCCAGCCCACAAAGGTGTTCTGGACGCCGTGGATGATTTCCAGCCATCCTCTTTCCGTCCTGACCGGCACGGTCGGGCCGATCTTGAGGTTGTTCCAGCTCATGAAATCACGCTGCAGCAGCGGGCGGTGCCGTCCCCAGTGGATCAGGTCCGGGGAATACGATATCCACATGTGCGCGAAGGACTTCTCGTATGGAGCGCCGAGGCTGTACGGGCGGTCGAGGCGCACATAGTCGCCGTTGATCCTTTCCGGGAAAAGGCAGGGTACGCGGTTGTGGGGCAGCGCGATGATGTCCACCGGCTCCACGGAGCGGAAGTCCGTCGTCCGGTAGAGCATCGCGATGCATCCCCAGGAGGAGTTGCCGGGGCGGATGATGTAGCCGCAGTTTTCCTCCGGGAACCAGGTGACCCGGCAGTCGATCGGGTGCAGGTCCAGTTCGCCGAACTCCTTATCCGGATCCACCCTGAAGAGCGGCTCCCCGTGGATATCGAAGTTGATTCCGTCCGTGCTTTCCGCCACATGGATGCGCGCACCCTTTTCATTGACGGCGAGCACCGACAGCAGCAGGATGATTCTTCCGTCGGGCAGCCTGACCTGGCCCGGATTGAAGACCTGTTCGGCTTTGCAGTACGGAAACTCCGCCGGGTCGAACAACGGATTTTTTTCACACCGGGTCAGAAGGGATTTTGAACGCTTCATTTCTGTTTCTCCTGTTCCATCAAATATAAACGTGCCCGCCAGCCTTCGAGCATGTCCGCCTGCAGGCCGATCTCCATCAGGGAGTTGCCGGAGCGGGGGCGCAGGTCCTCGCCATATTCCGGCACCGGCTCCGCGCCGTACCGCCGGAGCGTATAGACGCCCTCCCGCGCCAGCCCCCGCAGCCGGATCGCGGGGAGCCGCATCGAGAACTGCGTCTCCCGCACAAAGAGGAAAAGGAGTGCGCGGGAACGGTCCTTCGACACATATTCAAAGGCTGCATAAGGACGCTCCTCCAGCGGGATCAGCCGGTAGAACTCCCCGTGCCAGGTGATGTCGCGGATCTGTTTGTAAAGCTCCCCCCATTCCCGGATTGCCTCAAGCTCCATGTCGGAGCACGCCGAAAGCTTTTTGCCCACGGCAAGCGAACCGAGCATTCCGGCCAGCGCCTGGAACTCGAGCGGCATTCTCCGGTGATTCACGTAAAACATGTCGTCGCTGATATGGCAGGCGCCTCCGGCCAACCCCGGCAGGTGCATCCGGCTGAAGCCCTCGTGGAGCCTCAGGATATCCAGCGGGTCCTGATTGTCGCTGCGGTTGATGCGCCCGAAACTGCGGCTCATCGCCAGGTCGGAGCGCGCGCCGCCGGAGGCGCAGTTTTCAAACCGCACTTCCGGGAACTCCCGGCCGAGGTCGGCAAACAGCCTCTGCAGATTCATCGCATAACGGTGCCAGATCGTCCGGCGCTCTTCCGGCGCGGCCGCCTCCCAGCCGGGAGCGGTGAAGCAGCAGTTCATATCCAGCTTGAGATAGTGGATCCCGGTTCCGGCGATGAGTTCGTGCAAGCTCCGGTGGAAATATTCGCGCACATCGTCGCGGCCGAAGTTGAGCAGGAAGCTCGTCCGGTCGATGTCCGCGCGGCGCTGGCACGGGACCGGACGGTCTTTGTAGCACATCACCCATTCGGGGTGCTCCGCATAAAGACGGCTTCTCTCTTCCGCCGATTCGATTTCGACCCAGAGTCCGAATTCCATGCCGAGCTGCTTCGCGCGTTCGAGCAGGGGGGCGAGGCCGCGCGGGAACTTGACGGGGTCCGGCCTCCAATCCCCCAGCGCCTCCTGCCAGCCGTCGTCGATCACAAAGAGCTCTGCGCCGATCCGGGCCGCTTTTTCCAGCACCGCCATCACCGAGGATTCATCCACATCGGTATGCAGGCTCGCCCAGGTGTTCACCAGCAGCGGGACCGGGTCCCGCGCAGATTCCGGCAGCAGGTGCCCGCGCTGATAATCGTGCAGCAGCCGGGCGGCCCCGCCGAAGCCGGAGCGGCTCAGTCCGCCGCAGAAAACCGGGGTCGTGAAGGTTTCCCCGGGCTTCAGCGGCCAGGAGAAATCGAAGTCGTTCACCCCGCCGGTGACGCTGACCTCTTCATAGGCGTCCCGGTTCACGCAGATTTTCCAGTTGCCGTTGTGCTCTACGGAACCGAACCAGACGTCGCCGTGCTCCTCGCCGGCGTCCCCCTCATCCAGTGCGAAAAACGGCATGGCGAACGGCCCGGAGAGTCCGGTCCGGCTCTCGAGCACGATCCTGTTCTGCATCACGGGCTGCTGCTGGATCATCCCCTCCCGTCCCCAGCGCCCGGCAAGATGGGTAAGGCGGTAATTGCCGTCGATGCGCGGCAGGCTCCAGGAGGCGCTCATGACGCTTTCCAGGGTGAGGGACCGGTCGCCGAGGTTCCGGATTTCCGCGAACCGCTCCATGACGCCGCAGTCATGCCATACGCGGTAATGCAGCCGCACCTCGAGCGGATAATATGCCTCGCGCAGCGTGACGGCCAATTCTTCGCCGCCGGGAATCTCAGTTGTCTCCGCCCCGGCGTATTTCAGCAGGCAGGCCCGGACGCCGTTTCCGAACAGGACGCGCAGGGCCGGCTCGTCGTAAAAGTCGAAGCCGCTTCCCGGATACTCCTGCCGGACCAACAGGGAACGCTCCGGCTTGCGATGGCGGTAGCGGAGGAGATTGCCGGTCTCCGGCAGGTCCTCCGTCCCGTTGACGGGGCCGCCCCAGTGGAGGTTGTTGAGATTGCCTTCCCGGTTGACGGCAAACGCATAGGACCACTCCCGCAACTGAAGCAGAAACACTTTTTTCTTCTTGTCCATGACGATCATGATTGATGCATCTCCTTTCCCTTAATTATACCGTGTTCCCCCGTTTCCGGCAAGAGAAGGAGTTCGTCTTTTCTGCTTAAACAATATAAAATACGTAACAAAGTGAGTAACAAAAATATGCCGACAGGCGCCGCGCTGCTTCACTCTCCGGTTTCCGGCGGAATATAGCGGGCGGGGCCGCCGCATTTTTTCCACTGCCTGTAAACGGCCAGCAAAGCCAGAGTCGCCAGCCCGGTGAAAACCGTGTCCCAGATGAAGATGAACCGGTAGCCGAACCAGTCGATCGCCAGCCCGCCGAAGTAATTGGCGAAAATCAGGCAGACCGCGGTGAACATCGCGTTGGCGCTGCTGAACTGGCCGTATCTGTCGGGCGGGAACAGAGCGACGAAGGTAGGCGACTGTCCGACCGACTGGATTGCGTAGACGCAGACGATCACAATTCCGACCACGAAGAAGGATGCGTAATCCGTTGTGAAGTAATACCCCCAGATATTGGCGGCGATCACCAGAACGCCGCTGGCGATCAGCACCTTCAGCGGATGGGTCCGGTCCATGATGTAGCCGGTCAGCGCGATCACGCCCAGCGACACGGCCGCGCCGACGGCGGCGACTTTGCCGAACTGTTCCACCGTCATGTTGAGATCCCTGGTCGCGAACAGCAGATTGAACACGTTGCGGCAGGTCATCGACGCGGTGTTCATCGCGTTGCCGAAAAAGAAAAGCAGAAAGAGCGGATGCCGGTAGCATTGCCGGAAATAGGCCGCGATCCAGCCGGACAGCCGCTTCCGCAGGTTTCCGGTAACGGCCAACTCCGGCGGCGGCGGATATCCGCCCTCCCGGACGAAGATGCACATCAGCATGAAAATCACGAAATAGACCACGCCGACGATGGTGAACCCCCATGCCAGATGGGTCACTGCCTGCGGCAGCACGTACAGATTGAAGAACAGCGCCAGCACCGTCCCGACCAGATTCATCGCCGCCATGTATCTTCCCAGAAAACGGTGCGGTATCACGTCGGCAAACAAATAATAATAGATCGAACCGACGATCAGGTTGAAAAACTGGAACAGCACCGCAGTCACCGCCAGCAGCGCCACTCCGAGCGTGTCGAGCGCTATTCCGCCGTTCCATCCCTGCTGCTCCAGCCATACGGCGAGCTGCGGCATCCAGCCGAGCAGGATCACGAAACCGGCGACAAACGGCGTGGCCGCAATCAGATAGGGCCTCCTCCGCCCCCATCGCGAGCGCAGCCGGTCGCTGCCGGTCGAAAGGATCGGGTTCATCACGAAATTCATCGCAGCCGGAATGCTGCCGACCACCAGGCCGATCGTCGCCCCGGAAGCGTCGAACTCCTTGAGCGCCAGCGGCAGCACCGTCGGCACCAGCTGCCAGGCCAGCAGCCCGAAGCAGTTGCCGCCGAGAATCAGCCAGAAGCTCACAAAAATGACGCCGCCGAGGGAGTAACGCAGGGTTCCCGCCTGGTAGGGGTGGCGCGTATTTTCCGCCGCGGCCGTTGCGGAGTCTTTCCCGAACATGATTTCTTCGCTTTCCGGTGAGTGGAATGTGTCAGGCGTTCAATGCCCGGTTCGCTTCCCGCAGCGTCTGCAGATAGCGGGGATAGTCCCGCATGTCGCCTTCGGCATGATCCGCATCCGGAAAGTGTTCGGCGCAAAATGCTTCCGCCGCGTCAATCCAGTCGGCTGCATCCGTCTGCCGCCCGAGGACCGCGGTGACGCAGCGGGCCGTCAGGCCGCCGAAGCGGAGAGCGGCCGCCAGCGTTGCGGTCATTTCGCGGGGCAGCGGCTCCATTCTGTGCCGGCACGCCTGTTCCGCCAGGGCGGCGGCCTCGTTGCTCAGCGCTTCGAGCCGGTGCCAGCGCGCGGCCAGAGCCTGCCGCAGCTCCGGAGTGATGGCGGCCGGATCCCGGAAAAGCTGCTCTTTCCTGAGATTGCAGCAGAGCGTCGCCAGCGGCCAGGCGTCGGCGCCGCCCAACAGCAGCAGCCGCCGGATCGCCTCTCCGGCTTCCGCACCGTAGAAGGAGGTGCAGAAGCGGCCGAGAAATCCATCCGGGGCCGCGATTTCCGGCGGTATGGATGAGGCGCAGCGGCAATTGCGCATGAGCTCAAAATGCGGTTTCCCGACGGTCAGCAGCCGGCGGCGGAACTCGGCGTCGTTGCGCCACGGCACCGGCGGCAGGTTCCAGCAGCATTCCGCGTTGAACGCCTCCTGTGCTTCCTGAAAGACCGTTCCGGCAAAGTTGAAAATGGCATCCGAACCGCGGTAGAATCCGTTCAGCAGAGCTCCCGGAGCGAACAGCCGTCCGTTGATATAGGTGTCCGCTCCGTTGATGGCAAAGAGGAAAAAGCCGATTCCGTGGCGATGGACCGCTGCGGCGACCTCCGGAATGCGCATGGCGGAACCGTTCCTGGAAAAAAATTGCTCCCGGGTGGCAAGGCAGAGCGTTTTCGACGGAGGCAGCAGGCCGGCAAGCACGTCGAACATCTCCACGACTTCGCGCCATCCGGCGTCGCTGATGTCGCCGGCGCCGTATCCCGGCGGCACGAAAACGACCCGGCAGTCGCGCGCCGCGTCATAGTGCGACCGCGGATTTTTTACCGATCCGACCGCCTCGAAAAGAATTCTCATGCCGTGAGCCATCGCTCCGGCGGCGCCGTCGGGCGAGGCGACCCGGTCGTCGGGCCAGCGGCGGCGGCACCCGTCGCAGCGCAGCTGCCAGTCGCCGTGCAATTCGGCAAGCACGCTGATATCCTCGTGATGGATGTAAAGCATCCGCGGTTCAAGCCGGCGGACGTAGTCGGCAAGATCGAGTGCTTTCAGGCGGTTCAGCTCCGCATTCGAGCGGCAGGAGCCGTTGAACCGGGTCGGATGGTCCGCCGCTTTTCCCATGCAGCGGTAGAGCTCCCCTGCCGGATAGCTCCGGCGGTTGAGCCCCCCCAGCCCGCGCACGAAACCGCAGTTGACCACATCGGAGAACTCCGGGTTGCGTCCGCCGACGCCGATGCCGTGGCCGCCGTATTCCAGCGCGACGTTGCGCAGCGCGCCGTACCGGTTCAGCTCGCGCATCCGGCGGGCGTAGCCGGGAAACTTGTCGCGTTCCCAGGAAAAACCTTCGAAAAAGACCGCATTGATCTTGTGCCGCATCGCAAAATCGATTTTGCTGCGGACGCGCCGCATTTCATGGCCGTCGCCCCAGTCGAGGGCCCGGCGGCCGGCTTCGTAGTCAATCAGCCAGCGCGAACAGACCCGCAGCGGCGTATCCGGCCAATCCTCGATCGTGCCGCAGCGCAGGGCCCGCCGGTCGGAAAGCTGTGCCAGCGTGACGGCGGCGTACAGGACGCCGCGCCAATCGGCGGCGGAGCAGGTGATTTCCCCGGAGTCGATTTCAAGCCGGCAGCCCTCCGGCGGCAGGGCGGCGTCCAACCGGATGCGGAGCCGGAAGTCCGGAAGGCGGCCCGAGCTGAAGCGCGGGCGGGAGAAGCTTCTGCCGAACTCCCGCTGCAGCAGTGTGCGGCGGCGCTGCAGCTCCGGGTCGTCCGGCAACTCCAGCGCGATTTCCGCGCCGGAGGGCAGAGAGAGCGTCCGCTGCTTCCAGCGCATCTTTTTGGGAACCGGAAAGAGATTTGGGTTCATGGGGGCGGTTTCTCCTGTAAACATGCGGTCACGGCTTGCAGAATTTGCACTTCCCGGTGGAGGGGACCGTACACAGCCGGTCGCTGCCGATGCCGTCCGACAATCCCCCCCAGGTTTGATCCAGGGTGATCTTTCTGCGGGCCCGGCCGGCGGCATGGCCGTCGGCATAAAGCACGTTTGCGGCATTGCCGGGGTGCCGGAAGGCGACGTTGTTGGCGCTGGACGTTGAAGGCGATGCCGTCTTCACCTGCGTATCCGTGTTCAGGACCACCATCGACGGCTGTTTGAAATTCGCGGCCCGGTTGACCGGGTGCGTCTGGTGGGCGGCGTATCCGTTGATGCCGTAGTGGGTGAACACGTAGCCGTCCGGCTTGTAAGCGGTTGTGCCGATCGGCGTCTGCTCCGCCGGACACACAAAGAGTTTCATGTTCTGATTGAAGTTCATCTCCGATTCCGCGCTTGACGGCACCGGCCAGCGTCCTTTTCCCAGCGCGTCATTGACCATCGAGAACCAGTAGACCCAGCCGCCGTTCGCCGTGACGATCCAGGACGAAACAATGAAGTCGCCGCTGGCGGAAGAGTAGAGCTGATGGCCGACCCCCATCTGCCTGAGATGGTTCAGGCACTGGGTGGAGCGGGCGCGCTCCCGCGACTTGCTCAGAGCCGGGAGCAGCATCGCCGCGAGAATCGCGATGATCGCAATTACGACGAGCAGCTCGATCAATGTAAACCTTTGCCTCATAATGATATTCTCCTGGCTGTGGGTTAGTTTTTGCGGATGGGGATTCCCTTTTGCATTCCGGCTCCGGTTTCCGAAGTCATATAGACGGTCGCGCCATTCGGGACCATGGCCGGCCGGGCCGGGTCAATGCCCCAGACCAGGATCTCGGTGACGCCGATCTGGCGGCTGCCGTCGATCTCCAGTTTGATATACCGCCCGGCGACGAGCTCCGGGAAAAACAGATTGAACAGCGCCGGGCTCAGGCCGACGCCGACGCCGGGAGCCGCCTTGCCGAACTGCTCCTGCGGCATCATTGCGCATTGTACCGACACCGGGGCCGACCAGGGGCCCTCCGGCGCCGCCGCCGCGCCGGCGCTGATCGCCTTCAGGCCGAAGAGGCCGTATAACGACACGCCGCCGATCCGCGCTTCGCGTCCGAGGTCGATGATCATGGAAATCCGTTCGGCTCCCACGAATTCGATTCCGCCGGGGCTGGCGTGATAGGCGCCGCGCGCATCCGCGTCGAAAAGGTCGAAACCGGTGTTGTCCGCCCGCAGCTTCCAGTTGTTCGGCGGAGGCGTCGCCTGATATGAGGTCTTCTTCTCCGCCACCGGCAGCAGGTTGTCGCTCAGCAGCGCGTATTCCGGCCAGATGAATTCATAGCTTTTGCCGTCGTCGACCGGCGTCATCTGCGACCGGTAGAGGTTTCCCCAGCTGTGGAAGTTGCTGATCTTGAGCTTCGGAAACTGCAGGGCGATGCCCGGCGCGAAGGCGGGCGGCTGTTTCGGCGTCACGGTGACTTTCACGGCCGGAACGCCGGTGGGAAACTCCACGGCGCCGACTGTGATTTCCGCCGCAGGCTGGCCGGGGACGATCCGGACCGTGCGCGCGCCGTCTCCCGGTTCGACCGTTTCCGGCCCGAAGGCGAGCGATTTGAGGGTGATTTCGAATTCCCCCGCCGCCCGGTCCGACAATGCGAAGCCGAGCAGCAGGCCGGCTTTGCGTGTCAGCGTCGCCGGTACCGCGACCGGCGGCGTGAACTGCGCCCGGATCGTCTGGCCGTCGACGGTCAGTTTGGCCGCCCGGTTCCGCCGGTTGTACGGGAAATGCAGCAGGTAATCCTCATATTCGCCGATATTCGAGCAGATCATCACGCCGGTGATCATGGCCGGGTCGATCCCTTTGACCGTAAAGACCGCAGCTTCGATTCTGCTGTTCTCCCCGCTGGCCGCAACCAATGACCAGGGAGCCAGTTGCGAATTCGGAGACATCGCCGTCGCGGCGTCTCCGCCGGGCAGCAGCAGCAGCGTATCGGCGGCCCGGGCCGCCATCCCGGCAGCCAGCAGCAGCGAACCAAACCAGATCAGTCGAGTCATGATAGATCTCCTCTTTTGTTATTGATGGAACGCCATCAGTTCGGTAACGGTTCTTGCAAACACCTTGATGGAAACGACATCCGGCAGATCAACCTGCCAGGTCCAGCAGGAATGGACATGGTTGGCGGTGGCCGGTTTTTCCGGCGCGGTCACATACTCATCTTTCTGCTCATCGTACCAGAGTCGGGAGAGGGCCGCCTCCGCGGGCTTGAGCGTTGTCACCGTGCCGCCGGCGGCGGTCAGTTCGACGCTCTCCGGGCACTCGGCGGCGACCGCGACCAGCCGCCGGACCTGCTCCGGCTTCGGCAGCTTCACGCCGTAGAAGGGGTGTTCATCGCGCTCGCCGCAGGCCCACACCTCCGTGAAATTCTCATCGCTCCCCGCCCAGGGGAAGGTCCAGCGGTTGTTGCCGGAGGCGAAAGGCTCCGCGCCGCGCCAGAAGCTTGCGACATTGCCCGGCTGGGGGCGGCCGATATAGGAGTCGCTCTCCCGGTATTCCCGCAGGATCCGCTCCATCGCCAGCGCCGGAGTCGGTTTTGTCCAAAGGATATGCAGCGCGTAGGGGGCGAGTTCGAGCTCCGCTTTTCCGTTCCGGCTCTCCACGGTGCGGTTTTCCGCCAGGAAGTGCATGGTGCCGCTGAAGCCGGTTTCCAGCGTGACGCGCCGCGGCTCGCCGCCGGAATTGGCGACGATGAAGCAGGAGGCGCCGTCCGCGTCGCGCCGCAGGGTGTAGACATCGCCGTCAACCGTTTTCGCGTGATCGTCGGGCGCCAGCAGGAACGGTTCCATCGCCCGGATCTCTTCGGCGAACGCCTTCAGGGATTTCCAGACTCCCGGAGTGGACAGCTGGGTGTCGCGCCAGAAGACGATGCCGCGCGCGCCGTTGATGATGCTCAGATAGACCAGCATCCGGTGTTCGGAGATGGTCGGGAAGCGGCCGGTTTTCGGCTGCCGGTGGTAGTTGCCGACGGAAAAGCTCTCCACCACCGACCACAGCGGTTTGCGCATTTTCGACGCTTTGGAGGCGGTGTCGAAGTAGGTGCACAGCCGGCTGTACGGGATCATCGGGTGCCCCTTGCCGCGCTCGAACCCCAGATAGCAGTCCAGCGAGATGACATCCATCAGGTCGATGTCGAGCTCCAGCAGCGCGCCGACGGTGTTGTGGCAGCCGAAGAGCGGCCGGTACGGGCTGATCTCCTTCATCATCCGGAGCGACCTGCGGTACAGTGCGGCATCCTTGACCTGGAGCCCGGGCTCGTCGGCGACGAACCAGCCGGCGACGCGCGGCAGCGCCATCTCGTTTTTCCGGCGGAAGCGGTCGATTTCCCGCTGCGGCACCTCCCGGCTGTTGTAGGTGGATTCGGGGAAGGAGCGCGCGGTGGCGAAAAGCAGCGCGTTCGCGCAGTCGTCATAACTGTTGACATACGGCATGAACACGTCGGCCAGCACATTGAATCCGGCGGCCGTGAAGCCCTCCTTTTCCGGTGCGGCGTAGAAGAAACCGAAGGGGAACACCTTTTTGCCGTCGGCGACCAGGTTGTTGCTCTCATCGAACCAGATTTCGGGCATGCCGGCAGGGACGGTGACCTTTTCAAGCGGCAGCTGCTGCTTCAGGCCGCCGAGCTCCACCTCGAGAGCGTACTTGCCGTCCGTCAGCGGCGTTTCAAGCGGCACCGCGACGGCCTGCGGTTTATCCCCCAGCGTGAAGGCGACCGGCGCGCCGAGCGCCCTGCCGCCGCCGTCGAGCAACGTGACCGTGCCGGATTTGCCGGCCGCTCCCGGCACAGCCGGGGAGACTTCGACCTTCAGCTCCTTGAGTTTCATGGAGTCGAAGATGTAATTGCGGTAGCGCGGGCAGAGCATTTCCGCATTGAATTCCGCCATGCTGACCGGGCAGGTCCAGCTGCCGATCAGCGTGTCGGCATAGTAAAGGTCCGCCTTGTAGTCGCCGGCATCGAATAAAGAAGCCCCGGCATCCAGCTTGACCGGCCCGGCGGGCAGTTCGCCGGAGCCGAAGCGCAAAATGCTTTTGCCGCCGTTCCGGCAATCGAGTTTCAGCAGCAGCTTGCCGCGGTCGAGCGCCCGGGCGCTCCGGAACGCGACGGTGAACGTTCCCTGAATGATGCCGTCACGGTTGGCGTCGAACCGGAAACGGCAGGAGGCCGGAGTGAACGGGAAGCAGCCGGCTTCCGGCTCGAGGCCGTTCACGTTGGCGAAACGGGACGGCATGTGGAAAGTCTTCTCGCGGAGCCCGGGAAATGAGCTCAGCTCATTGCGCACCTTGTTTTCCCGTGCCAGCAGCAGCCGCCAGGTGGTGGAATTCGGACGCTCGAACATCGCGAACGGCAGCTCCATCTCCACCGTGTACCCCCCGGCGCGGCGGGTCGCCGCCGCTTTCCAGGAGCCGTTCCAGCCGGCCTCGACCCGGTCCCGGGAAACCTTGGCGTCGTATTGAGTGCCCAATGGATTGACCATGAAGTGGTAATAGGGTTCCGCGTTGTTCTGTGACGAGAGAAAAACTTCCACGCAGTCGTCCAGATAGATGCCGTCGTCGCGCTGAGTGCGGGTCGCTTTGATCCGGCCCGCGTCCGGTTCGTCGCACTCGAACAGGAGAAACAGCGATTTCCCGTTGTGAAACAGCTTCACCGTGGTTTCCGCCTGAGGCCGGAGACCGTCGGTGCCGAGCCGGGTCAGCGCGTTTTCCAGCACCGTGCTCTGCCGCCAGGCCGGGTCGTCGCCCCGGCCGTCGAGCTTCACGCTCTGATCGAGCCGGACAATGGACATATCCTCCGCCCAACAACTCAGGGCGATCAGCGACCACAGGATCAATGCCGTCAATATCTTCATTCCTGATTCTCCTTCTTTGTACTTGATGATGAGAAGTTTGCAGCTTCCGTATCCAGCTCGAACAGCAGAACGCCGTACGGCGCGAGATTGACCGGCGAACCGGAACGGGAGCACAGCCGACCGCCGTCCAGCGCCAGCTCCGCCAGAGGAAAGTCACTGAGCTTCCGGACGCTCCGGAACCGCGGAGCGACTTCCACGCCCACTCCCCGGCCGACGGGGAAATCCGACCGGGTCAGCGACAGATAGCCCGGCGCATCCGAGATCGCGCCGTACCGGTTCCGGCCGTCGGAGACGGTGTGGAAAAGCCGCGCTTTTTCTCCGGCCAGGCGGCAGTCGCGGCCGGTGTGGCGCCGCAGCCGCTCGGCGCAGCGGCGGAAGAACGCTTCCGGCACTTTCATGTAATCGGGCAGCACCGTGTAGTTGAATTCGGGGATCCGGGCGGCGAAAGGCTGCGGATCCGACGGTACGGTTTCCCGCGGAAAGGGTTCGCCGGTGTGGAAAAACAGCGCGGCCATCGCACAACCCGAGCATGTGATCGCACCGTCCGCTTCCGGATAGCGCGCCGCATCGAGCTTGCCGAGCAGCAGGACCGGCACAGGGTTCTTCAGAAGCTGTTCCAGCTCGGCGGCGGGCAGGAATTCGGCATTGGGCACCACCAGCGGCTGATGGAACTCTCCCGATTCTCCCGGCTCCGCCACACACTGGACCGTGCAGCCGGAGTGACGGCCGAGTTCGGCAATCACCTTGCAGCCGGGCCAGTCGCCGTTGACCGGGTAGCTCCGGCAGAGCCCCGCGGCCGCGTGGCGGTGCCAGACCCAGACCAGCTCCCCGGCCTCCTGCACCGGAGCTGCCGGTGCATGGCTGCTCCAGAGCTGCCGGAGGTTCCGCCACTCCCGGCGGTCGAGGCCGTCGCCGAGACAGACCATGAAGCCGTCCGCGGCGGTTTTGAGTGCTCCGTCCCGGCGGATGAAAAGGTTGCTCTGGAGGAAGAAGTCCCCCTCGATCCACGACGGCGCGTGCCGCAGCAGGTCGTAGCTCTCCACCGCATCCCGGACGCCGTGCAGGAACAGCATCCGGGTATGCGGCATGGCCGCGGCGAATTCCATCAGCTGGGCGGCGAATTCCAGTTGGAATTCATGGCCGCCGTCCAATAGCCGGAAGCCCGGCGCCACGGTTTCCACCAGCAGGTAATCGACGCCGAGCCGGTCGAGCCCGGCGTAGTCGAAGCCATATTGGTAAAGTCCGTCAAACAGCCCCCTGGTGTTGGGCGAGTTGATCATCGTCTCGCGTCCGAGCTTCCGGGCTGCGGCGATGATCCCCGACCAGCACTGCCGCCAGCGCCGCGCGTTGAATTCACACCACTCCGGCCAGAGATGCTCCCAGATGTAGCCGGCCGTCTCCGGCAGGCCGGAGAAGCCGTCGCCCGCGGCGGGCCAGGGGGCTTCTTCCACACCGAGGCTGTCGTGGAACTGTGCAAGCATATTGGGCGAATAGTCGTTGGTGCCGAGCG
The DNA here is from genome assembly GCA_018265615.1 of Lentisphaeria bacterium. Classification (GTDB taxonomy): domain Bacteria; phylum Verrucomicrobiota; class Lentisphaeria; order Victivallales; family Victivallaceae; genus Victivallis. Next base: position 31,356 of record JABLYX010000024.1, read on the forward strand.
TCAGCCCGCCCGGCCCCATGCCGTCCGCGCCGTGGAACCCGTCGAAGCCGTAGTCGGCGAACACCCGTTCCAGCCGTTCGGCGAACAGCGCGTCGAAGTATTCGCCGTTGTCCAGGCGGCTGATCAGGCTGACGCCGTTGGTCAGGCCGTGCCGGGTGCTGACGACCCGGCATTCCGGATGGGCGGCGGCGAATTCGGGGTGGAACCGGTTTCCGAGATAGTAGGGAAACAGCGAGAAGAAGACCTTGATCCGCCGCTGCCGCAGCAGGAGGACCAGGTCGCGCAGTTCGCCGCAGCGCCACTCCTGCCGCGCCCGTATCCCGTTGCCGTCGTGGCCCATGCGGCTGCAGACATCGGGGAACAGCGGGCGCTCCGGTTGCCAGGTTTCGTGCAGCATCACGAAGTCGATCGCCGTCAGCAGCAGTGAGATTCCGTCCGGCACGAAGCCGAGCGTGTCGAGATAGGAGGCGACGCCGCGGTCGGCTGCGTCGCGGTCGAAGGCCGGCAGTTCGGTCCAGATCCATTTTTCCATGATGACTCCGCCTCGCTTCCTGTGATTACGGTTGGCCGTCCGCTTTCGCCGGGTCCAGGATGGCGAAGCGTTCCGGGTAATAGTTCCGCTCCAGCGCGGTCGGGCTGAAGTTATAGTGGAGCGGCCGTCCGTCGCGGGCGAGCGGCTGCTGCCGGTAGAGATTGAACAGGAGCTCCCGGCCGTCGATCTCGAGCGCGGAAGCGTCGAGCGTGATCCGGGTGCGCCAAAGCTCTTTTTCCCGCACGGATTCGACCTGCACCGCTCCGGCGGGCGGCGGCTTCAGGCCGCCCAGCGCGATCACGCACTTGCGCCCATTGGGGTCGGCGATGACCTGCAGCGTTTCGCCGGGACGGCGGGGATCGGGGGAGAGGAAGAATTCGACGCAATCCCCCTGGTACACATATTTTTCGCCGTCCTGCCGCGCTTCGGCCACCAGCCCGGCGTCACTGCCGGCGCAATCGACTTCGCAGATCAGCTTCCCGTCCCGGAGGCCGAGCCGGAAGCCGGTCTCGCGTTCGGCCGCTTCTCCGAACCGCCCGACCAGCAGCCGCCGGAGCGCCGGATTGTTGCCGATCCGCGGCGGGGGCGGCAGCCTGCCGGCGCGCCCGGCGAGCGTTTCGGCATGGATTTTCTTGAGCATCAGCAGCATCGCCGGCGCATAAACATCGGAATGGTCAAAGCCCGGCAGCACCGTCAAGGTGATATTCCGGTTCTGTCCCATGCGCTTCATCAGCCGGACGAAGAGCATGTTCTCCTCGGCCCGCCCCGGCCAGTCCAGCTCCGGATCTCCGACATACAGATCGATCTGCGGCGCGCCGCCGCGGACGTGGAACAGCGGCGCGTATTCGCTGACCGTCGGGTGCATCTGCGGATTGAGCGCCGCGGAATTGGCGCGCTCCAGCATCACGCCGACGCCGTCCGCAGTCGCGGTGCTGATCGGCATGAATCGGAACTGTTCCGGGGAGAGTCCGAATTTCCCCAGACAGCGCGGGTCCATCGCCAGCATCAGCGCCAGCCAGCCGCCGGCGGAGCCGCCGGAAATATAGATATTCGCCGGGTCGCCGCCGTACTCAGCGGCATGATCGCGCAGGAACTTCGCCGCCGCCGCCGCATCCTCCAGATAGTCCGGCGCTTTGGCGCGCGCGCCGGAAAGGCGGTAGTTCGCGGCGGCGACGACGACGGAGCCGTCCTTCAGCGTCTCCGGAATGAATTTCTCCCCTTCCGAAAGGCCGCCGCCGTGAAACCACAGCACCACAGGCAGATTCCGGGCTCCGGACGGTGTATAAACATCGAGCCTGCAGCGCTCGGAGAGATACGCCAGGTCACCGCTTTGCGGCATCGCATCCGTGTAGTAAGGAATATTTTTCTTCACGGAATCCGCCGCCGGGAGCGACATGGCCGCCAACAGTAATCCCAACCGGAGCCCGACCGTCTTCATGGTGTTCCGCTCCTTCCGTTATTCACAGTAACCGACACCGACATAGTATGCCATGTCACTCTGTGTCGTATCGAGGCGGCCGAACTGCGCCACCACCGGCCGCGAGGAACGGATCCGCAGCGCATACTGGGTCAGCGGCGGAATTTCCGTCCCGCCGAGATCGGCCGGGTGATCCATCCGCAGAGTCAGAACCCGTTCCGCGCAAACTTGTACCGCAATCTCATCCGCCGGGGGGCGATCGGAGAAATAGATGTCGATTTTCACGTCGGTCGCCTCGGCGCCGGTGTTGAACAGCATCAGTGCCTCATGCGCCTCCATCGGGCCCGCGCCGCCCTTTTCCGGGAGGTAGCCGTCGGCAAAATACCAGACTTTCTTTCCGCCTTCCATGGTCAGATCCCTTTCGCCACGTATTCGCGGATCAGCGGGGTAAGGCTCTCCGGCCCCGCCGGGGTGATCACGAAGCCTTCCTCGATCCGGTTGGAGCCGTCCGGGCAGCCCCACAGGCTGATATCCGAGTTCACGCACATGCCGCACCGGAATTCGTATTGCGCATGCTCATCCGGATACGGCGACTCCGCTTCGGCCAGCCCGATGCCGTGCAGCGGCGGGTAGACGTCGTACTGCGACAGCCCGTGCCGCGCGAACACCGCCCGGACCTGCCGGACCATCTCGCCGGATACCGCGCCGGGATGCAGGAACGTCTGCTGCAGCTGCGCCGCTTCGAACAGCGCCGCGAGGAACCGTTTCTGCCCGTCCGACATGCGCCCCGCCACAAACGGATATTCGACCGTCGCCACATACCCCTCGTACTGCACCGCCATCGCGGCCATGACCATGTCGCCGTCTTCGATCACCTTGCCGGTTGCGCGCCCGATGATGGTTGCGGCGCGGCGGCCGGAACCGAATACGGTGAAATTCACATCTTCCGCCCCGGCCATGCGCGCCGCCCCTTCGGCGGCCCCGGCCGCGAAGCATTCGGTGTTGCCCGGCACCGCGCATTCGAGCAATCGGCGATAGCCCTCGCAGGCCTGCCTGCCGGCCTCGCGGAGACAGGCGGTCTCATCGGCGCTTTTGATCAGCCGCAAGCCGGTCAGGATCGAGCCGCCGTCCACGATCTCCGCACCGTCGGCGGCGGTCCGGAACCGCTCGAAGATCGGTGCGGGGATGTCCCACATGCCGACCAGGCCGATCCGCCGCCCGTTCCGCAGCAGCTCGCGGATGATCTCCCGGAAGCCGGTGAATCTCGCCAGCGGATAATCGATCTCCTCCGGCACCGATACGCAGGCGAACTCCTTCACATTGCGCAGATCGGGCCATACCGACTGTTCGGCGGCATAGTTCGCTCCCTCCGGCGCCCCCGCCAGCACCGGGTCGCCGCTCTGCGGGATGAAGCACATCGCCCGTTCGAAGATCGGCCAGAAATTGCACACATAGCGCAGATTCTCCTTGCGGTACTCGTCGCCGTAGACCGCGAGCAGGCCGATTCCCTGTTTCGTCATCTCCTGCTGGATGCGGCCGAGCCGCTCCCGGAACTCACTCTCTGAAATCCTGATCATATTTCCTCCCGGTCAAATGGTTATGCTTTCGATCCGCATCAGTTCGGCGCATTTGCGCAGGCCGCCGGCGCAGTCGCCGTGCACGGCGATGATATGGTGGGCGCAGCCGGTATCGATCAGCTTCGCCAGATAAGAGCGCACCTCCGGCTCCACCCGGATCACCGCGTGCAGCTCGTCGCACGGCAGCGCCGGGTAATCGACCGCCTCACCGGATGAAATCAGCATCCGGTAGCTGTCGCCGCAGTTCAGGAAGTGTCCCAGCGTGACCCGTCCCGGTTTCATGATCAGCTCATAGTTGAGCCCGCTGCCCTTGAAGCCCCACTCCTCCGGCGAAGCGGTCAGCCTGACCGCCCGGTCGTCCTTCGCCAACGCCGGTACGCCGATGCCGTGACCGAGCAGGAAGAGCGCGTTGTTCGCCGTATCGAACTGCCCCCATTCCGCCTGGAACGGGATGTTGCCGGTCAGCTGATGCATCAGGTCCATCATCGTGAGGCCGCCGATATCGCCCTCGCAGGCCACCATCACGCGGTCGTGCTCGAGCATCAGCGAAGCCCCCATGCGGGCCGGGGCGCCGGTCGCTTTTTCGATGTAGTGCTGGCCGAGGAAGCAGAGTGCGTCAAGGTGGTATTTCGCATACAATGCCTTCATCGCCAGGCCGACTTTGCAGGAGCGTTTCACATCGTCCCGGGTCACGTCTTTGCATTCGAACCGGGCGAGCAGCTTTTCCGCTTCGGCTTCCGCCTCGCTCTCCTGCACCTGCGCAAAGCATTCCAGCAGGTGCTCGGCCTGAATGGTCATGACCTCCGGACCCAGGAACCCCTTGATCTTGGTGCGGTCGAATTCGAGATCGTACATGCCGCGGAACACGTGGCCGATCAATCCGTAGGTCCTGGAGCGCAGCGACCTGACCGCCATATTCGCTTTGACCGGCACGGCGATTTCCGCATAGGCGGCCGGGTCGGAAATTTCACCGACCACCGTGTCATAGCCGAGCTTCATCTTGCGCAGGGAACCGCTGAGCTGGGTGATTGCGATCAGCGCGCTGTTGCGCATGGTCGCCATGTAGTTGTCGGCCGGGTTGAGCCGGCTGCCGGTCTGGGAGTTGAACAGGATCACCGCCGGATCGGTTCCCGTCCTGCCGAGCACGTGCAGCGTGATGAAATCCGGCAGGTAGGTCCCGGCCACAATCACGACCACCCGGACCCGCTTCCGGGCGAACAGTTCGCCGGCCCGTTCCGCGGCGTCGAGCGTATCGACCATGCCGGAAGGGACCACTTCGGCGAACGGCATCGCCTGCCGGAGCCGTTCCGCCGCCTGCTCCAGGTCGCGGCGCACGATCCCCTCGAGCGCGGGATACATGCGCCAGTATTCGAAGTAACCGAGTTCCAGGAGCCCGACGGTGATGGTATCCGCTTCCCGGCGTTCGTTCAACACATCCCCGAACACGCCGGTTTCCTCGGCGTCGAACGAGGTGATTTTACTGTTTTCCATAATCATCGCAATCCACCATTTCCTTCAAGGTTGAATATTTTAAAGTAAAGCCGCTGCCAGCCGCCTCGTCCGCGGCCCACGGCAGGAACTCCCGCCAGAACCGGATGCCTTCGCCCTCCCAGACCGGGTCGATGTGGCACAGCGACACGAACGGAAGGCCGTTTCGCAGGCACGCCCGGAAGTCGTGCCGCGCCAGTTCAAGGGTGGACGCGAATTTTTCGCGCGTCAGGAACCAGGTGTAATCGGTGGTCAGCGGGAATTCCGGAATCGCGCAAAGCGAACAAAGCTCCTGCCGGCGCTGCCGGTCGATCGTGCGCGGCGGCACTTCCAGCCGGCCCGAAATATAATCCCATCCGGTTTCCTGCAGGTAAGTCGAACTGTCGAACCGGTACTGCTCCGCCGCCAGCGCCTCGAACATGCCGGGGCTCTGCTGCAGCGCCGGGGCGCGGAAACCGTCGACCGCGAAGCCGAGCGCCTGTTCGAGAATCTCCCGCCCCTGCCGCAGCCGCGGACGCAGGTTTTCACAACGTTGTTCGCGGGCGAGCTTTTCGCGGTTCTCCCGGGCGTAACGCTTGTTGGCCGCTTCGTGCGGCAGGTCGAGCACCATCGCCGGCGGTATCCCGAATTCAAACCGGTTGTGGCGGAGTCCGTGCTGGGCGACGTCGTGGCCGCTCCGGTGCGCTTCCTTCAGGATCGCGGCATAGCCGCCGGGCAGCTCGTCGAACCGCCTGCCGCTCTCCTCGTCGAGCGGAACGGTGAACAGGGTAACGCGCAGCCCCCACTCGTTCAGGAGCTCCAGCAGCCGCTGCAGCTTATCCGGCCGCGACCAGCCCGCCAGCGCGACGTCGTCGATGGAAAACGCGAGATGCATGACCGGAGCCATCACAGCAGCTCCTTTACATCCCTCACGACTTCAGGCAGATAAAAGCACTGGCGGAAGGCTTCGGCGCGGCTCGCGCCGATTTTCGCGCCGCGCCACGCCGCGCGGCTCTCCAGCTGCCGCGCGAGGCTGCCGAGATGCTCCTGCGCGGATTCGAACTGCGCCCACGCCCGGAGCTTGCATTCGAAGGTGCGCGACACGTCGATATAATGGGTAGGCTCCGCCAGCTCCTGCAGGACCTCAAAGTGGAAGTAGCGCCGGGCCTGGTGCGGCGCGCCGAGATCGGCGCTGCATGCCCAGCCGCTCTGATAGTAGGCGTCACGGCTGACGCTGGCCATCTCGTGATGTTGGAAATATTCGGCCCAGCCGTGGCCGAAGATCAGCTCCGGCTTGTATCTGCGGATCGCCGCGATGCACTGCCGGTAGCTTTCGCGGTTCTGGGCGACCGCGAAATCCGGCACGTCGCAGCATTCGAAATTCCGTACCCCGAGAATTTCATAGGCCCGTGCGGCATCGCGCTTGAAGCGTTCCACCGCTTTTTCCCGGCCGCCGGGTTCGGTAAACGCTTCGTCGCCGTTGCCGAAGCAGACGACGCTGACTTCACAGCCGGCTTCGGCGAACGCCCGGATCGTGCCGCCGGCCGCGATGACCGCGTCGTCGAGATGGGCTCCGAGAAACAAGATACCTGCAGACATCACACACCTCCAGATTTGTGCGGCAATTGTTTTTGTCTACAGATATTATAGCGGAAGGACGGCGGAAAACTTCTCCGATTCAGCGAAAAAGTTTACTTTTTCTGCTTTTTTCTATAATTACGCGGAGTTTCTCCCATCAATTTCAGGAAAATCCGGTTAAAGTGGGTCAGGCTCTGGAAGCCCGCTTCAAACGCGATGGAAGTGATGGAGTCGGAGCTGCTGCGCAGCCGTTCGGCGGCGCGGCCGATCCGGGCCCGGTTCAGGTATTGGATCGGAGAAATGCCGGTTTCGGCTTTGAACAGATGGCAGAAATGGCTTTCGCTGAGCGATACGCGGCGGGCGATTTCGGCCACGGTCAGGCAGGAACCGCAATTCTGCTCCATATAAAGGCGTGCGGCCTGAATCGGTTTCTTTTCGTTGACCGTTTCGAGGAAGTCTAGCCTGCTTTCCGTTTCGATCACATAGGTTCCGATCAGCTGGAGCATCTCCATCAGGGCGTCGAGCTGGGTTTCCGTGCAGACTTTGCAGCCGAAGAAATCCTGCCGGAGCTGAGCCTCCGGCAGCTTCAGATAGGGATGCCCGGCGAGGAATTCCTGAAAATTCCGTTCCGACGGAGGCTCTGTGCGGACCTGCCCGGAGGTCAGCGAGCCGAGATAGTAATCCCCGACGAAGAGCGGCACGACCATGTCGACCATCCCGGCGTGGCAATGATAACGGCGCGCCTTGCGGTCTTTGCGGCAGAGCTCGAGAACTCCGGCGGTGCAGCCGTCGCACTGGGCGCGCCCGGCCGGATCATTCAGGATGCTGCGGCACAACGGGTTGCACTCCTGGGGAGAACAGACGGAAAAGGTCACGTTGTCCCGGTCGATGAAGTCGGTGACAATCTCCATCAGCTGAAACAGCGCGAGGTGGTAGCGGTTCAGAATTTTACTTTTTCCGGGATGAATCATAATTGCGTTTTCTTCTGCATGTGATTTAACATTGCAGATGTTTATCGATTTTTCAAATCAGGATCGCCGGAATGTTCCGGTTTCTGCGTCCCCCGGTTTCCGGCAAATCGCTGCGGTAAACCTGCGGCGGGCCGGTTTTTCACGAAGCGTGAATTGAAAACAGGGCAATTCATGTTATGTTAGCTGCATGAAAAAGATCAATATCCGTGACATTGCAAAAGAGACCGGACTCTCGATCGCCAGCGTTTCGCGGGCGCTGAACAATCTGCCGGGGGTTTCCGCCCGGACGCGGCAGCGCGTCATCGAGACCGGCCGGGAACTGGGGTTCAATATCCGGGCGGGGCGGCAGAAGACGGTCGCCGTGATCCTGCCCGGCGTCCGGAATTCCAGGCTGGGGGACTACTCCATTCAGATGCTCAACGCCCTGCGGGAGGCGGTTCTGAAGCGGGGGGACCGGGCGATTTTCCTCTCCCGCGAGGATTTGTCCCTGCTGAATGAAACCATGGTTTCCGGGGTGATTTCATTCGATTTCCAGAACGAGATCTCCAAGGCGTTTCCGCTGATGAAAAACATTCCGCTGGTCATCTGCAACGACGCGAGCCGCCATTTCGAGAACGTGTTCGGGGTCTATTCCAACGACGGGCAGGGGATGGAGCTGGCATTGCGCCATCTGCACGGCGAGCTGAACCATACGAGGATCGGGTTCCTCTATCACCAGGCGTCGGCGGGCAACATCTGCTCCGACCGGCGCGTCAAGGGGCTGGAGGAGGCCGCCGCCCGGTATGGCATCGGCTCCACCTGCTTCTGCCGGGGGTGGTCGCAGGGAATGCCGCTCCACGAGGCGCTGGGCCACCTGCTGCAGAAGAAGATCACCGCGCTGCTGGTTTCGGGGGAGGGGCTCGAAAACATGGCTCTTCATGCGCTTCACCTTTACGGGAAACGGGTTCCGGAGGATCTCTCCATCCTCTCCTGGGAGAGTGTGCATTCCATCAGCCACATCCCCCGGCACACGACCCTGGAACAGGATTTCCGCCGGCTGGCCGACGCCTCGCTGGAGCTTCTGGATAAAAGCATCCGAGGGGATCAGGACATCCGCGATATCCTGATCGATTATAAGCTCAATATCCGCGAATCCACGGCGCGGTGCGGGTCGATTGCCTGATTTCTTCTTACGGCAGGGAGCGGATCACCCGGCAGGGATTGCCGACCGCCAGGCTGTTCGGCGGGATATCTCTGGTGACGACGCTGCCGGCCCCGATCACGCAGTTCGCCCCGATCGTCACCCCCGGCAGCACGATTGCGCCGGCGCAGATCCAGACGTTGTCGCCGATCGTCACCGGATGCGTGTACTCCAGCCCGGCCAGCCGCTGCTCCACATCCATGGCGTGTTCCTCGGTTATGATGCAGACGTTCGGGGCGATGAAGACATTGTTGCCGATGGTGATTTTCCCGCTGTCCATGAGCTTGCAGTTGACATTCAGGAAAAAGTTGTCGCCGACCGTGACATTGTAGCCGTAGGTGCAGAAAAGCGGCTGCTCGACCGTGCACTGTTCGCCGGCCTTTCCGAAGAGATTGCGGATCGCCGCCCGGCGCGCTTCGCGGTCGAGCGGGTGCATCCGGTTGTACTCGTACAGCTTTTTCACGGTAAGGTCGCGGTCCGCGGCCAGCTCCGGGTCATTGGGCTGATACAGCAGGCCGGCATGCGATTTTTCTTTTTCCGTCATATTGTTTGCCTTTCAGTGCTTGGCGTCTGGATGAACGAATATAGCACCCGCGGCGGCGCTCCGCAAGCGCGGTCCGGTGCAAAAACGAGAAATATCCGGCCGTCATGGAGTTGCATCGTGTGACGCGCAGCCGGTACGCCGCTTTATGATGGAAAAAAAACGGCCGTCCTCCGCAAGGGGGACGGCCGGCTGTCTGATTGCCGCGGCGGTTATTTGTACTGAATGACTGCCGCGTTGGGAACGCCGTAGGCGTTGCCCTGTTTGCCGTTATGGGCCGGAATCTCAACGGTTCCCGCCGGGAACTCCTTCGAATAGATCGAATCCGTCTGCTTGTTGGGGCCGACGGTCCAGGTGACTTTGCCCTCTTCCCTGGTCCAGCCCTCCGGGATGGCGGGGGTGCCGCGGTCCTGAATCAGGAGATAGAGCTTCGCCGGCTTTTTCAGCGTGAAGGAGTAGCTGGCGCCGGGCTTGTCCGAGGCGCCGCGCGGAGCGGAAATCAGCGGCAGGTCCTTCAGGAAAGCCGGAAATTCGACGAAAGCGAAGCCGCTCCGGACGACCCGCATCCGGCTCTTGGGCAGCAGGCGGCTCTCCGTCGCCGGGGAGGAAACCGTCTCCTTGTCCCTGTCGGTGATCACGAGGGCGCTGGGAATCCCGAAGTTGTTCTGCTGTTTGCCGTCATGGGCCGGGACTTCCACCTTGCCCGGCGCGTCGAACTCCTTCAGGTAGACGGTATCGGTGTAATTGTCCCCCCAGCAGACGGTGGCGGGAACCTTGGTCCACCCCTCCGGAATGGCGGGCTTGCCGCGGTCCTGAACAAGCAGATAGACCTTGGCCGGGCGGTCGATCGAAACCGAATAAGCGGCTCCCGCCTGGTTGGCCGCGCCGCGGGGGGCGGAGACAAGCGTCTCGCCCGCCAGGCCGGCCGGCAGGGCGGTCACGGGGAAGCTCGCGTTGGCGACGCGGTTTTTCCCGTACAGTTTGAATTCGCTCGTCTTTGCGCCGCCGGTCAGATCCGAAACCTGAACATCCGCGGCTCCTGCGGCCAGTGCGGCCGCGACAATTCCGAGAATCCCGATCATTTTCATAGATACACCTCCATTGTATGATTGGCGGGTGCGGACTTCAGAGTCCGCGTCACTCCTCCGGGGCCTGCCGTATTTTCCGCAGGCCGGCAATAACGGTATTATACAGCAGCTTCCCCCTTTTTGCAAGCGCCATTGCATCATGGGATGTCCGGATTGCGGTTTTTCTGCGGCGGCGCTCCCCCCGGAAACGGTCAGAGCGGCAGTTTCCGGAAGGAGTGCGCGGGGATGCTCCCTTTCCGGTCTTTGTATTTCCATGCCTGCTCCCGGCCGGTGTAATTGCCGAGGAACAGCGCGGACTCCCCATCCGGCGCTTTCCAGCAGGAGTGCAGGACGCAGGGGAGGCGTTTCGTCTGAATCCGGCACTCGTCTTCCCGGGTGAAAATCATGCGGCACATGAATTCCACCTCTTTCGAGCCGCATTCGAAGCCGTCCGGCGGGAGCATTTCGCCGTCGAACAGGAACTTCCGGTTCTCATGGTAAAATTTCGCCGTATCCAGGATAAAGCGGTAAGCCTCATGGAACTCCGGATCCCGCCGGATGGAGGGCTTCAGATTGCAGACCATCGGCTGGACGCCCCAGATCACGGGGCGGATCATCTCCACGAAGAACTGGTCGGGGTACAGCCTGTGCCACGGCTTCTCATTTTTCCAGCGGTCCTCCGGGGGCCAGAGCGGATCCCAGGGGGTCGTTCCGTCCGGAGTCGCGTAATTGCCGAACAGCGCGAACGCGCCATGGTAAACCGCCGTGAACAGCGGGATCGGCTCCCGGTCGCCGGTCCCGAGGTGTTCGGCCGAAACGGAATTGCAGACGATCGCGCCGTCGGCGAGATCCATGTACGCCTCATGCGCACATTCAACGGTCAGCGGATAATCCGGGTTTTCCCGCTTCAGGCGGCGGAGCAGGGTGCGGTACCCTTTCCCCGAGGCGCCGCCGCCGCCGCGGCCGTGTTTATGGGCCGGATTGTAGCAGCAGTTGTAGGTCGCGTTCCCGATCATATCCAGATACTGCCCGCTGAGCCCGGACTCCCGGAGTTTCTTCAGCAGCGCCGACAGCCGGTCGTGAAAAGCCGGGGCCTCTCCGCACATGAAGCCGAGGCGGTGTCCGTTGTACTTGTTGAATGCATGTGCATACGGCTCCCCGCCGCGCCTGACGACAACCGACTCCGCGCCGCCCTCGGCCCAGGAGCCGCCGTCCAGGTCCCAGCAGACGCCGTTCACGTAAACCTGGGTGTGGATGCCCTGCTTCGTCAGGCGCCGGACCGCGTTCCTGAAGCACTCCTCTCCCTCACGCGGCGGCCAGAAATCGGGGTAATCGGTGTCGTAGGGGTTGCTGTGCCACCAGTACCAGTCCAGCGCCACGGGGATTTCCCGGCACTCCGCCTGAAGCTGTTCGACCGGCGGCGCGACCTCTCCGGCCGGCCCGCGGTTCCAGACCCAGAGCCCGATTTTCCGCAGCGGGTTCTCCCCGGTCCGGTTGCGGACCCAGGGTTGCCGCAGCGCCCACGGCCGGTAAAGCCGGGCAGCCTCGAACCAGCCGCCGGAGAACTCGCCGGCACAGCTTTCGTAAGGCAGGCGGAAGCTCTCGCGCGGATGCTCCCCGAGCTCCATGAAATGGACCGAGGAGCAGGTCAGGCGGCGGCCGTCCGCGGAGATCTCGATCTCCTCGGCCTTGAAGTGCCATTCCGGATCCCGGTGGTCGATGTAAATGCCTCTCCCCGAATCGCAGAGGGCGGAGAACTGCATGGAAGCGTATCTGATCCTGTTCTTCGAACCCGCGCGGAAACGCGACTCCCCCCCGTATATGCAGCCCATGTCGAATGCCCCGGAGACGAACTGCGCATTTTCTCCGTACTCCATCTCCAGAATCGGGAAATGGATCTCCTCGACGAATTCGCCGCCGGAGAAGCCGGAATATCCGAACCCGGCGGCGAACAGCTCCCCTTCGCGGCGCCACTCCGCCTCGACCCTGAATCCGGGCCCGAGCTGCGGGTGTCCCTGCCAGACGATTTTCAGGAGCCCCGCCTCCTCCTGAACCCGGCGTTCTCCCATCTCCCGGTCCGTGATGAAATGCAGCGGCGCGTGTGCGTCTCCGAGCCCGAGTTTCCACCCGCCGGAACAGCGCTCCGGAAAGTTCCTGATCCCCATGATGTCCGGTCCTCCGTTTTTATGGTTCCATGCATCCTGTTGATTATAATATACCGCCGGTTTCTATTCCGGTTATCGGCCACGGTGCCAAAAAAACAACAATTTCATGCCGTATGCGGATTGCAATCCGGAATTGACGCTGTACTGTATTGCATCGGCAATTCCGGAGGGCGTTCCATGGAAGAGATGAAAAGGGTCAACAATGTCTGGCTGAAAGACATCCGGCGGCGTTTCAAACTGCCGTTCCCGCTGGAATCGGTCGGCTTCATCGAGGGGCACTGCTATGCGTCGGTGGCGATCCGCGGGAAGCTGGAGCTCTGCATCCGCCTATCTTCCACCTCGGAGTTCGCCCGGGATCAGCTCGGCGACACGGTCTATGTGAACCGTTTTCCGAACATCTGCCTGAAGCTCCCGGAGGCGCTGCACACATTCACTGTGGACGGCCCCCGCGACGCGATCTATTTCAAGTATGACCCGTCCCTGGCGGACGCCATGAAAGCCGCCGGGTTCCTGACGCCGCCGCACTGCTGGGAGTTCAGGATGAAGCCGGAATACTCCCGCATTCTGCGCGAGGTGCGCGAGCTGATGGCCCATTCGCAGGAGTACGGAGTCGCCGACCGCCTCGATCTGCTTGCCATGCAGCTGTTTGAAGAGCTCCTGTTCCAGCGGGACAGGAAGGAGCAGACGGATTATATGGATGCGAAAATGCAGCGCATCGCCTCCTGTTTTCAGTTGAACTTCCTGGAGGAGATCGATTTTGATGGAATCGCGCAGAAGAACGGCCTCTCCCGCAGGAATTTTTTCCGCAACTGGCACCGCTCCTTCAAGCTGACGCCCGCGGCGTACATTCAGCAGCTGAAGCTGAACGAGGCGCGCCGCCTCCTGCACGAAACGAACATGCCGGTCTGGGAGATCACGAACCTCCTGCGCTTCAGGAACTCCAGCTATTTCTGCCTCCTGTTCAAGGAGCATTACGGCGTCACCCCGCTCCAGTTCCGGAAGGCGCGGAGCGACTGACCGGGCCGGGGGAGGGGGTCACCGCTTCCAGAGGTCGTACATATACTGCTTCACGTATTGATTGCCCATGCCGAAGCCGCCGTTCCAGAGATTCCACTGGAATGCGCAGTGCTCAAGCAGTTCGACGACGTCGCGGGTCCAGAGGAAGGCTCCCTCCGGGGATTTCGCGTTGGCATAGCCGATGACGGAGAATTCGCCGCAGTGCATGGGGATGTTTTTCTCCGCATACGTTTCGAATGCGGGGAGCATCGCCGCTCCGAGGGTCCACCGGTCGAACCATTCGACGTTGGTCCCGCCGTAATGGATCCGCTTCGCCCAGTCGGTGTGCGGGGCATAGCCGGGATAGAAGACGGACGGGTCGGCCGGGTTCCGCGTGGCGCTCTTCTGGTGCGTGAAGGAGTGCGGCGTGTAGAAATGAAAGGTGGCGCACAGATTCCGGATTTCCGGCGGCTGATAGTTGAACAGCCCGGAGGGATTTGCGCCGTCCACTCCGGTCACGTAAATCATCGCCTCCGGGTGGTTCCCGGCGATCACCTTCGCGCACCGTTCCGCCAGCTCCTTCCAGCGCATCTCGGCTCCCTCCTTGACCCCGAGCTCATTGTAGAGGTCATAGCCGTACACCGCTTTTCTGTATTTCGCCCCGATCTGCGACAGGCGGTCCCAGAGGGAGAGGAAGCGCTGTTCGGAGGCCGGATCCGCCGGAAAGCCGGTGTCCCATCTGACCTCATAGAGGAAATTGTGCGGGTCGACCAGCAGCCGGATATCGTTCTTCTCACAATAGCGGAGGAGCTCCTCATAGCGCTTGAACTTCTCCCCGGGGTCGCCTTTCGCGCCCAGGTACAGCCTCAGGCTGCCGGCGCCGCGGTCCCGGTGGCCCTGAAGGACGGCGAAGTCGTCGGAGAGGCTGACGTTGACGCCCCGTTTCATCGGGAGGGTGTTCAGCGTTTCCGGGAGCGTGACGGAGACGGCGTCGCCGTCGGCGTAGCGCAGCATGCCGTACTTCGTCGGATAATTGACCTTCTTCGTTCCCGGGAGCGGGATGCCGGCAAGGAGCGCGAGCGGAGAGACTGGCGCGATCTTCCTCGGCGCGACCCCCCAGGCGTTCGGGCGGAGCTCGTGGGTATAGCTCCAGGTGACTTTCCGCCCCTCCACGCTCTCCCGGCAGGCCGCGGGATAGGCCGCGGCGACTCCGGCGAAGAATTCCGCGATGGCGGGCAGCTCCCGGAAGTGGAGGTTCGGCGGCAGGCGGACGATGCCGACGTAGGATTTCTTCCGGAGCTTCAGGATGAATCTGCCGCCGGCGAATCCCGCCTCCACGGGGCGCTCGCCCGGGAGCAGGATCAGGTTCCAGCCGGAGGCGGAGTGAAGCTGGAGCCACGGACGGCCGACCTCCTCCGGGTCGATGGGCTGCATTCCGGCGGAGGCGGCGGGAGCGGCCTCCGGGGGATTATCCTTATAATCCATCAGCGCGCTCGCGATGACCTCCGGCTGATGCTTTCCCGGTTTCCCGAAGCGGATGCTGCGCGAGAGCCCCCCGGGGGAGAGATAGGAGAGCCGGTCCGGCGGGGAGGAGAAGCCCGACAGCACCAGCGTATCCGTGCCGGCGACGTCGATCAGGGGAACGAGTACGCTGAAGCTGATCTCCCGGTCCGGCAGTTTCCATTTCGTCCCGGTCCAGGAGCGCTCCGCCGTCACATGCGGCATCGGCTCCGAAAAGCGGGTCTCGAAGAAATTCGGGTCGGCGCCGTGTGTGTTGGCGATCGAAACCGCCGGATCCTGCGCCGCGTTGAAGCGGAAGCCGTCCTGCCAGATGATGCACCACGGGTTCGGTTCACAGGTGAGCACCCCTTCCGGATGCTTGATGAACCCCTGCCAGGTGAAGGATTTGATCCAGGAATACGGGTTGTACTTCACCAGCGGCATCCACGAGTCGCTCTCCCTGAACGCGGTTTTCAATTCCGGGAACATGGCGCGGACGCCGGCGGCGTCGCACGCATTCAATTTTTCCCACGCGCGGCTCATGAGTTTCCGGAGCGCCTCATCCTCCTCCGGCTTGTGGTTCAGCATATCCTGCAGGGAGACGAGCAGACTGCGTGCGTCGAGGAGATTTTCGATCACCGTGAGTTTTTCCCCGTCGAGCTTCGGGTCGTTGAGTTTTTCCAGAAGCTTCTCCGTCCGGAACTGCGGCTCCATCGGGGGCGCGAGGATGCGCAGATACTGCTCCCGCTTCAACTGCACGAGGTCGGCGGGCCGCTTCAGCTCGACCTTCTGCGGGGCGATGCGGACCGTCCCGGAGTAGAGCCGCCCGGTGGGGTTTTCCGTGAAAGGCATATTGGCGCGGATGTTCCAGGTCTTCGCCTTTGCGCTGCTCCAGAGCGAAAGGACGCATTTGCCGGAGACGAATTCGATTCCCATCTGGAACGGTTCCAGCAGAATCCGGTCCCCGCTCTGCCAGAAGTTCGAGGCGCTGAAGCGGGAGACTGCGGGGCCCATCCGGAGAAGCCCGTCTTCGTAAGCGCCGTAACTGCCGCTGAAATGGAGCTGCATGGGCAGGTTGTTCTGCGTCTTCAGTTCCGGGGGGATCCCGCAGGAGAGCCGTATCTCCAGGGCGCCCTCCTTCCGGCTGACCGTTCCAGAGAAGGGCAGCAGCGTTTTTCCCGCTTTCAGCTTGCCGGACAGCTCGATCCGGTCCGGATCCGTTTTTTCCGTTTTGAGCTCCGCTGCGTTCACCTGAGTATGGAAACGCCAGTTCGGAAGCACCACGCACGCGGAAACGGCGAACCGCCCGCCGTCCTTCGACTCCACCGCAATCGAACCGTCGTCCCCGACGACGCATTTCCCCGCATCGAACGCGAGCTCCGCAGAGGCGGACGCGGCCAGGCAGAGGCAGGCGAGAAACAGGACCGATACTTTTTTCATGGCAACTCCTTTCATTGGGTAACGGTGAGCGCTGTTCTCACCGCTTTGAAATCCGGATAACGGCAGGCGGAGGCGTTCCCCGCGAGGTACACCGCGACCGCGTCCTTCCTGACATGCCGCCAGCCGACCCACGCCTCAAGCTGCGCGTCGCCTGCCCACTGGTTCGAGGCGTGCCACCCGCTGTAGAAGGTCATGTCGATCATCAGGAGCGTCCGGGCCGGGTTCCTGATCTTCTGCGCCCGCTTTCCCGTCAGCCCGGCATTGCTGCCGTAGGTGCAGTGATTTCTGTACTCAGTCAGCGGGTCCGTGACGAACTCCGTCGCCGGGCAGCGCCAGATGGAATTCTTTCTGTTCTGCTCCTGGGTGCTGTTCGGCGCGAGCTGTGATTTATAGCCGGTCTCTCCGGTGGCATAGGTCATCTTGACATTCGGCATCCGGTCGTCGTTCTCCGAAAAATACTGTGTCCAGACGAGTCCGAGCTGCTTCAGGTTGTTCAGGCAGTGTACCTGGACGGATCTTGCCCGCGCCGCATTCAGGGCGGGGAGGAGGAGCGCCGCAAGGATGGCGATGATCGCAATAACGATCAGAAGTTCAATCAATGTAAACTTTCTCTCATCTTCCGATGGATCCCGATACTTCCGCATCATACTCATCTCCCCTCAGTTGTTTTTATGGCCGCTCGAAGGACCTGGAAATGCGCGGACGGCGCATCCGGCTTTGCGGGAATTTTCCGGCGGAATGCCGGAGCGCCCGTTTTTATGTTTCAATGCACCCTGCTATATATTATACCACGGTTTTCTGTCCGGCTTATCGGATTCTGTGCCAAAAAAACAATAATTTCATGCCGGGGCGCAGAAGGGTGCTTCCGGCTCCCTTTGCATGAAAAAGAAAGGAATCACTTGAAAGTGAGAACAGAACGCATATATTACCGGTAAGGCCCCTGCGCCGCTGTTGCCGGGACCGTAACCGCGAAAGGAAATTTGCGATGAATACGATCAGAGAATTCGGGTACAACCGTCGTGAGGTCAAAGCCGGCATCGCTCATATCGGCGTCGGGAATTTCCACCGGGCCCATGAGGAGTACTGCACCAATCTGCTGCTCGAAGAGCCTGATCAGCGCAACTGGGGAATCTGCGGCGTCGCCCTGCTGCCGTCGGATGAGCCGCTGGTGAAGGCCCTGCGCGGACAGCAGGGGGAGTATACCCTGACCGTCTGCGGGCGGGACGGGCACGACGAGGTGTTCCGGATCGGCTCCCTCGTCGAGCTGCTGTGGAGCGTGGAGTCGCCGGAGGCGGTCATCGCGAAGCTGGCCGACCCCGCCGTTAAAATCATCACGATGACCATCACCGAGGGCGGGTATAATATCGATAAATCGACCGGCGAATTCATCCTCGCGGATGAGGCCGTGCGGCACGACCTGAAGAATCCGGCCGCGCCCGTGACGGTGTTCGGCTTTGTCGCCGCGGGGCTGCGCCGCCGCATGGAGACGGGCGCCGGCCCGGTCACGATCCTCTCCTGCGACAACCTTCAGCACAACGGAAACACCGCCCGGCGCGCCTTTACGGCGTTCATCGGGGCGCAGGATCAGGCGCTGGCCGCATGGGTGAAAGAGAATGTGACGTTCCCGAACTCCATGGTGGACCGCATCACTCCGGCGGTGCGTCCCGCCGACCGGGAGCGCCTGAACGCCGCCAACGGGACTGACGACGCGGCTCCGGTCTTCTGCGAAGATTTCATCCAGTGGGTCATCGAGGACCGGTTCGCCGCCGGCCGCCCCGCCTGGGAACGGGCCGGTGTGGAATTCACCGACGACGTGACGGCGTTTGAGAATATGAAGCTCAGTCTGCTGAATGCGTCGCATACGCTGCTTTCCTATCCGGCGTTCCTCTCCGGCTACCGCAAGGTGGACGACGCCATGCATGACGAACGGTTCGCCCGCTACCTGCGCGATTTCATGGACAGGGACGTCACGCCGTATGTCCCGGCCCCGGGGACGGTTGACCTGGAGCTGTACAAAAAGACGCTGATCGAACGGTTCGGGAACCGTTCCGTGAGCGACCAGCTCGCGCGGCTGTGTTTCGACGGCGTCTCCAAGATCCCGGTCTACGTGATGCCGAATCTGGGGAAAATGCTGCGGGACGGCGCGGATCTGACGCGCGTCGCCTTTTTCGCCGCCGTTTACCGCCGCTACCTGAAGGGCGCGGCCGATGACAGAGGCGCGGCCTACACCGTGGATGAGCCGCACCTGACGGATGACGACCGCCGCCTGATCGCCGGCGATGATCCGGTCGCGTTCCTGGGGCTGTCGCCGTTCGCTTCGGCCGATCTGCGCGGGAATGCCGATTTCGTCGGGCTCTACCTGAAGATGGTTGCCGGGCTGGAGGCGAAGGGGACGCTGCCGGTTCTCGAATCGATCCTGGCACGGCGCTCCTGAAAGGGCGGCCGCCATGGAGACGCGCAGCGCAAACAAGCTGGGCCCGTTTGTCGTCCTGACGTTCATCTATTTCATTGTCGGGTTCCTTACGACCGTCAACGGGCAGTGCCAGGGGCCGCTCAAAACCGCCTTTCTGGCGGATGCCGGTTCCCTGAAAAATACATTCATCACCCTGATTTCCTTCTTTTTCTTTCTGGGATATCTGGTGAACAGCCCGCTCGGCGGGCGATGGATCAACCGGGCCGGTTACAAGCGCACGCTGCTGCGCGCGCTCGGCGTCATGATTGCCGGGCTGGTCATGTTTTTCACTTCATCGTGGTTTACCGTCGCGTTTCCCTCGGCGACCGTCACGCTCGGCCCGGCCCATGTCCCCGGCGGATATTTCATCTTCCTCGCCGGCTCGTTCCTGATGGGGACCGCGGCGGCGCTGTCGCAGGTGGTCATCAACCCGTATGTGGCCGCTTACGACCTGCCGGGGACGCAGGCGGTGCAGCGGATGAATATCGTGTGCGCCGTCAATTCGGTCGGCACGATGATCGCCCCGTTTTTCGTCACCACGCTGATTTTCGGCGGGCGGGCGGTGGAGGAGGTCGAGGTGCGCCAGCTGATGGTTCCGTTCATGCTGCTGGCCGCTTTCGTTGTGATTACGACGCTGGTGACGGTGCGGCTGCGCATTCCCGACCTGATGAATACGCGGGCGGCGGAGGGAGAGCGGCTCGAACGCAGCATCTGGTCGTTCCGCCACTTCAAGCTCGGGGTCGTCGCGATCTTCTTCTACGTCGGCGCGGAGGTGGCGGTCGGGGCCAACATCAATCTGCACGCCCTTGAGATGATCGGCAGCGGGGATTCATTGAGCTTTTTCGGGCGGCGGCACCTGATGATCGGCGATCTCGACCTCGGGATCCCGGCGCTGCTGGCCACGATCTACTGGGGCGGCATGATGCTCGGGCGCATGGTTTCCAGCACGATGAGCCGGATATCGCCGCGCATCCAGCTGACGGTCACGACCATTGCGGCCGCGCTGCTGATGGCCGTCGCCATACTCTCCGACAACCTCTGGCTGATGGCGTTCGTCGGGCTTTTCCAGTCCGTGATGTGGAGCTGCATCTTCACGCTGGCGGTCAAGGGGCTCGACAAATACACCGCCAGGGCGTCCGGTATTTTCATGATGGGCGTCTTCGGCGGTGCGGTTTTTCCCGTCCTGCAGGGGGTGGCCGCCGACCTGCTCGGGTCGTGGCGCTGGACGTGGGGCATCGTGATCCTGTGTGAACTCGTGATGCTCTTTTATGCCCTGGCCGGTTCCCGCATCAGGGAGGAAGAGCCGGTTTGACGCGCGGCTTACAGCTGAAGCATCCGGGTCGCAAAGGGGCGAGTTCGGCCCGGAGTATGTCCGTTCCGGTTGAAACTGCGGCTTCCGGGGGCGTGGGTCAGAGGGCGACCATGCGGCGGAACTCATTCCAGTGGCGGCGTCCGAGCTCATGCTGGCTTTCCGTGGAGAAATGGAGGCCGTCCCCGCGGCGGAAATTCGCGATGACGGTTTTGAGCCTGCCCTTGCAGTCCGGCGTTCTGAGGCTCGAATCGCTCTCGCCCCGGTGGCAGAGGACGGCGGCGATCCGTCCGCATTTCATCGCTTCGCGCGCCGGCACGACGTCGTCGTCGTACGGATGCATGTCGCTGTATCTGTCCTTGCCGCCGGGCAGCCACGCTGCGATCGACGTGCCGCCGACCGAGGCCGGAATCAGCCCGACCTCACGCTCTGGGAAGCGTTCCTTCAGCAGCCTGCCGAACGTGCGCCCGGGGCCGACTCCGGCGCGCCGGTTTCCGTTGACGGCGAGCCCCTTCACTTCGAACGGATCGGCGGCGTCGGCCAGCCCGAGCATGTTCAGCCGGTCGTAGTTGAACGGGTCGACGGCCGGGATCCGTCTGAAGTCGCGCCGGATGGCGGTCAGTCC
Organism: Lentisphaeria bacterium; assembly: GCA_018265615.1. GTDB lineage: Bacteria > Verrucomicrobiota > Lentisphaeria > Victivallales > Victivallaceae > Victivallis. The sequence continues at coordinate 52,173 of JABLYX010000024.1, forward strand.
GGGGATCTCGGCGATGTCTTCGGGGGGGAGATAGCCGCGGCCGGACATATTCGACTGCCTGGCGAGAAGAATCAGAAGCTTGTCATTCATCCTGTGGTTCCTGTAAAGTAAAGTGACGCCCGGTGTTTTTGCGGGCGCCGGATGGCGGCCCCGCCGTCGATTTCCTGACGATCAGCGTCGTTTCGAGTATCTCCCGAGGGAGTTTCGTGCTGCCGCTGCCGGCGAGATATTCCGCGATCGCTTCGGCCGCCACTCTGCCCTGTTCGCCGGACGGGTGGTTGACCGTGGTGAGCGGCGGCGTGAAGAATTCCGCGCCGGGATAGTTGTCGAAGCCGATGACGGAAATATCCTGCGGGATCCGCAGCCCCCGTTCATGGATCGCGCAGACCGCCCCGTGCGCCACGGAGTCGTCCACGGCCATGACGGCGGTCACTTCCGGCCCTTCGTCCAGCAGTTTGAGCATCGCGTCGTAGCCGAGTCTGCCGGAGCTGAGGCCGGAGGCGTTCGAATCGAGGTGCCGGATGCAGCCGGGCCGGATCTCGAGCCCGGCGGCTTTCATGGCGTTCCGGTAGCCGTGAAGGCGCTGGATATGGCCGAGCTTGGGGTCGCCGTACTGCAGATAGGCGATCTCCCTGTGGCCGGAGCCGATCAGGTATTGCGCCGCCGTCCGCGAACCGGTGCAGGAGTCGCAGTCGACGAACCCGACGCCGTCGAAATCGACCTGCTCGTCGATGAATATCACAGGGAACCCGGTCGCGGCCAGTTCGAGGAGGTCATCCTTGCGTTCGGGGGCAAGCAGGACGATGGCCCCCGAACACTGAAGATCCCGGATCTTCTCCCTGACCCGCGGGTTTTCGCCGCCGACGGCGATGATCGAGGTCTCCATCCCGCGCACGGAGGCGCAGCCGTAGATTCCGTTGACGATCTTGGCGATATAGTCGTTCAGCAGCGTCGGCGAGTAGACGACGACGGCCAGCTTGGGCTGGCGCGGGGAGGGATAGCGGGCCTTGAAGCGGTACTTCTTCAGGAGTTCGCCGATCCGGCAGCGCTGCGCGTCGCTGACGCCGGCGCGCTGGTTCATGACCCGCGACACGGTCGCGATGGAGACCCCGGCCTCCTCCGCCAGTTTGTAGATGCTGATCTGTTTCGGTTTTCGCGGCATGTGAATTGCTTCCGTTCTGTTACGGAAGATAACTATGGCACGGCTTCCTCCGTTTGTCAACGCGCGGAGCGAAAATTTCTGTTTTTTTTGTTCCGTACCATTGTTTTCCCCGGGAATGCCGTTATAGTAATCCCGTATATGATATCTTACGTAAGATAATCGGCCGGCGGCAATTTAAATTCAGGAGACAGATGAAATGAATCTCGGCGTCCAATATTACCGTGCCCCCTTTCCCGATTCGAAGCACTGGGAGAGCGACCTCAGGAAGATGCGCGATTCCGGACTCAACACCGTCCAGCTCTGGGTCAGCTGGGGATGGGTGGAGCCGGCCCCGGGGAAGTTCGTCTATGACGACTACGACCGGCTGGTCGAGCTCGCCGCGAAAAACGGCCTCGGCGTGGTCCTGAGCACCATTGCGGAGATTCAGCCGAACTGGATCCACCGGGTCGTTCCCGGCAGCGAGATGATCGGCGTCAGCGGGAACAGAATCGTCTCCTGCGCCCGCTGCGAGCATCACTTCGGCCTGACCCCTGGCGGCTGCACGGACCATCCCGAGGTCTGGGCGCGCATGAAACACTTCATCCGGGAGACCGGCCGGCGGTATGCCGGGCTCGGACACCTGCGCGGCTGGGACATCTGGAACGAACTGCGCTGGAACGTCCACGCCGGGGAGCTGGTCTGCTTCTGCCCCGATACGCTGCGTGCGTTCCGTGCGTGGCTGGAGGAACGCTTCGGCTCGCTCGAGGGGCTCAATGAGGCGTGGAAGCGCCGCTATTGCTCGTGGGAGGACGTCATGCCGGGCCGGATCATCGACGGGGTCTATACCGAGCTGATGGCGTTCCAGCATTTTCTGACCTGCCGCGCCGACCGCCACGGGGCGCTGCGTTATGAGGCGATGCGCGAGGTGGACCCCGTCCATACGATCACGGCCCACGGCTCCCAGCCGAGCGCGATGTATTCGGGCGACATCGATTATCAGCTCTATGCCCTCGACCGCGGGAACGACTGGAGCCTGGCCGACAGGCTCGACGGGATCGGCTGTTCGAGCTTTCCGCAATGGGGAGGGATCGACGATGCGGGTTTCGGGCTCCGCATCGATATGGTCAAGTCCGCCGCGCGCGGCAAAAAGGTGTGGCTGAGTGAGCTGCAGGGAGGGCGCGCGGCCGTCGGCTTCAATCTGTACGACGTGGTGCGCGCGAATCAGCAGCAGCGCTGGCTCTGGAACGGCCTCGGCTGCGGGGCGGATACGATCCTCTTCTGGTGCTGGCGCGACGAGGTGTTCGGGCGCGAGTCCAACGGCTTCGGCATCGACGGCCGCGACGGTTTCGCGGAGGAGCGGCTCGCCGGGACGCGGGTCACTGGCGAGCTCTGGGAGAAGCACGCCGAACTCTTCGACGGCTATGTCCCCGACACCTCCGAGGTCGGCGTGTTCTTTTCGCCGCAGAGCTACTATCTCGCCTGGGCGCAGGAGGGGAAGGGCGAACGCATCCGCGACGGCCTGACCGGCTACGGCCGGGCGTTCACAAAGCGTTCGATTCCGCTGGTTTATGTGGAGGAGAACCATCTTGAGGCGCTGGACGGGCTCAAAGTGCTCTTCATGCCGCGCGTCATCGTCACCGACCCCGCCGCGGAAAAAGCGTTGGCGGAGTTCGTGGAGCGCGGCGGCACGCTGGTCGTGGAGTCGGAGTGCGGCGCCTTCAGCTCCGCCGGATTCTACCGCGGCCCGGAGGAGCGCTTCCTGACCGGTATGGGCGTGACCGAAATCGGCCGCCGCAGCCTCGACGGGGGCGAGGGGGTATTCCGTTACAACGGCCGGGAGTTCCGGCTCGGCGTCGAGCAGTGGCGCACCCCGGCCGGGGGCGATGAGTTCTGCGCGGAGAGGAAATTCGGGAAGGGGAGGGTGATCCATTTTGCGAGCTACCCCGGCAACGCCTACCTTAAACAGTGGAACCCGGAGTTCGAGGAGCTGCTCGCAGCGATTGTGCGCGATGCGGGCGTCGTGCTGCCGGTCGAGGTGCTTTCCCCCGCGTGCGGGGAAAAGGACTTCCTCTATCTCAAGAGCGGAAAGTCGGGAGGGCGGAGTCTGCTGATCGTGTTTTTCCCGTCGGAGTGCGCCCGGGCCGAGGTTACGCTGGCGGACGGGCTTTTCCCGGAGAACCGCGCGACGGAGCTCTTTTCCGGCAGGACGGCGGTCGTCAGCGCCGCGGAAAACGGCCGCCGCCGCATGATGCTCGAACCGGGCCGGTTCCAGATCGCCGTCTATGCGGATGATCCTGTAACTCAGTAAAAAAGCACCGCCGTTTCCCCTGTCGGAAAGTCGATGGGGGAACGGCGGCGCAGAGGTCAGGAAAAGGTTTTTCCTTCCCGCATCTCCTTTTTACCGGGATACGAGCACGGCCCAGCCCCAGTCGTTCAGCAGGAAGGCCAACCGGCCGTCGCGGAACTCCATCGACTCCTCGTCCGCCGACTTGCCGAGCAGGGCGGCCCGCTCCATTCCGGGGAAGCGCAGCGAGAAGCTCTTCGGGGAGCTTGAGAGGTTCAGGATGAAGCGGAGTTTACGGCCGTCCGGCAGCTTCCGCGGGATGACCTGGATGTATTTGCGTTCCTCGGGTTCCGCGTCGCAGAACTCCCACTCCGGGCGGACCCCGGCGGCTTCGAGGCGGCGCCCGAGTTCGCGGCGGAAGAGCTCGCCTTCGGCATAGCCGAGCACCGGCACGTCGCCCGGGTAGAAGTTTTCTTCAAGCTGGTACGCCAGCGACACCTGCGACCCGTAAAGCACGGTTTGTCCGCGGCCGTATGTGTTGGTCACGACGGCCGGGGTCCCGTCCGGGAAACGCTCTTCGGCGACTCCGCCGCACAGCGCCGTTTCCGCCTTGAAGTCATAGGCGGGCAGGACGCCGCAGCGGTAGTCCGGCAGCTTGTCGAGGCTGAACACCTGTGCGCCGAAGAGCTCCGTCATTCCGCCCGGCGTCACTTCGTAATGGATTCCGCTGCCGTTCTTGATCGCAAAGGGCGACTCGGCGAGCAGCGTGCCGCCGGCTTCGACGAATTGCCGGAGCTTCTCCGCCGTCTCCGGGTCGACATGCGGGGCGAACGGGGCGCAGAGCACCTTCGCTCCGTCGAGGATTCCCTCGCCGATCTGGCGGACGTTGCAGAACTCCGCCCGGACGCCGATGTGAAGCAGCGCGTTGTAGAGGTTGCGCAGCGCGTCCTCATAGCGTGTTCTGTACCCTTCGGCCTCTTCGATGTCGGGCGAAGTGGAGCGGTAGTCGAGGATCAGCACACCCGGGGAGTCCGGCTCATGGTGCGCAAACACTGCGGCGTGCGCGTTCAGGAATGCTGCGAGTTTGCCGAATTCGACGGCGCGCCCGGTGATCCGGCCGTCCCAGCCGACGAGGTTGAACTCCCCGGCCTGCGCGTCCGAAATGCGGCTGCGGTAGAGCCAGCGCAGGATCGCCCGCGCGCCGTGGGCGACGAAGAGCATGTCGCGGGCGTTCATCTGCCGGGCGGAGTAACCGCGCGGCACAAGGTCGTGGACCCAGCTGACCGGCCCGGCCTCCGTCTCGACGACCCAGAAGCCGTACGGATCGCGGCGGTGTTTCCGGCGCCCCTCCGAGAGCAGGAAGACGTGCTGCCGGGTCGCGAAGTCGTATTCGGAGAAGCCGCGGTAGCTCTTCTGCTGGGCGTGGATCGTGTAGATGCTTGTGCCGAGGATATCCTCCCCGCCGAAGATGTCGGCGTACCGGGGGGAGATGACGTGCGAAATCACCGGGGTCGCCGGGTCGGCTTCGCGGATCCACTTCCTGACGAGGTTGAATTTTTCGCGTCGGTTCCAGTCGAGGAACTTCCGCCAGTCGAGGTAGGGGATGTAGCCGCCTTCCTCGAAGTTCGCTTTCGGCTGCGGGAAGACCTCCTCCCAGCTGCGGAACTCGACGGGGAACTCCGTGCTCCACGCCTTTGCGAGCGTTTCGAGGTCGCGGTATTTTCCGCGCAGCCACTTGCGGTAGAGCGCAACCGTGTGCGGGCAGAAGCACTCCGCGAGGCGCGGTTCGTTCCAGCCGGACCAGGCGATGAGGGAGGGGCGCTCCCGGTAGCGCGCGACCGCCTCGCGGATGAACTCCTCCGACTCCTCCTGATAGGCCGGGTCGTCATAGCAGAGCTTGAAGCGGTTGGAGCGCAGCTCGCCCGAAGCGTCCGGCGACGGCCGCAGCAGCGAGCAGTGCCTGTCGTAGACGAGGTGGCGCGGCGGATAGATCGCCTGCAGGTTCGTGAAGGTTCCGCCGACATTGGCGATCACTTTGAGGCCGTTCTGTTCCGCGAGGCCGAAGGCGCGGTCGATCATGGAGTAATCCCGGACGCCCCGGATGCGTTCGACCCGGTCCCGGCAGATGAAGAGCCGGAAGGTGTTCAGCCCGAGTTTCGCCATGTTTTCGATATCGCCCGGCCATTCGGCGGCGTCCACCTCGGTCGCCTTGGGGAGCGGCGCATAGGTCGCCCCGATCGGGAAAAAGTTCTCTGGAACGCTCATTTCAAAAAAATCTCCTGTTGCTGCAAATCGTCGGATTCCGGTCCGTCCTGCCAATAGTATACCTCAATCCGGCGGAACCGCATAGATGCATCCTGCCAAAAGAACGGTAATTTTATGCCATCCGACAGTTGCATTTTTCCTGATCCTGAGTTAAATTCAAAGTAGAATGAGATCAGAATGGAGGTAATCGGATGTCATATGAACTGCTGCTTGACGGCTCGCGCCGTGTGCCGTTCCCATACCCGCTGCTGCGCGCCGGGTCGACGCGGGAGACCTGCCGGCTCAACAACAACGTCTGTTTTCAGGACCGGCTCGAGGTCTGCATACGGCTTTCGTCGGAGGAGGAGTTCGCCGTGGACGAAATCGACGGCTGCAGTTTCCGGACGCCGTTTCCGCATATCTTCTTCAAATATCCGTTTCACCGGCTGCGCTACAGCTACGGCGTGCCGCGCAACACGGTCCACTTCTGCTATTCGCTCGACGCGGTTGCGAAGATGCGCGCGGCCGGGGTTCTGCCGCAGGAAGAGTGCTTTCATCTGCCGCTTGAACTGACCGACGGGATCCAGCTCCTGGTCCGCCGGTTCACGGAGCTTCTGAACCGCACGCTCGAGCCCGGCACGCTGGAACGGCTCGATATCACTGCATTCGAGCTTCTTGCGGAGTGCCTTATGCTTCAGCGCTACCCGAAGGCGGACGGCAATTACTGCGCCGGGGAGATTCTGGCGATCGCATCCCGGCTCAGGCAGAATTTCCGGGAGGATCCGGATTTTCCGGAGCTTGCCCGCAGCCACGGCATGTCGCTGCGGACCTTCTTCCGCCGCTGGTCCGAACACTTCGAGGAGAGCCCGACCCGTTTCATTCAGAAGCTCAAGGTCGATGAGGCGGCGCGGCTGCTGCGCGAAACCGGCATGCCGGTCGCTTCGGTCGCGGCCTTCGTGAACCTCGGGGACACCTCCTATTTTTCGAAAGTGTTCCGCAAATGGCACGGCGTTTCTCCGGGCGAATACCGTGCCGCGGAGGCCGCCCGGGCACTGCTCGAACGGGTGGGGCCGCCGCCGACCGACGACGCGAGAATCTGGTGAATGGCAGAATAGTACCCGGATTGTTCCCGGTTTTTCCCTGCGGTCGCCGCTCAGAATTTCGTTATGGCATAAAATTACCGTAAGTTTGGCAGGAATCATCTTTGCATCCGGGGCCGGATCGGGTATACTTTCAATAAAGTCCGGTCCGTGAAATCAAAACTGTTCAATTCGGGAGAATGATATGAAAATTCATCACCGCCTGCTCCGGCCGCGGAGTCCGTTCACATTGATCGAGCTCCTGGTTGTAATCGCGATCATCGCGATTCTCGCCTCGATGCTGCTGCCCGCCCTGAACCAGGCGCGGGAACGGGCGCGCTCGACCAGCTGCCTCAGCAACCTGAAGCAGGTCAACACCTTGAACACCATTTACATGGACAGCTACAACGGCTGGATGGTCCAGCAGGGCGCCGACAACGTCGTATGGGGGCCCTTCTGGTACAAGCTCAAGCTGGGCATCACGGACAAGATGGCCGCCTGCCCGAGCCTGCCGACCAAATGCGACCTCACCAGCAACTCGCTCGGCAAGCAGACCTACGGCGCCCACGGCGCCCCGTGGGTGCAGGAGCGGGCCGATGCGAAAAATTACATCCGCTATTTTCACAAGGGGGACACCTGGCGCTACGTCCGCCTTGCGACCTACCCGGAGCCGGGCCGGTTCGTAACCTTCGGCGACAGTGTCGATGCAACTGTATTGCAGACCTATTCACTCGGCAGCGGCAATGCCGCCCAGCTGCGGTTCCACCTGCGCCACGGGGGCCGCGGCAATGTCGCGGTCGGTGACGGTTCCGCGCGCAGCACGACCGCCGACGGGATCCGTTCCGACCTGCTCGGGGAGGGACACACCGTGTACGACGCCAACCTGAAAGCGATCTGACCATGCGGATTTACGTTTACCTTACGATGCTGTTTCTCGCCCTGCCGCTCTGCGGCGCGCCGGTCACGGCGGACCGCTACGGACAATACGCCGGAGAGGAGTGGCCCGGCAGGATCAGCTCCGACGAACAGCTCCGGGCCGACGCCGCGCGCGAGGCGGAGGAGCTCGCGAAGAGCGTGCCGGATTCTGCCCGTTTCGACCGTTACGGCGGCGTTGTCGGCGGAGAGCCTTTGAAGGCGACCGGATTCTTCCGTACCCGGAAGCTCGACGGCCGCTGGTGGCTCATCACGCCGGACGGGAACCGCTTCTATATGAAGGGGGTGGACGCCGTGCATCACGGGGAGGGCGGCTACTACACCCGCACGGTCGATTCCGCCGGGAAGCCGCGCAGGGAGTTCATTGAGGAGCTTCCGTCGCCGGAAGAGTTTCCGGATGCATACCGGGAGCGGACAATCAACTTCGTCACCGCGAACCTCCGGCGCAAATACGGCCCGGAATATCAGGAGCGCTGGCGCGATGTGCAGGAGAAGCGCCTGCGTGCCTGGGGATTCAACGCGGTCGGCAAATGGAACTGGCCGAATTTCAATTACCTGCCGTTTCTCTGCGACACGAAGTTCGCTGAGCTGAAGCGGTTCGGGCGGCGCTGCCTCGACCCCTTCGACCCCGCGTTCGAGACGGGGATCCGCGAGCGGATCGACCGGGTCACCGCCCGGTACCGGAACGACCCGATGCTGATCGGCTACCAGTTCGAGAACGAGAACGGCTGGGGATACCCCGAACTCGATGTGATCCTGGCGGACACGAAGGGGAAGATCGCCGCCAAGCGCGCGTTTCTCGAACTCATCGCAAAGCGGAACAAGGGCGGCGCCGGCGGGATTTTCGGCAAACCGGGCGCTTCGGTCGAGGCCCTGCTCGGGGAGAAGCTTCCGGCGTGGAAGGTGCCGATGAAGCTGCGTTCGGAGTTCCTGCTCGAAGCGTCGCGGCGTTACCACTCGATCCTGAAAGCGTACCTGCGGTCGAAGGATCCGGACCATCTGTTCCTTGCCGCCTCGCATTTCGACTACCAGAGCGCCGAGTGGATCGCGGGCGCGGCGGAGTATGTCGATGTGCTCGCCTTCAACGAGTACGATTTCGAATCGCGCTGGATCGGCACGCGGCTGGCGGCCGACCTCCGCAAATGGGACCGCCCGTTCCTCGTGACGGAGTACTCGTTCACGACCACGCAGAGGGGGTATCACTATTTCCGCGCCACGAGCAATGCGGCGACGGAGCTGGACCGCGGCCTCGCGTTCCGCAGCTACGTCGAGCGTCTCGCCGCCAATCCGCTCTGCGTCGGCAGCAGCTACTTCCTGATGTACGACCAGCCGGTCACCTGCCGCAGCAAGGACACCGAGGCGCACAACTTCGGGCTGCTGAACGTCGCCGACCAGCCGTACCGCGAGATGATCGCGGAGGTGAAGAAAGCCAACGCCCGGCTTTTCGACATCCACGCGGGGGTGCTTGCGCCGGAGGCGGCGGAGCCCGACCTTCCGCAGCTCGCGGCGGCGAAAAAGGAGTTCATTCCGGAGTCGATCACGCCGCTGATCCTCTACGACCACACCGCGCCGGAGTTCCATAACGGCCGGATCAACCGCCTCCGCTTCAAGAACGTCGCGCCGCTCAGGCGCAAGCTTCCGCTCGGCACGATCGATGCGGGCTCGCCCGGCGGTTTCCGCAGCGTGAAGCTGACCTTCTTCCTCTGGAGCAGGGCGCATAACCAGAACCTGGCGGACTGGGTCAAGCTCGAGGAGTCGCCGGACGGCAGGACGTTCACCCCGGCCGGGTTCCGGATCGCGGACAGGCGCGAATGCGTTTACAATGAATACGATGTCGTACCGGAGGGGCTCAAGCCGGACACGCGTTACCTCAGGATCAACTTTGTTCATAACCAGTATGGCGCGATCTGGGCGATTTCACTCGCCGAAGCCGCCGTGGAGAGACGCTGAATGAAAACGGAGAAAAATGCCGCCGTCGTCACAACCCGTTCCATCGAAGCCGATTTCGTGGTGGTCGGCGGCGGGCTCGCCGGAGTTTCCGCCGCCGTCGCCGCCGCAAGGCACGGCGTCAGGACCGTGCTGATCCAGGACCGCCCCGTGCTCGGCGGCAACGCTTCGAGCGAGATCCGCATGGGAATCATGGGGGCGCACGGCGACGACAACAAGGAGACCGGCATCCTCGAAGAGCTTCAGCTTGAGAATATTTACCGCAATCCGCTCATGCGCTACACGCTCTGGGACGATATCTGGTACTCCGCAGTTGTCCGCGAGAAAAACATCACGCTGCTCTTGAACACCTCGGTCGACCGGGTCCGCCGCGACGGCTCCCGGATCACCGCGGTCGAGGCGTGGAACTGCAATGAGTACTGCCGCTGCACCGTATCGGGAAAGCTCTTCGCGGATTGCTCCGGCGACGGCATCCTGCGCCTCTCGGGGGCGGAGTTCCGCGCCGGGCGGGAGGAGACGGCGGAGTTCGGCGAGGAGTTCCAGGAGGAGGGCGGCGACGACTGCACGATGGGCAACTCCATCCTGCTGCAGCTCCGCCGGTGCGGCGAGCACCGTCCCTTCCGCGCTCCCGAATGGGCGCATCATTTCACCGACGCCGATTTCGCCGCGGACGACGACAAAGCGCCGGGGCAGCACTCCTACAAATGCCTCTACCCGGAGGACAACAACTTCTGGTGGATCGAGTACGGCGGCCGCCTCGACACCGTCGGCGACGCGGGAGAGATCGGGCGCGAGCTCAAGCGCATCGCCTATGGCGTCTGGGAGTATATGAAGAACCATCCCGACGGCCGCTGCCGCGGATACGAGCTCGACTGGATCGGCAGTTTGCCGGGCAAGCGCGAGAGTGCCCGGTTCGTTGGCGACCTGATCCTGAACCAGCATGACATCATGTCGGGCGGCCGCTTTCCCGACGTGGTCTGCTACGGCGGCTGGACGCTCGACGACCACCATCCCGATGCATTTTTCCGCAAAGGATACCTGAGCACGCACCATACGCCGCCGTCCCCGTTCGGCATTCCGTTCCGCTGCCTCTACTCCGCGAATATTGAAAACCTGATGTTTGCGGGGCGCAACATCTCCTGCACGCACATGGGGCTGAGCGCCACGCGGGTCATGGGGACGTGTGCGCTGATGGGGCAGGCGGTCGGAACCGCCGCCGCGTTGATCCTGCGGCACGGCGTCACGCCGCGCGGGCTCGGGGCCCGGCACATCAGCGAGCTTCAGGAGATGCTTGAGGAGGACGATGTGATGCTGCCGGGGCGGACCCGCCGCGTTTCCGCGCTCACGCTCCGGGCGGAGGCCACCCATGAGCTCCTGCGCGACGGGGTGGACCGCTCGGCCGCGCACCTGGTCCGGCTCGCCCCGGGCGAATCGTGCGTTTACAGCTGGAGCGCGCCGGTCGAAATCGGCGGCTGCCGCATCGTGTTCGATTCGGATCTCACCGCCCGGGGGAAGCGGATGCTGAAGCTCGAGGCGGAACATGCGTACAAAGAGATGCCCCCCATGCTGGCCCGTTCGTTCAAGGTCGAAGTCCGGCAGGGCGGCGAATGGCGCGAACTGTTCCGGGAGGAGGAGAATATCAAACGCCTGTATCGCAGGAGGTTCCCTGCCGTCACGGCCGACGCGGTCCGGCTGACGCCGTGCGCGACCTGGGGCGGAGAGCCTGCCGGGATCTTCGCCTTTGAGGTGAATTGACGCACCTTCGTTTCAGACGGGGCGGACCGATTCCCGGAGGATCAATTCTCCGGGGATCGCGACGTCCTCCGCCGGCGTTTCCCCCCGGGCCAGCCGTTCAAGCAGGTCGAGAGCGGAGACGCTGAGCCGGGTGTAGTCCGGCCGCAGCACCGTGAGGGGCGGATCCCAGAACTCGGCCACCCCCGCGAAATCGCGCGTGACCAGCGAAAGGTCGTCCGGCACCCGGAGGCTGCGTTTGCGCAGCTCGGCGCAGGCTTCGAGCGCGGTGTCGCCGGGGATCACGATCAGCGCCGTCACCCGTTTCGCCAGAAGCCGTTCCAGCCGTTCCGGCAGGGAGACGCCCGGCTCGGCGTACGAGACGAATTCCCCGGGATCGGCCATTCCGAAGCCAGGCATGAGCTGCCGGAACAGCCGGCCGAGATTTTCATGAAGCGCCTCGTCCTGTTCCCGGCTGCGGCGCAGCAGCAGGCCGATGCGGCGGTGGCCGGCTTCACGCAGCAGCCCCAGCAGCTTTCGCCACAGCGGTTCTTCGTCGGTGAAAACCGAATAGATGTTGTCGGAATGCGCGCTCAGCGCGGCGAACCGCACGAGCGGCAGCGTGGTGAA
>JABLYX010000124.1 GCA_018265615.1 Lentisphaeria bacterium
GGCGTGACCGGAATGGTTTTCAACACCTGGCTCGGCGTCTTCTGCGACACGGCGGAGGAGGTCGAGGCCGCAAACCGCGACGCGCTTGAGCTTTACGGAACGATGCCGGAGTATCTTTACCCCGGCGCAGTCATCGATCCGCGCGCGGTCGATGTGTCGCTTGCGTGGCTGGACCGCTTCCGGGAGCGCGGTCTTGTGTGGGTCGGAGAGCTCGTTCCGTATCGCTGCGGGATCGATTTCGACCGCCCGGAATGGGCCGTGCTGTTCGAGCGCTGCCGTGACAACGGGCAAATCGTTCAACTCCACAACTCCGCTGGAGTCATTGCGCTTGCGGAACGGATGCCGGAGCTGAAAATCGTCTGTGCGCACATCACGGACGAATGGCTTGCGCCGCTCGCGGCATTGCCGAACGTGCGGCTCGACCTGAGCGGCTCGGACGGCGGCCTGCGGCTCGGCTCCATGGAAGCCGCGCTGGCGGCGTTCGGGCCGGAGCGGCTGCTCTGGGCGACCGACTACACGGCGTTTGACCCGGCCTGCTTTGTGACCCGGCTGGAGCGGGCGGTTCCGGATCCCGGCATGCGCCGGGAGATCGGCTCCGGGAACCTGCTGCGGCTCCTTGCGTCCGCCGGGAGCGCTCCCGCATTCGGGGGCGGCGAGTGAGTTCGTTCTTCCACAGCCGCCGGCTCCGGGTCTGGCTGATTCTGTTCGGGACCGGGCTCTATTTTTTCGCGAACATCCAGCGTGTCGCGATTCCGGGGGCGATTTTCAACCTGCTGCAGGAGGATCTGCGGCTTTCGGCCCCCGGCGTCACGGCGCTCGGTTCGAGCTTCATGTATGTCTACGCGCTGAACCAGCTCGTGATCGGGCTCTTCGTGAACCGGTACGGCGGCAGGCGGGTCGTCCTGCCGGGGGCGCTGCTGTTCTGTCTCGGGTCGCTGCTGTTTCCGTTCTCGGACGGGGTATGGCTCTATTTCAGCCGCGCGCTGACCGGATTCGGAGCGAGTTCGATCTACCTGTCACTCATTGACGAGACGATCAGAACCTTCCGGAAGAATTATACGATTGCGGTTTCATTGGTCATCATGGCCGGATATGCGGGCGGAATCGTTGCGAATGCGCCGTTCGTTGCGGGCGTCCGGGTGATCGGCTGGCAGATGATGCTGGAGCTTGCCGCGGCCGCGACGGTTCTCTTCTACGTGCTGTTTGCGGCGGCCTCGTTCGCCCGGAAGCTGCCGCCGGTGCGGCGCGATGTCCCGCTCAGGTTCTCCCACTTTTCCGAGGTGTTGAAAAACGGCCATAACCGCGCGCTCTTTATCTTCAGCGGTGTGAATTTCGGGCTTTACTACGTGATCCAGACGGTGATCGGCAAGAAGTTCCTCGAGGATTTCTGCGGATTTTCTTCGCCGGACGCGGCATGGATCCTGTCGCTGACGGGAGCGATTTCGGCGGGGGCGGGAGTGCTCTTCGCTGTGCTGAGCCGCATGGCCGGGAACCGGCGGCGGATTTTCTGCCGCGCAGCGGGCATGGTCTGCGTCACGGTGTTCGGCCTCATTACCCTCTTCGTTTTCCTCGGGATCAACAGCGGCTGGATTGCACTGCTGTTCTGTCTGTTGGCGTTCACGGGGAGCATATCGTCGATTACGATTCCATTGCTGCACGAGACGAATCCGCGCGATCTGGCGGGGCCGGCGGTCTGCTTCATGAACTTCAGCTTCTACCTTGCGGTCGCACTCTTCGGCAATATGGTCGGGCTTCTGCTGAATGTCTGCGAACCGGAGCCGGTCGCGGGAGCGCTCGTCTACCCGCGCGGTTCCTACCTCGCGGTGTTCGCAGCGCTGGCGCTCTGCTCGGCGGCGGTCTTCGTCTGTTCGATGAAGATGCGCGAAACGAACGGGCGGCGGTTCGGGGAGGGGCGCTGAATCGCATCTGTTTCCCGGAAAAAGGGCAAAAAAAATGGTGCGCTCACGGGGATTCGAACCCAGGACCCAATGATTAAGAGTCA
>JABLYX010000090.1 GCA_018265615.1 Lentisphaeria bacterium
CTCGCCGACCGCATCCGCACCCTCGTCCTCTCCGCACTCAGAAAAGAGTTCTGACGGCTCAAAAAGCGGCTTTTTTTCCGGTTCCGGCTTGAAAATACCGAATCCGGTACAATTGTATACTCAGGGGGCTCTCTCCCGCCGAGTTCATCGTGCAACGGAGGAATATGAAATCTGTTTATGGAATCGCCGCCGCATTGTTCCTGCTCGCCGGCCTCGCCGCCGGAGAGGCTGTCCTTGACCGCACGGACGTGGAACGGCTGCTCTATCTGCAGCAGGGCAACGGCGGGATTTTTCTGGTTTTTCAGGAGAAAAACGACGACGGTACGCTCTTCTGCACCCGACTCGGCTCGGAGGTCTCCGGCAACTACCGCACGCAGGATCTGCAGATTCTGCCGTTCCGCCGGAATGTTTCACCCGACACCGTCGCTGTATACGCCGCGGCCCAGATGGGCGGGCTGTACCCGGGGCAGGCCTGTATCGAACTCTGCCGTTACTATCCCTCCGCAGGCGGGGAAAAGCTGCTGCTTGCCGATGCGGAAATGAAAAGCCTTTTCGCCTCCCTTCGCGAGCTGGCGGCGGGCTGGCGGCAGATAACCCGCGCGAACCTGTCCGACGAGGCGGTGACGGCCGAAATCTCCAACGCCCTCGAACAGTCGCAGCCGGTCACGGTAATCCGGTCGGCAGTTCAGGAGAAAGATTTTTTTCTTGCGCTCTCCATCCATGACTCCTTTTCCCGGCAGCTGCTCGCGCTCTCCCGCAATTCGTTTTACGGCTCGGATGCGATTACGCGGCAGATCAACGACTTTCTCGCGGGCCTGCGCACGGAGCTGTTCACCACCTATCAGGAGCAGCGCAAGCTGGTCTCCTCCGTCCGCGAAAGCAACTTCCGTAAGCTGCTGCCGGGCGTGTTCGGGGAGTGGAACGGCGTTCCGGCCGATTTCAATCAGCTGCAAAGGCTCTATACGCAAAGCTTCCGCTCCTACTGCAATCTCGACGTCTACTCCCCGAATGCGGAATTCCCGCAATGGGGCAGCGCGATGCTCGACGTTCTGGCCCTGCTCCCGGATTCCCCGGCGGCTGAACCGCTCGGCCAGGAATTCGATCGGGCTTTCAATCGTTATTCCGACCTCGTGAAGAGAAAAGCGGAAGAAACGCAAAAAAGGAAATGACGGCATCACCATGGATCAATATTTTCTGTTTCTGAACGACATTCAAGTCGGCCCCTATTCAAAGGAGGAGGTGGCGGCGCTTCTTGCCCGCAGCAGAATTACCGGCTCCACCCCGGTCCGCCGCGCCGACTCCGCCGAATGGCGCAACTTGGGCGGGCATGAGCAATTCGCCGATATTCCCGCCGGGAACGGCACAGGCGTTGCGGCGGCAGCCGGCCTCGTCCGGGTTTCGGAGGACGAAATGCGGTTCCAGTGCCCGTACTGCCGGCGGCGCTACGCGGGGCCGCTCTCCTATCTCGGGCAGCATATCGCCTGCAACTCCTGCGCGGAGGAATTCGCGATCCCCGAGACATTCGGAGCCGCTCAGAAAGCTGTTCCGGAAACGCCGGGGCTGCAGGACGAAATCCCTGAGGGCGACCTTGTCTGTCCGCATTGCTGGAAGAGTTTCGACCGCAGACACGTGCTCTATATCTCACAGCACCCGTCGCTGATCGGAGACCCGGTGCTCGGGGAGTTCGAGCACCGCCGTTTCTCTCCGACCGTCTTCAACGCGCAGGGGCGGCCGCTCGACGCCGGTGGAGTGGCGGTTTCAGACATGGCCTGCCCGCACTGCCACCTGAGGCTGCCCGCAACCATCACCGACCTCGAAAGCTTCTACTGTTCGATCGTCGGAGCCCCGTCCAGCGGAAAATCCTATTACCTGACCAGCCTGATTCACAAACTGAAGGAGTCGCTGCCGGAGCACTTCGACCGTTCGCTGCTCGACCCCGATCCGCTGCTGAACCAGATCATCGACGGTTATGAACGGCTGCTTTTCATGGCGGTGGAGCCCGACAAAGTCGTCATGCTGCCGAAGACCCAGCAGACCGGAAACGACTTCTCCGACCAGGTCATGCTCGGCGGCGTCCAGACGGAGCTGCCGAAGCCGTTCATCTTCGAGTGCCGGCCGCGCGGCGGCGGCGCCGGGCTGAACCTCGTCTTCTACGACAACGCGGGGGAGCACTTCCAGCCCGGGGCGGACGTGATGATCAATCCGGCCACACAGCACCTTGCGCGTTCGAACGCCATACTGTTCCTCTTCGACCCGATCAATGATGCAAAGCTGCGCCGCGTCTGCGGGTCGGAGGACCCGCAGATCACTGAACACGCGAAAGTCTCCGACCAGTCCACGCTCTTTGCCGAGATGATCAGCCGTCTGCGCCGCCACCGCGGCATGGAAGCGGCCGACACCTGCCCGATCCCCCTTGTGGTCGTGGTCGGCAAATATGACGCCTGGAGCCATGCGTTCCCGAAGGATCTGCGCAAGCTCCCGCCGTACCAGCGGAACCCGGAGAGCGGGGAAGCCGCGCTCAACCGCAATCTGCTGCTCGACGTCTCATTCGCAACGCGGGAATTCATGCTCGAACACGCGCCGGGAGTGGTCAACACGGCGGAATCGTTCTTCCGCGAGGTTTACTTCTTGCCGGCCAGCAATTTCGGGGTTCCGGCCAGCCGCAGTGAATTCGGCGGGATCGGCGTGATTCCGGATCGGATCGATCCGGTCTGGGTCGAGGTTCCGCTGCTGCTCGAGCTGGCGCTCGCGGACGTGATTCCGTCGCGCTGCGAAGCGCCGCGCAACACGGAGCCCGGCTTCCTGCCGAAAATCGTGAACGGCGAGATCCTGTTCCGCCATCCGCTCACCGGCAGGCAGGAGCGCCTGCCGCTCAACTATCTCGGCGCCGTCCTGGAGATCGGCGGCAAAAGGTACGCGATGCCGCCTGCAACAGCAGGTAATTCCGGACGGAAACATCCTGCCCCGAATGATTTATGGAGTTGAATCTCTTAACTTATGTTTGAGCTTGTCCATACATCGACCCAGCAGGGTCTCCTGGCCGGCAGGTCCGGCTTCGCCTCGGTCGCCTTCACCGAGGGGATCCCGGCGAACCTGATCACGCCGGTGGAAAACCTGAGCGGCTACAAGGCGCTCTTTCCGCCGACCCATCCCGATGCGCCGAAGAACCCGGTTGCTTTCAGCTACCTGCGCATCCGATACGGCACGGCCACGCTGCGGATCATCAGCCGCATCGCCCCGGCGGGGCTGGACTACACCGGGCGCGCGAACAAAATCGCCCATCACCTGATCTTCGACCGGGAATCCGAGCTCGACGCGATTCCGCTCGGCGCGGTTTCGGTCGCACTCGCTCCGGAGAACTTCTTCACGGAGTGGACGGAGCCGGCCAGGCTCCTGCCGCGCCGCGCCGTCCAGTTCCGCAAGCCGGAATCCGGCGGGATCGCCCGGAACTGGAGAGAGTGCGCCGGAGACGCGGGCTGGGCCGGGGTCGTCGCGGAAAAATTCCGCGAGAATCCCGAGCAGTCGTTCCACCTCGAGGTCCCGGCGGGCTTCCCCGCGGAGCGGTTGCTTGAACTGGTCGCAGAGGTGGTCATGCAGCTCGGCCCCGCCGAGGTCCGCGAGTTCACTTTCTGCACTTATTTCTCCGCCTCGGGCAGCTGCCCGGCCTTCTTCCGCGTCATGATCGAAGGGACGCCGCAGCTTGCCGGGATGAAACGCCTGAAGCCCGACAGCGTACTTTCGCTCACAGGCGGCTCCGTACCCGTACCGGAGGCGTTTGCGGCCTCACCCGCCGTCATGCGCGCCCGGCACGGCATACCGGCTCCGGCCGGAAAGCCGGATGCGCCTCCCCCTGTGAAGCCCGCGCCCCGGCCGGCGGCTCCGGAAGAATCCGCTTACACGGTGCGTGAACCGGTCAGGCCGCAGCTGCCGCCAAAGGCGCCGCGCCCTCCGCTTCCTCCACCACGGACCTGGCGTTCAGGCGACGCGGCCGAAGAGCCGGAGGCCGCGTCCTCCGGAACCGGGCGGCGCAAGCTGCTCTTCTTCTGCACCATGTTCCTCCTGCTTGCGACGGGCGGCTTTCTCGTTTTTCTTCTGTTCACCCCGGAGGAGGAACCGGAGAATCCTCCGCCGGAGGTCATAAAAACAACGGCCGCTCCGCAGCACTCCGCCACGCGGCAGCAGGAAAAACAGCCCTCCCCGCCCGTACAGTTGCCGGTATCGGAAACGCCGCCGGACGCTCCTGTGCAGTCGGAGTGGCCCGCAAGCGCGGAGCAGCAGCTCACCGCCGCTTTCCGGCTCTACCTGCAGTGGGTCGACGGCAATATGCGGATCGAGCTTCCGCCGGAACTCAAAGCGGCGGACTCCGTCTCCGCCGCATTCGATACGGTCGGCAACCTCTCCCGGCTGAAGGATCCG
Source organism: Lentisphaeria bacterium (assembly GCA_018265615.1). Classification (GTDB taxonomy): domain Bacteria; phylum Verrucomicrobiota; class Lentisphaeria; order Victivallales; family Victivallaceae; genus Victivallis. The sequence goes on from JABLYX010000090.1 coordinate 4,417, forward strand.
GAGACATTCCTCGCCAGGGACGGCGACGGCGTACGGCTCCTCCCGGCGAAGAAAAGCGGCACGCTGCAGTATCTCCCGCTGCCGGACGCGCCGGAGGCGTCGCTCAGGCTCCGGCTGCAGAACGGCGGGCTCGTCATCACGCCCCCGCAGCCGCAGGCGGATCCGGAGCTCATCCTGCCGGAGAAGTCGAACCTCACGGCGGTCATTTTCAGCGGCGGCGGCAGGACGTTCCGCTTCGAGCCGGTGTTCCGCGAAGAGTTCCTGAAGCTGCTCGGAAAGGGGACGGTCACGGCTGCCGTCTCCGGCGACATCGTCACCCTCACCTATCTGCCGTCCGACGAAACCCGCAAGCTGCGCCGGTCCCTGTCGATCCGCGCCGGGAGCCGGACCATCTCGGGCATCGACGACCGCAAAGAGATGGAGATCATCCGGCTCTCCCTCGAGCAGGTCCGGCAATGGAACGACCGTGCGGCGGAATTCCGGCTCCGCAAGCATGCATCCGACACGAAACAGCGGGAGGCCGCCCGGAAAGAAGCAGCCGACAGGGAGATGGCGGAGGCACCACCCGCCTTTCCGCTCCCCTCCGAGGTGAACCGCCTGCCGCGCAACTGGCAGACTCTCATCACCAGCCTCGCCGCGACTCCGAAGAGTACCGCCGATCTGCAGCTTGCGAACGCCGAAAAGCTCCTGCTGCTGCTCGACACCGAAGATCCGTACCGAACCGAACTCGAAACCTATATCAGCCAATTGAAACTGCGCCGCGAGATCGAACGCCTCCGGGCGGAAGCTGCAGCGGCCCGGAAAGCATACGAAGCGGCCTCCGCCGCAGCGGACAGAGCGGCGGACCTGGTGCGCCGGCAGCTGAACGGCATCGCCGACAAGCTGGCGGATAAGACCGGGGTGGAGCCGCTCCTCCGCGGCAGGCAGAAAATCGATCCGGAGACGCTGCCCGCCAAACTGGCCGAACAGCTGCCTGTCGTCATTTCCGCAGCATCTGAAACCGGGAAACGGAACCCATGAGCAAAATACAGGATATCATCGAACAGATCGGGAGCTTTCTCGATTCCGACGACCGGAGCATGACGCCCCGCCTCGCACGCCTCGCCGCCGATTACGCGGAGGGGTGCCGGCAGCTGAACCGGGAGCTCGCGGAGTGCGGCAATGTGCTCCGCTCCTCGACGCTGCGGCAGGCGCAGAAATTCAATGTCGGCTTCCAGCCGCCCCTGACCGACCGCTTCCGGCTGCTGAACTTTCCGCTTCGCGACGAGTGGTGCGACATCTGCCGGCTGTACAATCTCGAGCTGCCGCCGAAGCTCGACACGGAGACGGTCGAAAGACTCCTGAATTCCGACGAGGAGCGCGAAAGAACCGCCGCCGCCCTGATCGCCGAATGGCCGGAAACCGCCCGGCACGGGAGCCTCGCCAGGCAACTGAATCTGCTGCGCCGGATCCTCGCCGTCGCGACGACCGGATGCCCCACCTGGCAGAACAATCTAACCGAGGTCGAAAAGCGTTATCTCGCCGAACTCGGCCGGGATACGGAGGAGGCGCTTGCCCGGAATGACCTCGAACGGCTCGAGGCGATCTGCCGGGAACTGAATTCCCCCGAACTGCGGAGCACACCCGATCCGGCCCTCATGGAGAAACTGCGCAGAGCGGTCCGCTCCGGTCAGGAACAACGTATGGAGCAGCGCCAGAACGCCCTTCTCGACCAGCTGCAGGCGGCCTATGCGGCAATGGACGCCGCGCTGCTCGGGCAGCTGCTGGAGGAGTGGCGCAAGCTGTTGACCGATCCGCTCGCCGCACCGGACGAAAACGCCCGGACCGTCATCCGTGAAATCGAACAGTTTCTTGACGGCCGCCGCCGCGAGGCCGCGCAACAGCAGGAGTTCGAGCGCCTGCGCACGGAACTTCTCGTCAAACTCGACGACAATGCCCCGTTCGCAGAAATCGACCGCCTCTATCAGTCGCTCCGGCTGCTTGACCGGCCGATCGAAGGAGCGCTGGTCCGCCGGGTCGAGACCCTCACGGCCGAGGCCCGGCTCGAGGCCGCGCGCCGCCACATCCGGCACACGGTCTACGGTATCACGGCCGCGCTGCTGCTGACCGGCGCGACAGCGATCGCACTGCTGGCTTACCAATACCGCCGCACGCTCTCCTCCTCCGTGCGAAGCATGCAGAAGCTCATCGAGGAGGGAAATCCCGCCGGAGCGCTCGCGCTTTATGACAAACTGCAGCAGGAGTCGCCCCGCGTCGCCGGCACGTCCCGCATCACCGCGCTGAAGGAACAGGCCCTGAACAAGCGCACCGCGGCGGAAACCGAGCGCCTGAATACAAGCCGGGAATTCGAATTCCTCGCTTCAGAGCTGTCGCCTCTGCTCACGGCGGCGGGCTTCAGCCCGTCCCGCGCCTCCGGGCTGCTGGCAGAAGGGGAAAAGCTGCAAAATCGCCTCACCGATGCGGAGCGCGTCCGCTTCCTGGCCTTCAAGAGCGAATTCGCCCGCCTGACGGAAGAACGGAAGAAAGCGCAGGAGAAGAAGTTCAGCGATGCGGCAGCCAAGCTCATCGCAATGCTTCAGGCACCGGGCGCAACCGCCGAACTTCTCGAGAATACCGTGAAACAGTTCAACGAGCTTCTGCGCGGCAGCAAGGGCAGCGTGGAACCGGCGATCCTCGAAAACAGCCGCAGCCTGTTCGAGCGCCGGAGCACGGCGCTCCGGAACCGGCTCGACCGCGAGAAATCCGAACAGGAGCTGCTGCGGGCCCTGACCGCGCCGGACGAAATCTACAGCTATCTGGACGCCCTCGCCCGGGTTGAAACGGAGCTTCCGGCCCAGGCCCCGGAATTCGCCCGGGCCCGTGCGCTCCTGCCGCTCTACCGTGCCATGACCTCGGCGGATTTCGTTGATTCCACGCCGCCGGACGACTGGCGGCCGGAGAGCGCGGCGACCTATCTGGGTCCCCGGCAGCTGGACCTCATGCAGTATGCCAGACCGGAGCCGGACCTGAAGGCGCTGACCGCCGAATTCGACCGGAAGCTCAAATCGCTGGCGGACCTCTTCACCGCTCCCGGAGACTTTTATGAACTCGCGTTCCGGACCGCCGACGGCCGGCAATGCTTCTTTTATGCGGAGGAGCAGCCCCGGGCCGAACGCACGCGCAGCACGCAGGATGTCCGTGAAATCACACTCGATACGGTCCTCGAACCCGGCAGGCTCGGAACCCCGACCGTGATCAAGGTCACGCGCTCAGGAAACAGTTGGCGCTTCTCGGTCGTGCCGGGATTCCTTGACAAAATCCGCTTCCCGGCGGAATTCACGGAACTGGCCGGCTGGGACCCGCTCAAGCCGGAGGAGTTCCCGAAGCCGGCGCATCTGCGCTTCCTCGAAGCGACGCGTGAAAAGATCGCCAGGGCAAAGAGCCACTCCGAGCTCGAAAACCTCGTGCTCCGGCAGCTTCGGCAGCTCACCGCCGACACCGCCATGAATCCTTATCAGCAAAAAGCGCTGTTCCGGCAGTTGCTGACCATGCTGCCGCGGCTGTCGCACTTCTACGCCTCCTCTGCGGCATATGCCGAGAGCGTCCGCCAGGCTCCGGAGGAGGAACAGCCGGAATGGTACAACCCCGCCGCATATCTGGATGCGGAGCATGAAATCGCTTCGTTCCGCGAAGGACTGGCGGAATTTCCGGCGCAGCTCGACCGGCTTCAGGAGCAGCGGACCTTCCTGCAGCGTTTCTACAAAGCGCTGCTTTCCCGGCGCATCTCCGCGGCGGCCGTCGTGGTCCGGAAAGACGGCGGATTCATGCTTCACCGCTTCCGGAAGCCGCAGCCGCAGGAGCTTTTCCTGCTGACGCGCTTCCGCACCGGCGAGGTGGAGACCGACCGCCTCCTGCCGCTCCCGGAGAGGGTCTGGGCCGACGCCGCCGACCTGGAAGGCGAGCTCGGGGGCAACTGCTTCCCGGGCCAGGTGCTCTACTGCTCCGACAGCCTCGAACTGACTCCGGCGTTTTTTGCGAAGTGGCAGGAGGAGGCGTCGAAGCTGAACCCGGACCCGGTGCTGTCGCCGGCTCTGAAACCATTGAATATCCCATAACAGGAGAATGCAATTGTCCGATCCGTACTACTATCTGAAACAGAACGGAAAGATCACCGGCCCCTTCCCGGCGTCGCGGCTCGCTGCCATGAAGCGGGAAGGCAGGCTCACCGCCGGAACTCAGCTCTCCACGGATAAACAGGAGTGGTCCGCAATCACGACGGTATCCTGGCTGGCGGACCCGGTGGAGCTCGTCCCGGAACGCCCGGCCGCGCAGCCTGTGCTTCCGGAGCAGTGCGACCGGCAGGAAGTACGGCTCCGGCTCCTCCCCTCCGTGCCGCCGCTCCCGGAGCCGGCGGCATACGATGAGGAAACCGGTGACGAGGATGGACCGCCGGACGACCCCGCCTCCATTCCGCGCCTGATCGGCGATACCCTGATGCTCTGCTGGAACACGACCGACAAGCTTCTGCCGCTCCGCCGCAGCGCCGACCTCCGCCCGGTGACCACGGCGGTGGCAGCAGCGGCGGCGGCCTCATTGCTGCTCTCCGTGGCGGCAGGCATGACGCTTTACGCCGTATCCGGGCGCGGCGTGCTCACGGGATTCACACTCGGGCTCGCCGTGCCGCTCTGCTCCTGGCTGCTGCTCTTCGCTGAAATCTGGTCGTTCCGCGTCGTATTCTCCCCGGACTGCCGCGGGGGGAATATTGTTGACGACCTGCTTCTCGCCACGGCGCTGCTGTGGATCTTCACAATCGCCGACCTCTCAACCGGAATGACCTGGCGCCTGATGGTACAGCCGCCCGCGCCCTGGCTCCGGCCGGCTGCGATCCTGTTCAACCTTTTCGTCTGGAGCTTCACAGTGTGCAATGCGGCGGCGGCGGTGCGGATCGGCCTGACCCGCTTCAGCGGCCTGCGTCCGAGAAACGCGGTCTGGCTCACGGCGCTGACGCTCTGGAACAATCCGCTCCTGCTTTATTTCGCCTATCACCTCCAAACCCAGTCCTGAACCGGGAGAACGACATGACCACACGCTACCTTTCCAGAAAAAGCCGGGATATCGAATGCCTCTGCGGCTTCCGCAGCAAGAAATTCACCGGCGTCAACTACATCTTCACCATGATTATCGGCATTTTCGGAACCGCCGCGTTCTACCTTGCGCTGCTGCCGTTCCGGGGGCGCGGCCTGACCTTCGTCGAAATGTTCTTCCACGGCGGCCCCGAAGCGCGTTCGACGATTCCGTACTACACGATGTTCCTGACCTTCTGGTCGCTGGCCATCCTGTTCGTCAAAATCTGCAAGCTCAATGTGCAGAAACAAGCGCTGCGGCTCAAGATCCTGCCGGACGATCCGAATTTCGTCCTCTCGCCCGGAACGGCGCGCGAGATTCTCGACAACATCAACGGACAGGTCGCCGATCCGCAGGATTTCGTGCTGTTCGACCGCATCATCCGGGCGCTGTCGAATCTGAAAAACCTCGGCAACATCTCCGCCGTGGCGGAGTGCTTCAGCACACAGTCCCGCAATGATGACAACTACCTGTCGAACTCCTACACGATCCTCAAGGGATTCATCTGGGCCATCCCGGTTCTCGGCTTCATCGGGACCGTGCTCGGGCTCGCACAGGCGGTCGGCGGGTTCGGCCAGGTCGTTGCCGGCGGGGCCGACATTGAGCAGCTCAAAGCTTCGCTCGGCGGCGTGACCGGCGGACTCGCTGTCGCTTTTGAAACCACGCTGATCGCCCTTGTGGCCGCGCTGATCGTCCAGCTGCTGATGACCTTCGCGGTGAACCGCGAGGAGATTTTCCTCGACGAATGCGCCGACTACTGCCACCGCAACATTATCAGTAAAATGAAGAATCTCAATCTCGTCGACAACGGAGAATAAATGAGCGGCAGAAACAACGGCCCGGCCATCTCCCTGTTCTCGTTTCAGGACATCATCACCTCGATCACCGGAATCATGTTCCTGATCGTATTGATGCTGATGCTCCTGATGCTTGAGCTGGACTCCATTCCGGCAGACGGCAGCGCGGTCGATCCGCAGCTCGACGAACTGCGCCGGACCGCCGCGTCGCTCCGCACAGAGGCGTCCCGGCAGGAGGCGGATACGGCGGACCTGATGAAACAGCTCGACGAATTGCGGAAACTTGATCCCGCCGAACTCGAAAAGCGCCGGAATGAACTGCTCGAGGAGATCAGACGCCTCGCGGCAGGAGCGTCGAATCTCGACGAGGCCGCCCTCCGGCAGAAGCGGGAAGCGGAAGAGTTCGCCGCCCGGCGCAAAACCATCGAGGAGGAGACCCGGCAGCTTTCAGAGAGCATCAAATTAAAGCAGCAGTACGCCGCCCGGCTCAGGAAAGAGGTTGACCGGCTCGCCGCGGAAAAACTGCAGCGCGACCGGCTGATCCCGTATACGGTTTCCCGGAGCAGCGGCAAAACACCGGTGCTGATCGAATGTTCGGCGAAGGGGTTCCGGGCGATGGCGCTCGGCGAAGACACGCCTCCGGCCGACTTCCCGGCAGGAGGCGAAGAGCTGCTGAAGTGGGCAAAACGCCGCAATCCGGATGAGGTATTCTTCTTTCTGCTGGCCAAGCCGTCGGCGTTCCTGCAGACGGAGCTGCTGGCCGACCGGCTCGCCGCAGCCGGCTACGATCGCGGGCGGGAGGTGATGCCGGCGGAGGAAAGTACGGTTTTCGCGGAGGCTGCCGATGAATGACAATGAAAAACGTTCCGCGGATTCCAGCCTGGAGCTGCTGCTCGACACGATGTGCAACACGTTCGGCGGCGTCATGTTCATCGCAATCGCGATCGTGGTGCTCAGCGCGATGCTCTCGCCGTTCAAACAGGAGGCCCCGGACGCGGCAGAGGAGGCAGTAGAGCTGCAGAATGAAATCGCACTGCTCCGGAAGCAGCTCCAATCCGGCCGGGAGAACAACAGGAAACTTGAGAAAATCCGGGAACTGCTCAAAAACGATGCCCGTGCAGAAGAGCTCGAAGAGCTCGCGCGGCTGCAGACGCTGCGCGACCATGAGCAGCTCCGGCAGTCACTGGCCGCCTCGCAGTTTCAAGCGGTAAAACTGGAATTTGAGGCGCGCCGGCAGGCGGTCGAAACAGCGGAGCAGCTTCGCCGGGAACGGGAAACGGAACTCGGCCGGCTCCGCGAAAAAGAGGAGGAGTCGCGAAAGCAGCAGGCCGGATTGCGGGAGGGAATGGCAAGCCGGAGCACCATGCAGCTGGCATTCACCACGCTGACGGAACGTTCGGAGCGTCCCTACTACCTGCTGCTCAACGACGGGAAAATCTGGCGCGTCGGCCCGGAGACGCTTCCGGAGGGCAGGTCTGAGCCGAATGGGGATGTGGAGCCGGAAAGCCGGGATGATATCGTCAACTGCCGGATCCGGCCCGGCCATGGCACACCGGTCTTCGCAGGAGAGCTGTTGTCGCCGGAATTCACTGCCCTGCTGCAGTCGATCCCGAAAGAGCGGCTGCCGTATTTCCAGGTGGGGGGAAAGGATGCGGAGCTGTTCTTCCGCCTCCGCAATCAGTTGAAAGAGCAGAGGCAGGTCCACGGATTCACCCTCACGGACAGGCCGGAAACCCTTCAATACCAGATTCTGAAGAGTGCGAAATATGAATATTGAATTCGATCCGGAACAGATGAATTTCCCGAAAGAACCGAAACGGCACGTCATGCGGCCCTACCTTCTGCTGGGCGCTTATCTGCTGTTCCTGGCCCTGCTGCTGTTGATCCCCGGATTGATGCCTTCCGGAGCAAATCCCGGAACGGGCTCCGGGTTTGCCGGAACAGGAACGGGCTCCGGAATCTCCGGAAGCGGCTCCGGTGCGGGCGGAAAAAGCGGCGGAACCGGTTCCTCTGCGACGATCCCGGCAAACGGTCCGGGAGCAGGAGTGGAAACAGGGCCGGAGCCGTCCACCGCCGAAAGCTCCATAACGGGAAACTCGGAGCAGGAGGCCGGAGTTGCAGGCGGACAAGCCGCCTCGGCGGAGATCGCCCTCTCGCCCCGCCCGGTCCGGTGGGACAACCCGGAACCACAAAAACCGGCGGCGGCCTCGCGGCAGGCGGGCGCCCAGGGAGTGTCCGGCCAATCCGGGCAAAAGGGTTTCTACGGCATCGAGGTGAAGCCGGCTTCCAAGATTATTTTCCTGGTGGATACTTCCGGCTCGATGTCGGCCGACACGCCGGAGGGACGGACCAGACTGGAGACGTTGAAAGCCGAGCTGCAGAAGTCGGTGGAACAACTCTATATCCGCGCCAAGATCAATCCGAAGAGCAGTACCGGGACCTACCGCGTGACCGCTTTCGCCGAGGGAACGACGGATTTCCCGGGCGGTCCGGCGATCCGGGTTTCGGATATATCGCGCCTGCAGGAGCTGAAACAGTTCCTGAGCAGGATGTACGCGGGCGGAGGGACAAACATGCTGACGGCCTGGCAGCACCTTATCGGCCTTCTTGCGAAAGAGGAAATCGATACAATTTACTTTCTGTCGGACGGGGACCCGACGGACTGCAGCGAACAGAACCTGTTGGATTACCTGAAGAGCAACCTGCCGAAGACGGTGACAGTCCATACGATTTCGATCGGTCAAACCTCCGACCTGCTGCGCCGCCTGGCGGAACAGCACCGCGGGATTTACACGGAAAAATACTGAAACGCCCCTGATTTCCCGTCCGCCCCCTTGAAAAAAGTACCAATTGCGGATATTTTATATAAAATCATAAGGCCCGGTAGCTCAGAGGATAGAGCAGCTGCCTTCTAAGCAGTTGGTCGTGGGTTCGATTCCCGCCCGGGCTACCAAATTTCGCCCCGGAAAGCCCCTCGGAAGTACCACGAAGTACCATTTGAAACACTCCGATATGCCTTTCGTGGCTCCCCTTGGCTCCCGGCGATACCGGATCAGAAGAATCTTGCGGAGTAACAGAGCAAGCCTATAGCGAGGGTTGCTGATGCTGTTGTCATGAATCCCAATACTCCAGCGAGTGACTTCAGGCGATTATGGCTTCTATGTCCTTGGGCATATAGAATGCCATGCGGAACGCTTCCCAACAGCAGCCAGAACATCAGATAGCCGATCCACCACTGCGAATTACCCAGAGGAGTAATCAACAGGAAACAGAAGCCTATGCCAGCCCATAGCAGATAACCGATAAAGTATCCGAGGCTCTGGATGACTCCTGATCCTTTTTCTGATTTTGCCGCAAAAACAAAGGTGATCAATGCCAATAAAGGTACGAAAATTAGCAGAAGTCCCATTCCCAGGACTGGCATGAGTCGGCAAAGTAAGTCCATAATAATCATTCTCCCGTAATAATATAATGTCACTTTGCCTCATTACAATGGGCTATTTCCGGAACCCCAAACTCGATCCCAAAACGGAGTCGTATCTTTCTCTGAATTTCCCCATATCCAATATGGCAATACATCATAAATCACATGCCCCGGGCTTACAGGATCGGCTCCATAGTTTTTCGTTCCGGTATTTTCGGGAAGCGTCACGATTTTTCCATGTTCATCAAAAATCACCTCTTGTCCTGTTATCGGATGATAATATTTCTTATTGCCGGATTGACCTTTGTTTCGGTGGTATCGATTCTGTTTATCCGGAGCTTCAATAAAGCCACGTTTGATTGCTTCTTCCGGGGATTTCGGCAGGACATCTTTATCTTGATCCGGTTCGTTCAGACGGGCATGATGCAATTCCTTCAAAATGTCCTTGATCTCCGCAAGTTTTTTGTCAAAATCTCGAATTGCAGTAATCGGATTTACAAATTGCAACCCAAATTCCGCCATTGCCTTCTCCAAGGAATCAATAGCATTTTTGATTTTTTCTATCGTGAAGACCACGCCCTGAATCACAATAATCAATGCAGCTATTTTGGCCAGTAATAGCATTTTTTCCGCCTTGCTCTTTACCATCTTTACCTTTTGCAAGAGTGCTTTTGCCTCTTCAATAAGTTGTAAAGCTTTATCCCTTGCCTGTTTTGCGTATTCCAATAACTGATTCGCCATTTGTAACAAGCGAGCTTTTATTTTTTCGACAGTCGGATTTGTAACAGTTTCATATCGGCAGCGACAATTAGGATGAATCGGCAGTTCAGGTTTCAGAGAGTCATCCTCCGCAAAAATCTGATTGTTGTATTGCAAACACGTTTCACAGCTATTACGTCCTTTGTCTGTGATAAACTTTACATACTTGGTTTTACTTGCCTCGCTGAGCGAACTAATGATTTGATCGATATCCATGGTATACTTTCTTTTGAGAAGTGATTTACTGACTATTGTTGATATATTTGTCAACTTTTTTGAATGAGCGATGCTCGAAATTGATGGCACTTCGCCCCAAATTTATTTTATCCACAGAAACTTTTACTTGTGAGGTATTTCTGTGGCATACAAAACGTTGCGTCTGTCGGTCGGGTCTATTTTTCCCAAGGGGCCCGGCAAAATCTATTTTTATCGCTATAGATAAGAACTAAAAATATCTTGCATTTTTCTATTGCAGTGATAGATTTTC
>JABLYX010000091.1 GCA_018265615.1 Lentisphaeria bacterium
TGCGCCTGTTCCCGGGTCAGGTCGCGCCCGTAGAAAAGGTATTCGGTCGAGCTGAAAACGGTCTCGTCCTCGCCGAGCCTGCGGCCGAGGATATCGCCGACCGCCGATTTCGCCGAGCGGCCGACGTTGTCGGTCACACCCGGGCGGAAGCCGACCGCGACGAGGAACTCGCACTCGGGCAGCGGCTGGAAATTCTCGGACTTGGCCGCGGTGACGCGCCACCCCTGCAGCACGGGGTTGTACAGCAGCGAGGCGACTTTCTGCGCCTCTTTCTCGGAGATGTCCGCCGCGACGGTGTAAACGTCACGCGTCCAGACCTTCTCCACCGGGAAGCCGTAAAACTTCTCAATCTGCTTCTTCACCCCTTCGCCGCGGGCGTCGCGCCACTGCGGAAGCGGCGAAATTTCGATCCTGTAATTCATTTAGCCAAGCCTTTCGGTCAATTGTATCTGTCATGGTGTAATTTACACCCGAACTCGCGCCGTTACAAATTTTATCCGCCATTTTTTCCGCTTTCCGCCGCTCCCGGAGTGCAGGCGGCGGACAGAGTTCCGGAACGCTTGAAATATCCGGCGCATCGGAGTATATTAACCGGAATTGTTTTCAGAATTACAGCAATCAATCACAGGGAATACGGAATGTCTGTCACATTCAACGAAAAAAACCGGGTGTTCAAGCTTGATGCCGGGGACTCCACCTGCGCGTTCATGGTTGAGCCCAGCGGCTATGTCGCCCATCTCCATTACGGCGGAAAAATCAGCTCCGACGCATTCGAATACCTCTACCGCCGGATGGACCGGGCGTTTTCGCCCGCCGCCCCCGGAACCACCTCCCCCGAATCGCGGGACGTGATTCCGCAGGAATTCGGGACCAACGGCGTCGGCGACTTCCACGCCCCCTCCGCCATCGTCCGGCAGGAGAACGGCCACACCGTCACCGATTTCAAGTACCGTTCGCACAGAATCTACAAGGGAAAACCCGCGCTTGAGGGGCTGCCGGCCACGTTCGGCTCAGACGACGACGTCGACACGCTCGAGCTCTCCCTCTACGACGCCGCAAGCGACGTCGAATTCATCCTTTTTTACAGCGCGTTCCGCAGATTCAACGCGATCGCGCGCTCGGTGAAGGTCGTGAACCATTCGAAAGAGAGCGTCCGTCTCGAAAAGATCTCCAGCGCCTCGCTCGATTTCACGGACGGGCGGTTCGACCTGATCCACCTGCCCGGCGCCTGGGGCCGTGAACGCGCGGTGGAGCGCCATCCGGTCAACCACTCCCGCACCGTGCTCGAATCGGTGCGCGGGCTCTCGAGCCACCAGCAGAATCCGTTCTTCGCGCTCGCCGCGCCGGAGACGACCGAAACCGCCGGCGAAGTCTACGGCGCCGCCCTGCTCTACAGCGGCAATTTCGCGGCGGAGATCGAGCTCGACCAGTTCAACCTGCTCCGTGCCCAGATCGGCATCAACGAACGCACCTTCGAATGGGTGCTCGCCCCCGGAGAGAGCTTCGTCGCGCCGGAAGTGCTGCTCGTCTATTCGCAGAAGGGCCTCGGCGGCATGAGCCGCACCTATCACGACATGTTCCGGAACCACCTGATCCGCAGCTACTGGAAAGATCTCAAGCGCCCGATCCTCGTGAACAACTGGGAGGCGACCTACTTCGATTTCAATGCGGAAAAGCTCCTCTCCATCGCAAAGGACGCGGCGGAGCTCGGCATCGAAATGCTCGTGCTCGACGACGGCTGGTTCGGCAAACGCGACGACGACCATACCAGCCTCGGCGACTGGTTCGTCTACGAATCCAAGCTCAAGGGCGGACTCGGCAGGCTCGTCGAGGGGGTCAACAAACTCGGCCTCAAGTTCGGCCTCTGGTTCGAGCCGGAAATGATTTCGCGCGACAGCGAGCTCTACCGCAGACACCCGGAGTGGAGCCTGCACGTACCCGGGCGCGGCGCATCCGAGGGGCGCAACCAGCTCGTGCTCGACATGTCGCGCCCGGAAGTCGTGGACTATCTCTTCGACTCCATCTGCGCCATCCTCGACAGCGCGAACATCGAATACATCAAGTGGGATGCGAACCGCCATCTCACCGAAGTCGGCTCCGCAGCCGTTCCGCCGGAGCGCCAGAAAGAGATTTCGCACCGCTATGTCCTCGGCATGTACGAGCTGCATGAACGGCTCCTGAAACGTTATCCGAAGCTCCTGATCGAAGGCTGCTCCGGCGGCGGCGGCCGGTTCGACGCGGGTATGCTCTACTATGTCCCGCAGATCTGGACCAGCGACGACACCGACGCGCTCGAACGCCTCAAGATCCAGTACGGCACAAGCATGCTCTACCCCTGCTCGACCATGGGCGCGCATATTTCGGACTGCCCGAACCACCAGACTCATCGCACGAACCCGTTCGAGACCCGCGGCATCGTCGCGCTCTCCGGCACCTTCGGCTACGAGCTCGACCTCAATAAGATGAACGACGAGGAGCGCAGGCTTATCCGCGAGCAGGTCGCCGCATACCACAAATACAACCACATCGTCGCCGGAGGCGACTTCCACCGGCTGACCGATCCGTTCAGTCCGGAAACCGTCGTCGTGATCTGGGAACACGTCGCCGCCGACCGCTCCGAAGCGCTCGTCACGATGGTCCAGCCCCGCAACGTTCCGAACGGCCCGGTCTTCCGCGTCCGCCTCCGCGGGCTCGATCCCGAAGCCGTCTACGAGGTGGAGCACTCCGGCGAACGTTTCACCGGCGAAATGCTGATGAACGCCGGCCTCAACGTCCCCCGGTTCGAGCGTGACGGCGGCGGCGCCCTCTATCACCTCATCCGGCGGTAATACGATTTCCTGAATGAGAAATCATAAATGCGAAATTTCCGCAAAAGTCGCGTGGTTTTGTAAGTGTCCGGCTGACAGAGTTAACCAGACGCGCACAAGGCCGCGCGAATGAAGCGGAAATGCAGCATTTGTGATTTTTCATGGTGGAAAGCGTATAAGCCTTCGCAACCTGGGGAGGTGCTTCGCCGGTTTCCCGGGAAGTTGCCGGCCCTTCCTCCTCCGCCGGGGCTGCGGAGGACGGGCCGGGTTTGTCATCCAAAGCGCCGGCGCGGCGGATGATATTTCCCGGAACCACCGTCCTCCGGCCAAGTACCGGTACTCCCCCATCTTGTTTCAGCAGGAAGTTCGAGAACAGACCGTAAGATGCCTGCGCAAACGGTTTGGTCATTCTCGTTTTCCGGCGAGTGTGATTTTTTCAGATTTTTTTGTTGCAATTGCAACAAAAACAATGTATATTATACGCCATTCCATTGAAAAAACAGAGAATGGCGGAGCGTTCCGTATGAAAATGAAACTGTCGCTGCGGTTGATCTACCTGGGCTTGCTGGTGCTTTTCCTCCTGTGTTTCGCGCTGGCTTCGGGCATGGCGTATTACACGCCGTACTCGGGGCGTGCGTATGTCGAATACGGCGTCGCGCCGGTGTCGGGCAAAGTCGCCGGGACGATCGAAGAGGTGCTCTGCCATGACGGCGAACACGTGGAAAAGGGAGCCCCCCTCCTCCGTCTAGACGACCGTAATTTCCGCGCCGAGGTGAGCCGTCTCGAAGCGCTGTATGAGACGACCGCGAACCGCCTCGAAGCGCTCGACCTGCAGATCCGCGAAGCGGAGGAGAAGATCCGCAAACAGGAAAAGACCGTTGAAAAATGCCGCATCGACTTTGAACGGGACCGGACGCTGGTCGCCAAAAAGGCGATCTCGCCGAAGGCGTTCGAGGAGTCGCAGCTCGCGTATGACGTGGCCGCCGCCGAGCTCTCCGCCATGAAGCGCGGCGCGGAGGCGCAGAAACGCGAACGCGGCGCCGCCGGAACAGCGAACAGCGAACTGCGCGGACTCGAAGCCGAGCTGAACGTCGCCCGCAACCGGCTGGAGGACACCGTGATCCGCGCCCCCATCTCCGGACTCCTGAGCTGCCATCAGCTCTACCGCGGGCAGATGGTCCAGTTGAACGAACACTACGCGATTATCCAGGAGACGGAAAACCTGGCCGTCAACGCCGACCTGATGGAGAAAAGCGTGCGGAACCTGCACCGCGGCCAGCAGGCGCTCGTCGCGTTCGATGCGATTCCGGGCCGGGTCTTCCGCATGAGGGTTGACGGGGTCGTGCGCGAGCTGCGCTCGGGATATGTCGCCCCGACCGAACTCCATCAGATCGAGGAGGATACCCGCTGGATCCGCACCGTCGGGCGAACCCGGGTCCGCTTCGTTCCGGCGGAGCCGCTGCCGGAGAATGCGTTCCTGAGCTCCGGTTCGAAAGCCGCGGTCGCGCTTGAAAACAACAGTCACCGCATCCTGAGCTCACTGTCGTCGGCCTGGATCCGGCTCATCAGCGGCTTCAACTTCGTCTATTGAAAAGATGAAGCGGTACGAACAGACGCTCCGGGAGTTCCGGCGGGACAAGTTCCGCCGGATGCTGCTCGGCGCCGTAACCGGGATCCTGCTCGCCTACACGCTGCCGATGTCGCAGACGACGGTTTTCGTGGGGCTCTATCCGGCGACGATCCTGCTCGGCATGAACCGCTTCTCCATCCCGGCGCTGCTTCTGCGCTGCGGTGTGATCCTCGGCGGCGCGACGCTCGGGACATGCGTGGTCGAGTTCTTCCAGACCTCCCCGTTTCTGGCCGTGCCGGTCACCTTCGCGCTGTTCCTCGGCGTGCTGAAGCTCTTCGCGCTCCGCTTCGAAACCGGGAACGCGGTCAGTTTCGTATTCACTTATTCGCTCGGCTCGATCTACGCCAGCTATCCCGGCGAGACGATGGAGATCGCAATCACGGAGCAGTACCTGATCCAGATCATCCTGATCTTCTTCATCGTCTGGGGGTGCTTCGCGGCGTTTCCGGCCCAGCTGCCGAAGTGCGCGGCCGCGAAGACGCCGGCCCCGGCCCCGGCGAAAATCGGGAACGCCGAACTCATGGTCTACGCGCTGATCTGGCTCGGGATCTGGATGTTCTTCATGCTGTTCGAATGGCGCTTCGCGCTGTTCGCGTTCCTGAGCTTCGTCAGCGGCTGCTGCCACTTCGAGCGGGACATGATGAAGCGGGTCGCGCTCGAAAACATCATCGCGCATGTGACCTGCTGTTCCGCCGTGGCGCTGTTCAGCCTGCTGGTGCTGGGGGTCGTGTCGAATCCGCTCGTGCTCGTTACGGGGCTCCTCCTCGTGGTGGGGCCGGTGATGTACCGCGCGTCGAATCCGCCGAGCCCGGAGATTGCATACCGCTGCCGCACTATGGTTTCCGGAATCCTCGTCCCGCTGGTGCTGTATGTCGGGAGCGACCACGCTGCCGTCTACCAGAGCGTGCTGCGCGCGTCGCTGATCATACTGCTCATGGGAATCCTCTGGCTCGTGGTCGAGTACCTGCACCACGGCAAGGAGGTGCTCGGGGCCGTTTCCGGAACGTCCGCCAGGAGAATGCTCGGAATGTTCAATTCATATATGGGGGGAAAACATGCACATGAAAAACACGATCGCGCGGATGGTGTCGGCGATATCGCGGCTTCAGCTCGCATACCTGAGCCGTAAGCTGACCCCGCTCCGGCTCGGCGGCGGCTCGTATATCTACCTCGTGATGATCGCGGAAAATCCCGGCATCACGCAATCCGAGCTCGTTGACCTGGTCATCATCGACCGGGCGACGGTCAGCAAAATGCTCGTTTACCTTGAAAACGAAGGGCTGATCCAGCGGAAGCCCCACCCGACCGACGGGCGTGCGATCGTCCTCGACCCGACGGAAAAGGGGAAAGCCGTCTACGAAGAGGCGATCGAAATCACGACGGAGTACCGCAGGCTGATGCTGGACGGCGTCCCGGAGGAGGAGCAGGCTGCGGCGCTCAGCGCCCTGCACCGGATCGCCGGCAACCTCCGCCGCGCGAACGGCGAAGAGAAAAAAGCCAGGGCCGGCGCCTCCGCTCCCCGCAACGACGGGATCACCCCCACGTGAGGATGGGCCAATTCCGCTCCTCGGCGATTTTGCGCAGCTCCGCGGAGGGGTTGACGGCGTTTGGAAAACCGACGGCCTCGAGGATCTGGACGTCGTTCACACTGTCGCCGTAATAGGCGAAGTCCGCGAGGGTCACACCGTGGCCGGCGGCCCATTTCGCGGCGATTTCGGCTTTCCCTTCACGGGCGCCGTAAACGCCTGTGATCCGGCCGGTGAAACGCCCGTCCTTCAACTCAAGCGTGGTGCCGTGAACCTCGCGGATCCCGAGGGCGTCCGCAATCGGCCGGGCGATGACGGAGTTCGTACTGGTCAGGATCGCGACCGGAACGCTCCGCTCCAGCAGCGAGCCGACGAGCGCCCTGCCCTCCGCGTAGATGCGCCCTTTCACGAATTCATCGTAATGGAGCCGGGCGAGCCCGAGCATCTCCGCCTCGGTGCGGCCGATGAACTCCCGGAACTGGAAGAGATAGAACTCTTCGACGTCGAGGGTTCCGGCATTGTAGTCGTCGAAATAGCGCTCCGCCTCGTCGAGATCCGACTCCGGGGCGAGTTTGTGTTTCACGACGAAATGCTTCCAGCTCACATCGCAGTCGTTGTTGATCAGCGTGTGGTCCATGTCGAAAAAATAAACGGAGGGGCTCTTCACTTCCGGGAGGTCTCCTCTATGAGTTGTTGGATTTCCATGCGGAACCGTCCGAGCAGCGCTTCCGCGCCGGGCCGGTCCGCGCATTCCACGTTCAGCCGCAGCAGCGGCTCGGTGTTCGAAGAGCGCATCAGGACGCGCCCCTCCGGCAGGTCGAACCGCAGCCCGTCAAAGGTCAGCGGGTCGCGGTCCCGGTAGCGCCGGGTCAGCTCCGCCAGGACCGCGCGGGAGCGGATCGGCGGCAGCGCAAAACGGCAGGAGAGGTTTGCGACCGGCGGAAAATCCGCCACGATCCCGGAGAGCGTCCGCTCCGAAAACGCGAGCCGTTCAAGGATCAGCGCCATCGCGCCGAAGCTGTCACGGCCGGGATGGATCCGGCGGTAGATCACGCCGCCGCAGTTCCCCTCGCCCCCGATCACGCTGTCGACCTCGATCATCTTCTCGACGACATTGATCTCGCCGACCGGGGCCGAGTAAAACCTGCAGCCGTAGCTCTCCGCGATGTACTCGACCAGGCGCGAGGTCTGGACATTCGCCACGACGGGGCCGGGGTCGCCGCCGTCCAGCACCTGGTCGACCGCCAGCGCAACCGTGTGGTGGCTCGAAAGCGCCGTCCCCCCGTCGGTCACGACGGTCAGCCGGTCGCCGTCCGGATCCTGCCCGAAGCCGATGTCGCAGCGGTTTTCGCGAACCGCGCGGCAGAGCTCGCCGAGGTTCTCGGGCAGCGGCTCCGGCGGCCGCGCGAAACAGCCGTCCGGCGTGCCGTTCACCGTGAACACCTCGCAGCCGAGCTTCTTCAGGAACCCCGCGCTGTAGAGCGCCCCGACGCCGTTGACGCAATCGACCGCGACCCGGAATTTCCGCCGCCGGATCGCCTCGGGGTCGATCACTTCGAAAATCCGCTCCTCATGGGCGGCAAACGCGCCGGAGAGCTGCCTGACGCTCCGGAAATCGGACTCCGTGCGGAACGGGAAGTTCCCCTGGTTGTAAAGGTCGAAAAGCCCGGCCGCCTCCCCCGGAGAGAGGAAGGTCCCGGCGCCGCCGATAAACTTCAACGCGTTCCATTCAAACGGATTGTGGCTGGCCGTGATCGCGATTCCGCCCGCTGCCCCGTTCGCCTTGACCGTGTACTGCAGCGTCGGGGTCGGGACGATCCCGGTGCGCATCACCTCGCAGCCCGCCGCCAGCAGCCCCGCCGTAACCGCCTGCTCGAACATTTCGCCGGTCGGACGCGTGTCGCGCCCGACGACGATGCGGCCGCCGCCCTGGTAAAACCCGAACGCCGCGCCGAGTTCGGCGGCCAGCCGCGCCGTAAGCCCCTCGCCCACAATGCCGCGAACACCGCTTTCGGAAAATTTCAGCGTACTCGTCCTGCCCATATCCGCATCCGTGCTCCATGATATCATATTCCGGGAAATATAACCCCGGAGCAGCATCTTTTCAATGAATCTTCAAACCTGATTTGATATTTTCGCCAAATGCGTTAGATTATGGATATCCGAATCAATTTCAAGTTTTACGGAGAAACACGCAATGTCGATTCAGCCATATTCGCTCGCTCCCGATGCCGGAGGCACCTTCGGAACCGCAACCGAACTCGCGTTCAATACGCCGCACACCGAAACGCTCGGCCTCAACGGCGACCTTGCGGACTGCTACAAGCTTACGCTGACCAACGGAATCTTCCAGATCATCGGCAGCGTGAGCTCCTCGCTCAAGGTGAAAGCCACTTTCTACAATTCGGACGGGAAAAAGGCCGCGTCCATCTCCGTCTCCGGCGGAAAATTTTCTATGAAGCCCGCAACGCTCGAAGCCGGAACCTATTACCTGATGCTCGAAAGCAAAGACAAAGGGAAAAGCGCCGGGGAATACACCCTCTCGGTCACCGGGACCCGGTTCCCCGCCCCCGTCCAGAACAACACGCTCCACGATGCGACCCGGCTTCCGCTCAGTACGGAGGGCCTCGGCGGCACGAACGGCTGGGTCGGACTCGGAGATTCGATCGACTATTACCGCATCGACCCAGCCCGCGCCGGAAACCTCTTCGTCAGCATCACCGGGCTCTCCGCCAAGGTCAAGGTCACCCTCTACCGCGCCGACGGCAGGAAACTCAAGAGCATCTCGCTCTCCAAAGCCAATACCGATGTCTTCAAAGGCGGTTACCTGCTCGAAGGCGCGGCCTATCTCTCGGTCGAATCCGGCGACAGGGGCAAGGGTAAGCAGAATACCGGCTATACGCTCGACATCCGCAATGATTACTTCCCGGCTCCGACCGACAACAACAGCCGTGAAGAGGCCGATCTGCTCACGCTCAACAAGGATGGCTTCGCCGCGGCGGACGGCTGGGTCGGCGTCGGGGATTCGGTTGATTACTACCGCATCGACCCCGCGTCGGCCGGACGGCTCTATGTCGGCGTCACCGGGCTCTCCGCCAAGGTCAAGCTCACACTCTACCGCGCCGACGGCAAAAAGATCAAAAGCGTTTCGCTCTCGAAGGACAACTCCGATGCGTTCAAAGGCGGAATCCTGCTCGATGTGGACACCGCCTGCATTTCGGTCGAATCCGGCGACAAGGGCAAGGGCAAACAGAACACCGAATACACGCTGACGGTCAACGACCACTACTTCCCGGCGGCGACCGACAACAACAGCGTTGCGGAAGCCGAATGGATCGATCTCGACCGAAACGGACGCGCTTCCGTCTCCGGGTGGGTCGGCTTCGGCGACGCGGCCGACTGCTACCGCATCGACCCGCTGTACGCCGGAACCGTCTCGATCACAATCTCCGACGTCTCAGCCAAGCTGAAAGTCACCCTCTACAGCCAGGGCAAAAAAATCAAGACCCTGAGCGTCAGGCAGGGAAGCGCCTCATTCGACAGCCTGCTCCTCCCGGCCATGCCGGTCTACATCCTCGTCGAATCCGGCGACAAAGGCAAGGGCAAACAGAACAGCTCCTACACGATCGACGTCGCCGACAGCTATCTGCCCGCCCCGGGGACCAACAACGACCGCACCACCGCCACCCGGATGAACTGGGACGGGGAAGGCGCCGCCTCCGTCACCGACTGGGTCGGCTTCGACGACAAAACCGACTTCTTCCGGTTCGAACTGGATAAATCGTGCGCCGTCGACCTGAACCTCGTGCCGGATACCCCCGGCATCCAGGTCGGCAGGCAACTGAAAGTCACGCTTTACAATGAGGCCGGCAAAAAGCTCAAGCTCGACGACGCCCTCAGTTCACAGCAGCTCGACGCCGCCGTCTATTTCGTCTCGGTCGAAATCAGCAACCCCAAAAAATACAGCACCGGTTATCGTCTCGACGTCCAGCAGCTCGCCTGACGTCACGGGAGTGAGGGTGGCGCTTCGCCCTCCCTCAATCCTCCAGACCGGCAGGGTGCCGGTGCCGACACCTCAAAAAGCTGCGCTTCTTGAGGCTGACTTTTATCTGGATGGGCCATGCCGGGTCGCGTCTGCGTCAAATACCGCTCCTTCCGGCATGCCTCTCTGTTTTTTTACAGAGAGGCAGCACTCCCTCCGCCTGTTTCGGCAGGAAGTTTGAGAACGAACCGTCAGACGCCTGCGAAAAGTTTTGGGTCGTTCTCGTTTTCTGGAGATCTTTGCAGGGTCTTGTCGGACCATTTTGTATGACTGATGGAACCGTGCTGATGATTCATGGCCGTCCGGGGAGTTTCTGTTTTTGCGGGTCATGCCGGGCATGCGGCTTTTTTTGCGCTTCGCGCTTTGAGGGCGGCATCGGGGACCGCCCTCAAAGATGTTCAGACGCCGGGCTTATCGCCCCAGATCTGCTTGTGCATCTGCAGCTGCATCCGGACAGGGGCGCGCGATTCCACGACCCATGCCGCGAGATCGGCAAACGCCACGCGCCCCCAGACCGGGCTGACCAGCAGGTTCGGGCACTTCAGCGCAAGGTCGTAGCGCCGGATCACATCGAGCATGCAGTCAAAATCCGCCCGGTCCGAAATCACGAATTTGATCTCATCGTGCGGCGCGAGCAACGCATAGTTCCGGAAGTCGTTCGCGGCGAACATGCCGGAACCCGGCAGCTTGCAGTCGATGATCTTCCGCACCTCGCGCGGCACATCCGCAATGGAGAGCGAGCCGTTCGTCTCGAGCAGCACCTCGAACCCGTCCTCAAGCAGCCGGCGGCAGAGTTCGGGGGTCTCCGGCGTCGCCAGCGGCTCCCCGCCGGTAATCTCCACAAGCTTCACGCCGGAGCTTTGCGCCAGCTTCACGAGTCCATCAACCGTGACCGGCTCCCCGGCGTCAAAACTTCTGCCGTACTGCGTGTCGCAGTAATTGCAGTCGAGATTGCACCCCGCAAGGCGCAAAAAGTGGCAGATGCGGCCCGCATGGGTCGATTCCCCCTGCAGGCTCGTAAACGATTCAACGAGGCGCACGCGCGTTTACTCCTCGAAATAGGTGACTGCGGAGTGATCTGACTCGCCGATGCGCACCCGGTGAACCCGGATCGCGCCGCCGTTCATCTTTTCGCTGATCTGCCGGTAGATGGTCTTCGCGAGATTCTCGCTGGTCGGATTGACCGCCTTGAACTCCGGCAGCTCCGACAGGTTCGAGTGGTCGTAGACGGCAAGCAGAGCGTCGAGCTCGCTCTTGAGTTTTTTGAAATCCAGCGCAATGCCGATCTCATCCTGCTCGTTCGAGCGGACCACGACAGTCACTTTGTAGTTGTGCCCATGCAATTTGCAGCAGTCGCCGTTGTAGCCGCGCAGCTGGTGCGCCGCGGAAAACGAGCGGTCAATTTCAATTTCAAACATAATCGGAATTCCTTTCCATTCTTTCAGAAGTTATAATATAGCCGCCCGAATGCCGGAATGCAAAAAAAACGCGCCCCGTTTCCGGGACGCGTTTCCGTTGGTTCGGTGGAACCGGCACGAATTACATCATGCCGCCCATTCCGCCCATTCCGCCCATGCCGCCGCCGGCGGGCATCGCGGGTTCCTTGTCTTCCTTGATGTCGGTGATCAGGCACTCGGTCGTGAGCAGGAGGCTCGCGATCGACGACGCATTCTGCAGCGCCGAACGGGTCACTTTCGCCGGATCGAGGATGCCGGCCTTGATCATGTCGACATATTCGCCGTTCGCGACGTTGAAGCCAATGTTGCCTTTGGCCTCTTTCACACGCTGGGCAACGACGCTGCCCTCATAGCCGCCGTTCGCGGCAAGCTGGCGGAGCGGCTCTTCGACCGCGCGCTCGACAATCGCGGCGCCGGTTTCCTCGTCGCCCGAGAGCTTCAGCTTCTTGATCGCGTTGGCCGCGCGGACCAGCGCAACACCGCCGCCCGCAACGATGCCTTCCTCAACCGCGGCGCGGGTCGCATGCAGCGCATCGTCGACGCGGTCCTTCTTCTCCTTCATCTCAACCTCAGTCGCAGCACCGACGCTGATGACGGCGACGCCGCCGGCCAGCTTTGCGAGGCGCTCCTGAAGCTTCTCGCGATCGTAATCGCTGGAGGTCTCTTCGATCTCGCGGCGGATCTGAGCGACACGGCCCATGATCGCCTTCTGCGTGCCGGCGCCTTCCACGATCGTGGTATTCTCTTTCGTGACGGTGACGCGCTTGGCTTTGCCGAGCTGGGCAACGGTCACGTTCTCAAGCTTGATCCCGAGATCCTCGGTCACGCAGGTGCCGCCGGTCAGAACCGCGATATCCTGCAGCATCGCCTTGCGGCGGTCGCCGAAGCCCGGAGCCTTGACCGCGCAGACCTTCAGGATGCCGCGCATGCTGTTGATCACAAGGGTCGCGAGCGCTTCACCTTCGACATCTTCCGCGATGATGAGCAGCGGCTTGCCTTCCTTCGCAACGCCCTGCAGCAGCGGGAGCATGTCGTTCAGGTTGCTGATCTTCTTCTCATGGATGAGGATGTAGGCGTCCTCGAGGATCGCTTCCATCGACTCGGTGTTGGTCGCGAAGTACGGCGAGAGATAGCCTTTGTCGAACTGCATGCCTTCGACCACGTCGAGCGTGGTTTCGAGGGTCTTGGCCTCTTCGACGGTGATCGTGCCTTCCTGACCGACCTTGTCCATCGCTTCGGCGATGATCTTGCCGATCGTCTCGTCGCCGTTGGCGGAGATGGTCGCGACCTGGGCGATCTGGTCATGCACGCCGACGCTCATCTTCGCGATCTCGGCGACGACGGCCTCAACCGCCTTCTCGATGCCGCGCTTGAGTTCCATCGGGTTGCTGCCCGCGGTGACGTTCTTCAGCCCTTCGCGGTAGATCGCTTCGGCCAGCACGGTCGCGGTGGTGGTGCCGTCGCCGGCGACGTCGTTCGTCTTGCTCGCGACTTCCTTGACCATCTGCGCGCCCATGTTCGCATACGGGCACTTAAGTTCGATTTCCTTCGCGACGGTCACACCGTCCTTCGTGATGGCGGGAGCGCCGAACTTCTTGTCAATGACGACATTGCGTCCTTTCGGGCCAAGGGTCGCCTTGACCGCTTTGCTCAACATGGTGACGCCTTCGAGGATCCCGCGACGGGCCTCTTCCGAAAAAACAAGCTGCTTAGCCATAGTAATGGTTCTCTCCTGAAATTATTCTTGTACTGTCAGATTCCGAAAAATCGCGCAACGCTCAGCCGACGACCGCGAGGATATCGTCCTGGTTGACAACCTTGTACTCCCTGCCGTCGACCTTGACCTCGGTCCCGCCGTAGCGGCTGGTCAGGACGATATCGCCGACCTTCACGTCAAACGGAATCTTCTTGCCGTTGTCATCATTCTTGCCGGTTCCGAGCGCGACGACCTTATATTCCTGCGGCTTCTCTTTCGCGGTGTCCGGAATGAGAATTCCGCCCTTCATCTCGTCCCTGCACTCGCAGATCTCCAAGAGGACCCGGTCGCCAAGCGGCTTGATGTTGACTTTTGCCATTTCTGACTCTCCTTGTGTTGTTTGGTTGGAACGTTTAAATGGTTGTTTTAAATAAAACCTCCGCTCCCGCGGCCCCATGCCGCGGGATCAGAGTGTATTTCAGGGTTATTCGACCACTTCGGCGTCGACCACGCCTTCGTCGTCATCGGCCTTCTTCTGCTGCTGCGAACCGGCGTCCTGAGACGCGCCCGCGCCGCCGGCGGCCTGCTGCTGCTGCGAAGCGTAGACCGCCTCGCCGATCTTCTGAAGCAGCCCCTCGAGCTCTTCGGACGCGGCCTTCATGCCCGGGATATTATCGGCCTCGATCTCCTTCTTGACCTTGGAGACCGCGGTTTCGATCTGCCCCCTGACGTCGGCCGGGATCTTGTCGGCGTGTTCCTTGAGCTGCTTCTCGGTCTGATAGACCAGCGAATCAGCGTGGTTCTTCGTCTCGATCCGGTCCTTGGCGGTCTTGTCGTCCTCGGCGTGCGCCTTGGCCTCGTTGACCATGCGCTCGACCTCGGATTCCGAAAGGCCGCTCGAAGCGGTGATCGTGATCTTCTGCTCCTTGCCGGTGCCCATGTCCTTCGCGGTCACGTGCAGGATGCCGTTCGCGTCGATGTCGAACGTGACTTCGATCTGCGGCACGCCGCGCGGCGCCGGAGCAATGCCGTCGAGCTTGAACAGCCCGAGCGACTTGTTATCCTTGGCCAGTTCGCGCTCGCCCTGCAGAACCCGGACGTCCACGGCCGGCTGGTTGTCCGCCGCGGTGCTGAAAATCTGGCTCTTTTTGGTCGGGATCGTGGTGTTCCGCTCGATGAGCTTCGTCATCACGCCGCCCATCGTCTCGATACCGAGCGAAAGCGGGGTCACGTCGAGCAGCAGGACATCGTTGACTTCGCCGCCGAGCACGCCGCCCTGGATGGCCGCGCCGGCCGCAACCACTTCGTCCGGGTTCACACCCTTGTGCGGTTCGCGGTCGAAGATCGCCTTCGCCTCTTCCTGCACCTTCGGCATGCGGGTCATGCCGCCGACCAGGATGACCTCCTTGATCTTGTCCTTGGAGACATCCGCATCCTTCATGCAGTTCAAGCACGGCTTTCTGGTCCGTTAAAGC
>JABLYX010000092.1 GCA_018265615.1 Lentisphaeria bacterium
TTTTCGAAGAGAACGGCATCAACTGGACCTACTGGAACTACCGTGAAACCACAGGCCCCGACGGCATGGCGCTCGTCGCCCAGAAGCGCGACGGCGGCGGCGACTTCCCGGTCAATGCGCCGCTGCTGAAGGTGCTGACGGACGGCTGGAAGCGGAACGCTACCAGGCGCTGAATTCCGGGAGGCGGTCGCGCAGGAAGCGGTCGTGCTCCCGGTACTCCGGGCACATGCGTTCGACCTGCCGCCAGTAGCGGGCGGAGTGGTTCAGCTCAAGCAGGTGCGCGAGCTCGTGGACGACGACATAGTCGACGACCGGCTCCGGCCAGAGGATCAGCCGCCAGCTGAAGTTCAGGTTGCCGTCGCGGCTGCACGAGCCCCAGCGCCCGCGCGCCCCGCCGATCCGCACTTTGCCGAAGTCGAGGCGGAAGCGGCCGGCGGTGTCGCGGGCCTTGCGTTCGAGAAGCTCCGCGGCGAGCTTCCGGTAAAGGGCCTCCAGATACGCCCGGACGGCGGCTTCATCGCCGGCAGGGACGTAAAAGCCCTCCTCGAACGCGAGGACCCTGCGGGTGAAATGCAGCAGGTACGGCTTGCCGAGGAACAGGAATTCACCGCCCTCCGCAAACGTGAAGACCCGGCGGCGGGAAGCCGCCTGCTCGAACCGCCGGCGGAGGCGTTCGACGATATCACGGTTGTTCCCGATGATGCGGGCGATCTCCGCATCCGAAACGCGGGAAGGGGCGAGGACGACCAGCCGCCCGTCTTCGGGGCGGATCGTGAACGCGACCCGCCGCCGCCGCGCCGAACGGGTGATGACCGGTGAGAGCTCCAAACGACTGTTCCTCCCGCTTCCGGCTTATTCCATGAAGAGGTTGCGGCTCGTGAACCGCGGCTCGCTTGTGACGCGGATCCCGAGTTTGCGCAATGCGAGCTCGTCGCCCGGAGTCGGCAGGTGGCTGATGTGCATCTCGCACCCGCTGAGGCGTGAGAGCTTCTTCATCGCGAGCTGCGCCGCGGGGTTCGTCGGGACGCTGACCGAGAGCGCGGTCAGCGTCTCCCCGAGGTCGAGGCTGATTCCCTTGTTCCTGTAAATTTTCTTCTTGAGCTGGCTCACTGAATCGATCACCTGCGGCGAGAGCAGGAAAAGGTCGTCCGGCAGCTTCGCGAGGATCTTGATCGCATTCAGGATGCAGCTCGAAGCCGCGTGCAGCAGCGGCGAATTCTTGCCGGTCACGATCGTGCCGTCCGGCAGTTCGAGCGCCGCGCCGCAGAAGATGTTCTCGCTGCCCTTGCCGGGCTGGTTCTCCGCCTCCTCGGCGGCGGCCCGCGCCGGGGCGACGACCTTGCGGTCGAATTCGGTGATGCCGAGATCGTCCATCAGGAGCTTCACGCGCTCGGAGGCGTCCTTGTCGGCGTTGCCGAGCGCATGGGCGCACATGTACTGGAAGTAGCGGCGGATGATCTCCTGCGTCGACGCCTGGCGGCAGACTTCATCGTCGGTGATCGCGAACCCGACCCGGTTGACCCCCATGTCGGTCGGCGATCTGTAGAGCTGCTCCGGCGGCATGATGCGCGCGCAGATCCGCTTCACGATCGGGAAGACTTCGAGGTCGCGGTTGTAGTTGATGACCGTTTCGCCGTATGCTTCGAGGTGGAACGAATCGACCATGTTGATGTCGCCGAGGTCCGCGGTCGCGGCTTCATAGGCGATGTTGACCGGGTGCGCGAGCGGCAGGTTCCAGACCGGGAAGGTTTCGAACTTCGCGTATCCGGCCCGTATGCCGCGCTGGAACTCGTGGTAGACCTGCGACAGGCAGGTCGCCATTTTGCCGGAATTCGCGCCGGGGCCGGTCACGACGACGATCGGCTTTTCGGTTTCGATATATTCGTTCGAGCCGTAGCCGCGCGGACTCACGATCGTGTCGAGGTCGGTCGGATACCCCTCGATCGGATGGTGGGTGTAGACCCGGATATTGCGGCGCGCAAGCTTGTTGATGAACGTCCTGACGGCCGGCTGCTCCTGGTAGCGGGTCACGACGACCGCCTTCACGTCGAGCCCCCAGTCGCGGAGGTCGTCGATGGTGCGCATGGTGTCGGTGTCGTATGCGAGGCCGAAGTCCGCGCGCATTTTCTTTTTTTCGATGTCGCCCGCGAAGATGCAGATCACGATGTCGATTTTGTCCTTCATGCGCTGGAGCAGCTTGATCTTCGTGTCGGGATCGAATCCGGGCAGCACGCGGGCCGCATGGAAATCGCACAGGAGTTTTCCGCCGAATTCGAGGTACAGTTTATCATCGAACTTGCCGGCCCGCTCGAGAATGGCCTGGGATTGTTCATTCAGATATTTTTCGCTGTCGAATCCGGATTTCATAAAACTCCTTTACAGTCAGTTGGTTCGGGTGGGTTACTGTCAAGCGAGCCGCCGCCCTGCGGCAAACACAGGGATATAATATACCGTTCCCGGAGGGCCAAAGCAAGGGAGGAATGGACAAAATATCGGATTTTGCGGATCGGCTGCAACCGGGAGTTTCGGGGCGGCGGCCGGGAACGGGGAGGGATTTGCCCTCCCCGTTCCCTCTTTATAAATTAGGAATGCGGAAAGCCGGCGGGTGCGGCACGGGAGGGCGGCGCATCTTCCGCCGGGAAAACGGCAGGGAATTTGTTATGAAAAAATCGGCGGTGAGGGTTGAATTTTCAGGGTTTCCGGTGTATTTTGCAGGCATGTTTCTTCAGATTGTTCAAAAAACCTAACAAATAGAAAGAATCTCCCCCTGAAATGAAAAAACTATTTGTGACGATTCTGTTGCTGCTCGTGGCCGCGTCGTTTTACACGATGTATACCGGACGCGACCGGAGCTCGGACGTGCCGGTGATCACCTGGCGCACCGATGCGAATCCCCAGCGTGAAGAACAGATCATGCTGTTTCGCGAATGGCTCGTGGAAAAGGGGCATGTCCAGAAGGATAAGAACGGCAAGGTCGTGAACTATACCGAGGAGGAGGCCGCCGCCCTGAACAAGGCGTACGGAACGGCCGGCAACCCGCTCAAGCCCGGCGATCCGCACTATGTGAAGCCGGGGACCCCGAAGCCGAACGGCGATGTGCAGCTTGAAACCGCGAACAACCAGAGTACGCTCATCCAGGCGGTATCCGGCATGGCGGGCGACGTGTTCGATACTGCCGACGTGCTCGGGTATTCGCAGCTCGGCGTCGCGATGGACATCACGGAGGATGCGAAGAAGAACGGCTACGGGCTCGACAGCACCTATCCCGGCATGGCCGGGCTGCTGAACGGCATGGACGGCAGACAGTATGCCTATCCCTGCAACGGTTCGAGCGTGGCGATGTGGATCAACCTCTCGACGCTCGAAAAGCACGGCTTCAGCCGTCCGCCGGTCGAATGGACCCCGGAGGAGTTCGAGAAGATGGCGATCGAATATGTCAAAAAGGCGAACGAAGGGTTGCCGCGCCAGGAGTATTTTTATCTGCAGGCGCTCGACAGCGGCTGGGGCGTGAGCATGGCGAGCTGCATCGCCCGCAGCAAGGGGTGGGACATCTACAACGAGACCCTGACCCGCAGCATCGCGAACAACGACGCGCTGAAGCAGGCGATCGCAACCTTCCACAAGTGGACCTACGTCGACCGCATCGCCCCGACCGCGGCGGATGTCGCCTCCATGAACACCGATGCGGGCTACGGCGGCGCGGACTACTCCAACTTCATCTCCGGCAAATATGCGATGATCGTCATGGGGCGTTACTGCCTGATCCGCTTCCGCGAGGTCCAGCAGGACCGGGACATGAAGATCCAGTTCGCCGTGAGCCAGCTGCCGATGTACGGCTACAAGAACCATCCGCTCGGCGTGCGCGCCGCCATGCCGTATCGCGGCAGCAAACAGCCGGAGCTCGTGAAGCTCTTCCTCGAGTTCCTCGCGAGCAAGCCGTACAACCAGTATATCGTGGAGTTCGCCGACGGCCTGCCGCCGAATCCGGAATCGGTCAGCGCCGAGATGAAGGCGATCGGGACGGAGCGGCCGAACGAACGCGACAGCAGCGAGCTGGAGTTCACCTGGGCGCGCACGATCGGGCTGCCCGGCTCCTACAGCCCGTATGTGAAGACGGGCTCCACGAACTGGCTCCAGAACGGCATCAACCGCTTCTTCAATGACCGCTCCACGCTCGATGAAACGCTGAAGTATATCGAGACGCGTTACAACAACGAAATCGAGATCTCGAAACAGGCGAATCCCGCGATGATGGAGCGCTGGAAGGAAGACTGGGCGCTCCAGCAGAAAATCGATGCGTACAAGAAAGAAGGAAAGAAGATTCCCGTCGAGTGGATCAAGAATCCTTTCTATGTGAAATATTATCGTGACAGGGGGATGCTCGATGAAAGCAATGCGGGAGGCGTCAGGTAAAAAATGGCAATGACTAAGAAAGATGTCAAGGACCTGGCGATCGGGGTCAGCTTCCTGCTGCCGAACATTCTCGGCTTCCTGTCGTTCACGGTTATTCCGCTCGTCATGAGCATCTACATGGCGTTCACGGACTGGAATCTGGAAATGCACAACTATTTCCGTTCCGAGCCGATCAGCTTCGTCTGGTTCGACAACTTCGCCAAGCTCTTCTCCGACCCGGATTTTCCGCAGTATTTCGGTAATACGTTCTTCATGATGATCGGCATCCCGTTCGGCGTGGCGGGCAGCCTGGTGGCGGCGCTGCTGCTGAACATGGATTTCGTGAAGGGCGACGGAAAAAAGCGGCTCACGGTCACGATGATCCTGACCGCCGTGATGGTGGCCTGCTTCGGACTTCTCGCGGTTCTCGGCCTCGGCGGGACCGGCATGACGATCCTGCTGGTCTCCCTCGTCGGCGGAGTGCTGATTCTCGGTTCGGTCGGCGGCAAGACGGTTTACCGCACGCTCTTTTACTTCCCGTACTTCACGGCGGGCGTGGCGACCTTCATCCTCTGGAAGAAGCTCTACAACCCGCTGAACGGGCCGATCAACAACGCGCTGCGCCCGCTGCTCGACGCCCTGACGCCGGTCGCGGTCATGATCAGCCCCGCCTGCGAGGCGATCGGCATCGTGCTGCTGGTGATTGCCGGGCTCTTCTTTCTGCACATGGTCCGGCGCAAGCTGCGGCTCTGGCGCGACGGCGAATCGGGCAACACGAGCATCTGGCTGGCGATGATCCTCTCTTCGCTGCCGCTCATCCTTGCCTGGAAATGGGTCGCCCCGACCTGGATTTATATCGCAGGGAAGAGCGGCGGGGAGCCCTCGCTGCTGAGCCGCGACGCAAACTGGGTGCTGCTCCTGATGCTGGTGTTCCTCGGCATCGGGTGGGGAAGGTTCCTCTACAATTACTTCATTGCCAGGCGCAAATACAACTGCACCACCGACCGGGGCATCGGCGACTCCGCGATCGTGGACGGCTCCGCGATGGTGCTGAACATGGCGCTGGTCGGGCTCTGCTGCGTCTTCTGGATGCTGCCGGAGATGGCTTCCGCCGAAGAGGGGCTCACGCCGCCGATGTGGATCTCGGATTATTACTGGGCCAAGCCTTCGCTGCTCATCATGGGATTCTGGGGCGCGATCGGCTCGAATAACATGCTTCTTTACCTCGCCGGGCTCTCCGGCGTGCCGCAGGAGCTCTACGAGGCGGCCGACATCGACGGCGCGAGCCCGTGGCAGCGCTTCTGGCACATCACCTGGCCGCAGCTTTCGAACGTGACGTTCTTCATCATGATCATGGCGGTCATCGGCGGTCTGCAGGGCGGCTTCGACATGGCGCGCGTGATGACTGAGGGCGGCCCCGCCGGGTCGACCACGACGCTGGCCTACTACATTTACACGCAGGGCTTCGGTACGGGGCGCCTCGGCTACGCTTCGGCGGTGTCGTGGCTGCTGTTCCTCATGGTCTTCCTTGTGACCATGTTCAACTGGAAGTTCGGCAACCGTTACACGAACGAGTAAGGAAGGCTACTCTATCATGCAGGAAAAAAATAAATTCTGGGGCGGTTTCGCCAAACTGGTCACTTTGAATGTCGTTCTGACCCTGATGGCGGTGATGCTCGTGCTGCCGTTCACATGGATGATTCTCGCGAGCCTGAAAGTGCTCGATGAAATCGGCTACGATTCGTGGCTGCCGAAGGTGTGCCAATGGCACAACTACAAGGACGTGTTCACGATGAAGGGCATCTTCTTCGGGCGGTGGTACTGGAACACGGTGTTCGTTTCGTGCTGGATCACTTTCCTTCAGGTGTTCACCAGCAGTCTCGCGGCATTCAGCTTTTCGCGGCTGCGCTGGAAAGGGCGCGACAAGGTCTTCTTCCTCTATTTGGCGACGATGATGCTGCCGGGGCTTGTGATGATGATCCCGAACTACCAGAACATGATTCTGCTGGGGCTGGTCGATTCGTACACAGGCCTGATCCTCCCGGCCGCGTTTTCGGCTTTCGGGACGTTCCTGATGCGCCAGTTCATGATGAACATCCCGAAGTCGCTCGACGAGGCGGCCGAGATCGACGGCGCGACAAAGTGGCAGCTCTACTGGGACGTCGTGCTGCCGTTGGCGCGTCCGGCGCTCGTGACGCTGACGATCTTCACCTTCATCGGCAGCTACAACAACCTTTTCTGGCCGTTGGTGCTGATGAAGACGCCGGACAAGTACACGCTGCCGATCGGCATGCTCTCGTTCCAGTCGTCGCAGGGGCAGCAGACGAACCTGCTGATGGCGGCGGTCGCGATGAGCGTCATTCCGATGATCGTGATTTTCGTCCTCATGCAGAAGCAGCTCGTAAAGGGCATCATGCTCGGCGGGGTGAAGGGCTGAACGGAACGGAATTCCTGAAGCGGCGGAGTTCTCCCGCCGCTTTTTTTCTGCCGATTTCCGCTTCCTGATTTGCAAAAGCGCAGCCTGTGCGGTATAATTGAAAAGCCGTATGTTTTGAAACATTCCATGGAGGTTATGATGAGTTTTCTGAAATCGGCGGCCGCCTGTGCCGCGGCATTTGTATCGCTGTCGGTGTTTGCCGCCGACGCCGACCTGGTGATTGCCGTCGACGGGGCGGCGCTGAAGGCGCATCCGCAGGTGGTCAAACTGCGCGAAGAGTTCGACAGCAAGGCCGCCGCCTCCGGGAAGAAGAGCGTGGCGGAGCGCCTCGCCGAGGCGAAGCTCGATGAGTCGGTTTTCGACAGCCGGGTCTCCGTTTATGCCGACACCGGATCGGCCGGTGCGTTTGCTCCGGGGGCGCCCTCGGGCAAGGGGGTGGCCGTCATAGATACGGTTGACGGGAAGGCGCCCGCGCTTTTCGAAGTGCTGTGCGGCGGATTGAACCTGAAGGACGGCGGGGAAAAGAGTACGATTGCGGGCTGTCCCGCTGTTTCCGGAACCGGTGCGGACGGCGCGAAAGTGACCCTGCTCCTGAAGTCCCCGTCGCAGATCCAGATCCAGATGGGGGATGCGTTCGAGTTGCCGCTGAATTTCGGAAAAATCAACAAGAACCTCGTCCTGGCGGCGAAGAGCGACCGGTTGGTCACGCTGGCTTTCGTTCCGAAGCAGGAAACCCTGGCGGCGGGCGCCGCGCAGGTGCCGTCGCTGCAGGAGCTCCGGCTCCTGACGGTCGGATTGAAGAACACGAAGCCCGAGGCGACGCTTTCGCTTGAGGGCGTGTTTACGACCAACGACGCCGCGCTTCAGACCAAGGGGATGGTGGACCTGCTGCTGATGGGCCTCCAGAACCAGGTGCTCGACGGACGTTTCTTCCAGAATCTGCAGAGCGGCGTGGAGAACGGCAAGCTCACCTACTCCCGGGTGATCGACGAGGCGCTGATGGAGGCGGTCAGGGAGGCCGTCCAGGGACAGCTCGGACAGCTGCCCGGGATGACGGCTCCCGCCGCGCTTCCGGAGACGGAGGCGCAGCCCGAGGCTCCGAAGGCCGAATAACGCATGCCTGAAAAGGGGCTGCTTCAGGAGCTCTCCGCCGGCGCGGGTTATCTCCATGCCGGCGCGGGAGCTTTTTTCCGTACTCCC
This sequence comes from Lentisphaeria bacterium, assembly GCA_018265615.1. Classification (GTDB taxonomy): domain Bacteria; phylum Verrucomicrobiota; class Lentisphaeria; order Victivallales; family Victivallaceae; genus Victivallis. The sequence goes on from JABLYX010000092.1 coordinate 8,030, forward strand.
TCCCTGTGGGGATATGCGCTGATCCCGATGGGGATTATTTTCGGTTTGTATGCGCTGCTGATGCTGGGGCTTGTCGCGTGGGTGATTCCGTGGCTCGCGGGGCTGTTGCCGGATCCGGCGGCGTGGAGTGTCTGGGCGCGCTGGCTGATTTACGCGGCGCGGGTGTTGATCGGCGTGACGGCGGTGGCGGCGGCGCTGCTGACCGGCGCGTTCCTGCTCTGTACGCTGTACGAAGCGCTCGGGGCGCTCTTCTTCGACGGGCTGGTCATGAAATTCGAGAAGATGCGCTACGGGGTGGAGCACGCCCCGCTGCCGCTGCGCGACAGCCTGCGGTATATGGCGCAGTCGGCCGGATATTCGGCGGTGACGGCGCTGCTGAGCATCCTGCTGTTTTTTCCGGCCTTTTTCATTCCGGTTGCGGGAATCGTTCCGGCGGTGCTGATCGTCGGGTACCGTTTCGGGCTGACCTACACATTTTCAAGCGCGTTCGCGGAGCGGGCCGGCGTCCGGGAGGTGCGGGTCATGGCCGCGCGGAACCGGCGGCTGATGCTGGGGTTCGGGGCCGTGGGCTACCTCTGGCTGCTGATCCCGTTTTCGGCGGTGGTGCTGCTGCCGTGCTTCGCGCTGGGCGGGGCGATGATTTACCGGGAGCGCCTGCGGGGAGAAGGTTCCCGTTCCTCCGAATTTTCCTGAAAAATGCGTCCGGCGGGGTTGAGAAAAACGGCCCGAGGGAGTATACTACCATTATGTAATTATGCTCTCACAGGAAGGAATTTTTTATGCCGTCGGATTTCGTACATCTGCATCTTCACACCCACTACAGCCTGCTTGATGGAGCCTGCACCGTGAAAGGGCTGGCCGGGCTCGCCAAAGAAAACGATATGAACGCGATGGCGATCACCGACCACGGATACATGGGCGGAGTGGAGGAGTTCCATCAGGTCCTGTCCGGCGCCGGAATCAACCCGATCATCGGCGTCGAAGCGTACGTCGCCCCCGGCGACCGGCGCGATTTCGACTCGAACAAGCCGTTCAACCGCGGCGGCTTCCACCTGATTCTGCTGAGCGAGAATGAGCAGGGGTACCGGAACCTCTGCAAAATGATGTCCGCCGCGAACAAGGACGGTTTTCACTACAAGCCGAGGATCGACAAGGAACTCCTGCGCCAGTACCATGAGGGGTTGATCTGCTCGAGCGCCTGCATCGGCAGCGAGATTTCACAGTATTATCTGCAGGGCAACGAGAAGCGCGCCGAACAGGCGCTGCATGAGTATCTCGACATCTTCGGGCCGGACAACTTCTTCATCGAGCTCATGGACCATTACATGGAGGAGGAGAAGCGCTGCAACCGCTTCCTGATCGACCTTGCGCGGCGCAACAACCTGAGGATGATCGCGACCAACGACGTCCACTACATGCGCAAGGAGGATGCCGAGGCGCACGAGATCATGCTCTGCATCCAGACCGGCGCCCGCCTCGCGGAGAAGCACTTCAAGTTCTCCGGCCCCGACTACTACTTCAAGACCGAGCAGGAGATGAAAGAGCTCTTCCGGGAGGTCCCCGAAGCGGTCACGAATACGCGGCTCGTCGCGGAGCGGTGCAGCATGAAATTCCACTATGTGCCTGAGGTCAATCACTATCCGAAGTTCTACATGGCGGACGGCCGCCTCGCGGATAAGAACGATCTGCGCGAAGTCTGCTTCGACAACATGGAGTACCGTTACGGCTTCGACCCGCGCAAGCTCGATAAGCTGACCGGAGAGCAGCAGCAGATCATCGACCGCATGGAGTACGAGCTCGGCGTCATCGAAAAGACCGGGTTCATCAGCTACTTCTTCGTGGTGTCGGATTTCATCAGCCACGCGAAGGACGAGGATATTCCGGTCGGCCCGGGGCGCGGTTCCGGCGCAGGCTCGCTGGTTGCGTATCTGACGCGGATCACCGACATCGACCCGCTCCGGTTCAACCTCTTCTTCGAACGCTTCCTGAACCCGGAGCGCGTGAGTCCTCCGGACTTCGACATCGACTTCTGTGAAAAACGGCGCGGCGAAGTCATCGACTATGTCCGCGGCAAGTACGGCTTCGACAGCGTCGCGCAGATCTGCACGTACGGCCTCCTGAAGCCGAAGGCGGTCGTGAAGGACGTCGCCCGCGTGCTGGGCCACGATTTCGACTTCGGCAACCGCCTGACCAAGTTGATTCCGGAGGACCCGAAGATGACGCTCGACAAGGCCGTCGAACAATCGAAGGAGCTCGCCGCGCTCATCGAAAGCGACCCCTCGGTCGCGCAGGTCTTCAAATTCGCGAAGGTTCTCGAGGGGCTGAACCGGCAGACCGGGATCCACGCCGCGGGCGTGATCATCGGCGACCAGCGGCTCGACAACCTTGTCCCGCTGGCCCGGAGCGCTTCGGACAGCATGGTCGTGCCTTTCCCGGCGCATCCGTGCGAAGAGCAGGGGCTGCTGAAGATGGACTTCCTCGGGCTGCGTACGCTGACGATCATCAAGAACGCGCTCAATATGATCCGGAAGAACCACGGCGTCGACATCGATATGATGAAGGTTCCGCTCGATGACCCGAAGACGTTTGAAATGCTTCAGCGCGGCGACACGGTCGCGGTGTTCCAGCTGGAATCCGGCGGCATGCAGAATCTCTGCCGGTCGTTCGGCGTGGAGACGCTTGAGCACATCATCGCTCTCCTGGCGATCTACCGTCCCGGCCCGATGCAGTTCATCCCGGATTTCATCGCCCGCAAGAAAGGCGAGGCGGAGATCATCTACGACCATCCGCTCATGGAGAACTGCCTCAAGGAGACCTACGGCATCATGCTCTATCAGGAGCAGATCATGCAGGTCGTGCAGGTTCTTGCTGGCTTCACGCTCGGCGGCGCGGATATCCTGCGCCGCGCGATCGGCAAGAAGAAGGTCGATGTGCTGGCCAAGCAGAAGGAGAAGTTCTTCAAGGGGTGCAGGGAGACGAACAACATCGACGAAGCGCTCGCCGACCAGATCTGGGAGAAGATCAAGTTGTTCGCCGGCTACGGCTTCAACAAGTCCCACTCCGCGGCCTACGGCTTCGTCTGTTATCAGACGGCATACCTGAAGGCGAATTATCCGGTGGAATTCATGGCGGCGGTGCTCACGAGCGAGCTCGAGTCGGCCGACCAGATCGCGTTCCTGATCAACGCGTGCAAGGAGATGGGGATCAAGGTGCTGCCGCCTGACGTGAATTCGTCGGACATCAACTTTTCGGTCGACTCCGGCTGCATCCGCTTCGGGCTCGGCGCGATCAAGGGCGTCGGCGAGGTCGCGGCGTCGAAGATCATCGAGAGCCGCGAATCGGACGGGAAGTTCGAAAGCTTCCTCGACTTCTGCGAGCGCTGCGGCACGGATGTGAATTCGCGCATGCTCGAACACCTGACCCGCGCCGGAGCGCTCGACACGCTCGGGCTGCGGCGCAGCCAGATCCTCGCGATCGCCGAGCCGATGATGAGCTTTGCCGCCAGCCGTGCGAAGGACAAGGCGGCGGGGCAGGGGTCGCTTTTCGACCTGCTCGGAGATGACGACGGTGCGAGCGAAGTGTGTTCGGTGCCGATTCCGGACATCCCGGAATTCGACCAGGAGGAGATTCTCAAGAGCGAGAAGGAGCTGCTCGGATTCTACGTGACCGGCCACCCGCTCGATCCGTATGCGGAGCTTGTAAAGACCTATTCAAGCTGTCCGATCCGGCGCATAGAGGAGCTTTCCGACAATTCGCAGATCCGGATCGCGGGGATGGTCAGCAGCTTTACGAGCAAATTCAGCAAAAAGAGCGGTAAGCCGTTCGGAATCATGCTGCTGGAAGATCTGGACTCGTCGGTGGAGTGCATGCTCTACGAGCGGGCCCTTGCGGATCTAGCCCAACAGGAGGTCACGCTGGATCCGGGGCTTCCCGTTTTGGCGTCGGTCACTGTCAGCAAGCGCGACGAAGCCGAGAAGCCGCGGGTCATCGTGGAGAAGATCATGCCGCTGGCGGAGGCGACGAACGAGTTGACCGAAGAGCTGCACATCCACCTGTACGCCGAAGAGCTGCAGCCCGGAATGCTCGGAAAGGTTTCGGAGGCATGTTTCCGCGTTTCCGGGAGCACGATGGTCGTGCTCTGCCTTGTTGGGCTCGACGATTCCGTCACGTTCATTGAAGCGCGCAAGAGCAAGATTACTGTGACGAAGCAGTTGCTGGACGAGTTGGACCGTCTTCTGTCGCCCGGCCACTGGCGGTTGAAGGCCATCCCGTACAATCCGCCTCCGCGCCGTGTCTGGAACCGTGATAAAGAGAAGGAGACGGCTTCCACCGGCGCCTGAGAAGCTGCGGGAATGGAGTGAAGGGAGTTCGCCGGTTCTTCCGGGAATCCGTCCTCCTTCTCCGGCTGCCCGGGGGGACATATTGGGAATCTGGTTTGTGCGAACCCCAAGCTGGGGCCTTGTTTCGCAGACGATTCGCGCAGATGATGTAACTGATTGAAGATCCGTGTTTTCTGGAAAAATAATCCTGAAAACTCAAGTTGTTTGAAAATTAAATATGCGTGAACCGCAGTCAGTTCGCGTAAAAGCCACAAAAGAAGCTTGGTATTCAAGCAAATAGAAACGCACGGCTGCTCCCTCGCGGAGCAGCCGAGGATTGAAACGCATCGAGATTCGTGAATACGGACGTCAACCAGGCGCTGCTCCCTCGCGGAGCAGCCGAGGATTGAAACGTTTATATCGGCGTGAAGATGTTGTTCTGCTGAAGCTGCTCCCTCGCGGAGCAGCCGAGGATTGAAACGCATCCGAATACTCGACCACCAGAGTCGGCTCCGCTGCTCCCTCGCGGAGCAGCCGAGGATTGAAACAAGCACCCGCGCAAGCATCAGGTGAAGGGGATCGCTGCTCCCTCGCGGAGCAGCCGAGGATTGAAACGACACCGAAGCGCGGCGAAATCCACCGCGGCAAGGCTGCTCCCTCGCGGAGCAGCCGAGGATTGAAACGACTTTCGGCTTTTTGTAACCTCCAAGCGGCACCGCTGCTCCCTCGCGGAGCAGCCGAGGATTGAAACGTGAGAATGCCGCCCGCTTCGAAATCCCCGGATGCTGCTCCCTCGCGGAGCAGCCGAGGATTGAAACATGCTGTCCTCTGTGGTTTTGTGAAAGGGGCTTGCTGCTCCCTCGCGGAGCAGCCGAGGATTGAAACGACAAGGCCCTCGACGCGATTGTATCGATCGACGGCTGCTCCCTCGCGGAGCAGCCGAGGATTGAAACTGCAAATGAGCGAAGCCGTATGTTGCAATACGCGCTGCTCCCTCGCGGAGCAGCCGAGGATTGAAACCAGTCCACGGCATACTCAAAACTTTTTTCCCAATGCTGCTCCCTCGCGGAGCAGCCGAGGATTGAAACTTCTCAGAAGGGACCAAAGAGTGGGGACGTAAATGCTGCTCCCTCGCGGAGCAGCCGAGGATTGAAACACGCTCTGCCTGTACCGCAGTCCGTTCCGTGTTTGGCTGCTCCCTCGCGGAGCAGCCGAGGATTGAAACAAAAAGGTTGACCGCAAAGAGCCGAGCCCGAACAGCTGCTCCCTCGCGGAGCAGCCGAGGATTGAAACGATCAGGGGACGCTGATCGAGGGTAAGGATTACAGCTGCTCCCTCGCGGAGCAGCCGAGGATTGAAACAGATTCGCAAACGGGCCATTCGGGGCGCTTCCCGGCTGCTCCCTCGCGGAGCAGCCGAGGATTGAAACAGCTCTCCGAGCTTCTGGATCAGCTCCACCCACGCTGCTCCCTCGCGGAGCAGCCGAGGATTGAAACTTTCAAGTTCGGCGAGCAGGGCCGGGTCCTTGCGCTGCTCCCTCGCGGAGCAGCCGAGGATTGAAACTGCAGATCGGACACTGGCCGGGAATGCTCAACTGCTGCTCCCTCGCGGAGCAGCCGAGGATTGAAACCACACCCCGCATGGACGGTGTGGAAAATGCGGAAGCTGCTCCCTCGCGGAGCAGCCGAGGATTGAAACCCTCCCCTGCCCGGCCTTGCGGACTTTCCGGCTGTGCTGCTCCCTCGCGGAGCAGCCGAGGATTGAAACATGATTCCCTGGAGGATGTTTACTTGACGTTTGAGCTGCTCCCTCGCGGAGCAGCCGAGGATTGAAACTTGATATGGCGCGTAAGGCATTGGAAGGCGCAGAGCTGCTCCCTCGCGGAGCAGCCGAGGATTGAAACAATCTTGGTGTAACAGGGTCCCTCCGGAAGTAACGCTGCTCCCTCGCGGAGCAGCCGAGGATTGAAACAAAGCGCAATTGGAACTGTTGCGTGAGATTGGAAGCTGCTCCCTCGCGGAGCAGCCGAGGATTGAAACATGTTGAAAAACAGAAAGATTGAAAAATTTCCGAGCTGCTCCCTCGCGGAGCAGCCGAGGATTGAAACGTGTATAATCGCTTGCAATAACCAAAAGGCGGGGTGCTGCTCCCTCGCGGAGCAGCCGAGTATTGAAACGTGAGAATGCCGCCCGCTTC
>JABLYX010000093.1 GCA_018265615.1 Lentisphaeria bacterium
GGCCGTGCTTTCCTGTGCAGTGAGACAATGTACAGTATCACATACTCACTATTATACGCTACCGGAATACCGCGCTTCCGGCGGAAACGGCCGGGAACGGCGCGTGGACAACCGGCGGACGCAGCTTCAGGAAGGTCCTGGTCATGGCCGCGAGCTCCGCGGTGCCCTCTTCGATATCGGCCTCTCCGGCCAGGATGCGGTTGATGCCGGTGACGACGAGCTTGTAGAGTGTGCTGTCCGAAAGATGGTAGTTTGTCGTCATCTTCGGGATTTCGGAGAGGAACAGCCGGTCCCCCGCGTCGTTCGGGTCGAGGGAGCGCTGCATCGCCGAGAGCCGGATCGGGATTCCGTAACGGAGCTCCGCGATGTAGTTCTGAAAGCTCTCTCCGAGCAGCAGCCTCACAAGCCCCGCGGCGGTGTGCATGTCCGCGCACTCCCGGCGGACGCAGAGGATGTCGGTCGCCTGCACCGTCGTATCGTTGCCGCCCGGGAACGCGGGCAGGGGAGCGGTCCGCCAGTTCCGGCAGCCGTTGCGGTCCAGAAGCGGCAGGAACTCGCGCGGCTGCTCGAGGAACGGGAGTTCGCCGTCGATGAAGCGTTCCCAGTAGTTGGGCAGAGCCGGCACGAACGGAATTTCGTTTTCGCGCAGGAGCTGGCGGATCGCTTCAAGGCCGCGGCGCGTCTCCGGCGTATCGATCCTGACCGGATCGGAAGCCGCCGGGTCGATGAGCGTGCCGCCGGCGCGGCGCAGGTAATTCATCCAGATGAACGGCTCCCCCTTCCAGTAATACCGCTTTTCCGGCGGCAGGAGCGGGCGGAACGCGGCCAGCGCTTTCCGGAAGTCGTTCCATGTCCAGCCGGCGGCCGGCTCGGGGACGCCCGCCCTTTCCAGCAGCGCGGTGTTGCAGAACATGACGCGCGGCGAGAAGATCAGCGGCAGCCCGACCAGGCGGCCGTTCATCCGGCACGCCTCGAAGGGGGCGTTCGTGAAATCCGAGTCATCGGGGAACACGGAGCGGAAAATTTCCGAAAGATCCGCATATTCCGCATGGTGCGACTGCAGATAACCCGTCGTTCTCAGCTCGAACATTCCGTGCCGGAACCCTTTGACGACGCGCAGGAGCGGGAACTCCTTCTGCAGCCGCCCGATCAGGTCGCTCCGGTACGGCAGCTCGTACAGCGGGTCGAAGAAAAACACATTGCGCTGCAGGATCCGGCTGCTCCAGTCCGGATGGACATAGACGCCGTGCCGCGGAACCTTGTACAGCACGCCCTCGTTGGAAAGCGACTCCACGGCGCTCTGCACGATAAGCAGCGAAATTCCGGTCGCCGCGGCGATGTCCCGGGTGACTGGGAGCTTTTCGCCGGCGGGCACTTCTCCCGATTCCAGCAGATCGAGAATCCAGTTGCGCACGATGGTCAGTTTGTCCTGCTTCATGGCCGTTCTCTTTTTTCTGTGTATTAGTCACTGATTTGTTCACCGTTAATTTTACCAAAGAAAAGGGCGAATGTCAAGAGCTGTTTGAAAAAAAAACGAAAAATAATCGGATTCCCGAACCGTCCGGCTTCCCGCCCGCCCGGCATTTTTTCGTCCGTGAGGAGCGGCGGTATTTGAAAAAGCGGATGCATGAACGTATATTACCGGAATTGCAACAGGGAGATATGCCGGTGCTCAGGGTTGAAAATCTGACGAAATGCTACGATGCCGAGAAAGCGCTCGACCATGTGTCGCTGACCCTCGGAGCCGGGTGCATCCTCGGGCTTATCGGCGAAAACGGCGCGGGGAAATCCACCTTCACAAAGTGCCTGACCGGTGTGGTCAAGCCCACCTCTGGAACCATTGAAATCGAGCCCGGCGTCTCCATCGGCTGGATTCCGCAGGAGTTCAATCTCGTCGCCGACCTGACTGTCGCCGAGAATATTTTTCTCGGGCGCGAAAAGAGCCGCTTCGGGCTTCTCGGCCGCGCTGCGATGCGCAAAGAGGCGGAGCGCCGGTTCCGGCGGCTGCATGCCGAAATCGACCCGGATACGCTTGTTTCGGAGCTCTCCCCCGCCGGGAAGCAGATGGTCGAATTCGCAAAGGCGCTCGACGAGAGCTACCGGCTGCTGCTCATGGATGAGCCGACCACGATCCTGAACGCGGAGGAGACGCAGCGGCTGTTTGCGATCATGCGTGAATTCAAAGCCGCCGGAGGCTCGATCATCTACATTTCGCACAAGCTCGCCGAGGTCCGGGAGATCTGCGACGAGATCGCGGTGCTGCGGGACGGGAAGCTTGTGAGCGTTTCGCCCGCATCGGAGCTCGATCCGGCTGAAATGGCGCGACGCATGGTCGGGCGCGAGCTGTCGCGGATGTTCCCCGAGCCGCCCGCGAATCCGCCGGGCGAACCCGTGCTTGAGGTCGAACACCTTGCGAGCGGCGGGGCTGTGCGCGACGTGAGCTTTACCCTGCGCCGCGGGGAGATCCTCGGCGTGGCCGGGCTCGCCGGCGCCGGACGCACCGAAATGGCCGAAGCGTTGATGGCGCTGCGCCGGGTCGACGGTGGAACGGTCAGGGTGAACGGCGAAGCCGTAAAGTTCCGCCGTCCGTCGGAAGCGGTTGCGGCGGGGCTCTCGTATCTGCCGGAGGACCGTCAGGGAAGCGGAATCCTGCCGGGGTTTTCGATTGGCGAAAACATCACGCTCGTATCGCTGGCGCGCTACTGCCGCGGCCTGCTGCGTCCGACGGCGGTCCGCGAGGCGGCGGAGAAATATGTGAAGGAGTTCCGGATCAGGCCGGACCGGCCGGAGGCGCTGCTTTGCGAGCTCTCCGGCGGCAACCAGCAGAAGGTCGCGATGGCGAAAGGGCTCGATACGCGCCCGCACATCTTTATTTTCGACGAACCGACGCGCGGCGTGGACATCGCGGCGCGGCGCGATATCTATGAATTCATCCGGAACCTCGCGGACACGGGCGTCGCGTGCATGCTGATCTCCTCGGACATGGAGGAGATTCTCGGCATGTGCCGCACGGTCATGGTCATGCGGGAAGGCCGGGTCGCCGGTTTCCGGTCCGGCGAAAAGCTGACCCAGGAGGAGCTGATGTATCTGGCAATCGGGGTGGAACGATGAACAGTAAGGTCAATTGGAGAAGCGTCCGGGATTCGGGCGGCGTGTGGATCGCGCTCGCCGTGTTTCTGCTTGCCGCTGCGATTTCGAATGAGAATTTCCGTTCGCCGCAGAATCTCATCAACATCACGCGGCAGGTGTCGTACAGCGGGATCATCGCGCTGGGCATGACCTTTGTGATCGCGGCGGGCGGGATCGACCTGGCGGTAGGCTCGCTCTTCGCGCTGGCCGGAGTCGTTTCGCTCTTTGCGATGGGCGCGGCCGGCGGTCCGGAGAGCGTGCAGCTCGCGGCCGGGTTCGGCGCCGCGCTCGGCGTCGGCGTGATCGGCGGGGCCCTGAACGGCGTTCTGGTCGGCGCGGCGCGGGTCCAGCCGTTCATCGTGACGCTCGGAACGATGTCCATCTTCCGTTCGCTTGCACTTTACTTTTCGAATGCCGGGCTGGTCAGGACCGACAATGCGCTCTACCAGCGGCTCGGGATGGCGGAAACCGGCGGGATTCCGTTGCCGACGCTGCTGCTCTTCCTGTTGACCGCGGCGCTCGCGGTCGTCCTGAAGCTGACCCGGTTCGGGAGGCACGTCTGCGCGGTCGGCTCGAACGAGCGGGTCGCATATTACTCCGCGATCCGGACCGGCCTCGTGAAGTTCTGGACTTACGTGCTCGTCGGCGGGCTCGCGGGGCTGAGCGCGTTTCTGCTCGGCGGACGGTTGAATTCGGTCAGCAGCTCCGGCGCCGGGCTCTCGTATGAGCTTGACGCGATCGCGGCGGTCATCATCGGCGGAACTGCGATGACAGGCGGAAGAGCGACGATTCCGGGGACGCTGGCCGGCGTGCTGCTGCTTGGAATCGTTTCGAACGTGCTCGATATGTGGGGCATTTCTGTCAACCTGCAGGGGACGGTCAAGGGACTGGTCATCATCATAGCCGTACTGATCCAATACAAACGGAAGGATTCATAATGAAAAAGCTTTTTACTCTGTTCGGCGCGGCGCTTCTCGCGTTCGCGGTCGTTTCGTGCGGAGACGCGAAACCGAAGAAGACGAAGATCGGCGTGTCGATTCCGGCCGCCGACCACGGCTGGACCGGCGGCGTGATCTACAGCGCCGAAACCGCGAAGAAAAAGCTCGAGGCCGCGCATCCGGATTACGAGATCATCATATCGACCGCACGCGACGCCTCCGAACAGGTCAACAAGATCGAGAATCTGCTCGTGCAGGGCGTGAAAGCCGTCGTCGTGCTGCCGCAGGAGCCGGGGCCGCTGACGAACGTCTGCGATGCTGCGAAGAGGCAGGGCGCGTTCCTCGTCACGGTTGACCGCGGCCTCGACAAGCCGGTTCAGGACGTCTATGTGGCCGGCGACAACGCCGGCTTCGGCCGCACCGCGGCGCAGGCGCTTGTGAAGGCGCTCGGCGGCAGGGGGGATATCCTCGTGATGGAGGGGATCCCGTGCGTGGTGAACACCGACCGCGTCGAAGCGTTCAGGGCGGAAATCGCGAAGCACCCGGAAATCAGGATCCTCGAATCACAGTCCGCCTACTGGGACACCGAAAAAGGGCTGAAGCTCATGGAGAACTTCCTGCAGAAGTACCCGAAGATCGACGCGGTCTGGGTCGGTGACGACGACGTGCTGATCGGCGCGCTGAAGGCGCTCGAGGAGTCGAAGCGCAAAGATGTGAAGCTCATGCTCGGCGGCGGAGGCGCAAAAGCGATCGTGAAGCGTGTGCTCGACCGTGATCCGATCGTGCAGATGACGGTCACCTATCCGCCGAGGATGATCGAGATCGGCATCGAATCCGCGATTGCCGCGCTCGAGAACGGCGGCAAGGCAGAAGAGCCGAAGATCGTGATCCCCTCCGAGGTTGTCACGCCGGAGAACGCGGCGCAGTACTACTTCCCGGATTCGATCTACTGAGATGCTGCTCTCCCTTGCGACATACGCGGTCGGCGGCCGCCGGCTTGAGCACCTGCCGGGGAATGAGGAGCTGCCGGCGCTCGTGCTTGTGCACGGACTGCTGCACCGCGGCATCATGATGCGAAGCCTCGCGAAGTTCCTGAACGGACGGGGGTATCCGGTTTACATCTATGACTACCGGACCACGCGGAGCGGCATCGTTTCACATGGGCTGAAATTCGCGGAGTTTCTGCGGGAGCTGCCGGAAAAGCGGATCGCACTGGTTACGCACAGCATGGGCGGGCTGCTTGCGCGCGTGGCGCTGTCCGAGCTGGCCGGAACGCCTGAGGCGGAGAAGATCGGCCGTGTGGTCATGCTTGCGCCGCCGAACCGCGGCTCACGGATGGCTGAGAGCGTGGTGCGCTGTTTTCCCCCCGCGAAGCTGCTGGTCCGTCCGCTCGACGGGCTGTCGAACCGGGCAGGGGCGGTCTGTCACGGGCTTCCGGTTCCGCACGGCTTTGAAATCGGCATCATTGCGGGAGACGACGACGGCAAGGTGTCGGTCGATTCGACCCGGCTCGACGGGATGGCCGACCATGTGATCGTGCATGCACGCCACGTCTTCATCATGTTTTTGCCGGAGAGCCGCAGGCAGCTTCTCGCATTTCTCGAAACCGGCCGTTTCCTTCACTGAGCGCCGGGCTTCAGGCGCAGGAGCCAGCTGCCTTCGGAATCGCTCCCGGGAATGAGGATGCAGCCGGGAAAGGCGTATGCAAGGCTCCGGGCGGATTCATAGGCGAATACGGCGATGGAATCCGCCGGAACCGTTTCGAATTGATCGGTTTCCGGGTTGAAGCGCATCAGTTGATCCTTTTCTCCGCGCTTGCGCCGCTCCGGGCGCCCCCAGGTGTGCCGGCGTATCTCGTCTCCGTCCGGAAACGGGGGATCGTACTGGATCGGAACCAGTTGCCGGAGAACCCGTTTTTCCGGGATGAACTCATAAAGGCCGCCGATGGAGGGTGCCCTGTCCGAAATATAAAGCAGCAGCCGCTTGCGAGGCGCATCCGCCATCATCAAGCCCGGGTACCAGCGCGGCTGCTTCTCGATTTCAAATTCCGGGTTCTCGCGCCGGTTCGAAAATTCAACCCGGCGCTCTTTTCCCTGAAAATCGCAGGAGAGCAGCAGCCGCTCTTCCCTGCCGCCGCAGAACAGATAGAGCCTGCCGTCGAGCTCGGTGATGAATTCCGCGTGCGGCAGATCCTTCAGGACGTTCTGCAGGGCGCCGGTCCGCTTGTCATGCACCTGGAGCCCGTCCGATGTGCTGACGTACAGCCGTGTTTCGGAAACCGCCGTCAATCCGCAGTTCTGGGGCACCCGTGAGAGGGTGACGGGGGCCGTGTCGCTTTCCGGCGCATAGCGCTGCAGCAGCGTTTCGGATGGCGTCCGGAGCAGCCAGTAGAGGGCTGTTCGGTCACGCCGGACGGAATCGAGTCTGCAGCCCTGCCGGAACGGAAGCGGGAATGAGATCCGGCACCCCATGAAACGTTCGACGGCTTCCGCATAAACGGGATAGGTTCCCCGGGAGGCGCGTTTCAGCCAGTCATGCCGCTCGAACCGGATGAAGCCGTCAACCTGAGGCTTGCTCCGGTTTGCGAGCAGCACGGGAATCGCGGCGGCGAGTCTGGCCGCCTGTGCGTCCGGTTCCTCCTTGGCCTGCAAATCGGAAAGGAGGATCGATATCTCCGACTTCTCCTGCGGTTTTTCCGCCGGCAGCGCCTGAGGAAGGACGGTTTTCAGATAGTGCCGGATTTTTCCGAGATACGGCTTCCCCGCCGGCGTGTCGAGCGCAGCGGAGGCTTTCCGGTACGCTGCGGCGACGGAAGCGGTATCCTCCGGTCTGCACTCCGCCGATTTCATGAACTCCATATAGGCAGCGACGCTTTGCAGCTTCGGGGCATCGGTGCGGCGTTTCAGCTCGAGAATGCGTTCTTCCGGCAGTTCGCTCCAGAAGCGCCGGAGCCGCGTCTTCCGGAACCGGCTCATAAGCTCCGGCTGCGGGAACCGGTACTCCGCATCCTGCCTGTTCGCGAGGCTCCTGTTCTGCTCCTGAATCAGCTCGTGCGCCAGTGCGACGATCTGCGGATGTTCGGGCAGCTCCGCGAGAAACCTGTCGCAGATGGCCATCCGGGGGTGAAAAAGCGGATAGAGTTGCCGTGCGGCCGCCACGGAGCGGGCAACACATTCGTCGGGGAGCTCCCGGCAGAGCTCCGGATAGCGCCTTTCGTCGGCGAGCGGCAGGAAATTCCTCAGAGTATCCAACTGCATCCGGGCCGGAACCGGATGCTTCCGTTCCATCTCCCGGAAGAGCGCGAGCATCCGTTCCGCAATTTCACGGCACCGGGAATGCAGATCGGCGAGACGCGCTTTTTCCTGCTTCAGGCGTTCGGAACGCTCTTCCGGCGTGCGGCACCGGAAGGCTCCGGATTCGAGTGCGAATTTGGTCGCGAGCGACCACTCGAGGCGGTCCTTCAATGGTTCGAACAGCAGTTGCAGATACTCCCGGCGATAGAACAGATCGTCCGGCGAGAGTGCGACCGCCGCCTCAAGCGGAGCCTTGCGCATCGCATACTCCAACCCCTTGTTCCTCTGATACTGCCTGAAGCATTCGGCTGCTTCGCGACGCGGATCCGCCGGGGTGTCTCCGCTCGCCGCCAGAGTGTGACAGACAGCGCTGACGAGTTCGAGATTGCTCCGTCCCAGGCAGTTCGGAAAGAGCTTCCGGAGGAGTTCCCGCTCCTGTGCATCGAGGATGCGCAGCGAAAGGTCAATATCCTGCGGATTTGTCGCTCCCGCCCGGAATTCGAGGCGCAGCTGCAGGACGGAGCCGGAGACGGCGGAGGTTCTTCCGGCAATCCCGTGCTCGTTGACCAGCGCTTCGAGCCGGTCCCGTTCGAGCAGCTGCACGCCGGGGAGTGCGGTCAGCGTCTGCTCCAGCTCGAAGAGGAAAGCTTCGCGCTTCTCCTTCTCCCGATTATCGAGGCCGACGGAGGTCGAGGTCAGGGAGAGCGTCCGGCCGGTATGGGTCCGGCGTTTTTCATCCGCGAGGAGCAGCGCATCCTTCAGCTGCTTCACGCGCTCCGCCGTTTTTTCGCGCAGGCGGAGCTGTACCAGGCGGCGCCCGGAAGCGTCGTAGAAAAATGCGCGGTCCGGCCCGATGATCGCGAAGAGCTCGGCGTGCGGGAAGAGCCGCATGAGTGCTCCCGAACCGGCCTTTGATGCGTCGAGCCTGTGTTCCGCGAGAAGCCGGTCGACTTCATTGCGCTCGTAGAACTCGAATGCGGCGTTGCCGGAGAGGGCGGACAGGAGCCGGTCGGCCAGCTCCGGCGCTCCGAACAGGACGGTCCGCGTTCCGGCCCCGGCGGGCAGGAACGGCAGGCAGAGAATCAGCAGAAGAAAAAATCGTTTCATATCCATTGTGACGCTGCGGGCGGCCGTTTCTCAGCGAATTTACTCCTCCGGCGGGAAAATAGCAAGCCGGAAACTGGAAAATCGGCATGAAACGGTGTAATTTATAGGAGACGATACGGATACGAAAGGAACCGATATGCCTATTTTCAATTACAAGTGCTGCAAATGCGGAACCGAGTGCGAGCTGCTTGTCGCCCGCTTCGACTCCGATGCCGAATGTCCGAAGTGCGGCTCCGCCGATCTCGAGAAACTCCCGAGCCGGTTCGCCGCCGTGTTGAGCAGGGGGCCGCGTTCATGCGCGAGCCGCGATGTCTGCCCCTCGGCGCACAAGTGCGGCGGCAATTGCGGCTGCGGCGGCCACTGATGAACAAACAGCAGCTCACCGCCGCGCTCGAATCGATCGGGATGCGACCCGGCCGCGGACTCGGGCAGAATTTCCTGCTCGACGCGAATCTGCTCGACTACATCGTCCGGCTCAGCGACCCGAAAAATGGAGAGCTGATCCTTGAGGTCGGGCCCGGCTTCGGCGCGCTGACCTCGCGTTTGCTCAAGAGCGGCGCGGAGATCTATGCGGTTGAATTCGACCACCGCATCGCGGAGTATCTGCGTGCCCACATCACGAAGGAGAATTTCCACCTGACCGAAGCGGATGCGTGCCGGGTCGACTATATCGAACTCCTGGGCAACCGGCCGTTCCGTGCGATCGCGAACCTGCCGTATTCGATCAGCACGATTTTCATTGCGCGGATGCTCGATTTGCCGAATCCGCCGGAGTCGATGTTCTTCATGCTGCAGCGCGAGATGGGCGAGCGGCTGAGCGCGGTTCCGGGGACGAAGAACTATGGCGCGCTGTCTGTGCGGACCCAGCTGCGATACGATGTGAAGCTTGAGAAGATCGTTCCTCCCGAGGTGTTCTTTCCGCCGCCGGAAGTCGATTCCACGATCGTTTCTTTCCGCCGTCATGACCGGTATGAGAATGAACCGGAACTCTGCCGGCTGCTCCCCGGTGTGGTCAAGACCGTTTTCGCGCAGCGCCGCAAACAGATGGGCAAGGTGCTCGGGCAGAACTACGGCAGAGAGAAGGCCGCCGCGGCGCTCGAGGCCGTGGGGCTGCCGCCGGAGATCCGTCCGGACAAACTCACGGTGGATCAGTTCGCCGGCCTGACCCGGAAGCTCTTCGGGCTGGCCGGGGCGAACTGAAGCCGTCAGCGGGTCAGGTGATAGGCGAAGACTCCTCCGGGGCGGCTGCCTGTGTCCGCTTTCAGCATGAAGCGTCCGTTCCGGACGGTTCCGGTCAGCGGGGCGAGGGCGTCTCCGTCGACTGAAAGCGGCGTGACCCGGAACGGGAGGCTGCTTGCGAGTGTGATGTCGCAGCGGCCCCGGCGGTAGAGCAGCGGGCCGGTTCCGCCCGCCTTGTGCAGTGTGCGGGTGCTGTTGAAGGTGCATCCCTCGACGGTGGTGTCGGTCAGGTGGAGCAGCAGGATGCTCCGGCTTTCGGCCAGCGGCTCGCCGTCAAGCGAGATTGCCGCGACGGTGGTGAAGCCGTCGGCGTTGGCGATGGCGAGAAATTTCCCCGCGAGCGAGCCCGAAGCGGCAGAGAGGGATTCGGTGCGCGGCGTGACGACGGAAAATGTGTTTCCCTTTCCGTCCATTGTGATTTCGCCGGAGGTGCTGCGGGCAAGCTTCACATTCGAGTCGCAGGCGCCGGCCCATGCCTCGCCGATCTTCCGGTCCGGGAATTCCGCCGGATCGGCCGCCTGGGCCGGAGTCAGGCGCTGCACACCGGGAAGCTCTTTCGAAACGGCGGTGCCGATCTGCGTGACGAGCCCGAGCCGGCGCAGCCGCCCGGGGTAGGTGAGCGGAAGATCCTTCTCCAGGTGATCCGGCCCCATGCCGTAGGCGAAACGTTCCGGAGCGGGGGAGGCGTCTCCTCTCAGGAAGAGCGCCATGGCGATGCGGTCGGAGAGCCACGCCAGCGGATCCTTGGCCATATCGAACCCGACTGCGGTTTTGTTCTCCGTGACGCGCTTCCAATGATGTCCCCAGGCGAAACGGAAAAAGCCGTCCCAATCCTGCAGGGCCGCATACGCCCCCATGACCGGGCCGCCCGCCGAACGTGAACGGTTCGGCATGCAGAAATTGTACTCCGTGATGATGAACGGCTTGCCGAAGATCCGGCTGGCCATGATGTAGTTCGGGCAGGAGGCCATCTCCTCCGTGACGGGGGTCTGGCTGTAGGCGGTCGGCAGCGACCAGAGCTTCTCGGGGAATGACGGGTGGGCGTAATAGACATGATTGTCGACGACGTCGATCCGGTCGCGCGAAAGTGAGATGAAGTTCTCCTGCGCGCCCATATTGTAGTTTGTGATCAACGTCTTCATATTCAGTTTTTTACGCAGAAATGCATGCTGTTCTTCGAGCAGTTTCATTTCGAGCCCGAACAGGAAGCGCAGGAAGTTGCGGTCGGTGTTCACCGCGCGAGCCTCCGGGCAGCCGTTTTCCGCTTTCCACTTTTCGAATGCGGCGGAATACAGTTCCTTCGCGCCGCCCCAGGTCGAGGAGAGGGTCCCCTCGTTCACGAGGCAGACGACGCTGACGGCGGGATCGTCTTTCCAGGCAAGCCCGGTGTACGGATTCACGTGGGTCAGCAGGTTCCGCGCATAGCGCTTCCAGGATTCGAGCGCGTTGCGGTCGATCGCGAAAAGGCTTTTCGCGCGTCCGTCGGCAGTCACATTGTCCTGCCTGCGGAAGCTGCGGGCGGAGTAGAGGTCGAATGTGACGTAAATGCCGCGGTTCTTCAGGGCGTAAAGCAGATAATCGAGCCTGTCGAGCTCCGCTTTCTTCAGGGTTCCGGCTTCAGGTGAGCTCCAATCCTGCAATTCTCCGTCGATATGGTGGAGACGGATCGAATTGTAGCCGTGCCGTGCGAATGTTTCGGCCAGCCGGTCCGTTTCCTCTTTCGGCAGGAAGTTCGCGGAGAAACAGAGGTTTGCGCCGATGAACCGGATGCGTTTTCCGGGGGCGTTCTCAAACGCGAAGTGCCCGGCGGGGGAGGCGGTCACGAATCCGTATTTCCCGGCCGGCCGGTGGTCGATCATCCATGAGAAATCAAGCGGGCTGCCCGGAACCGTAGCATCGCGGAAGGCGAGGCGGGGCCACGCTGCCGTCGGGGCGGCCGTGACGTCGGTCGCGGTGTTGCGGTTGCCGGCAACCGGGATATTCGAGAGCGTGACGGCGGCGACCATCCAGACCGTTCCGCCGGACGCGGTGCTGCGGAACCGGATTTCACGCGGATCGTCCCGGCGCAGGGCGAATGACGAGGCGTAAAGCCCGAGAGGGCTCGTCGGATTCTCCGACCTCCACGCGACTTTTGCATTCGGCAGGTCGTTTGCGCCCCACCAGTTGCCGCAGTCGCGGTACATGACGACCGGGATTGTCTGGCTCGATCCGTCGGCATAGGCGACCTCCATCTCCCCGAACGGAATTTTTCCGAGCGGGAGCCAGGCGGCGGCATGCAGCAGATTGACCGCTCCGGCCCGGACGCCCTCCGGCAGCTTCAGTGCGGCTTCGCGTCCGGAGAGCTGCCGCGTTGCGCCGCCGAGCACGATGGCGGAGTTTGTTCCCGGGGCAGGGGGAATCACTTCGAAAGCGAACGGAGCGAGTTCGATCTTCCCGCCGGCCATCATGCTGAGGTCGTTGTCGGGGCCCTGTCCGGTCCAGCCGTTTCCGGCGCTGTCGTCGCAGAAGCTCCGGTTGGCGGCGGCGCTGACGGAAACCGGCCGCATGACGGCCTTTTCGACCCGGAAGCCGACGGAGAGCTCTGCATTTGTGATGTCGCCTCTGCCGCGGTCGAACGGAATGTTGATGCTGAAGGTGTCGCTCTTATAGGCGCGGCCGTCCGCGATGCTGACGCTCCGCCCCTGCGGGCTGAGGATCAGGCGTTCGCCGGGGGCGAGGTCGACCGTTATCTCATGAACCTCTTTCTTTGAAAAGAAAACCGTTTCTCCCTGTTGCGCGGGCAGTTCGATGCGTTTGCCGTCAACAGTGACGGCGGCAAGATCATTCGGAATCGAAAGTCCGGCGCGGATGTCGTTGACCCGGAAGGGCGCGGGAAACTTCAGACGGTAATGCAGCGCGAACCGGCCGGGGCCGGAAACGGTTGCCGTTTCCTCGAAAGCGATGTCGGTTCCGTTGACCGGAAGCAGCGCGGAGAGCGTGAAGCCGTTCTCTCCGGCTTTCATCTTCTCTCCGATGAGTTTTTCGTTGCCGAACGGATGCCACTTCGGGTTGAAGAGCGTGAATCCGAAGCTCGCCCGGCCGATCCGCAGTTTTCCTTTCTGATCCGTCTGAAATCCGGTGGTGAACTCCGTTCCGCGAAGCAGAAGGACGAAAAACAGCAAAGTGATGATCATCAGTATCTTTCGCATGATGACAAAACTCCTTCAGTATTGGAAAAATTGAAAATTTGCGTTGTAGTGGCTGATTTTCGCCTCGTCGAGACGGCTGTGATTCCAGCCTTCGACGTGTCCGTCGGCGAACGCAAAGTTGTTGCGCCCGGAGTGGACGAGGTACGGGTACGCCTGCGGCGTGTGTCCGGACGGATACTCCGCCTGCCACATGAAGTACTGATTGGCAGGTTCCAGCAGGCCCGTCCGGTTGATGGTGTCGGAGATGATGTGGGTCTGCGAAGCCGACTTCCTGAGCCGTGTCAGCTTCACCCGCCCCCCGGCGGTCCAGTTGTTCGAAGTTCCGTCGCCCGCGCCGATGCTGCGGACTCCGTAAGTCTGTGTGCCGCCGCGCCAGTTGACGACGCGCGGACACAGGGAGACATTGGTTTTGTCGAGATATTTCAGATAGCGCAGATAGCCGCTCCAGGTTCCGGGATAGAGCCATTCGGGGGCACTGCCGGTATTGGCCCAGACGTTGTAGGCGACATCCCATCCCCAGGTGTCGAAGTTGTTCAGATAGAGCCAGTCATTGTAGTCGGAGGCATAGAACAGCATGAATTGCATGCACTGTTTCTGGTTGTTCTGACAGGAACTCCCCTGTGCCCGCGCCCGGGCCTGGTTCAGTGCCGGGAGCAGCATTGCCGCCAGGATGGCGATGATCGCGATGACGATCAGGAGCTCGATCAGGGTAAAACGCTTTCTGCACGGAATTTGGCCCGTCAAGCGCATAATACGAAGTATGTGAAACAAACGATGCTGCCCGGAAAAAAGCGCGGATA
>JABLYX010000094.1 GCA_018265615.1 Lentisphaeria bacterium
TCGAAACAAGTTATTTGAATAAATCAAGATACATGTTTTAGATAGAGGTAATTACAAGCAGCTCTATCAATGTAAAATACTTTTTCATGACGATATCCTCCGGTTTAGGGTGATTTATGATTATTTTACGGCGATCGATCGTACGGACTGGCGTTCAACCAGCTTCTGCCCGGGGCGGAAATGGAAGAACGGCTGTTCTCCGGCAAGCACCCGGCGCAGCTCGGAGTGGACACGCTCAATGACCCCGGCATGATCCATTTCGATGCTGTCGAGCGGCGGATTCATGAACTCGTTGGATGACAGCTCATCGTGCGCAACGAGGCTCACGTCATCCGGAATCGAAATTCCGCAATCGTTGAATGCCTTGTAGATCTCCAGCGCCTTGGCTGCGCTGATGATGAACATGCCGGAAAAGTTCAGTCCTTTTTCACGCAGATGCGCGGAGAGGCAGTCATAAGCGCTGTGGGGCACACTGCTCCAGTTTTCGGTGTGCGTGTCAAGGACTTCGACCGAAACACCGTTCAGCCGCGCGAAGTCGGTGAATCCCTGGCAGCGCATGTCGAGCCCGTCGCCGTGCGGCTCAGTGATGAGCATGGCGAGGCGGCGATGGCCGTGGTTGATGAGATGGGCGGCGGCGATCGCCCCTCCGGCGGCGGCGTTTCCGGAAACCATCGACAGCCCGATATCCGCGACCTCATGGTTCATGATGACGACCGGAAGCGGCAGCGAACAGAGGTAGCGCAGCCCGTCACGGCTGATCGGCCCCGCCGGAGGCATGATGAGCAGCGCGTCGCAATCGTCCGCCGGAAACGCCCGGAAAAACTCGTCCGTGCGGTCGAGCGTCCGGCTGCTGAACCGGAACTCCCCGCTCCGCGCCGCATAATTCCGCCAGTTCATCTCAAACCGCTTGAACGATTCGCTCGGCCATTTCGGATACAGCAGCCGATAGTGCAGCAGCCGTTGCGGCGACTGGTTCCGGGTGAAATAGCCGTCTCCGGGGCGGCGGACCATGACGTTCTCCGCGATCAGCTTCTCCATGACCTGTTCGATGGTCCGCTGGCTGGTGTTGAAGCGCGACATCAGTTTCCGGATCGGGTAAAAACGCGAATTGGGAGGCAGCCTCGCCGCCTCGCCCTTCAGTGTCGCTGCGATCTCTTCTTTCCAGTTGCTCATTGATTCATTCCTCCGGGCCGTTGCGATGAATACGGCGCTCCATTATGCATTACTACGTATAGTATGATGTATTCATACACGGCAGGCAAGGGAGGAAAAATAATTTTTCCGGAAAAATATGCCCTTTCTTCTTTACGGGAATGGAATTTCTTTTTGAAAAAACAGAATAGTGTTGTATAATAATAGCATAACAACTTGGAGGGTAGTTATTATGAATGAAAATCAATTGTATGATTCCGCGAATGCGGAAAGTCGGAACGCCGCAGCGCTGCAGGCCGGTTTCGTGAACCGCGTGTTTGGTTGGATGACCGCCGGGCTCGCGCTTACCGGCTGTGTCGCCTGGGCGGTCTACAACATTCCGCAACTGTTCCAGCTTGTGGCCGGCAGCCCCGGCATCTACACCATACTGATCATCCTGGAACTTGTCGTGGTCATTGTGATGTCTGCGGCGGCCAACAAGCTTTCCGCGGCAGCGGCGGCAGCCTGCTTCGTCGTGTTTTCGCTGCTGAACGGGCTGACGCTGAGCTGGATCTTCGCGGCCTACCAGATGAGTTCGATCGCCGCGACGTTCTTTGTCACAAGCGGAACCTTCGGCGGAGCCGGGCTCTTCGGCTACCTCACGAAGCGCGACCTCTCCGGAGTCGGCGGAATCGCGATCATGGGGCTCTGGGGGCTGATCCTCGCATCGATCGTGAACGTCTTCTGGTACCATTCGATGGTCGATCGGATCATCTGTTACGCGGGTGTGCTGATTTTCATCGCCCTGACCGCATGGGATATGCAGAAGATCAGGCAGATTTCGCATGCCGTCGCCGATGGCGGCGTCGACGAGGAGTCCGGGCGCAAATACGCCGTTTACGGCGCACTTTCGCTCTACCTCGACTTCGTGAACCTGTTCCTGTTTTTCCTGCGGCTTTTCGGCAGCCGCCGATAAGGAGGCTGATTGCTCCGGAAGCTGACACAACGCCGTTTTCTGCTGTTCCTGGGCGCGATTCTCTTCGCGCTCCACGGGGTGCTGCATCCGCTGTTCCATGCGGAGGGAAGCGCCCCGGCAGAGCGGAATGCGGAAGCGGCGCTGCATGATTCCTCCGGTGAACGACACGCGTTGTGCCTTTCGCTGCACTGCCCGGTCTGCTCGGGAGTCTTTCATGCGGCGGATGTCCCGGAATCCCTTTCCGTACCTCCCGCCGCGCTTCACGCCCCGCAATATGCGCCGCTTCTGCAGCGGCCCGCCTCCGGTACGGTTCCGGAAAGCTGCGCCCGCGCTCCGCCGCTTTTTTCCTGATCTCCATTTGAACCAGTCGATGAAAATCCGTCCTCTGCATGGCCGGATTATGTTTGTTTGTTCAGAAATTCAGGAAAATTACCATGCGAAAATATTCATTCACCCTGATCGAGCTCCTGGTCGTAATAGCCATCATCGCGATTCTCGCCGGCATGCTGCTCCCGGCGCTGAACCGGGCGCGGGAGCGCGCACGAAGCACGAGCTGCCTCAACAACCTCCGCCAGACCGGGCTGGCGCTCTCGATCTACGCGGACGCATACGGCGGCGCCTTTCCGGTGGTTCACCGCGGGACCTTCGACCATCATCACGAGCTCGAACCTGCGGTGGAGTGGTTCCAACCGCTCACGGCAGTGGGATATGACCTCAAGCACCTGCAATGCCCGTCGGATATGGGATTCGATGCGGACGGCAAGCGCCAGAGCTACATCATGAACAGCATGCTGACCTTCGGGCGGAAGATATCGACCATCCGCAAGGCGAGCTTTTACATCGTCCTGTCGGAGCGTGGCGGAGACACAAAGGAGACCGCCGTCAAGCATCAATGCTACGACGCGATGTGCGATCCGCACGAGTGGGAGCACAGCGTCGCACAATTCCGCCACAGCAGCCGTTCGAACTACCTGTTCGTGGACGGGCATGCGGAGCTCGCGGCGTTCAAGGAGACGATCGGTGACGAAGCGATCCCGAACAACCGCCATTTCATTCGGGAGTGGGGCGGGAACAGCTACTACACCGCGCATGACCACGACCATTGATGCCGGATGATTAACCTGTTCCGCAGGTACGCGGCCCCGCCGCAGTGCCTGCGGAAAACCGACGGGCCCCGGCGCCATGCCGCACGATAAACGCAGGCCGCCATATCGGTCATGCACTCTGGCGGCACAGAAAAACTCCTCCCTTCCGGGAGGAGTGTGTGAATCCGACATTCTCCGAAGCTTCAGATCTTCTTCCGCATCGCGCGGAACTGAGTCGGAGAAACTCCCTTGAGGCGCTTGAAGAACGTCGAAAAGTAGAACTCGCTGCTGAACTTCAACCGGGAAGCGATCTCCCTGACCGGCATCTCCGTATGCAGCAGATAGCGCTCGGAAACCGCCATCAGCTCGTTCATGACGAACGTCTTGAGCGGTACGCCGAAATCGTTGGAAAAGTGGCGCGAAAAGGTATCGCGCTTCACGCCGGCCTCGTCGGCGATCTCCTCGACGCCCATCTCGGCACTGATGTTGTTGTGTACATACTGAAGCACCCGGCCGTACTTTTCATGCAGGCAGCAGAGCTGCTCGAGCCGTCCGGAATCCGGTTCGCGGAAGAGTGAAAACAGCTTCCAGATCAGCGATTCGAACCGGCAGAAAACATCCCAGTCCGGCGGCTGCGACATCACGCAGGCGAACTCCTTCAGCCGATCCGGGTCAAGCGCGACCTCCTGGCAGTTCATCTCGCCGTCGAACACATCGACACCGGGCAGGATGTAAAGCTGAAAGTGCAGACTCAGCAGGCTGATTCCGGGCTGAAAATCATAGGAGATCTCCATCCGGGGCGGGATGAAATACGCAAAACCGGGACGCAGTTCGAATTCCTGATTCCCGGTATGGTTGATCATGCGGCCGCTGCCTTCAAGCATCAGGAAGCAACGGTTGAACGAAAAAGAGTTCTTCCCTTTCCAGACGAATCGCGCGTTGGCCAGCTCAAGCAGCCGCAATTCCAGGAGGCCGTGGTAGTCCCGCAGCAGGGAATAGTTGAACTTGTCCTTATAATTATAAATTTTTGCCATTCCTGTCCGTCCCTGTTTTATCCTCTTTCCCCTCTTTCATTAAATATAATGAATCGATCCGGAAATACAAGTCTGAAAATCATCTTTCCAACAAAATTGTACGAATTATTTACTCGAATGAATCTATTTCAAGTAAATCATCTGATTGCGAATTTGCAATGAATCACTCGAAATAATGATTCCATATGTCATTAAATATGATTTCAAGGCTGAAGGCCCTGTTTCAATGAACGTCTCCGTCCGGAAACAATAAATGAATCGTTTTCCTCTACTTTCACAACACCCCGAATTTCTAAATATCGGCGGTCATCGTCCGGAAGAGTGTACCGGCGGAAGGACAGCGAGAAACAGAAAGCGCAGCGGATATTTCACGGCATGTACCCAAGCTTTCACGCCGACATGAAAAATCCTCCCCGGCCGGCGGGCCGAAGGAGGAGATTTCTCGCGGGAACCGGGGCCCCCGCCATATCCGGAGCGCGGCGTTACATCGCCTCGGGGATCCGGATGGTCAGGGCCGCCAGTCCGTCCGCAATGATATCGCGGACAGCGCAGGAGAGCGCGAGCCGGGCTGCCGCGAGCTCCGGCGTCTCCGCCGCAAGCACGGGACACTCCCGGTAGAAGCTGTTGAACGCCTTGCCGAGATCCAGCAGATAATCCACGAGCCCCGAACAATCCCGGCGCTCCGCGGCAAGCTGAAGCACGGCGGGATAAAACGACGCCGTGACGGAAAGCTTCTTTTCGGCCTCATGCCCGAGCAGGCTCCAATCGACCTTCGCCGGGTCGCAGTCGATGCCGCGTTCGGCCGCCTTGCGCCGGATCGAACTGATCCGCGCCGCGACATACTGGACATAAGGCCCGGTATCCCCCTCGAACCGCAGCGACGCGGCAGGGTCGAACATGATCGTGGTCTTCGGGTTGAACTTGAGCAGCATGAATTTCAGCGCTCCGAGGCCGATGATCTCACCGCGCTCTTTCAGCTCCTCCGGCGAAAGCTCTTCACCGCCGCGCTCTTTGCAGGCCTCCATCGCAAGCGAGGCCATCTCGTCGAAAAGGTCGTCCGCGTCGACGACCGTCCCTTCGCGGCTCTTCATCTTCCCGGTCGGCAGATTAACCATGCCGTACGACAGGTGATGAAGGTCCTTCGCCCAGGCGTACCCGAGCTTCTCCATGATCGCGAACAGCATCTGGAAATGCAGATTCTGCTCATCGCCGACGACCCAGATCATCGACTCCGGATGGTAGTCCTCAAATTTGCGCAGTGTGGTTCCGATATCCTGCGTGATGTAGACGCTCGTGCCGTCGCTGCGCAGCACGACCTTCTGGCCGAGTTTGCCGAGGTCGCAGATCACCGCGCCGTCCTCCCGCTTCGAGAACACTCCCTTTTCGAGCCCGGCCGCAATGATATCCTTGCCGAGCAGATAAGTTTCGCTCTCAAGATAGGTGTGGTCAAAACGGATCCCCATGCGTTCATAGGTTTCGGCGAACCCCTTGAACACCCAGTCATTCATCTTGCGCCAGAGGGCCCGGACCTGTGGATCACCGGCTTCCCAATCCTGCAGCATCTTCTGCGTCGCGGCGCCGAGTTCCGTCTCGAGGAACAGCTCCTCGCTGCTCTTGCCGGCGAGCTCCGGCTTCGCCTCCTTCAGCTCCCTGATCTCCTCCGACAACGCTTTATTGTAATCGACGTAAAACTTGCCGACCAGATGGTCGCCCTTCATGCCGGTCGACTCCGGCGTGCAACCGTTGCCGAACCGCTCATACGCGATCATGGATTTGCAGATATGGATGCCGCGGTCGTTCACGAGGTTGATCTCGATCACATCATGCCCGACACGCTTCAGCAGAGAGCCGAGCGACATGCCGAGCGTGTTGTTCCGGACATGGCCGAGATGCTGCGGCTTATTCGTATTCGGCGCAGAGAACTCGATGAGGATGCGGCGACGCTGCTCCTCCGGCAGTTTCCCCGCGTCGAGCAGAGCGGCCACATCCGCCACGGAGCCGCGATGCAGCGCCTCCGGTTTCAACGTCAAGTTCACAAACGCTTTGACCGCCTCCGCGTGCTCCACATCGGCGTGACCGTTCAGATACGCAGCGACCTCCGCCGCAACGGTCATCGGGTTCCCGCAGCTCTTCGCGAACCGGAAACAGTTGACCGTGAGGTCGCCTTTCATGCCCGCCGGGCACTGCTCCGGAACAATCACTTTTCCGGCCGGAAATTTTTCATATTTCCCCCGGAGAAATTCTTCGAGATCCTCTGCAAACAGATATGCCATTTTCTGAAATTCCTTAAAGCGTCGTTTTCACCACAGTCGTCTCGCCCGGTTCTTCCGGAACGATGACATAGCAGCCGAAGCAGGCCGGGACAAGCGCGGTCTCCCCGGCCGCAAGGCGGACGGAACGGTTCGGGTCCTCCGGCTTGCCGACTGTGACCGGCCCATTCACCGCGCTGATCATGTGGAAGCTGCCGAAAGAACTGGTGTCATCGGTCCAGAGCTCGGTCAGCCGCAGGTCGGTCACGGCGAAGAACGGACAGTTGCTGACCACATCGAACTTGCGGTTGTGCGAAACATGGTCCGTGACGCCGACGACGCGCGGCGAGGTCCGGTTCATGAAGTTGATCGACTGGATTCCCTTTTCGATGTGCAGCTCACGCGGATTCCCGTGCGCATCGACCCGGCCCCAGTCACTGACCCGGTAGGTCGTGTCGCTGTTCTGCTGGATTTCAAGGATCAGGTTGCCGCCGCCGATCGCATGAAGCGTCCCGGAAGTGATGAAATACGCATCGCCCGGCAGTGACGGATAGACTTGAAGCAGATTCTCCACCTCCGGCGAATCGAGCTGGCTCACAAGCTGCTGACGGGTCGCGCGCCCCTGGAGCCCGGCGAGGATCTGCGCCCCCTTACGCGCCGCCACGATATACCACATCTCGGTTTTCGGCTCGGCGCCGCCGCCGATCTGGGCACAGGCCGCCTCGTCGGGATGCACCTGCAGACTCAGGCGGTCGCCCGCGTCGATCAGCTTCACAAGCAGCGGGAACCGGTTGATCGACTTCGCGCGGCGCCCGACGAGTTCACGGCCGTAATGCTGCAGCAACTCGTGCAGGGTCTTTCCGGCCATGGGACCGTTGGCAAGCACACTGTTCTCGCCGTCGCGGTCGACGAGCTCCCAGGATTCGCCGATCGGCTCCTCCGACGCGGGAACCTCGCGGTGCAGCACCTCTGCCATCTGCGTCCCCCCCCAGATGCGGGCCTGATAGATCGGGGTGAACTTGAGGGGATAAAGCTGGTTGGTATTCAGAAAATCACTCATTGTCTGTTCTCCGGTTCATAAGAAAACGTCTTGCATGTATCGATGAAGTCGCCCGGCATGCGGGTCACTTTCCGGTCGCCGTTCACACTGACCAGCACGACGTGGCCGGAGACCAGAAGCTCCTCGCCGCGCCGCACTTCGGAGGCGATCACCATGCGCACTCCCTTTACCTCTTTCACCCACGAACGAAGGGTCAGCAGATCATCGTAGCGGGCCGGGGCGTGATACTTGCAGTACGCCTCCGAAACCGGCAGGAAGAGCCCGCGTTTCTCCATTTCGCTGTACGGCAGCCCGGCCGAGCGCAGCATCTCCGTCCGGCTGCGTTCAAAATATTCCAGATAATTCGCATAGTAAACCACGCCCATCTGGTCGGTATCGGCATACGGAACCCGGTACTCTGTTTCGTGATACATATTCAGCTCTCCTGCTGCTTGCGGGCCATCCGCCCGATGATCATTTCCACTGTTTCGTCGATTGAAAATCCGGTCGTATCGATCACAACCGCGTCCGGCGCCGGCTTCAAAGGGGCAATGGGACGCTCCGAATCCTGCTTGTCGCGGGCCGCAATTTCGCGGGCCACCTCCGCCAGCGTCGCACCGTCCGGGGTCTCCCCGCCCTGGGCGAGCCGCCGTCGTGCCCGCTCTTCCGGCGTGGCCGTAACGAAAAACTTAAAAGCCGCATCCGGGAAAATCACGGTTCCGATATCGCGCCCCTCCATAACAATCATCCGCCCTCCGGCAAATCCGCGCTGCACATCGAGCAGGTAATCACGGACCACAGGCTGTGTTGCAACAAGACTCGCCCCCGCCGCAACCTCCGCCGTCCGCAGCGCGGCACCCGGATATCCGTCGTTCAATTTCAGTTCATAACCGCCGGAAGCGTCTTTTGCGTATTCAAGCTTCAGCGTATCGAGAAATTTCCGGTCAAGCGATGCGAGATCGCGCCCCGCCCGGATCGCGGCCAACGCCACGGCCCGGTAGAGGCTGCCGGTATTGATATATGCAATGTTCAGCTTCTCCGCGATCCGTTTCGCGATGGTGCTCTTTCCGGACGCCGCCGGACCATCGATTGCGATGCAATTGCTCATGAATCTGTACCATCCAAAAATAAAAGGACTGATTCGACCAGCCGCAACCGGTCGGACCAGTCCGACATGACTTGTGTTCGCCGCGGAATCAGTTCCCGCTGCGGCTCCGCAACCGGCCGCTCTTCAGGAATCCCTCGTAGTGCCGCATCGTCAGATGAGACTCGAGCTGGCTGACTGTATCAAGCACCACACCGACCATAATCAGAAGCGATGTGCCGCCGAAGAACTGCGCAACCATGAACGGAATCTTGAAGCTGGTGTAAAGGAACATCGGAAACAGCGCAAGCGCCATCAGGAAAACCGCTCCGCCCGCCGTGACCCGCGTCATCGCCGTATCGAGGAAGTCCGCAGTCGGCTGGCCGGGACTGATGCCCGGGATGAATGCGCCCTCTTTTTTGAGGT
Source organism: Lentisphaeria bacterium (assembly GCA_018265615.1). Classification (GTDB taxonomy): domain Bacteria; phylum Verrucomicrobiota; class Lentisphaeria; order Victivallales; family Victivallaceae; genus Victivallis. Next base: position 9,025 of record JABLYX010000094.1, read on the forward strand.
TGTCCGCGATCTGGATCGGGTTGAACTGGTTCGCCACCCAGAAGAAGCTGAAAGCGAGAATCAGGATCGCGTACGCAATCATATAACCCGCGCCGTCCTGCTGGAACATCTGCGCCAGCCGCATCCAGATGGAACTCGCGTTCGGCTGGTTCGCAAAATAGCGGAACATATACTCCGGCAGCATCAGGATCGCACCGGCAAAAATGATCGGCATGACGTTCGCAAAGTTGACCTTGAGCGGCATGTAGGTCGCGCCGCCGGTCATCTGCTTCCCGACCGTCTTGCGGACCATCTGGATCGGAACCCGGCGATAGCCCTGGGAGAGCATGATCGTCGCCGCCGTCACCACACAGAAGACCACCAGCAGCAGCAGAAGCTGAACTGCATTGAAGGTCGTTCCGTCCGGAGTCTGGCCGTTCCACGCCATATGCACAAGCTCAATGACCGACTGCGGCAGCCGCGAAACGATGTTGATTGTGATGATGAGCGAAACACCGTTGCCGATACCGCGTTCGGTGATCTGCTCGCCGAGCCAGGTGAAGACCATCGTCGTCGTGGTCAGCACCAGAATCGTCATCAGAATGAAAACCTGTTCATTGCCCAGGTAAAGGGGCTGACCCGGCGCGGGCAGTCCGATTTTGGTCGGGTTGATCATCGCAAGCGCGACCATCATGCCCTGGACCACACAGACAATCAGCGTCAGGTAGCGGGTGTACTGGGAAATCTTCTGGCGCCCGGTTTCCCCCTCACGCTGGAGCTTCTCCAGCGTGGGGATCACCGGCACCAGAAGCTGGACGATAATCGACGCCGTGATGTACGGCATGATACCGAGCGCCCCGAGGGCGAAGTGCGTGAGCGCACCGCCCGAGAACAGGTCGATAAATGCCATGAATCCGCCGCCGTCTTTGCTGCTGGCACTCAGTTCAGCCATAAAACCTTCCAGAGCCGCCGGATCAACCCCGGGACACGGAACGCTGCTCGCAAAACGCACCAGCACGATAATCAGTGCCGTGAACATCAGGCGATTACGCAGATCTTTCACTTTCAATGTATTGATAAATGCCTGCAACATAACTTACCGTCTTTCCCGGTTTTTATTCCACCACTTCGACTTTGCCGCCGGCGGCTTCGATCTTGGCCTGCGCCTGGGCGGAGAACTTCTCCGCCTTGACGGTCAGGGCCTTCGTGATCTCACCGTTGGCGAGGATCTTGATCATCTGGATCTTCTTGCCCAGAAGATTCTTCGCACGGAGAGACTCCTGATCGACCACGTCACCCGCGTTGAAGTTGTCCTCGAGGATGTTCAGGTTGACCAGATGGTACTCGATATGGTCCGGGCTGTTGAAGCCGCGCTTCGGCAGGCGGCGGAACAGCGGAATCTGTCCGCCTTCGAAGAACGGACGGATCGACGAACCGGTACGGGACTTCTGGCCCTTCTCGCCGCGCCCGGCAGTCTTGCCGAGGCCGGAGCTGTCGCCGCGCCCGACCCGCTTGCGCCGCTTTCTGGAACCGGCGTTGGGGCTGAGTTCATGCAGTTTCATAATCCAAAACTTCCTATCTGTAGATTAGTTGTTTTCCGCTGCGGGAGCGGCGACCTGAGCAGCCTGCGGCATCGGAATGCCGCGGCGCGCATAGACTTCCTCGCGGCTCGAAAGCTGCGAGATCGCCTTGAAGGTCGCTTTCGCCACGTTCGCCGCATTCGCGGCGCCGAGCGACTTCGCAAGGACGTCTTTGACGCCCGCAAGCTCGAGGATCGCGCGGACCGCGCCGCCGGCGATGAGGCCGGTGCCAGAGGAAGCCGGACGCAGCAGAACCCGCGCTCCGCCGAATTTGACTTCGATCTCATGCGGCAGGGTCTGGCCGTTCATCGGAACGGTCACGAGATTGCGCCGGGCAGCTTCGCCGCCCTTGCGGATCGCATCGGAGACTTCGTTCGCCTTGCCGTAGCCGTAGCCGACCCGGCCCTTGTGGTCGCCGACCACAACGAGGGCGCCGAAACTGAAGTTCTTGCCGCCCTTGACGACTTTCGCACTGCGGTTGATCGAAATGACGTTCTCGTCAAATTCGCTCTGGGCCGCTTCATTGAAATTATCACGTTTCGCCATGAGACTTCTCCTAGAACTTGAGTCCGTTTTCGCGGGCAGTCTCGGCAATCGCCTTCATCCGACCGTGATAGTTGTATCCGGAACGGTCGAAGACGACTTCCGTGACGTTCGCGGCTTTCGCCGCTTCCGCCGCGAGCTTCCCGAGCAGAACCGCGCCGGCCATGTTCGGCTTCGCGTTCTCGGCCTTGAACTTCGGGTCGAGACTCGAAGTAACCGCCAGCGTAATCCCGTTCACATCGTCGATGAACTGACAGTAGATGTGATTGGCGGTAATGCTGACACAAAATCTCGGACGGGCCGCGGTGCCGGAAATCTTTTTACGAATCCGGAGATGACGGCGCGCACGCATTGTTTTTCTATCTTTGACAGCCATGTTATAAGCTCCTTAAACCCGGGGTTAACCCACGGATTTTCCTTCTTTGAGGATGATCCGCTCGTCGGAATAACGAATGCCTTTGCCCTTGTAGGGTTCGGGCGGACGGAAACGGCGGATCTCGGCGGTGACTTCGCCGACCGCCTGCTTGTCCGCGCCCTCGACCGTGATCTTAGCGCCCTCGACAACCACTTTGACCGTATCCGGAACAGGATACTCGATCGTGTGCGAATAACCGAGGTTCAGCACCAGCTTCTTGCCGGTGAGCTGCGCCTTGTAGCCGACGCCGACGATCTGGAGCTCTTTTTTGAAGCCGGTCGTCACGCCGATGACCATGTTATTGATCAAACTGCGGGTCAACCCCTGCATCGCGCTCGCCTTGCGGTCGTCGGAAGCCATCGAGACATGGACGCTGCCGTCCTTGACCTCGACCGCGACAAACGGCGGGAGCGGCATCGAAAGCTTCGATTTGCCTTCGACCGTCACTCCGGCAGCGTCGACAGCGACCTTCACACCGGAAGGAATCGCAATCGCTTTATTGCCAATTCGAGACATATTTTAAATTCCTGTTCTTTAATTACCAGACGTAGCAGAGAATTTCACCGCCAACGTTCGCTTTGGCCGCGGCACGGCCCGAAAGCACCCCCGAAGGAGTGGTCAGGATCACCGTGCCGAGTCCGTTGCGGACCCGCGGAATCTCCCGGCTGCCGCAGTGGACGCGGCAGGAGGGCTTGCTCACGCGCTCGATGCCTTCGATCACGGACTTGCCGTTCGCATACTTCAGCTCGACCGTCAGCTGACGCTTCACGCCGTCTTCGCTGATCGCGAAGTCACTGATGTATCCTTCTTCCTTCAGAACCTTCGCGATGGCCGCCTTCTCCTGCGAGCTCGGCATCTCGACCTTCTTCAGCCCCGCGGAACCCGCGTTACGGATCCGGGTCAGCATATCAGCAATGGGATCTTGCATGCTCATTTGTATGTTCCTCCCTTACCAGCTGGCCTTGGTCACACCCGGAATCTGACCCTTGGAGGCCAGTTCGCGGAAACAGATACGGCAGAGCTGGAATTTGCCGATATATGCACGGGAACGTCCGCACGCCTTGCAGCGCGTGTAGTTCCGCACCGGGAACTTGCTCCCGCGTTCGGCTTTCACCATCAAACTAAGTTTCGCCATGATGCAATCCTTCCTTTATTCCTCGAACGGAACTTCCAACATCTTCAGAAGTTCACGCGCCGCACCGTCGTCCTTCGCAGTCGTGACGAACGTCAGGTTCACGCCGAGCGGGTATTTCAGCTTGTCCGCATCGACTTCGGTAAATACCGAAACATCCGTCACGCCGAGGTTGTAGTTGCCGACACCGTCGAATCCGGTCTTCGGAATTCCGCGGAAGTCGCGCACACGCGGCATCGCGTTGTGAACGAAACGGTCGAGGAATTCATACATCCGGTTGCCGCGCAGCGTGACCATCACGCCGACCGGCATGCCGATACGCAACTTGAAGTTCGAAACGTTCTTGCGCGCCTTCGTGATCACCGGCTGCTGGCCGGTCATCGCGGCGATATGCTTCTTCGCCTCGGTAAACGCATCGCGCTCGGCATCCGAACCGATGCCGGTCGAGATCACGATCTTCTCGAGCTTCGGAATCTGCATCACATTCTTCAGGCCGAGTTTGGCCTGGAGAGCACTGCGGACTTCCTCGTTGTATTTTTTCTTCATATCAGGCATTTTTCACTACTCCGTCTTGTCCGCGGCAACGGGATTGACGTTCGAGACATGCACAGACACCGAACGCTCGATCATTCCGCCGTTCGGATTGAGCTTGCTCTTCTTGATCGTCCGCTTGCCGATCGCGCGATCCTTGCTGGACGTGAACGAGAGAACAACCCGGTCTTTCTTCGTGAGGATCGCGGCGATTGTCGCCTCTTCTCCTTTGAAGTTGCCGGAGTTCACCACAACTTTGTCGCCCTTTTTGACATGATATTTTTTCATTAAAGCACCTCCGGCGCGAGCGAGATGATCTTCATGAAATC
>JABLYX010000025.1 GCA_018265615.1 Lentisphaeria bacterium
TGTTCTTCTTTTTATTTCACCGCTTGAACGTTTGTATTTGAAGAATCATGCGGATATAGTATTTTTCAAGGGGCTGAACGACCAACCCGGTCGCCGCCGGAGAGGTGGAAAGCACGACGAACGGGGCGGAGAAGATTCCGGTGCTGTACGTGGAGAAGAAGGAAAAAGGAACGTCGGCGATTACGGCGACACCGGCGCCGGGTGCGGAGTGGCCCGTGGATGGAGAAACCAAATATCCAATCTGGAGCGGTTCCGGCGGAGCGGTGGATTCCAAAGATCCGGTCAAATACGTCCTGGCATTGGATACGGCCGGCAGCTACACCATTTCCGCCTCCTGCGGGAACACCGTAGCGATCAAGGTTTTGGTTTTAGAGCTTGCACATGAAACAATTGCTAAAACTCCACTCGATAGAAAAAGAACTAAGTTGGGTATTGGAGAAAAAGTTAAGTTTTCGATTCTGCCCTTGAAAGCAACAACAAAGGCGGCAAGCATAGAAGTCTCCGTGCAGATAGGGGAATGCAAGCTTTCAGAAACTTTTTCTGTTGTTGCACCATCGTCAATTTACATGGAGCAATTTCCCAACACTCAGGTAAAACATATTACAGGGACGGCATCTTGCGGTTTTATTGGGGCCGTGTATTTACGTCCTGATGATGTTTCGTTTTCTGAGGTTGAAATTCAGGAACAGGAGGCTCCAGCTATTACTTCCGGCTGTTTTACAAGTGCTCAGGGGCAAATGCATGAACTCAGAGCGTGGGAGGAAGCGAGTGATAATACTTGGCCGGGTAAAGGGACATATGTAGCTCCTGATACCGTGTGGAGCGGAGCGGATTTCACAGGTCCGACATTTACCGATGGACAATTTACCTGGTATATTCCTGTTAAGTTCAGAGTAAAGAAGGAGTCATCTTCCGGCACGGTATTCACGGTTCTGATTCATCATATGGCTCTTTCTGGCGCTGATGGTTCAATGAGAATCAGTAAAAACGGGGTGTCGTTTTCTCGCAAGGCAAGTGATCCCACCACGGATTATCAATAACTGAGGTTTTATGAATATGATTAAAGCGTTATACATTGTTTCCATATCATTTTCTTGTTTTTTATGCTGGGGAGAAAGTGAATCCACCCCGAATATTGTACAGAAAATTATAAATCAGCAATCCGAAGATAAGAAGAATCAACAGGAAATAGCCGAGTTCAAAGAAATACTCAGTCAGATCACTGCGGTTTCTGCTCATGATTCACGTAAAGACGATATTGCGCTTTCTGACAGACTTTCTGATTTTGTGAGTAGAAAACGAACCGGGACAGGAATTGATCCTCTGGCTGTGATTCTCCGTTTTGCCCTGATTGCCAGGATAAACGAACTGTTGACGGATTATAATCCTGATGAAATGGTGTTTATGAACATTTCTCCGCCTGGAGACAAGTATCCCAGCGGCATATCTCCTGCATCAATCCGTGAACCGGAAATTCGCAAGAAATATGAAGAGATGTTAAAAACGAATAATGAAAGACGAGAATACCATAGGAAAATGAGAAATTTGATATCACTTCGTTGCGATTTGAACAGATTTCAAAAATGGCATCTAGAAACATTTTCTTCAGAAGAACTCAAAACCATAGCTTGTCCTATTGTTGACACGTTATTGACAAATAAGAAAACACATGAGGAATGGCAAAAGTTTTTAACTTCTCTGATAAAGCAAAAAGTATCAAAAGGAAAGTAAATCCCTGTAAATTATTGCTTCGGCAATTAAACGTGTTGCATCACTTGAGCTTGTGACTTCGTAAACACGCACGCCATTTAGTTGCCGAAACTATAAGAATTTCAATTATCGATTGGTGTATTGATAATTTGACTTTTGCTAAAAAGCAAAAGTAGTGTCCAATCGAGAGGGATATTCCGAAAACTTTTGAACATCTGCGAAAAAAGCCACGGCATCGAGACTACCCATCAGTCTCAGGCTTACCCTCGCAGATGTTCTTCTTTTTTATTTCACCACCTGAACGTTTGTATTGGAAGAGTCATGTGGATATAGTACCTTTGAAGGGGGTTAGCGGAAGAATATCCGGTAATTGTTCAACGGAAGCAGGCGAAAAGGCGAGAACAACGCAGGGGCGTTCATGAGACGCATTCAGCAGAAACCGGAAATCGTTCAAAATCTGTTCCTAAAAGAATCGGTATGCTGTGCAAGCTGATTAAAGTTCGGGGCAATAACGTTCAAAGAGTATATAGACCCGTTTACAGGTAGCAAGAATGAACAGGTACGAAAATAACCGAAGAGAAAAGAAGCCGGCTGGTTATTGTGACAAAAGCATTTTTGAAAGATAAGGCATGAGGCCGCTTTAGCGGCGGCCTGTGAAAAAGTTGCAATTGGCGAATTTTTTCGGAGCCCGTGTCGGGCTGCCGGCAATATCGCCTTGCAGGCGTGGTGCATACCACCGGCTCAGCCGGTGGTTTTGATTCAGTTTCTTTCTCCTGCCACTTGTGCATACGGTGGAAATATCCCCTGCCTTCCTGATGTCATTTTAAATTTATAACTTGATAAAGCGATATGGTATGCACGATGAATGGGCAAAATATCCCGCAAAAAGCAATTCAGGAAGAGAAGGCACCTTTCGTGTTTGGATGCGTGCCGGATATTAATTCCATGTCCGTTTCTTGGATAAAACCAATTTACTCACATACCGGTACGCCTATTGGCGGAGATAGATGTATTTCCTGAGCTGAGTGTTGTTGGCGCAGAAGAGCGGGAACGGCGACCGGACCGCCGCCGCATGGCCGTCGAGAAAAAGCGTGTTCCCGCTGCCGCCGTGACGCTCGGAGATCCATGACGAATAAACATTGTCCCGTTTCAGGGAGAGATAGTAATAGCCGCCGCCGGAGTACTGAAGCCCGGGAACATAGTCCGTATCCACCAGCATGACCTTCTCCGACGGGGTTCTGATCCACGACAGCTTGGGCAGCGGCTGCCGGACCGTCATCGCGGAGCCGCTCCAGTGCGCGCTGCCGACATAGGGATTGTATCCGTAACTGATGAATTCATAGGCGGAGGATTGGAGGCGCTTCTCCGGGGCCGTGAACGCATTGTGTCTGCCGTCCGTGTTCGGCATGACATTCGGACAGAGGCAGACCGCGGGTGATGCCAGATAGTTGCCGGCAACCAACCAGTATGCCCAGATTGCGTTCCGGTAGCTCGTGTCCCCCTCGGGAACCATTGTCCACGGCATGGCGGTATTGTTCGCATCGCTCTGGTAGATCGCAATTGCAAAACCGAGCTGGCGGATATTGCCGAGGCACTTGGCCGCCCCCGCGCTGCTTCTGGCCCGCTGCAGCGCAGGCAGCAGCATTGCCGCGAGAACGGCGATGATCGCAATTACAACGAGGAGTTCTATGAGGGTGAATCTGCGTTTCTTCAGAAACCGGTCAAACTGTTTTTCCATATTCCGGGCCTTTCCTGTTGGGATATTCACGATATGATTACGGGGCCATGACTCCGGCTTTTTCCACCTGTCCGGGATCAACGCCCGGCGCCGCGAGCACGGCCTTCTGCGGAACTCCGAGCAACTGCGAAACCGGATAGCCGCCGATTGCGATCAGGCTCGCCTCCGCCGCCGGGGCCTCAAGATAGAGGATGCAATGCTCCGTATGCGGATAGGTGAAGCGGGCAAGGCCGCCTTCCATATGGACCCTTCCGCCGGGAAGCCGGTTGCGGACCGGGCAGTAGCCGCCCGCCTCGCCGCCGAACCGGCAGTCGATTGTCCACACCTCTCCGCCGTTGTTGTCGATCCAGCGCGGATTGCGCCCCAGCTCCCAGATCTTTTCTTCTCCGGTGAGGTGGTTTTTCCGCCTGATCCCCTTCGACTTGTACGGGACGTAGATCCCGCCCGAGAGCACCAGCCTGCCGCCGTTGACCGTGACCATCGCCTGATCGTCCATGAAGTAGTTGTTGGCAAGCCAGAGGTTGCTTCCCGACGTCATGGCCGCATCCGTCTCGATGGCGCCGGAACCATTCCACAGGCTGCCGGCGAGTTCCACCCGGAACCGGCTGTTTTTCACCTCGGCGGAGCGGTTGCGGATCCGGAACGAAACCGGCCCGGAATCGTAGAAAACACAATTCTTCACCTGCAGGAATCCGGACTCGTCCGTAATGACACCGTCAAAAAGACGGTCTCCGCAACGCAAAATCAGCCCCTCCAGACGGATATCGCCGACGGCGGGCGTGTGAAAGAGGTCGTAATCCTGTTCCGCACGCCCCGCGATGACCGGCATTCCTTCCCCGCGCAGCGAACACTCCGGCGGCAGCTCCACGGTGGAGCCGAGGTGAATCGTGCCGGAGGGCAGCAGCAGGGTCCTGCGCTGCCGGGCGGCTTCCGCAACGGCGCGGCGAAGCGCGGGAGCGTCGTCATGCGTTCCGTCGGCGCGAACCCCATACTCCGCGGCGGAAAGCTCGCCGGAAAAAGGGGATGCGGGCGCTTCCAGGCGCGGAAACTCGCAGTGCAGCGCCGCGGAGTCGGGGATGCTCCACGGCTTCAGCTGCGGCGGCAGGTTGTCCTGAATATTACGGTTCCCTGCGATCAGGAAGCTGTATTTGATGGAGAGATCCCACGGTGTCCCCTTATGCGTCCCGCGGAACGAATCCTCCCGCAGCAGCTGTTCGGTCGGAGTGACGTTCCATTTGAACAGTGCCGCCTCCGTGCCGGAAAGCTCGGTGTTGTCCGTGAATTTCAGGATGTTCGGCAGGCGGTTCACTTCGATTACGGCTCCGGAGGGATTTCCGGCGGCACGGAAGGAGCAGCGGTCGATCAGAAGCGAACCCGCGAGCGGATGGTACAGGCTCCGCTGCGTATCCTGGTTGACCAGCAGCATGGGGCGTTTCGAGTCGAAACGGCTGTTCCGGCAGATCAGGTAGAAGCCGTCATTTTGAAACCAGTACTGGTTTTTCCCGGTTTCCGGCGCTTCCGCGTGCAGGTTGTGGATCGTCATCATGTTCGGGGCCGGGCCGGCTCCGGCAACGATGACCGGCCCCTCCGACCCGGGATCAACCGTGATGCGGCAGTCGGTGAACATCGCGCCGTCGTTGTCGAGGACCCATGCGCGGCCGCAGCGGTCGAACCAGCTGTCGCGCACATCGATGAGATTGCTGGAATACCAGTCCGTGCTGCCGGAGAGGTCGTTGCTTCTGAGCACCGGCATCCCCGTTTCATCCCGCGATACTTCACAGGGCTCGATCATCTCGACCGCCTTTTTGGAAAACATGACCTCCGGAGACTTCGTCTTCTGGCGGGAGAGATTTTCGATCGCCGCTCCGGAAGCCTTCCGGAAAACACAGCGGTTGATGAAGACCGAGCTCGCGTTCCAGTTGCGGCTCCAGATATGGAGCTGCCGGTTGCCGCCCTCGAACTGCAGGTCGTTCAGCAGAATCCGCCGGTAGATGCGGCAGTAGACCAGGTCCGCTTCGGGGTCGCTCTGGATGATTACGGTTTTTCCCGGCTCGCCGCGCCACGCGATCGACCCGTCGGCGACGACGGTGCGGCTGATCCGGTAGGTGCCGGCGGGGAATTTCAGCTCCTCCACCGGAGCTTCCGTCGATCCGCTGTACCAGCCCTTGTCCTGCCGGAAGCGCTGGTAGCGGATGCGCTTCGACAGGGTGTCTACGGCCCTCTGGATGGCGGGGTAATCATCGGTCACGCCGTCGCCTTTCGCGCCGAAGTCGCGGACGTCGGCGGCACAGAGCCCGACAGAGCAAAACAGGGAAAAGAGGAGCAGTATCCGGTTCATCGTGAATGTTCCTTTGCAGGGGTGAGAAATTGATCGAACGGAATTTTCAACAGGAAAAACGCCTGGCCGGAGTCGATCGACAGATAGAGCTGTCCGGACTTTTCATCGGCAAATCCATGCGGATAGGTTACATTTTTCAGATAGGCCGGATTATGCACCAGCTTGGACGCCAGCGGAATCCGGCGCGCCCAGCTGCGGCAGCCGTCGTCGCTGACCCAGAGCTCGAGCCGGTCCCGCAGCCTGTGTTCCGGTGTGCAGACGTTGTTCACGAGGACGACCCTGCCGCGGATTTTGAACAGCGTGAACTTAGTCCCCGGATTCGGGATGTCCGTCGCGGCGGGAGGGGTCCACGTACGGCCGTAATCGAAGCTGTCGCTCTCGTAGAGGACGGCCTCCGGGCTTTCGCAGCGGATGTACATTTTCAGATGCCCCGGTTCCAGCTCGATCACGTCCGGCTCCCAGGCGTGGTAGCCGGCGGAGGGCGAGATGCAGCCGTGCAGCGTGTAGCTCCTGCCTCCGTCCGTCGAGCGCACGACGCCGGAGACATAGCGCCAGGCGGCGAATCCGTCCGGCCTGCTCCGGAGTTCCCATTCCTGGATATCCGCTCCCTTCCGGCGATAACGGTGTACCTTGAATGCATCCTCCGGCGGCGTGTATCTGTCATCGCCGCTGCGGTGGCGGACGCAGTAACCGTACGAGTCCCAGCCGCCGCGCTGCTCGACCCAGTAGATCGGAAACAGCCAGCTTCCGTCGCTCAGCACGCGCCCCTGGCGGCAGGAGAAGTTCGGGGGGACGCCGGGAAAGCTCACCGGTTCACTCCAGGTGCGGCCGCTGTCCGGGGTGTGGGAGACGAAGCAGCGCAGTTCGCAAAAGACGTTCGAGTAATTGTAGGTGTGGAATACGGCGAAAGGCCGCTCCGTTTCCGTGAAGATCTCTGTCCCCCAGGTCTGCCGGACGGGGTGTTCGAACACGATTTCCGGTTTGCTCCAGCTTTCGCCGTCGTCCTCGCTGCGGATCATTGCAGCAACATTGTCGGGATGGGGTTCCCCGGGGCCGCGCCCGTAGAGGAATGAGATCAGCGTCCCATCCGGCATGCGGCGCAGCGTGGGTTCGCGCCCGATCAGGAAGGGCGCTTCGGCGCGGAACATCAGCCGGGGAGGATAAGCGAATTCGATCTGGTCTTCAAAGGTATACATGGAGAATCCTTTCCTGATATGCTGCGGAGGTCACTTCGCCGCCAGTCCGCAGGTTGTTTCCCGTTCGACGAGCCGGACCGGAATGACCAGCCGGGGATGCTCCGGAAATGTTCCGGCCATGCGCTGTTCGAGCAGCGCATACGCTTCCCGGACAGTCTGCCCCACATTGCGCGAGATAGTGGTCAGGGCGGGCCAGGAGGATTCGGCCTCGGCATCCGAAAACAGTGCGATCACTGCCAGCTCGCGGGGAATGTCCACTTTGCAGAGGGACGCGGCATGAATGACTCCCCGGCAGAGGCGTCCGTCCGGAATCAGGAGCGCTTCGGGGCGGTGCGGCGCGCACAGCAGGCGCTTTCCTGCCTCGACGGCGAAATCAACGGCAAGGCGTCCCGGCATGTACTCAAAAGGTATGATCCAGCGGCCTTCGTTTGTATCCAGACCGAATTCGGCGGCGGCGGCCTCGAAGCCGTCGAATGCCTCCTTCTGGAGCCGGAACTTATGCGGTCCGGTGAACAGGCCGACCCGCCTGACTCCCCGCGCGGCCAGCCGCCCGAGCGTGTTCCGAACTCCCGCATACACATCGGAAACCACGGCATAAGGCGCCTCCTCTTCGATCGCGACCACCGGCAGCTGCGGCGAGGAGTCCACGAACGCCCGGACGGCGGACGGCAGATGCCCGCTGAAGAGAAGGCCGCCCGCGAGGCCGTTTGTGAAGAGAGAGGGCAGCATATCCGCCTTCGCCTCATAGTCATGGAATTCCGTCTGGCAGCGGATTCCGCGGTCGTTGCACAGGTTCATATAGGCGGACAGGACCGGCAGGAAAAAGTCCGACTGCCCGAATTCCCGCCCCTTGTTGCTGACGATGAGCCCGATATCCCTGCGGCGGTTCCGCTTGAGCAGCTGCGCGGCGACATTGGGGCGGTAGTTCATCCGGGCGGCGATTTCAAGTATCCGCGCCTGCGTTTCACGGCCGACCCGCCCCGTTCCGCTCAGCGCCGCCGAAACGGTGGAGACGGCGACGCCGCTTTGCGCGGCAATGTCATTCAAAGTGATCTGCTGTTTCCCCGGCATCGGTCGATTCTCTCTTTTTTTGCAAAAACGTTTTTGCAATTATCGTAAAAAAAATAAATTCGGCTCGAAAACTCCAACATTGCGGAATTCTTGTAAAAAACGATTCGCTGCGGCGTAAAAAACGATATTCTTGCAAAAACGTTTTTGCATTAATAATTATACCTGATGTTTTCGCGAAATGCAATAGCTTTCCGGAAAAAAAACTGTTTTTTCCCGGAATACTCTGTTTTTCCGGAAAAGAAACGCCCTCCCGGGCTGTCGGGCACAGGGAGGGCGGGGAATTACGGTTTGCGTGCGGTTACTTTCTGGCTTTGCGGGCGTCGAGCGCCTTCTGGGCGACGTCGCGCAGGAAGGCTGCATCTTCAGGCGTGACTTCCTTCGGAACGAACTTGATCTCCGAGGTCGGCTTGTCGAAGAAGAAGCCGTACCAGAGGCAGGCCTGCAGGTATTCGCCGCGCCGATTCAGGTGAGCCGGGTCGTTTTTGAGAATCCAGCGGGTTTCGCCGGTTTTCCTGTCCTTCTCTTTCCGCCAGTACATGCCGCCCGCGAACGAACCGGCTTCCGACGGCAGCTTGTCGGGATACTTGAGGCTTTTCACTGCCTCGGTGTCATACGGGACATATTTGACCGCCTGGGTTTCGCGGGCGAGCTGCACGGCTTCGCCGGTCGGGATCAGGCGGATTCCGAGCTCGGACGCGGCCTTGTCATACGCCTTGACAAGCTCCTCGAACATCTTCTGCTGGTCGATCTTCCAGCTCCGGTACCGGTTGTCGTCGAAGCGGTAGGCCCAGGTCTGCTGCATGACGAGCTCTGCGTCCGGGGCGTATTTCTTCACGTACTCCTGCAGGTTCTTCGCGTAGGGCTGGTAGCTCTCCGGCTTCCACGAAAGGTGGCTCGCCTGCTGGATCGTCACGAAATCCCACGGCCGCGCCTGAAGCTTTTCTTTGAGCGTGAAGTGCTCTTCCTTCGGGGTGTTTCTGTATTGGACATAGGTTTTCTGACTTGGATTTTTTTCTGCTTTCTCGACGAGGTCCCAATGCTTGTTGAGCGGGCAGCCGCCGATGTTCGCGCGCTCCATGATGATTTTGTCGCCGGCCGACTCCGCTACCTGCGGCAGGTAGCGGAACGCGCTGTCCGCAAAGCTGTTGCCGATGGTCAGAAGCTTGATCTCCTTCCCCGCCGCTCCGAACGTGAGCGCGGCCGCCGCCAGAATTGAAAGTGTGAATTTTCCGGTCATTTGATCCTCCTTGATGACTGATTGTATACAATATTGCCGGAAGGGGAGAAATTCAAACAGCATCCGGAATTTTTCCACAATCTGTTCATTTTTCCGGGAAGGCGGCGGGAGCGAAGAGGATCCGGTTCACCGGTGTAAGCTTCGGCTCCGGCAGCTTTTCGAGTGCGCGCCGCGCCGCTTCCGAACCGGTCCAGGCGTGGTACTGGAGGACGACATTGCCGAAAGCGGCCGGCTCCGGCGGGCCGTCCGGCACGGGATAGGGCCATCTGTCTGCCGGGTCCAGCCAGCAGCCGAGCATCCGGTCGACCGCGCGGCGGACCGCCTGTCCACTTGCCGAGGCCGGGTCGAGCAGGTCGGCGCCCCGGGCCCGTCCCGCCCCGGCTGCGCGGAAGATCATCTGAAGCGCGAAAGCCGAATAGTGCCACGAGCGGGTGCGGACAGTCTCCTCCGGCAGAAACCCCCGTTCGTCGACGGCGTTCACGATCAGGCCGCGCATGATTTCCAGATGTTCCGCCGCGAGCTTCCCGTTGCCGCAGAAGCTCGCGTATGCGATGATCTGGGCGTGGTAGGAGAGGCCGTGATTCTGCTTCCTTCCAAAATCCTGCCGGGCCATCCGGTCGGTCAGCAGCCAGCGGGTGTAGCTTTCGAACCACTGCTGCAGGGCGCGGTAATACTCCGGCTTCATGGCGGGAGCGTCTTTCAGCAGGACGAACATGTTCACAAGGTCGGCAAGGGGGATCGTGTCGATGATTCCCTCGACGCGCCCGCCGGTTCGCCCGGGGATCGCCTGCGCATATCTCATATGCGGGTTCATCCGGGTCGCCTCATCTATGAAGAAGATGCGGGCGAGTTCGACGGCCTTCGCAGCGGCGGCCTCATCGCGGTCGAAGTGCCAGAGCAGCGCGCCCGCCGTCACCCATTTGCTCATATCGTTGATCCTGATCTGATCATACGCTTTGAAGTCGGGATTGAATTCGCCGTCGCGCCGGATATACGGGAGCCCGTCCGGCCGTGCGGGATCGGGCCACCAGTAGGGGCCGCAGCTGGTGAAGTCGCGCGGATCGCCTCCGGGCGACGGCAGCCGCTTGTTGAGGGTTACGCTGATCGGCGGCTGCTTCAGCAGGGCTTTCCGCCTGCCGCGCAGCTCATCGAGGGCCCGCGCCGCCATCGGACGCTCCGAAAGCTGTTCCGCCGTCGGAATGAACTCCGCCGGGATTGTCGGGAGTCCCGCGGCATGGAGTGTGGCGCCTGCCGCAGCGGCGAACAGAGCGAGAACGGTCTTTGACTTCATGGCCTTCTCCTCACTTGAGAATGTCGTGAGCGTTGAAGATGTCGTCCTGCCGCCCGCCGGTTCCGTGCGGAATGACCTCCCCGCTGGTCAATTGCGCGCAATGTCCGTCGAAGAAGCCGACGCTGGCGCGACGGTTGTGGCCGTAAAAGACGCCGCCGGAGTCCGTGCCCGGATCGAGATATTTGGCCGGCGCCGCAGAAGCCCGGAAGACGTTCCACTGCCCGTTGTTGATTGTATTCGTTTCGACCCGGTATTGCCGGCTGGTGTCGATATGGAGGAAGCGCCGTGACGGGCTGCGTACCTGTGTGAGTTTATAGGCGGCCGGATAAACAATTGGATCGGTCCGGTCCGTGAAGCCGGATTGGTTCATGCCGTAGGTCCACAGCGCGTTATCGAGCCTGCCGGGCAGGCTCGGGCAGAGTTTTCCTTTGGTGGAGGGGTAGTTGGCCGAATAGAGATCCTTCGATCCCGGAGCTGCTCCGATCAGCTTGTAAAGCTCCATGTTCTTGTACCACTGTACGGAATAGTTGTCGCACATGAGCGGGACCGTGTAATCCTGGTATGAGTCCGCGTATTGCAGCTCGGCCAGCATCAGAGATTTGATATTGTTGAGGCAGGTTGCCGCCTTGCCGCGTTCGCGCGCCCGGTTCAGCGCGGGCAGCAGCATGGAGGCGAGGATCGCGATGATCGCGATCACGACGAGAAGCTCGATCAGGGTGAATGCATACGGTTTCTTCATGATAACTCTCCGGACTTATGTTGAAGGATCAATTTTGCGGGGGAGGCGCACAGGAGCCTGCGTCGACGAATTCATAATTCCGCTCTTCGGAATGAAGCGGGGGCTCGTTCCTGATCTGCCGCAGGAGGGATTGCGCGCCCTGGCGGCAGAACCCCTGCACGTCGATCCGGAACAGCGAGAGCTTCGGTGAAAGCCGCTCAGGGTGATCGGGTTCGTCGATGCAGAATATGGAGAGCTCGCGCGGTACGGCAATGCCGAGTGCCGTCAGGGTTTCGCAGACATCGCGGGCGAGGAGGCGGTTGCCGATGATTACCGCTGTCGGACGTTCCGGGGCGGAGAAGTATCCGCCGAGCCGTTCCCGCGTTGCGTCGGTTACGGTCCAGGCGGGATTGACCGGCAGCTGCCGTTTCCACATCGCCGCCATGAAGCTGTTGTAACGCTCCGTGCTCGGAAGCGAGTTGAGGCTTACGACGAGGAAGCCGATTCTCCGGTGGCCGAGGCTTGCAAGATGATCAACGGCGTCTTCGATGATCCGTTCGTTGGAGTAACCGATGCTGAACTCGGAGGCTCCCTTCTGAACCGAACTCAGCAGCAGCGCCGGGGTTCCCTTTGCCCGCAGGTGCTTCACAAGTTCCGGCGGAATCTCGTTGCTGTTGAAGATCAGGACCCCGTCGAGCCCGTATTCCGCCACTGCTTCTTCGATCTCCCCGGCCTCGCGGAAGACCGGGATGAGGTCGCAGCGGTTGGTTTTGCTGAACATCCAGAGCGAACAGAGCATCTCCTGGACGTAGCAGGAGGAGTTGTAGAACAGCGCGAAGAACCCGATACGGATCCGGCGGTTCAGCTCAAACGGATCGCTCGTTACGAAGGTTCCGGAACCGCGGCGGCGCACGATGAGCCTGCGGCGGATCAGTTCGTCCATCGCGGCGGTGATTGTGATGGCGGAGAGCTTCAGCTGGCTCGCGAGTTTCCGGCTGCTCGGCAGCCGTTCCCCCGGTGCGAATTCGCCGGAGCGGATCCGCCCGGCGAACCATTCCGCCAGCTGCAGGTATTTTGCACTCTTGTCCTGCCTGATTGTGAAACCGGGTTGGAGCATCTTCAATCGTTCCTTTCGGTGAATATTATACCGGAAATGAACGGAAAATGCAACAGCATATATACAATTTGATTGAAATTAGTGTATATGTGCAGTTCTCTGCCCCGGAGTTCGTTTCCTCTTGTCTTTTACAGCATCGACCGGATCAGTTCGGCGATGTGCGTGTTGTCGTAAAAGCTGCGGAAGAGCCCGGCATTCGTTCCATATGCGAGCGTCATGACCGGCGAAGCCGTGTGGGCGAAGGTCGTCCAGCCGAGCCCCGCCTTCGCCGCGAGGATCCGCGTTGCCGCCACGGCGAGCGGTTCATAACCGCCGTAGCGTGTTCCGGTTCCGGCGGCCGGGTTCATCGACGCGTCAAAGGCGGTCCTGAGCTCCTGAAGCTCATCCCCGGTCAGGGCGAGGGGGGAATCTCCCGCGGGGAGCAGCCCGAACCGTTCCGACACGAGCCGCATCACGTCATCGAACGACAGGTCTTTTTGCTTCTTCAGCGCGGCCAGCTCATCCGAGAAGCTCTGGAACGATGCTTTCTGGCTGTCGAGCAGACCGAACCGGCTGCCGTAGGGCAGCGTGCGTTCCCCGAGCCCGAGGCCGCCGGTTTCGTGGTCGGCCGTGATGACGATCAGGCTCTCTCCCGGATGCGCGTCCGCGAACCGGACCGCTTCGCGGATCGCGTCGCGGAACGCCAGCGTCTCATGCAGCGCGGTCGCCGCATCGTTCGCATGGCACGCCCAGTCGATCATGCCGCCTTCGACCATCAGGAAGAAACCGTTCGGATTGTCGAGCAGCTCGATGCCTTTCGCAGTGTATTCCGCGAGGGTCGGAACGCCTTCGACCCGGTCGATCGCATAGGGCAGACTCGCGGTTCTGTTCGGCTTCGGGGAGACGGCGATGGTTTTGCCCGCTCCGGTCTTCAGGGCGCGAAACGCATCGAGTGTGCGGACGATGCCGTAACCGTTCGCCTCCGCGAGCCCGTATGCATCGGGGCGGCCGCCTTTTTTACCGCGCGGCTGCAGGAGCCCCCCTCCCGCGAGATAGTCGATGTTGCTTTTTCCCATCTGTACGGCGATGTCGTAGTAATCCGACCGCGACGGGACACTCGCGTAAAAAGCCGCCGGGGTCGCGTGGTCGAGGCTCACGCTCGTGACGACGCCGATTTTGCGTCCCTTTGCCTGTGCGGTTTCGACATATGAGGGGATACGGGCTCCTTCCGGCGTCCGGCCGATCATGCCGGAATGGGTTTTCCGGCCCGATGCGAGGGCGGTTCCGGCCGCCGCCGAGTCGGTGATGTAATGGTCCTGCGAGCGGGTGGCGGTCAGCCCGACATCCCGGAAACCCTCAAAGACCAGCGGTTTGCCCGCGTATTCCGATGCGAGGCCGACCTGGGCGCTCCCCATCCCGTCGCCGATGAAGAGGAAGATGTATTTCGGTTTCGCGGCTTCGGCGGCAAGGGCCGAGGCCGTCAGCAGCGCGGCGCAGGCCGCGGAAATCAGATGCAGCGCTTTCATATCATTTCACCTCGATCGGTTCGAGGGCGAGGCCCGTTACGTCTGCCCCGTCGATTGAAATCCGCGCGCCGTCGGCGTTGTCGGAGACGGCGATGATTTCGGAGAACGCCTTCTTCTCCCCGCCGCGCAGATAGAAGGTGATGTGCCCATCCCGGATGAAGCCGCCGTCGGGGGAGTGGAAGACCAGTTTCACTGTCCCCGTCCCGTCCCCGGCTGCGCGCCCGTCGAAGCGGACTTTGTAATATTTGCCGGGAACGAGCGCATGGTCGCCTCCGGTTCCGGGCCGGAACGGCTTGACTTCGATGCTCTTCCGGTACGCTTCGGCTTCCGCCGGGGTGAGCTCGGCGAGGCAGGGGCCCTTCAGGTCCACGGTTCCGAATGAGTCGATCCGGAAGTCGATCCGGGTTTCGACGGCGTCCTCCGGGACGGTGAATGTCATTGTTCCGGTCGTCCACTCCCCGTTGAGCAGCGGCTCGAAACAGGAGAGGCGGGTTTTTTCGCGCCATTTGCCGTCGGAGCCCCTGAAGATCACGAGCATTTTCGTCAGTGCGCCGTGTTCGGTCGTCTGCGTGTAGCTGAGACGATAGGTCGCGCCGGGTTTGAGCTTCAGATCCCGGTAGATGCGGCCGAAGGTCGAATTTGCGAAACGGCGGATCCGGGTGGCGCCGGCGTCGAGCTGCTTCACGTCATATATCTCCTTGCGGTTGTCGGGGCGGAAATCGCGCTTCCACTCCACAGGCGGGACGGTCAGGAGATTTTCAGCCGCAAAGAGGGCAGGGAGAAGTGCGAATGAGAGCAGGAAGAGTGTCTTTTTCATTTGTGCAGATCCTTCAGAGTCAGGATGACCGGGTAATGGTCCGACAACGTTTCGAAGAACTCGCGTCTGCGCGTATCCACGAAAGCTTCGGTGACTTTGGATTCCAGATTTTTTGTGATGAACGCCATGTCGATGCGGATTCCGATTTTCGGGTCGCGGTTGTTCTTTTTCATCCAGAAAAAGCAGACCTCCTCGAGCCCCGCGTCAAGCAGGTTTGTCATGCACTGGAAATCGAAGAAGCCGTCGCGGATGTTCTCGATATGCGGCCGCGTTTCGTGGCGGCGGATCTCAAGCGCCGCCGCATTCGCGTTGGCCCGGGCCGCGTCATACGGCGAAGGGTTGTTGAAGTCGCCCATCATGATGACCTTTTCGCCCGCGGCGATGAGAGGCTTCAGCCGCTTTGCATAGATTTCGCTCTCGCGGATGCGGACCGCGTATTTGAACGGCGAGTAGTGGATCGACATGTAATAGACGCCGTCGATTTTGGCGAGGACATAGCCGTGGTGCAGCCCTTCGGTCCGGATCTCGAGCATTTCAAACGGACGTTTTGAGGTGAGGCCGATCGAGTAATCCTGCCACGGTTTTGCGACCGCTCCATAGCTGTGGTTCCAGAGCTTCGCCTGGCGGCTGAATGAGTCGGAATTCTGACGGGCGATCTCCTGGAACAGGACCACATCCGGATTCTGTTCCCTGATCCAGCGCGCCGTCTCTTCGATCCGGCTCGCGCGGTTGAAGCCGATCAGTACGTTATAGCCGATTACCTTCGTCTCTTCCGCCGCGGCGGAGAGCGCCGTCGCCAGCAGGGCGAAGAGGGTGATGAGGAGCCTGTGTTTCATTGGTCTATTCCTTCCATGTCCACGCTTTGATCGTGCTGTTGTAGCTCTGGTACGGCCGGAACCAGGCCCGGTGGTTCGTCACCGTTTCGATGACGGAGAGGTTCCGGGCGCTGCCGTCCGCCATCGCGTAATTCGCGGTTTCATTGTGCCGCGGGCTCGGCGGCGCATAGCGGTCGTTCGGCTCGCCGCGGTAATAGTCCAGCATCTCCCGGCCGATCAGTGCATTCAGGTACGGACGGCCGCCGAGCGAATTCCCGCCGTTATATTCGGCCATCGGCGTCGATTCCCCGAACATGACCGGAGTGGTTCCTGCTTCGGAGGTGACCGCCGCCATGGTTTCCGCCTTGACCGCCACGCCGTTTGACTGCGTTGTCATGTCGGGATCGTTTTTGTCGCTGCGGGCCGGAGAGTATCCGAAAACCCTCATATTGTGCCCGTAGGAGATGTTGTTCTGGAATCCGCCGCCGTTTGTCCACGAGCTTTTGGGTTCGGAGGGGCAGTCGAACAGTTTCGCATTATGCAGGTAGCTCTCGTTGAGCACCGTCGCCCAATGGGAGGGCTTGAGGTTCGCGACGTTGACGAGCCGCGCCGTGATGTAATACTGGTTGTTGTCGGTCGAATAGGAGAAGGCCGCCACGGCGATCTGCTTGAGATTGTTGAGGCAGCTGACCGACTTGCCCTTTTCCCGGGCCCGGCCGAGCGCGGGGAGCAGCATGGCGGCGAGGACCGCGATGATCGCAATCACGACGAGGAGTTCTATCAGTGTGAAATTCTTCTTCATTCCGGCCTCCCTCAGTTTTCGATCCACTGGCCGCTTTTATAGTAGGGCCGGAAAAGCTCTCTGTACATCGCCTTCGATTTTTCGACCGAAACGGTGCGCACGCTGTTGTCGCTCATGAGGTAGTTTGCCGCCTTGCTGTGCCGGGCGCCGATGCCGCCCCACTGCAGCGTCAGCTGCCCCGGTCTGGTCCAATAGCCGGAGTCAACATCGGCATATTGGGCGTTGATGTACGGGCGGCCTCCGCTGTTGTGATTCTGCTGCGGCACCGAATCGGCCGTCAGCACGAGGTTCTTCCGGAAATGGTTCAGCACCCAGTTCAGCTTCACCTGCGGGCCGTTGGTGGTGTCTTTGTACATATAGCCGAAAGTGCGGATGCTGTGTCCGTAGGAGATGTTGTTGGTGTAGGCGCTGCTGCTGGTCTCCGTCGCATCCCATGCGTATGTCTGCTCGGTCGGGCAGCGGTAGAGCTCCGTGTTGCCGGTATAAAGCTTGTTCAGGATATAGCTCCAGTGCGTATTGCGGTCATTGGCGGCCGGATGCTTGTTCATCGAGGCCGGCAGGACCCAGCCGTCATGGTCTGAGACGTAGAGGTGGTGGCCGAGGCCGATCTGTCTGAGGTTGTTCTGGCAGGCGGCGCGGTTGCCGCGTTCCTGTGCTCTGGCCAGCGCGGGGAGCAGCATGGCTGCGAGGACCGCGATGATGGCGACAACTGCGAGCAGTTCGATCAGTGTGAATTTCATTCCGTTCATGTCAATCCTTTGGGTTCAGTTGATGACGGGATTCTCAAAGTTCCGTTTTTCCCCGTCACTGTCATAGTATATCCCCGCAGTGTTTGCCTTCGGTTAGGGAACGGTTTGTTTTTCGAAATAACGGTGGAAAACGGACAATAAGGGTTGCAGTTTCCGCGATAACGGGGTATCGTTACTTCATCAGACAAGGAACCGGAATCCATCATGAACAGAAAAAAGAAGCGGCTGTTGATTCTCGCCGCGGCGGGCCTCCTGCTGATCGGGACCGCCGCGCTTTCGCCGTACCGGCTGATTATTGTGAGCGGCGGATCGATGTCCCCCGCATACCGCAGCGGGCAGCTCCTCCGGGGGAAAAAGCAGATATTCTGCCGGGATATGCCGTTCCGCCGCGGCGAGGTCGTCCTGTTCCGGCGCGGGAGTGAGAACTGCCTCAAGCGGGTCTACGCGCTGCCGGGCGACGAGGTTGTGATCTTTCGTCTCGACGACGGCTTCAACGTGCTTGTGCAGGCCGGAGAATATATGCGTTACTACCGGTTGGTCGAGGAGTTGGGCTCTGCCCGGATCGACCGCTTCGAGGTTCCGGAGGGCGAGCTCTTCCTGCTCGGCGACGCGCCGCAGGTCTCGCTTGACAGCCGTGACTTCGGCCCGGTTCCGCAAAGCTCCGTCGTTGCCCGCATTTCGGAATAATCGATTTTTCCACGTAATTGCTTTCGGAGACTCTTGCTTTTCTGTTAATATGAATTATAGTTTTATTATATGATTGTTGTATTTCATATTATGAAAGAATAAAAATGATAAAGGTACTTGACAAAACTTTTGCGATTCTGGAGACGGTCGTTCTGGCGTCGCCGCGTCCGGTGCGGATTTCGGTGCTGGCTGAACGGTTCGGGATCAACAACGGGACCTGCGCGCGAATCATCCGGGAGCTGGCGGATGCGGGATACCTGATCCAGGTTTCACGGCAGGAGGGATACGCCGCGGGGCCGCGGGCGCTGGCGTTCGCGAACGCGGTCAGCTACAGGCCCGCGCTGCTTGAGGCGGCGCGCCCGGTCGTGGACGGGACGGCCCGGGAATTCGCCGCCTCCGTGCTGCTGGCCGAGCGGCAGGGGGAACTGCGCTACATCCTTTACCACCGGAACGAGTCGCCGCGCCTTGCGATACGCCTGACGGAGCTGTCGTTCCGCGATCTCTACGACACGGCGACCGGCCTTGTGCTCGCGGCGTTCGCGCCGGCGGAGGAGCTGCCGGCGTATACGGTTCCGGACAGCCGGGGGCTGCTGAAGCCGGGGATCGGCGTCCGCCCCCAGCTCGAGGCGATCCGGCGCGAAGGGCGCGCGGTGTTTGCGGATCCCGGCCGCGGGCAGGGAATCGCGGCGTTCCCGGTCTTCCGCAACGGGGTGTTCGCCGCGGTGCTCGGCGGGTCGATCCCGTTCGATGAGTATGCGGAACGGGGGGAGGCGTTCGTCGAGGGCCTCTCCCGCGCCGCTTCGGATATCGGCAAAGCTGTTTCAATCATCAATACGGCAGGTTAGGAACATGGATTCAATCGCAGGGAAGTGCGCCCTCGTCACGGGCGCGTCGCAGGGGCTCGGCCGCGTGATCGCCATCGAACTCGCAAAGCTCGGCTGCCGGGTCGTCGTCAATTACGCGAATAACTCCGCGAATGCGGAGGCGGTGAAGCGGGAGCTCGAAGCGCTCGGCGCGGATGTCCGCATTGCGCGCTGTGACGTCGGCGACGAGGCGGCGGTCAATGAGATGTTCCGCTCGCTCGGCGCCGTCGATATTCTGGTCAACAATGCGCGGCTCGATCCGTGGCGGCGGACCGCCGAGATGAGCGAGGGCGAGTGGTTCGACCGCGTGATGCGGGTCAACCTGAAGGGGGCGTTTCTTATGTCACAGGCGTTTTTCGGGCAGGCGAAACCGCGCGGTTGGGGGCGGATCGTGAACATTTCGAGCGTCCGCAGCTTTCGCCCCGCCGAACCGGACATGATCGCCTACAGCATCTCGAAGCTCGGCATGCATGCGCTGACCCGTGCCTGCGCGGAGAACGGTGCGCCGTACGGCATCACGGCGAACACCGTCGCCCCCGGCATGGTCATGACCGAGAATATTGCGAAACGGCTGACGAAGGAGAAATACGCCGAGGAGTCCGCCGCGATTCCGCTCAACCGCGGCGCAAGCTGTGAAGAGATCGCCGACGCGGTGATTTTTCCGCTCCGCAACGGCTATGTCACGGGTGAGACCATCAACATCAACGGCGGTATGTATTACGCGCCTTAATCAAAGGGAGAAGGTATCATGAACGGTTTGACACGTATCGGCGCCGTGGCGCCGGTCCATGCCCGCGAAGTGCGCAACTCTGTCTGGGGGCTCGGCTTTGAAAAGCTCGACCGCGATGTTTTCGACCCCGAAAAGGCATATGACAAGGTCGCCGCGCTCGGCGTCCGATGGATCCGGATCCAGTCCGGCTGGGCGCGTACGGAACGGGCGGAGCGGGTCTATGATTTCGCATGGCTCGATTCGATCGTCGACAACCTCGTTTCACGCGGGCTCGAGCCGTGGATCTGCCTCTGTTACGGGAACGGCGTCTACGATGAAGCCGCCGCCGAGGTGTTCGGCGCGGTCGGCTGCCCGCCGATCCATACGGAGAAACAGCGGCGGGCGTGGCACGATTATGTCGTTGCGACCGTCGCGCGTTACCGGGGGCGCGTCTCCCGCTTCGAAATCTGGAACGAGCCCGACGGGCGGTGGTGCTGGAAACACGGCGCGAACGGCGCGGAGCTCGGTGAATTCACGAAAGCCACCGCCGCGGCGATCCGGGAGGGAAATCCCGAAGCCGAGGTGATCGGCGGCGTCATCTGCCGCTATGACATGCAGTGGCTGACCGATATGCTCGAAACCGGCGCTGCGGGCTCTCTTGACGCATTCAGCTATCACGGCTACACCCCCCGCGAGCGGACAAGCCTGGCGAATTTTGAACGGCTCGCCGCC
The DNA here is from genome assembly GCA_018265615.1 of Lentisphaeria bacterium. Classification (GTDB taxonomy): domain Bacteria; phylum Verrucomicrobiota; class Lentisphaeria; order Victivallales; family Victivallaceae; genus Victivallis. The sequence goes on from JABLYX010000025.1 coordinate 20,096, forward strand.
CTCGTCCGGCGCTACAATCCGCAGATTGCCTTCATCCAGGGTGAGACCGGCACGCAATCGCGCGAAGGCGGCGCGGGCGCGTTGCGCGAGGGAGCGTGGACGCCGGAGCGGCAGGCGAAGTTTCTCGCCCGCATCCTGCTGACCCATTTCACGCTGGGCGTCGAAATCAACTCTTACTTCTCCTGCCTCGACATGATTGAAGCGCTGAACGGCAGAGTCGGCGACCGGGGCAGTTATCTCGACTACGGCTTCTTCGGCGTCCTGGGCGCGGAATTCGACGCGGAGGGGCGGTCGACCGGGGAGTATGCGCCGAAGCCCTCGTACCGGACGCTGCAGACGCTCGCCGCGATCTTCCGCGAAGAGTGCGCGGTCGAACCGCTGCCGTTCCGGTTCCTGCCCAAACTGTATTCGCCCCGCATCATGCGTGACGATGACTCCGGAGAGGAACTGTTCACATACGGCTTCCGCAAGCCCGGCGGGGCCGGGTTCGTCTACTGGAATCCGGTTGAGCTCCTGACGACGGCGGGATACGAGTCGACCGTTTCAGTGGAGATCGCCGGGGTCGAGGGCGACCCGGTGCTGGTCGACCTGCTGGACGGCGAAGTCTATGCACTGCCGCCGGACATGATGGAGACGGCCGGTAAAGGGCAGAGACAGTTCCTCCACCTGCCGGTCCGGGATTACCCGTTGCTGCTGGCGTTCGGAAACTTCACCGGGGAGGTTGAAAAATGAAGATCACAAAACTCAAGACTTTTATCTGTAACTGTTTCCGCACAAACTGGGTGTTCGTGAAAATCGAAACGGACGCCGGGATTCACGGATGGGGCGAAGCGACGCTCGAATACCGCGAGCCGACCGTCGTCGCTGCGATGCACGATCTCGAGAACTGGCTCATCGGCAAGGATCCGCACAATATCGAGGCGTTCCGGCACGACTGCTACCGTGACGCCTACTGGCGCGGCGGACCGGTCCTGATGAGCGCGCTCGCGGGCATCGAGACGGCGCTCTGGGATATCAAGGGCAAGGCGCTCGGCGTTCCCGTCTGCCAGCTGCTCGGCGGCAGGGTGCGCGATTCGGTTCCGATCTATGTGAACGGCTGGTTCGCTCCCGCGAAGACGCCGGACGAGTTTGCCGCGAAGGCCGAAGAGGTCAGGCGCAACCGGTTCCTCGGCTGCAAGTGGGACCCGTTCGGCAAAGCGTGGCAGCAGATCGGCAGGCGTGAACTCGATTCCGCGATGGAGTGTGTGCGCAAAGTCTCCGAAGCCGTCGGCGAGGATGTGCTTCTGCTGATCGAAGGGCATGGCCGCTTCGACATCCCGACCGCCGTGAAGATCGGGCGGCGGCTCGAGGAGTTCGACATTTACTGGTTCGAGGAGCCGCTCCCCCCGGACGACCTCGCCGGCATGCGCGAGGTCAAGGAACGTGTGCGTGTCTCGCTCGCCGCGGGCGAACGGCTTTACAACCGTTACGAGTACCGGCAGTTCTTCGACCTGAACTGCTCGGATTATATCCAGCCGGATATTTCACATGCGGGCGGCATTTTTGAGATGCGGCTGCTCGGCGCCGAGGCGGAGGCGCGCCATATCGGCTTCTGCCCGCACAATCCGTCCGGCCCGGTTGCGAACGCCGCGACGCTGCAGCTCGCCGCCTGTGTGCCGAATTTTGTGATCCTCGAAATGATGATGACCGACGTCCCGTTCCGGGCGGAGGTGTGCGACGAGGATCTCGTTGTGCGCGATGGAAAGATGGTCATCCCGGAGCGTCCCGGAATCGGCATCGACCTTGACGAAGCCGAGCTTCTGAAGCATCCGTACGTGCGTACCGAGCTGCGCCACTATCGCGGCGACCTGACGAACATCCGCCCCCCCGACGCCGTGAAATATTACCGGATGGAGCGGGAGTGACTTGCATTCCGGCTCCGGCCTGCTTATATTACCGTAAACGTGTAAAACAGCGGAGGAGACCGGAATCATGGATTTTCGCAGGGAGTTTCTGGTGAAGCCCGGAGAAAAGGTCAGGCTCGACAGGATCGATCCGGACAAGACCTTCGGCGTCGACAGGAATGAGGAGACGCTGAAGGAGACCGCCGCGAACAGCGCCGAGCTTGCGGAGCTCCAGTACAAGCTCTACTCGGAGGGGAGGCGTTCTCTGCTCATCGTGCTGCAGGGGATGGATGCCGCCGGAAAGGATGGCGTCATCAATCATGTGCTTGCCCCGCTGAATCCCCAGGGATGCCGGGCGCAGTCGTTCAAGACGCCGAGTTCGCTTGAGCTTGCGCATGATTTTCTGTGGCGTGTGCATGCCGTCGCTCCGAAAAAAGGGGAGATCGTGATCTTCAACCGCTCTCATTACGAGGATGTGCTGATCCAGCGGGTGCACAACATGGTTCCGGAATCCGTCTGGCGTGAGCGCTACGAGCTCATCAACGATTTTGAAAAGCTGCTCGTGAAGAGCGGCACGGCGATTGTGAAATTCTATCTGCACATCAGCCCGGAGGAGCAGCTCGAACGCTTCAAAGACCGCCTTGATGATCCGGAGCGGCAGTGGAAGATCAGCAGCGCCGACTATACCGAGCGCAAGCTCTGGCCGGAGTACCGGAAGGCGTTTGAGGAGGTGTTTGAACGCTGCTCCGCCGAAAAGGCGCCGTGGTACATCATTCCGGCGAATAAGAAATATTTCCGGAATTACGCGGTTTCACGGATTCTGATCGACACGCTCCGGGAGATGAAGCTCGAGATGCCGCCGGTGTCGGTCGATATCGAGGCCGTGCGTTCGGAATATGCGAATGCAAAGCAGTGGGAAAAAGAGGGCCTCGGACCGGACGGAGCTCCGGAAAAAAAGGAAAATAAGAATCAATAACGGATTCTTCGGGCAATTATTGTAAAAAAATATGAAAAAAGCGGCAAAACAATTTGCTTTTTCCGAGAAGTGATTATAGCTTAACTGGTGAGAGACGTCTGGTAACTGGTACCTTGCATAACCAAAACAAAGGGGAAAAGTATGCATATTGTATATATCGCGGCGATGATTCTGGCATTGATCGGTATGATTGTCTGCAGCAAGAAGCAGAAGACGAATCCGGCGATGCAGCCGGTGGCGTTCGTTCTGTTTGTCGTTGTGGTGATCAGTGCGGGGCTTCTGCTCAATGAGATGAATGTTTTCGGCACACGTGACGGTCTTCTCGAGAACGAGATGAAGTTCTACGCCTCGCAGGGTACCAAGACCGGCGATTTCCTGAAGAGCACACAGCCCGGCAAGAAGGTCCTTCTCGTCGCGGATCCCGGATTCGAGAAGAACGAGAACGTGAAGAAGCTTGCGAATGCGCTGCAGGACGGTTACGGCGGTGAGGTCGTGGTCGACACGGTTCAGCTCCCGGGCAACCAGGAAGAGGCGCCGATGCCGCTTTATATGATGATGAAAGCGAAGGATTTCGACGCGATGGTCGAAAAGCACCCGGATGTGGGCGTGATCGTCACGACGGTCGGCCTGCCGCAGGATGCGAACAACCTGAAGTTCATGAAGCTGCCCGCCGACAAGCGCCCGGCGCTGTTCCTGATGGGCCTGCCCTCCGGTCCGGTCCCGGGCATCATGCCGGCTCTGCAGAGCGGCATCATTGTCGGGCTGGTCATTTCGAATCCGGATGCGAAATATGATGTGGCCGCCCCGTCGGATCCGATGAAGGCGTTCGATATCCGTTATGTCCTGGTCACGAAAGAAAATGCGGAACAGTACAAAGGGAACTTTTCGAACTGAGTTCTGTTCCCCGCATTAAAAGCAGAGAGACACCACCGGATAGCGTAACAGCACTGTCGGGTGGTGTTTTTGCTTCGCGACAGGGAAACAGGGCGGGCGGATAAAGTGTGATATCACCGGAACTATAAACAGGGGAAACAAGGAATTCAGATGGCTAAGTTCTTCAAAACGCTGCTGGCGTTTCTGTTTGCAACGGCCTCAGTATCATTTGCGATTATGGTATTTTCCGGCGGGGCGTTGTTCTGGCACCGTCAATTCGGAGGATTGAGCGACGACCTGCTGGAAAACGAAATGGCGTTTTACGCTTCGCAGGGATATCAGGCCGGCGCTTATCTGAAAACGGTCGATCCGGATCGTCAGCTCCTGCTGTTGGTCGATCCGGATTTTCACCGGAACGAGAATATCAAACAGCTTGCCTACGCTATGATCGAGGGGTATGGCAGCAACGATGTGATGCTTGACACGATCCAGCTTCCGGAAGAGCTGTCGGAGATGCCGATGCCGCTTTATATGTCGATGACGGCGGAGGATTTCGACACGGTTGTGGAACGGTATCCGGATGCCGCGGTCGTGATTTCCACGATCGGTCTGCCCTCCGATATCGACAAACTCAGGGTACTGCAGAATGAAGATGGTCCGAGAATCCTGCTGTTGGGCCTGCCCTCCGGCCCGATTCCCGGATTGGTCGACCTGATCCGCCGGGGGAAAGTGGCCGCAGTGGTGTTCTCCAACCCGAAAGCGCGCTATGATGTGCCGGCGCCGAAAGACCGCAAGGAAGCTTTCGACATCCGTTACGTTCTCGTGACGAAGGATAATCTCGACGAATACCGGAACCTTTTCGCCGAATAACGGCCCGGCGTTCCGGATTTTCCGGGCCGTCCCCTCTGTTCCGAGGTCGGACGGTCCGATTTTTTTGGACGTGCCTCCGCCGGGGCCGCCGTGCGGAACTCCTTGCTTCCCGCCGGCTTCTAAATCCGCCTGTTTTCCTCGATTTGATGTATATTCTCCTTGAAACGCAACCGTTCCGGGTGTATATTTTAGAGATTATCTAATAAGGAAACCCCAAACAAACAATCTGGAGGATGCAAAAAATCATGGCCAAGCAGCTGAATGCGATCCCGACCAAGAATGAAAAATTGGTCAAGTGGGTGAACGAATGGGTCGAAATCTGTAAGCCGGATGCGGTTTACTGGTGTGATGGCTCCAAGGAAGAGTATGACCGCCTCTGCAACGAGTTGGTCGATTCCGGTCTCGGAATCCGTCTGAAGAAGCGCCCGAACTGCCTGCTGTTCCGCTCCGACCCGTCCGACGTGGCGCGTGTCGAGGCGCGTACCTACATCGCTTCCGAGACGAAGGAAGCCGCGGGCCCGACCAACAACTGGATCGACCCGAAAGAACTCAAGAAGACCATGCTCGGCCTCTATGACGGCTGCATGAAGGGCCGTACGATGTACGTGATCCCGTTCTCGATGGGCCCGGTCGGCTCGAACATTGCGAAGATCGGCGTCGAGATCACCGATTCCGCTTACGTTGTGATCAACATGCATGTGATGACCCGCGTCGGCACGAAGGTTCTCGATGTCCTCGGCGACAAGGGCGAGTTCGTCCCGTGCGTCCACTCGGTCGGCAAGCCGCTTGCGGAAGGCGAGGCGGACAACGGCGTCTGGCCGTGCGCCCCGATGGACAAGAAATATATCGCCCACTTTCCGGAAACCCGCGAAATCTGGTCCTTCGGATCCGGTTACGGCGGCAACGCGCTGCTCGGCAAGAAGTGCCTTGCGCTGCGTATCGCCAGCGTCCAGGCGCGTGACGAGGGTTGGATGGCCGAGCACATGCTCATCCTGAAGCTGACGAATCCGAAAGGCGAAGTCAAGTATGTCACCGGCGCGTTCCCGTCGGCCTGCGGCAAGACCAACCTCGCGATGCTGATTCCGACCATTCCGGGTTGGACGGTTGAGACCGTCGGCGACGATATCGCCTGGATGAAGTTCGACAAGGAAGGCAACCTCCGCGCAATCAACCCGGAAGCCGGTTTCTTCGGCGTTGCGCCGGGAACCTCGATGCAGTCCAACAAGAACGCGATGCTCTCCTGCGAGAAGGATACCATCTTCACGAACGTCGCGCTGACCGACGACGGCGATGTCTGGTGGGAAGGCATCGGCTACGATGCTCCGGATCACCTGATCGACTGGAAGGGCAAGGATTGGAAGCCCGGCCAGGTTGACGCCGAGGGCAAGCCGGTCAAGGCCGCGCACCCGAACGCCCGTTTTACGGCCCGCGCCTACAACTGCCCGGTGATCGCGGACGAGTGGGAAGATCCCGCCGGCGTTCCGATCTCGGCGTTCCTGTTCGGCGGACGCCGTCCGTCCACCCTGCCGCTGGTCTACGAAGCGAAGAACTGGGAGCACGGTGTCTTCATCGGTTCGACGGTCGGCTCTGAAGTGACCGCCGCCGCGCTCGACGTCAAGGCCGGCACCGTTCGCCGCGACCCGTTCGCGATGCTGCCGTTCTGCGGCTACAACATGGGCGACTACTTCAAGCACTGGCTTGAGATCGGCCAGAAGGGCGCCGCTCAGGGCAAACTGCCGAAGATTTTCTGCGTCAACTGGTTCCGCAAGAGCCCGGAAGGCAAATTCATGTGGCCGGGCTTTGGCGACAACAGCCGTGTGCTGGCGTGGGTCTTCGACCGCTGCGACGGCAAGGGCGAGTATAAGGAAACCGAGATCGGTGTCATGCCGACCGCCGATGCGATTGACATCAAGGGTCTCGAAGGCGAAGTCACGAAGGCCGACATGGAAGAACTCCTGAAGGTCGACAGCGAAGGCTGGAAGACCGAGCTTGCGATGATCAAGGAGCACTACAAGAAGTTTGAGGGACACCTCCCCGCGGAGCTCTCCAGGCAGCTTGAAGAACTCGAAGCACGCCTCGGCTGAGCCGGAGCGGCGGCTTGAAACCGGCCGGTTCGGCCGGTCAAAAGCCAGAGTTCGAAAAATGAAACGGACCGGAATCATGGATTCCGGCCCGTTTTTTTTGATTATTTTCTTAATCGGCAGAATAAACGCCGTCAGGATTCCGTTATACCGTCATGAGGTTTTTCGCGGGGAACGGAAAACCGTCCGGCCAACGAAAAGGAGTGTCGCAAATGAAATTTTCCGAATTCTGTCAGAAAAATGCTGTCGCGGTCGCCCTGCTGGCCGCCATCGTCGCTTTGGGATTCATCACCTGCAACTATTTCTTCCCGGCGGAAAAAACGGTTTATGCGGGGAATTCTTCCGGGCCCCGTCATCGTTTCTTTGAGCGCTATCGCATGCCGCGCCGCTCGGAGGCGTATGTCGCAAAATATCGCGAGCTGGTTTCCCTGCTGGCCGCTCAGGCGAAGCTGGCCGAAGAGGGGCATAAGGCGGGGAACGTATCGATTGGAAAGCTGTTGGCTGACCGTCGCGACCTTGCGCTTGCCCAGGTGGAGCTGCTGAGACTGGAAGGGGGTCATCGTTTTTCGCTTGGCGCCGTCGAGGCGCTTGTGAATCTGAAGTTCGCCGAGCAGATTGAACAGCAGGATAAGCAGATGCATCAGGCCGGAAGCCTTGGCCTGGACGGCTATAACCGGAGTCGGATTGCGCTGGCCGAAGCGGAGCTGAAGGTTATGGAGAATCAGCGTTTCCTGCGCCGGAACGAAGCGTACGCGAAGCTCGCCGCAGAGTTCGCAGCGGACAAGTGCAATGTCGATACGCTGAACGCGCTGATCGAAGCTGAAACGACTTGGCCCGAGCATCGCCGCGGTCCGGAAGGCGCACCGCAGCCGGAAGAAAAAACGGCGGAAGAAGCACCGGCCGTCCAGAAATAACCTGACGGCGCCGCAGAATAGAAAACAGCCTCACGGATTGCTTCGGCAGATTCCGCGAGGCTGTTGCATTTCAGGATATGCTGTTTCGCTATTTCACGCGGATTGTACCGGCGCGGCCGTGAGCGGCGAGACTCTCCATTTCTCCGAAGCATTCGACGATGCCGGCTTCGCGGCGGAGAGCGGATTCGTCGTATTTCACGAGGCTTGTGCGACGGAAGAAGCTGATCGTTTCAAGCCCGTTGAAATAGTGCGCGCTCGATGCGGTAGGCAGCACGTGCGACGGGCCGGCGCAGAAGTCGCCGATCGATTCCGGCGTCCACTGCCCGAGAAAGATCGCACCGGCCGCGGTGATCCGCGCCGCGACCGATTCCGGGTTCGCGGTCTGGATCTCGAGGTGCTCCGGAGCATAGGCGCTTGCAATCTCTGCGGCCTGTTCAAGGTCGGCGGCGTGGATCAGGAAGATCCCGTGTGCTTCGACGCGCTCGACCGTTTCGAGCTTCGGGAGCGACACCTTCTGCCGCCGGAATGCGGCCTCCACCTTTTCGATCATCGCGCGGTCGGTCGTGACCAGAACCGCCTGCTCAAGCCCGGAACCGTGCTCCGCCTGGCTCAGCAGGTCGGCCGCGATGAATTCCGGATTTGCTTCCGCATCCGCGATCACAAGGATCTCGGAGGGACCCGCGACCATGTCGATTGCGACTTTTCCGTACAGCAGCTTTTTGGCCGCCGTCACATACGCATTGCCGGGGCCGACGAGTTTTTCCACTTTGCGGATCGACTCGGTTCCGAGCGCGAGCGCCGCGACGCCGTAGACGCCGCCGAGACGGTAGATCTCAGTGACGCCCGCCTTGCGCATCGCGTAAAGAACCGCCGGATGAACCTTGCCCTGCCGATTCGCCGGGGTGGCCGCGACGATTTCGCGGACTCCGGCGGCTCCGGCGATTCCGGCCGTATGCAGCACGGTCGAGACCAACGGAGCCGTGCCGCCTGGAATGTAGACGCCGACGCGGTCCATCGGCGTGAATTTTTCGCCGAGCATCACGCCGGAGCGCGGCGAAGCGCTCCAGGCGCGCGGAACGGTCGCGAGCGCGAAGTCACGGACCTGCGAAAGCGCCGTGTCGATCGATTTCTTCTCCCGTTCCGAAAGCTGTGCCGCGGCCTCATCGATCTCCGCCTCCGTCACCCGGAAGCGGGTGGGATCGAGTTCGACCTTGTCGAATTTCGCGGCGTATTTCACGATGGCGGCGTCGCCCTCTTCCCGCACGTCGTTGATGATGGCGGCGACCTGCGCCTCGATCTCCGGCGGATAACCGGGACGGTTTGCCAGCGCGCGCAGCTCCTCCTCGAAGCCGGGAGCGTCATAATAAAGTTTTTTCATTGCTTCACCCAGACGAGTGTGTTGTCGATCAGCCGCGTTTTGCCGAAATAGACGGCGAGCGCGACGAGCAGATCCGCGGTTTTCGCGGCCGGCGGTTCGAGCGTGGAAGCATCCAGTGCTTCGATATAGTCGATCCTGCCGCCGGCTTTCTCAATTTCATGCCTCATCACATCCAGCACGGCGGGGATCGCTTCGACACCGCCCGCGACCAGTGCGGGGCGCGCGGCGTCAAGCACGCGGGAGAGCACGACCGCGCGTTCCCTTTCGTCCGCCGTCAGATATGCGTTGCGCGACGAGAGCGCGAGCCCGCTGTGTTCGCGGATCAGCGGAGCCGCGACGATTTCCACCGGGAAATTCAGGTCCCGCACCATGCGCTTGATGACCAGCAGCTGCTGCGCGTCCTTCATGCCGAAGACCGCGTAATCGGGCAGCGCGAGGTTGAAGAGCTTCGCGACCACGGTCGTCACGCCGCGGAAATGGCCCGGGCGGCGCGCGCCGCAGAGCGGCCGCGACAGCTTTGATTCTTCGACCACAGTGGAGGCGTCGGGAGCGTACATTACACCCGGCTCCGGGGCGAAGACCGCATCCGCGCCGTGGTCGGCGCAGAGCTTCGAATCGCGCTCGAAATCACGCGGATATTGATCGAGGTCCTCGGAGGGTCCGAACTGGATCGGGTTCACGAAGATTGAAACGATCACGATATCGGCTTTTTTCCGGGCGATGTCGATCAGCGAAACGTGTCCGGCATGCAGATATCCCATGGTCGGAACCAGGGCGATCGTTTTACCGGACCGCTTGTTCGAAAGCGCGTACGCCTGGAGCTCGGCAGGCGTTCTGAAGATTTCCATGATCAGATCTCCACCAGCCAGCCGTGTTTGTCCGGGCGTTCGCCGGCCTGGATGCCGGTCATCTCTTCATAAAGGCGCTTCAGATGCGGCCCGATTTCGGTGAAATGGTAGTCGATCACCTTGTCGCCGTCGAAGATGCGCCCGACCGGAGTCAGCACCACTGCGGTGCCGCAGGCCGCGACTTCCGCGAGGTCGGCAAGCTCGGAGGCACGGATCTTCCGCCGTTCGACCGGCATGCCGAGATCGGCCGCGATGGTCATGAGCGAGTTGTTCGTGATGGAGGCGAGAATCGACTCCGAATTGCTCGTGACGTATTTGCCGTCTTTCGTGATCGCGAGGAAGTTGCTCGTGCCGAACTCGTCGACGAACGTGTGCGTGGCCGGGTCGAGGAAGAGCGCGACCGCGCACCCCTTGCCCTTTGCCTGCTTGCTCGAAATCAGGCTCGCGGCATAGTTGCCCGCGGCTTTGATGTGGCCGGTCCCATGCGGTGCGGCGCGGTCGTAATCACGCGAAATCATTGCGTCGACCGGCTTGATGCCGCCCTTGTAGTAGGCGCCCACCGGGACCACCATGATGACCAGTTCGTATTCGAGGCTCGCGCCGACGCCGATCTGCGGCGTGGTGCCGAACATGACCGGGCGGATGTAAAGTGCGCCGCCGGTGCCGTACGGCGGCACGTAATCGACGTTGTCCCGCACGAGGGTTTTTACGGCTTCGATGAATTTATCGACCGGAAACTCAGGCATCAGCAGATGGGAGGCGGAACGGTTCAGGCGCTTGCCGTTTTCCTCGGGGCGGAAGATTCGGACCTTGCCGTCCTTGCAGCGGAACGCTTTGCCGCCTTCGAAAATCGCCTGCCCGTAATGAAGCGCGTTGGCCGCGACGCTCAGGGTGATGTCGTAGGTTCCGACCAGTTTGCCGTCGTCCCATTTCCCGTCCGCATAATGAAACCGGATATTGCTCCGGGTCGGCATGAATTTGAATCCGAGATTTTCCCAATCGATGTCCATGATCTGCTATCCTCCATGACTGCATTTACCGAATGTCACGGTGAAAAATATAGCAGAGTTGCACCGTAATATCAAGGTTTATTTTTTAATATTGAACCATATAAAGCCGGTGTGGCGGGAGATTCATAAAAAAATATCGCTTTTGTCGGAAAATCATTGGAAATTTCTCATTTCAAGTCTATTTTAAAAGACAAACGAGTTATCTTTGATTTCCGGAGATTTATTCAGGAGGAATAACGGCTATGATGAAGCATCTTTTCGGTTCGGCGCTCGCACTTGCAATCCTCGGTTTCGGAGGAGCCGGCTGCGGCCTCTTCAGCAATGAGACCCCGGCGGAAAATACGATGGCGGTGGAAGAGGCGTACGATGACCCGGCTTTCCCGGTGAACAATACCGGCCTCGGTGGCACCCCCGGCGATGTGTTCGGGCCCGGTTCGAACTCCTGGACTGCGGGGGCCGACGACAACCTTACCGCCGGCAAAGCCGACCCGAACGGCTGGACCGAAGCCGACCCGACCGGCAACCGCCTGAATATGCCGATTATCTATTTTGCGTATGATTCCGATGTTCTCGTTCCCTCCGAGCAGGCGAACCTCGACCGCATCGCGCAGTACCTGCAGGGGAACCCGACGCTCGCGCTCGTGATCGAGGGCCATTGCGACCAGCGCGGTACCGAAGAGTATAACCGCGCGCTCGGCGAACGCCGCGCAAATGCGATCCGCGGCTATCTCGCCGGACGCGGCGTCTCCGATGCGCGGATGAGAACCCTCAGCTACGGCAAGGACAAGCCGGCGGTCGAGGGCACGGGCGAAGCAGTCTGGGGCCAGAACCGCCGCGGCGTTCCGGTTCCGATGCGGATGCCGCAGCGTTGATGTTACGAATATAAGATGTTCTTTTTCGAATATTTCTGACGCAGCCATGCTCGCTCGTCCGGTCGCTCCCGTGGCCGGCCGGGCGTTTTGCGTCTGAATGGGATAAGTGTAGTAACCACTCAATATCAGGAGTTTATATCGATGAGCAAGATTCACGCCGACCATGTTTTTACCTCCGAATCCGTTTCGGAAGGGCATCCCGATAAGGTGTGCGACCGGATTTCCGACGCAATCCTCGACGCCTGCCTCGTGCAGGATCCCGACAGCCGTGTCGCCTGCGAGACGTTGACCACGACGAACCTTGTCGTCGTCTCCGGTGAAATTACGACCAAGGCTAAGATCAACTGGCAGGATGTCGCGCTTGACGCGATCCGCAAGATCGGTTATAACGACCCCAATGTCGGTTTTTGCGCCGACGATGCGAAAGTCATGGTCTGCGTCCACAGGCAGTCCCCCGATATCTCGCAGGGCGTGACCGAGGGGCAGGGGCTCTTCGCTGAACAGGGCGCGGGCGACCAGGGCATGATGTTCGGCTATGCGTCGAACGAGACCCCGGCGTATATGCCGGCCCCGATCTATTATGCGCACAAAATTGTTGAAGAGCTTGCGCGGCTGCGCCACACCGAGTCGGAGAAGTACCGCTTTCTGCGCCCGGATTCGAAGAGCCAGGTTTCGATCCGTTACTCCAAGGGCAAGCCGGTCGCGCTGACCGCGGTTGTGGTTTCGCACCAGCATACGCCCGACATGGACGTCAAGTGGCTTGAAGCCCTCGTGAAGGAGGTCGTGAAGAAGGTCGTTCCGGCCGAGCTGCTGAATGACGACATCGTCTATTACGTGAATCCGACCGGCCGCTTCGAAATCGGCGGCCCGCACGGCGATACCGGTCTGACCGGCCGTAAGATCATCGTCGACACTTACGGCGGCGTCGGCAGCCATGGCGGCGGCGCGTTTTCCGGCAAGGATCCTTCGAAGGTTGACCGTTCGGCCGCTTACATGTGCCGTTATATCGCGAAGAACATCGTTGCGGCCGGGCTGGCCGAGAAGTGCGAAGTTCAGGTCGCCTATGCGATCGGCGTGGCGGAACCGCTCTCGATCAACGTTGACACCTACGGGACCGGCAAGCTCGGGAGCGATCAGGATCTCGAGAAGGTGATCCGCAAGGTCTTCAGCCTGAAGCCGGCCGCCATCATCAAGGCGCTCGGGCTCAAGAAGCCGGGCAACGGCTGGTGTTATGCCGACACGGCGGCCTACGGCCATTTCGGCCGTCCGCAGTTCCCGTGGGAGAAGACCGACAGGACCGAAGAGCTGAAAGCCGCGGCCGCGGAGTACATGAAGTAAGATCATGGGAATTCTGAACGGACGCAATTCCGCGCAGGGAGGAACATTCCGGCTGCTCGGCGTCGGCTCGCCGCTGCTTGACATTCTCGTTCCGGTTGATGATGCGTTTCTCGAAACCATTCCCGGGGAGAAGGGCGGCATGATGATGGTCGAGGCGAAATTCCAGCAGTCGGTCCTCGACCGGTTGCCGGTGGAGCCCCGCCTTGTGCCGGGCGGTTCGACGGGCAACACGATTTTCGGGCTCGCGCACCTCGGTATGCCGGTGGCGATGTTCGGCAAGCTCGGGGATGACGGCAACGGGCGTTTCTTCCGCGGCAGGCTGCGTGAACTGGGCGGATCCGACGAGGAGTTCCTGGCGACTTCCGAAATGCCGACCGGAACATGCCTCTCGATGATTACGCCTGACGCGGAACGGACCATGCGTTCGGCGCTGGCTGCGTCCCTCCTCGTCAGGCCGGAGGAGGCGGAGGCGGTCGATTACACGAAGTATGACTTCGTCTACATCGAAGGGTATATGTTCTATTCGGCGATCATGCCGACTGTGCTGCGGAAGGCGAAGGAGGCCGGCTGCAAAGTCGGGATCGATCTGGCGAGTTTTGAAGTCGTCCGCGATTTCAAGGAGAGTCTGCCTTCGATTCTCCGGGAGTACGTCGATGTTATCATGGCGAATGGAGAAGAGGCGGCGATGCTGCTCGGCGAAATGACGCCGGAAGAACAGCTCGACCGGCTCGCGTCGTGGTGCGAGGTCGCCGCCGTGAAGCTCGGGAAAAAGGGCGCCATCGTGAAGCGCGGGAACGAGACGGCGCGGATTCCGGCTCAGCTGGTTGAAAATCCGACCGATACGACTGCCGCGGGCGACCTCTGGGCGACCGGCTTCCTCTACGGACTGTATCGCGAAAAAAATCTGGCGGAGGCCGCGTTCTACGGTTCGCTCGTCAGTTCGGAAGTGGTCAAGGTGATCGGCTCCGAAATTCCGGATGAGCGTTGGGCCTACATCAAAAGCAGGATGAATGAAGGGACGAAATAGATGGACTACAAGGTAAGAGACATCAGCCTGGCCGATTTCGGCCGGAAAGAGATTGAAATCGCCGAGCAGGAGATGCCCGGCCTCATGGCGACCCGGGCGAAATACGGCCCGCTGCAGCCGCTGAAGGGCGTCAAGATCATGGGCAGTCTGCACATGACGATCCAGACCGCCGTGCTCATTGAGACACTGAAAGCGCTCGGCGCGGACGTCCGCTGGGCGAGCTGCAATATTTTCTCGACGCAGGACCATGCGGCGGCGGCGATCGCGGCCGCCGGTGTTCCGGTCTTTGCCTGGAAGGGCGAGACGCTTGAGGAGTATTGGGAGTGCACGCTCCGCGCGCTGACCTGGCCGGACGGCTCCGGTCCGGACCAGATCGTCGACGACGGCGGCGATGCGACGCTGCTGATTCACCGCGGTTATGCGGCGGAGAACGACGCGTCGATTCTCGACGTTCCGACCGAGGTCACCGAGCTCAGGATCATCAATGCGCTGCTGAAGAAGGTTCTCGCCGGGGATCCACAGCACTGGCACAAGGTCGCCGCGAACGTGAAGGGCGTCTCGGAGGAGACCACTACGGGAGTCCACCGCCTGATCCAGATGCAGGCGAAGGGCGAGCTGCTGTTCCCGGCGATCAATGTGAACGACTCGGTTACGAAGAGCAAGTTCGATAATATCTACGGCTGCCGTCACAGCCTGACCGACGGAATCAAGCGCGCGCTCGACGTGATGCTCTCCGGCAAGACGGTCATGATCTGCGGTTATGGCGATGTGGGCAAGGGGTGCGCCGAGGCGATGCGCAATGAACGCGCCCGCGTACTGGTCAGCGAGATCGACCCGATCTGCGCGCTGCAGGCGTGCATGGCGGGCTTCCAGGTCTGCACGGTTGAAGATGCGCTGCCGTATGCGGACCTCTATGTCACGACCACCGGCAACTGCCGGATCATCACGGCCGAACACATGGCGAAGATGAAGGACCAGGCGATTGTCTGCAACATCGGTCACTTCGACGATGAGATCGAAGTCGCGAAGCTTGAGAACTGGCCCGGCGTCAAAAAGACGGTCATCAAGGGCAGCGAATGCCCGGTGAGCCGCTTCACGTTTGCCGATGGGCACAGCATCTATCTGCTGGCCGAAGGGCGGCTGGTGAACCTCGGCTGTGCGACGGGCCACCCGTCGTTCGTGATGTCGAACAGCTTCACGAACCAGACGCTCGCGCAGATCGACATCGCCCGCAACGCGGGGCGCGAAGTCGGCGTCTACCTGATCGAGAAGAAGCTCGACGAAGAGGTTGCGCGGCTCCATCTCGGCAAGCTCGGCGCGAAGCTGACGAAGCTTACGCCGGAGCAGGCGGAGTACATCGGTGTTCCGGTGGACGGCCCCTACAAGCCGGAGAGCTACCGCTACTAGAGAACAACGGAACCGCCCGCCGCGGCGGCCATGAAGGGATTGCACGATGAATCGGAACTCATTCGAGAGAGGAATCCCCCGCGTCACCGACGCGGGCGTGACCGGCAGGGCCTGAGCTGCCGGTTCCGTTCTGGTATAAGTATGGTTGAATAGAAGGTTTACGATTATTATGAGCGATTATCCTTTGGAAACGATCCGCCACAGTGCGGCTCACGTGATGGCCGCGGCGGTGCAGAAACTCTACCCGGATGCGAAGTTCGACATCGGTCCCGCGACCGACAACGGCTTCTACTACGATTTCGACATGGAGCACCGCCTCGTCAACGAGGACCTGAAAGAGATCGAAAAGCAGATGAAGAAGCTGATCGGCCGCAAGCTGCCGTTCGAGCACTTCGAGCTCACCCGCGAAGAGGCCGAAAAGATGTTGAAGGAGGCGGACCAGCCTTACAAGCTTGAGCGTCTCGCGGATATCCCGGAGGGCGAAAAGATCGGTTTCTACAAGACCGGCGATTTCGTTGATCTCTGCCGGGGGCCGCACGTTTCGAATTCCGGCGACATCGGAGCGGTGAAGCTGCTTTCGATCGCAGGCAGCTACTTCCGCGGGGATGAGAAGAACAAGATGCTCCAGCGTATCTACGGAACCGCTTTCGCAAGCGAAGCCGATCTCAAGGAGCATATCCGCATGCAGGAGGAGGCCGCGAAGCGCGACCACCGCAAGCTCGGACAGGAGCTCGATCTTTTCAGCTTCTCGGAGAATGTCGGCCCCGGCCTCGTGCTCTGGCATCCGAAGGGGGCGTTTATCCGCCACACGTTTGAGACGTTCTGGAAGGAAGAGCACTATAAGAACGGCTACCAGCTGCTCTATACGCCGCACATCGGCCAGAGCGTTCTCTGGGAGACGAGCGGACACCTTGATTTCTATAAAGAGGGCATGTACTCCTCGATGCAGATCGACGAAAAGGATTACTACGTCAAGCCGATGAACTGTCCGTTCCACATCGAGGTCTACCAGTCTCGGCTGCGCTCGTACCGTGAGCTGCCGCTGCGCTGGGCCGAGCTCGGGACGGTCTACCGTTATGAGAAATCCGGCGCGCTGCACGGGCTGCTGCGCGTCCGCGGGTTCACGCAGGACGACTCGCACATCATCTGCACCCCGGAGCAGATCGAAGATGAGATCGCCGAGGTGCTGCGCTTCAGCCTCTATATCTGGAAATGCTTCGGTTTCAGTGATATCAAGCCGTATCTCTCGACCCGCCCGGCCAAGGCGGTCGGAGAGCCGGAGCGTTGGGAGAAGGCGATCATCTCCCTGCGGAAGGCGGTCGACAAGCTCGGGCTCGAATGCGAGGTCGACGAGGGCGGCGGCGCGTTCTACGGCCCGAAGATCGACTTGAAGGTCAAGGACGCGATCGGCCGCGAATGGCAGACGGCGACGATCCAGTTCGACTTCAACCTGCCGGAGCGGTTCGACATGACCTATATCGGCGAGGACGGCAGAAAGCACCGGCCGTTCATGGTGCACCGGGCGCTGATGGGCTCGCTTGAGCGCTTCTTCGGCATCCTGATCGAGCAGTATGCGGGCGCGTTCCCGATGTGGCTCGCGCCGGAGCAGGCGCGGGTGCTGCCGGTTTCGGAGAAGCTGCTCGACTACGCGAAGAAGCTCGAGCTTGAGCTGCGCCAGAGGGGATTCCGGGTCGAGACCGACGTGCGTGCCTCGAGCCTTGGTGCGAAGATCAAGGACGCGCGCAATGAACGCATTCCGTATCTGCTCGTCGTCGGCGAGCGCGAGGCGGAAGAGGGTACGGTCGCCGTCCGGAACCGCCGCGAAGGGGAGCTCGGAACGCTTTCCATCGAACAACTTGCGGAAAAAATGCGTTACGAGGTTGAAAATAAGATTGTTTAAAGTATTGTATGAAACACGACAAACCGCGCCGGGGTGTCTCCGGCGCGGGAGCATAGCAGAAGAGCTGACTACTGGAAGGAGGGTATCGCTATTGCTAAGTTGTTGAAACCCAATGATCGTACATTCACCGCGGATCAGGTCCGTCTGATCGGGCCGGAAGGCGAACAGATGGATGTGGTGTCGCTGGCGAAGGCGCGGGAGATGGCGCATGATGCCGGGTTGGATCTGGTTCTGGTTTCGGACCGCTCCACGCCGCCGGTTGTCCGCATTATGAATTTCGGCAAGCTTCAGTATGAACAGAAGAAGAATCTGAAGGCGCAGCGCAAGAATTCCGCCGCGCAGAAGCTGAAGGAAGTCAAATTCCATGTGAACATCGACAGCCATGATTACGAGACAAAAATCAAACATGCGCTTGACTTTTTGGATAAAGGGTGTAGATTAAAAGTCACTCTGGCGCTTCGCGGCCGTGAAATGGCCCATCAGGATCTGGCTTTCCAGCTGATGGATCAGGTGATGGCCGAGTTGGCTCCGTACGCGGATGCTGACGGGAAACCGAAGATGCTGGGGCGGAATATTTCAGTGAATTTCGCTCCGAAATAAGAGCGTGATATGAAGCGTCGCAGCCGGTAGAGCATTGACCGGCTCGACGGAAACAAATCCTTACATGCAAGGAAGGAAAGAACAATGCCGAAGCTGAAGACCAGAAAATGTGCCGCGAAGCGGCTCAAGCAGACCGGAACCGGCAAGTTCCGGCACCACAAGGCCGGCGCCCGACACCTGAAGTCGTCCAAGAACGCCAAGCGCCGTCGTCGTCTCCGTCAGGACGGAGCCGTGAAGTCGACCGAAATGAGCCGGATCAAGGCCGCGCTCCCGTACGGTCTCTAATTCAAAAACGACGGAGGAATAGAACATGTCGAGAGTCACTTATGCCGTGCCGTCGCGCAAGCGCCGCAAGCGTACGCTGGAGCGCGCGAAGGGTTTTTACGGGAACGCGAGCAAGAACATCCGTACCGTGTACGATGCCGTCGACAAGGCGGGCGTTCATGCGTACAAGGGCCGCAAGCAGAAGAAGCAGCAGTATCGCGGCCTCTGGATCGTGCGCATCAACGCCGCCTGCCGCGCGCTGGATGTGAATTACAGCAAGTTCATGAACGGGCTCAAGAAAGCGAATATCGAGCTGAACCGCAAGGTTCTCGCCGATCTCGCGGTCAATGAACCTGCGGAGTTTAAGGCCCTGGTGGAAAAAGTCACCCAGGCCTGAGGCTCGTAATACATGCTGATACAGCTTGAAGGTGGTGACTTTTTTCACCGGCTTCAAGCTGTTTTTGCTTTTTGTAAGGCATGAAATGATGATAATGACGGATTGTATGAGGCGATTTAGCCGCCGCCGCCCGATGCACCGAGGCCGCCCGGAAAAGACGGGTTCGGGTCATCCGGCGGCGGGAGTGTCTGCCGGAATTCGGAATTGAACCGCCGCGGAGGCGGCGTTGTGGATATACTTCAGGAACAGAGAATCTTATGAACGCGATCATTGAAAAAATCAACAGGGCGCTGGAAGAGGCGGAGGCGAAAGCCGCCGTGGCTGCCGACGCCGCCGCCGTAGAGCAGATCCGGATCGATTACCTCGGGCGCAACGGGCTGTTTCCGGCGCTGTCGAAGGAGATGGGGAGCGTCGCCCCCGAAGAGCGCAAGGATACCGGGCGCGCCTTCAACGAGGGACGCAACAAGGTCCAGGCCATGATCGACGGAGCGGCGGCGCGCCTTGCGTCGGCTCCGGAGGCCGCAGGGAGCGCGATCGACCTGTCGCTGCCGGGACGGCGTTGGAGCTGCGGACACAAGCATCCGGTCACGATCGTTGCGGACGAATGCGCGAGCCTTTTCCGCCGCATGGGTTTCATCGTCTCCGAAGGGCCGGAGATCGAGGATATTTTCCATAACTTCGATGCGCTGAACACGCCGATGGACCATCCCTCGCGCGATCCGCAGGACACGTTCTACTTCGAGGACGGCCGTATCCTGCGCACGCAGACCAGCCCCGTGCAGATCCGCACGATGGAGTCGCATGAGCCGCCGGTCCGCATTGTCGCGCCGGGGCGCGTGTTCCGCCGCGACACGCCGGACGCGACGCACGGAATGAACTTTCATCAGATCGAAGGGCTCTACATCGACAGGAATGTCTCGATGGCGGACCTGAAAAGCGTGCTGCGCACGTTTGCCACTGAGATGTACGGGCCGAAGGTGAAGATCCGGTTGCGGCCGCACTTCTTCCCGTTCACCGAGCCGTCGGTCGAATATGACTTTTCCTGCATCATGTGCGGCGGCAAAGGGTGCCCGGTCTGCAAGAACTCCGGCTGGATCGAGATCGCCGGCGCGGGGATGGTCGATCCCGCGGTGCTGAAGAACGTCGGGTACGACCCGGAAATCTGGAGCGGCTATGCGTTCGGGCTCGGCATCGAACGGCTCGCGATGCTGCGTTACCGGATTCCGGATCTGCGGTATCTGTATGAGAACGACGTTCGTTTCCTCGAACAATTCTGAACTGCTGAAAAGAGGATTGATCCCAAATGAATATCTCACGAAACTGGCTGGCCAAATACGTCACGATCGACTGTGACCTCGAAACGCTCTGCGACAAGCTCACGATGGCCGGAATTGAAGTCGAGGCCCTCGAAACGGCGGGAACCATCCCCGCCGGCGTTGTCGTCGGCAGGATCCTGACCCGCGCACCGCATCCGGATTCGGACCATATGTCGGTCTGCACGGTCGATGCGGGCAGCTGCACGCTGCAGATTGTCTGCGGGGCGCCGAACTGCGATCCGGGCAATGTCGTTCCGGTCGCGACGATCGGAACCGTCTTTCATACGCCGGAAGGCGATTTCAAAATCAAGAAGTCGAAGCTCCGCGGCGTCGAGTCGCAGGGGATGATGTGCAGCGAAAAGGAGCTCGGGCTCTCCGACAATCATGACGGGCTCATGCTGCTCGATCCCGCAACCGAGCTCGGGCTTCCGGTCGAACGGCTCTTTCCGGGCGATACGCGCATCGAGATCGAAGTCACCCCGAACCGCCCCGACTGGCTTTCGATGTGGGGCGTCGCGCGTGACGTCTCCTGCCTGCTCGGTACGGAGGCGAAGCTGCCGGAGGTCAGAGTTCCGGCCTGCTCCATCCCCGCTCCGGGCCTGGTTACGGTCGAGGCGCCGGATCTCTGCCGCCGCTATACCGGGCGGCTGATTCGCAATGTGAAGGTCGGGCCGTCGCCGGAGTGGATTCAAAAGGCGCTCGAAAGCGTCGGCCTGCGGCCGATCAACAACGTGGTCGACGTGACGAATTTCGTCATGATGGAACTCGGGCAGCCGCTGCACGCGTTCGACCTCGCGAAGCTGAAGGAGGGGCGCGTCGTCGCCCGCCGGGCGAAGTCCGGGGAGAAGATCACCACGCTTGACGGCAAGACCGTGACGCTCGAACCGCGTCACCTCGTGATCGCCGACGCCGGGAAGCCGATGGCGCTTGCGGGCGTGATGGGCGGTGAATTTTCCGGCGTGACCGAAGAGACGACCGATGTGCTGCTCGAAAGCGCGATCTTCTTCTCCTCGAACATCCGCGCCACGAGCCGCGAGCTCGGCATTTCGAGTGATTCGAGCTACCGTTATGAGCGCGGCGTCGACTGGGATATGGCGGAGCTTGCCTCGAACCGCGCGGCGCAGCTGATCCTTGAAACCGCGGGCGGCGAACTCGGCAGCGAGCTTGTCGATGTGAATTCGGGCCGCCCGGAGGAGAAGGTGATTCCGTGCCGTTTCGACCGGGTCCGCGCGCTGATCGGCACACAGGTGTCGAATGAGCGCATTGTCGAAATTTTCCGCGCGCTGCATCTGAGGGTCGATGACGTGACCGGGGCCGGCTGTGTCGTCACGGCGCCTTTGTTCCGGCTCGACCTCGAGCGCGAGGCGGATCTTATCGAAGAGGTTGCGCGTATTGACGGGCTCGACCGGATTCCGGAGATCCCCGTCACCGGCAAGATCTGCGCCTCGATCCGCGAGGATGCATATCTGCCGCTCGAAACGATGCGCAACAAGATCATCGCGCTCGGCTTCGATGAATGTCTGCACTACAGTACCGTGAACCTCGAATCCGCACTTTCAGACAGCCGTTTCACCGAAGCGGACCTGATCCGGCTGAAGAATCCGATCAGCCTCGAACTCGCGATCATGCGTCCGAGCCTGCTCGGTGAGATGCTCGGCTCGGTCGAGCGCAATATTTCCCGCCGGAACCTCACGCTGAAGCTCTTCGAAGTCGGCAAGGCGTTCTGCCGGAATCCGGAGCTTTTTCCGGAGGAGCGGTTCGAGCTCTGCATGGCGCTGACCGGGCTGAAGCATCCGGAGCAGTATTCGGATGAGCTCAGGCAGCAGTACGACTTCTATGATCTCAAGGGTGCGCTCGAATCGCTGTTCGGGCTTATGAACATCAAGCGTTACCGCTTTGTTCCGGCGGATGACGGCCGTTTCCGCAAGGGGCACGCGGCTGAAGTGCAGATCGAAGGGAAGAAGGCCGGTATGTTCGGCGAACTTGCGTCCGGACTCACGAAGGGGTGGCGCACGACTTATCCGGTCTTCGCCGCCCAGCTCGACGTGGAGGCGCTGTTCGGAGCGGATCACGGCGCAGGCAACTACGTGCCGTTTTCGCTGTTCCCCGCGACGAGCCGTGATGTGGCGTTCGTTGCGCCGGCGGGGCTGACGCATGCGGATGTGCTTGAGTTCATCCGCAAAGCGAAACCGGCGGACCTCGAATCGGTTCAGCTTTTCGACATCTTCGAGAAAGACGGGCGCAAGAGCATGGCCTATCAGCTCACGTTCCGGAACCGGGAACGCACGCTGACCGACGCGGAGGTCAACTCCCGCTTCGAGAAGCTGCGCGGGAAGATGCAGAGCGAATTGAAAGTGGAATTGCGGTAGCTCCCCGGCGGGGGGCTGCGGATCGAATGTACAACAGTAATCTGGGAAGGATATTACGATGAGCAACAGCAGGAGTGCCGGAACGGTGTTCGAGGGGAACCTCGACGCGAAGGGTCTCAAATTCGGAATCGTCTGCGCGCGGTTCAACGACTTTTTCGTGAGCAAGCTGCTCGACGGCGCGATGGATGCGATCGTGCGCCACGGCGGCAGCGCGGAGGATGTGGCGGTCGCCTATGTGCCGGGGTCGTACGAGATTCCGTTCGCGGTCAAGAAAATGCTCCAGAGCGGGAAGTATGATGCGCTTCTGGCGCTCGGCGTGGTGATCCAGGGGGCGACTCCGCATGCGGGATACATCAACTCCGAAGTTGCGAAGTGCCTTGCGCAGCTCGGGATGGAGTTCGGTGTGCCGGTCACCTACGGCATGATTACGGCGGAGAACCTTGAGCAGGCGATCGAGCGCAGCGGCACGAAGGCCGGCAACAAGGGCGTCGATGCGGCGGTCGCGGCGATCGAAATGGCGAACCTGACCAGGACGATCCGGTAATGTTCGAAGACGACGACTTTACCGGGAAACCGGGGAACCGACCTCACGCGAAGCGGATGGGGCGCGAACTGGCCATGCAGTATCTGTTCCGCTGCGACATGCGGTGCGAGCTGCCGGACGCGGCGACCTTCGGCCTCTTTTTCGACCAGGTCAAGGATGAGCACGACCTGAAGGACAACCGTCTCGGGCGCAAGGCGAAGGAGTATGCCGAGAAACTCTATCTTGCCGTCGCGTTGAACGGGGACGAGATTGACGCCGCGATCCGGAAGCGGACCGAGAACTGGGACCTTGAGCGGATTTCGCACGTCGACCGCAACATCATGCGCGTCGCGGTGGCGGAGATGTTTTACATGGACGACATCCCGCCGGTGGTCAGCATCGACGAGGCGGTCGAAATCGCGCGCGACTACTCCGGCGACGAGGCCGGCAGCTTCATCAACGGTGTTCTGAACGGTGTCAAGGATACGCTGAAACGGGATCCGCGCGGTGGAAAACAACCGAAGGGTGAACAGGAATGAAATCGATTTTCTCCATCTTCAAGCGAGGACTGGAAAAGACCACGACCAAGGTCACGCGGACGATCAGCTCGATCTTCACCGGCGTCAAAGCGCACAGCGCCGCGACCTTCGATGAGCTCGAAGAGCTGCTGATTGCGGCCGACTTCGGCGTCCCCGCGTCGCTCCGCATCGTCGGGGAGATCCGGGACCGGTACGAGCGCGGCGCGATCGCCACGAACGCCGACCTCGTCAAAATCGCCTCGGAGACGGTGAAAGAGATCCTGCGCCAGCGTTCCCGCCCGATCCACTGTGCGGAAGCGGGCAAGCCGACCGTGATTCTCATGGTCGGCGTGAACGGCAGCGGCAAAACCACGACCATCGGCAAGCTTGCAGCCCGCTTCCGGGCGGACGGCAAGCGCGTGGTTCTCGCGGCGTGCGACACGTTCCGCGCGGCGGCGGTCGAGCAGCTTCAGCTCTGGGGCGACCGGACCGATTCACAGGTCGTCTCCGCGAAGCACGGGGCGGACCCCGCCAGCGTCGCTTACGACGCCACGCAGGCCGCGCTCGCGCGCAACGCGGATTATCTGCTGATCGACACGGCGGGCCGCCAGCACAACCAGAAGGGGCTGATGGAAGAGCTTGCGAAGATCCGCCGCTCGATTGAGAAGGTCTATCCCGGCGCGCCGCACGAGGTGTGGCTCACGGTGGATGCGAGCCTCGGCGGCAACGTGCTGAACCAGGCGCGTGAATTTTCGAAGACGACCGGCGTGACGGGGCTCGTCCTGACCAAGCTCGACGGAACCGGCAAGGGCGGCATGGTCGTCGCGCTGCACCAGGAGTTCGAGCTGCCGACGTTCTTTATCGGACTCGGCGAGCAGCCGGAGGATCTGCAGCCGTTCAGTCCCGAATATTACGCCGACGCACTGTTCGGTGAGGAAGCCGCGAACGAAGAAGAGGAGCACCATTGATTCCCATGAGCGAAGAGAATTCCGATCGATTATATATGCTTGAGGCGCTCGGCCTCGCGCGCATGGGTTGGGGGTTGACCAGCCCGAATCCGATGGTCGGCGCGGTTATCGTCCGCGACGAAGTCATCATCGGCCGCGGCTACCATTTCAGGGCCGGCGAGCCGCACGCGGAGATCAATGCGTTTTCCGACGCGACCCGTCACGGTTTCGACCCGAAGGGCGCGACGATCTACGTCACGCTTGAGCCGTGCTGTACGACCGGGCGCACCCCTCCCTGCACCGACGCGATCATCGCGGCCGGGATCAGGCGGGTCGTGATCGGATCGCTCGACCCGAATCCGCACCATACGGGCCGCGGCGTCGAACAGCTCGAAGCCGCCGGGATCGAGGTTACGGTCGGCGTTGAGCAGAGCGCATGCAGCGAGTTGAACCAGGCGTTCTTCAAGTGGATCAGCACCGGCAAGCCGTTCGTGATCCTGAAAATGGCGATGACGCTCGACGGCAAGATCGCGACCGCTTCCGGTGAGTCGAAGTGGATCACCGGGCCCGATGCGCGCCGCCGTGTCCAGGCGCTGCGCCGCCTCAGCGACGCCATCATGGTCGGCGGCGAAACCGTGCGGCAGGACCGTCCGCAGCTGACGGTACGTGAACCGGAGTCCTGGCCGCGGCAGCCGCTGCGTATCATCGCGAGCCGCAGCATGGATGATGAAGAGGTCGCGTTCTTTTTCCCCGACGGCAATGCCGAACGGGTTGAGCTTGAGACGAACGAAGAGTGGCACAGTCTGCTGATCCGGCTCGGTGCGCGCAATATCACCTGTTTGCTGATCGAAGGCGGCGGGGAACTCGCAGCCGCGGCGATCGATGCGGGCGCGGTCGACATGGTCGAGTTCCATATCGCGCCGAAGCTGCTCGGCGGCCGCGACAGCCGGCCGGTGCTCGGCGGGAACAACCCCGAATCGATGGAGTTCGCCCGGAAGCTGCACAACGTCAAAGTGACCCACTACGGCGAAGATATCGCCATATCAGGATATCTGGAGGAATAACGATGTTTACCGGCCTGGTGGAAATGACCGGCGTGCTGGTCAGCCTGCGCGGAGAGCACCTTGCGCTCCGCCCGTCGAAGAGGTTCGAGAATCCCGCCTACGGCGAAAGCGTCGCCGTGAACGGCTGCTGCCTGACGCTCGAGCGCGAGCTGCCCGGCGGCGCGCTCGAATTCTTCACCCTGGCCGAAACCCAGCGGCGCACGAATCTCGGCAAACTCAGGCCGGGTTCGCTGCTGAACCTCGAACGCGCTTTGCGGGTCGGGGACCGGATGGGCGGGCACATCGTCTCCGGGCACATCGATGCGGCTGCCGAAGTGATCGATTTCCGCAAGATGCCGGACGGCGACTATGAGCTGCGCGTCGCGCTGCCGGAGACGCTTGCGCCGGAGCTGGTCGAGAAGGGCAGCGTCGCGATCGACGGCGTATCGCTGACGGTCGTCGACGTCGGCAAACATGATTTTTCCGTCCGGCTGATTCCCGTGACCCGCAGCGATACCGCGCTTGTGGAACGTGTGCCGGGTACGCTTGTGAACCTCGAGGGCGACATTATCGGCAAATATGTCCGCCGCCAGTTCGAGCTGCGCGTGGGGGAGGCGTCCGCTTTGCCCCGGTCGGAGGTCACGATGGACACGCTGCGGGAAGCGGGGTTCCTGTGAAACCGGCGGTTGAGTTCGGCGTGGCCTTTCCCTCCGAGGAGGGATTCGCCCGGATGCCGGAGCCATATCCCGGAGCGTTGGGTTTTCTCGCGCTTCCGGGCGGTGCGTTTGAGAGTGTCGAGCTGCGTATGAAGCTCCATAAGGTTGCATCCGGCAAGGTCGCGATCATTCCGCGCGAGCTTCTGACGTATGAGGTCGCCGCGCTGCTGCCGGAGCAGAATACCGCCCTCAAGACCGAATTCGCCCGCTTTTTCCGGGCGCGCTGTAAACGCGCGGCAGAGCTTCGCTGCGGCGAGGTCGGGCTGCGGGTCGACTGGGAGCGCATGCAGTCGGAAGGCCCGTACCGTGAATCGCTGCTTATGCTGCTGCGCGGCACGTTCGGGATCCTCGATGAGTTCCGCCTGAAGCTGCGGATTGCATTGCGGCTGCCGGGCGACGCGGCGGCGTATGTGCGGTTCATCCGCGAGATGCTGTTTCCCGGCCTCGTGCTTTCGCTTGAATGCACGCCGGGGCAGATTGACGCCGGAGCGCTGCACACGCTCCGGTTTTACTCGGATTTTTTTGTGCTGCACCCCGACCCCGAAACCGGGCGGAACTGGAGTGCGGATGAGATACGGAAGCTCGCCGGAGACGCGGGAACGCTCTGCGTTTCGCCGCGCCGGTTCGGAATCGTGACCGATGACATTCAGGCGGCCGCCGCGCTGGCGGAGGAGTGCCGGCGCCCTGCCGCGCCGCCGGAGAACAAGGAGATGGAATCATGTTGAAACTCGGAGTGAATATCGACCATATCGCCACCGTGCGCCAGGCGCGCAAGGCTGTTTCGCCGCGTCCGCTCGACGGTGCGCGTCTCGCGGAAAAGGCCGGGGCGTGGGGGATCACCGCGCACCTGCGTGAAGACCGCCGCCATATCCTGGATGAGGATATCCGCGAACTTGCGGCCAATGTGAAGAACCTGAATATGGAGATGGCCGTCACCGATGAGATGGTCCGCATCGCGTGTGAAGTCAGGCCGCACAGCAGCTGCCTCGTGCCGGAAAAGCGCCAGGAGCTGACCACCGAAGGCGGCCTCGACGTCGCCGGACAGTGCGGCAAGGTCCGCGCCGCGGTCGAAAAACTGCATGGGGCGGGTATTGTCGTCAGCCTCTTCATCGACCCCGAATTCGCGCAGCTCGATGCGGCGAAGGAGGTCGGGGCCGACTATGTCGAACTCCACACCGGAACCTATTCGAATGCCTCCGGCGCCGCGCAGCGGCAGGAGCTCGAACGGTTGAAGGCCGCCGCGGAGTACGCGCATAAGCTCGGGCTCTCGGTCAACGCCGGCCACGGCATCGATTATGAGAATATCGCGGGCATCCTCGAAATTCCGTACCTTTCGGAGCTCAACATCGGGCATTCGATCGTCGGGCGCGCAATCATGGCCGGCATGGAGCAGGCGGTGCGTGAGATGATCGATGCGATGAAGCCGTACGCGAAATAGCATGAGTTCGCAGCGCGGACACGGAATCCTGAAAAGCTCGCTCGGCGTCTCTGCCGCGACGCTGCTCTCCCGCATCCTCGGACTGGTTCGGGTGATGCTTGAGGCGCGTGTGCTCGGCGGCGATGCGGTCGCAAGCGCCTGGGGGCTTGCGTTCGCGATCCCGAATACGTTCCGGCGGCTGCTCGGCGAGGGTGCGCTCGGAACGGCGCTTATCCCGCTTATCTCCGAAACCGATGCGAACGCGGGTCCGGAGCAGGTCCGGCGCGAGCTCGGCATTGTTTTTTCGGTGCTTTCGCTGATCCTCGCGTTGGTCGTGGCCGTTGTGGCCGGCGGCGCAGTCGGGCTGCGGGAGCTTTCGCACAACGAGACCGTTGCGCAGCTGCTGCCGGTGCTTGCCAGCGAACGCGTCCGGCTCGCATTCACGATTCTGCCGCTCCTGATGCCCTATGCGTTCTTTATCTGTCTCGTCGGGGCGATCGGCGCGGTGCTGAATACCCGGAGGATTTTCGTACTGCCCGCCCTCGGCGCGCTGCTGCTGAACTTCTTTCTCATCGGCGGGCTCTATGCGGCGTTCAGCCGGAAGCTCGCGGGCGTGCAGCTGGTCGGTTTCCTCGAGACGCTTTCGGTCCTCGTCCTCGCCTCCGGCGTGGTTCAGCTTGTGCTGATGCTGATGCTGCTCTGGAAGGCCGGGCGGTTTCCCGCCATATCGCGGGAGGCGTTCCGCGAAAGCGGCATTCTCGGACGGCTCTGGCGGCTTGTGCTGCCCGGCATGATCGGCGGCGCCGCGCTGCAGATCAGTTTCCTCGTGGATCGTACGCTCGCAATCTGTCTCGGGCCGAAAGCGGTTCCGGCGCTGAACTATGTCGACCGCATCATCGATCTGCCGATCGGCATCTATGCGATTGCGCTCGGCTCGGTATTGACCGCGACCATGTCCCGGGCGGCGGCGAGGGGTAATCTCGAGGAGATTTCGCACGATCTTGCATTCAGCCTCCGGCACGTTTATTTCCTTTGCATCCCCATGGCGGTCGGCGTGATCTTTTTCTGGGAGCCGATGATCCGCATTCTCTGCCTCGGCGGGAATTATACGGAAGAGGATCTGATGGCGGCCCGCATGGTTGCGATCTTCTACGGCGCCGGAATCCCCGCTTTCTGTTCGATCAAGGTGCTGCTGGCCCCGTTCAACGCGCGGAAGATGATGACTACGACGCTGCGCTATTCGCTCATCGCGATCGGCTGTAACATCGTCCTGAATCTGTTGCTTATGTGGCACCTGAAGCAGGGCGGCATTGCGCTCGCGACCGTGCTTGCGTCGATGCTGAACAACACGCTGCTGCTGCGTCACCTGCGGCGTGAAGGAATTCCGCTCGACGGGTGCGGCATTTTCCGGACGGTAGCCCGTTCTCTCGCTGTCGCGCTCGCCGCCGGATTCGCCCTGATGTGGCTTTATCCGTTCCTGCGCACCCGCCTGACCTTCCGCCACGTCGGGGAATTCCCCGCTTTCGCGGTCCTCGGCACGCTGTTCGCCGTGCTTTATTTCATCGGGAGCCGCTTCTGCCGTGCTCCCGAAATTCATGAGCTGTTCGGCGTCATGCGCCGCCGGCGGTAAGATGCCAAAGAGGCCTCTTCATCAGAACCGACTGTTATTGAATCGATGGACGAGGAGGCTTCATTTCGCGCTGCCGGCCATCTCCTCCGCATGGCAAGTATGCCGTTAACGATTGAAGAACCAGGCCACGGCTTTCATCGCCAGTATCCAATGTTGATCGGAGGAACAGGCAATATCTTTCACGAGAAACCTCCCGGTTTACAGAAGCCTCTGATCATAAAATATCACGGGGAGAGCGGTTTGCAAGTTCTTTTCCGTTTCCGATCCGTACTTCTGTTCATTCTTGACTTTGGAGCAGGATTGTTCGGCGGGCAGAATTGAAAGAGCTTGGCCTCCGGGAAAGGATATGATATCCTATCGATACTTCATTGGAGCGGAGGAACGGTATTTCCTCATCGTATTCGGATCTGCTCAATCCATCATTTGAAAGCTATTTGAGGGGGAATCCCCGAAAAAGGCAAAAAAAAGTGGTGGCCGGACCCAGAATCGAACTGGGGACACGGGGATTTTCAGTCCCCTGCTCTACCGACTGAGCTATCCTGCCACCTTAAAACATCGTCACTTATCGTTTCGACATTTTATAATAAACACCGATTTTTTGAAAAGTCAAACTCAAAAGTTGAGATTTTCCCGATTTTTTATTCCGACGCTTTTGCTTTCAGCGGTTTTTCCAACGCCGCGAAAGCCGCGTCCGCAATCGCGGCCATGCCGCGGTCGCCCGGATGCCAGTTTACTCCCCCGTTCGTGAAGTGCCCTTCGCTGCCCGCCTTGTTCTTCGGATCCGCTGCGAGCGGCGCGAGATCGACCGCGAGGACATTGTTCTCCGCCGCGGCCGCCTGGATCATCTTGTTCAGCGGGCCGCCGCCCCAGTTCGTCAGGCAGACGATGACCGGATCGCGGTCGCCGCGCAGGTCTTTGATCATCTGCGAATAGTTGTTCTGGAACTCCTCCGCGTTCTTCTTGCCGCGGTAGTTGTCGGAGATCTGGATCACAATCACGTCCGCATTGTTGTTCATCAGCTTCTCCCATCCCTTCATCCCCTTTTCATTGGAGATGCGGGCAAGCTGGAGCTCCGGCGCTTTCGGCTGCTTCACCGCGTCGCAGATCTTCCTGTGCAGCAGATGCGCGTAATCCTTCTCCTCCGCCGTCGCGGCCATGCCCCAGTCGCTGTTCC
Source organism: Lentisphaeria bacterium (assembly GCA_018265615.1). Lineage (GTDB taxonomy): Bacteria > Verrucomicrobiota > Lentisphaeria > Victivallales > Victivallaceae > Victivallis. The sequence continues at coordinate 50,387 of JABLYX010000025.1, forward strand.
AGCCGAGCTGCGGCGCGGGCCCGTGCTTCATGATGCTGTTGCCGATGATCAGCACCTTTCCGATCTCTTTGGCTCCGACCCCCATGGCCAGCAGTGCGGCACAGGCGAACAGCAGACAATTCTTCAGCATGGCATACCTCCGTTGGTTATTTGCCGAGTGACTTCAAAACCGCTTCGGCTATTTTCTGCATGCCGCGGTCGCCGGGCATGTCGCCGATTTTCGGGAACACCCCCTCCGACGCGGCATGGCTGGCCGGATCGGCGTAAATTTCCCGCAGCGACACGAACTTCGCGCCGTGTGCGGCGGCGGCCTTTGCGATGACCGGTTCGAGCTGCACATTCTTCCACGGACCGAGGCAGACGACGGTTTTCGGATTCCCCTCCCGCAATTCGTCGATCATCTGTCCGTATGCCTCTGCATACTCGTCAGGCGCGATCCCCCCCTTGTAGTTCTCCCCGAGCTGGATCACCACGAGATCTGCGCTGCACGGCACAAGGTGGATCCAGCCGGTCATCTCATCGTGGTACATGATGCTGTCGGTCGCGAGCTTCAGCTCCGGCGAAGCTTCCCGGAGCGCCGTGTGCAGACGGTGCGCGAAGTCGTTCTCGCGCGCCGTCGCGGCCATGCCCCAGTCATGGGGCCAGCCGAGGGCGGGGTTCGGCGCGCACGCCGTAAGCGCGTCGCCGATTACAAGCATCTCCCGATAGGAAGGATAGCCGGCAGGAGCGGAACAGCAGCCCGCCAGAACCAGCGCCAGAAGCGCCCCCGCAATCGAAAATTTCATCCGGAAACTCCATACTGTTATGATTCAAGATAACCAGTTAACTATACAGCGGAGTCAATTTCTTTGCAAATACGGATCCTGTGAAATTTCCAAATTTCCGGATGTGCTCTTGAAAACTCCGGAAACGTGATTATGGTATGGTGGACAGGAGGCCGATCATGTGGAAATACTATCTGCAGCCGTGGAAAAAGTACCTGACCTTTGCCGGCCGGGCGACGCGCCGGGAATTCTGGAGCTTCACTCTCGTAAACACCCTGCTGCTCTGGGGCGGAATGGCGGTGCTGATGTTCCCCGGGGAATCGGGGGCGGGTCCGCTGCTGATCGTACTCAAATGTGTGTTTTCCTTTTTCTGGATGGTCCAGCAGCTTCCGCAGCTGGCCGTCACCGTGCGGCGGCTTCACGACACCGGTTGCAGCGGCTGGTGCATCTTCATTTTGGCGGTCCCGTTTCTCGGGATCCTCCTGTTTCTGATCGAGCTCCTGTTGCCGGGGACGCGCGGACGCAACTACTTCGGTGACGACCCGCGCGCCGCCGCTCCGTCAGTCGAACGCGGCGTGGATTCCGGTGAGTGACCAGGGCGCTTTTGTCGGATGCCGCCGGAAATTCCGGCGGAAAAAAATCCCGGTGACTTGCAAAAGCCGTCTCTGCCCGCTATCTTACCGGGAACAACCCCACAAAGGAGGCTTCCCATGAACTGGTATCTCGAGCCGTGGAAAAAGTATGCCGATTTCTCCGGCCGCGCCTGCCGCCGGGAATACTGGATCTTCACGTTCGGCAATTCCCTGATCGGAATGGCTGTCGCATTGCCGCTCATGCTGTTGCTCACCCTTTCGGCGTCAAATGGGGGCAATCCGCCGTCCTGGCCGTTCACCCTTGTGTTTTTGCTGCTGTTTCCATTCAGCCTGGCGCTGATCATCCCCTCGCTGGCGGTTTCCATACGCCGGCTGCATGACGCCAACCTCAGCGGCTGGTTCTATCTGGTGGGCTTCATCCCCTGCGGCGGGCTGCTCCTGTTCATCCTGATGCTTCTGCCGGGAACTGCCGGCGACAACAACTACGGACCCGACCCGCGGCCATGATCCTCGCCCTCGATTTTGAAACCGCAAACGCCGACTCGGGCAGCATCTGCTCGGTTGGCGTTGCCTTGTTGAAAGACGGCGTGATCACCGGGCGGGAGGAGATCCTGATCCGCCCGCACACGTGCTGCGGCCGGTTCGATTTCTTCAACATCATGGTCCACGGCATCCGCCCGGAGATGGTGCGCAATGCGCCGGAATGGGACGAGGTGTGGAGCCGCCTCGCAGAGCGGTTCTCGGGGAACGTCGTGGTCGCCCATAACGCGGCGTTCGACATCGGGGCGTTCCGGCGGGTCATGGAGCTTTACGGCCTGCCGCTGCCGGAGTTCCCTTATTTCTGCACCTGCAAGCTCGCCCGGCGGCTCTGGCCCGAATTCGAAAACCACCGGCTGAACACGCTCTGCCGTCATCTCGGGTTCGAGTTCCGCCATCATCAGGCGGGGGAAGACGCGGCGGCCGCGGCGTTCGTCGTGCAGAAAATGTTCGAAGTCGCCGGCACCTCCGATTGGGAGGAACTGCTTGACCGCATACAGATCACCCCCGGGGTGGTTTCGCCGCAGGGGTGCTCCGCCTGCCGGGTCATTCCGAAGAGGCGGCGGGCGAAATGAAGGAGGTCGTGATCTACACCGACGGCGCCTGCAAGGGGAACCCCGGCCCCGGCGGCTGGGGAGCAATCCTCGAATATGGAGCCCGCCGCAAAGAGTTGTGCGGCGGCTTCGCGCCGACCACGAACAACCGCATGGAGCTCTACGCCGCCATCGCGGCGCTCGAAGCGCTGAAGGAGCCCTGCCGCGTGACGCTCTACTCCGATTCAAGCTACCTCGTGAACGCCGTTTCGAAGCGCTGGCTTGACCGCTGGAGCCGGTGCGGCTGGCGCAAAGCCGACAAACAGCCGGTTGCGAACGCGGATTTCTGGCAGCGGCTCAGGCTCCTGCTTGAACGCCACGCCGTAACGGCCGTCTGGGTCAGGGGACATGCCGACAACGCGGGCAACGCGCGGTGCGACGAACTCGCCTCCGGCTCCGCCCTCCGGCCGGACCTGCCGCCGGACAGCGGCTTCTCAATCGCAGAATGACGATTTTCCACATCAAATCGATAACTTAACGCATTCCCAATCCGGTATCCGGCATATATATTACATCGTAAATGTTTCACCATAACAGGAGACTTGCCATGAACCGGAAATCGCAGCTTCGCTATCCCGCCGTGCCGCTGGTGGTGCACGACCCCTATTTCAGCATCTGGTCTTTCAACGATACGCTCTACGGCAGCTGGGCGCACCATTGGACCGGCAGCAACATCGGCATGGCCGGAATGCTCCGGGTCGACGGCAGGGCGTTCCTCTGGAGCGGGAAGCTGTCATCCGTGCCGGCGATGAGGCAGACCTCCTGCAGAGTCCTGCCGACCCGGACGATTTATGAGTTCGAGGAAGGCGGTGTCCGGCTGACCGTCACTTTCCTGACTCCGGCGCTGCCGCATAAGCTCGACGTGCTCTCGCGCCCGGTCACTTATCTGATTTTCCGGATCGAATCGCTTGACGGCAAGCCGCATGACTGCCGCGTCTACTTCGACTGCGGCGGCGAGCCGTGCGTCGATCAGCCCGGCGACCGGATCGTCTGGAGCCGGTTCCGCCATTCGGATTTCGACCTGCTCAGCATGGCCTCGGCTGATCAGAGGCCGCTGGGGCGTTCCGGCGACAATCTGCGCATCGACTGGGGCCGCTGCTGCTTCGGCGTTCCGTGGAAGTTCAAGGCGGAGACTGTGTTCGAAGAGAACCGGCTTCTGCGTGGCTCTTTTGCGGAGGGCGGCAGCCTCCCCGCCTCCGACAGCCTGGACATGCCGCAGCGGGCGAATGAAACCTGGATGGCGATGGCGTTTGCGGTTCCGGCGGAGGTCCCGGCCGGCGGTTCCGCCGAGGTGTGGGCCGTGATGGCGTACGATGACGTCTGGTCGATCGAGTACCTGAATCGGCGGCTGCCCGCCTACTGGCGGCTGAAGGTCGACGGTTTCAGCGGACTCCTGAAGCTCGCCTGCGCCGAATTCGAGACGCTGCGCGCCGAGTGTGAGGCATATGATGAGATGCTGATGGCCGACGCCGCAGCCGTCGGGGGCGAGGAGTACGCGGAAATCTGCGCGCTTGCATTCCGGCAGGCGATCGGCGCCCACAAGCTCACGGCGGATGTCGATGGGACGCCGCTCTTCTTCTCGAAGGAAAACTTCTCGAACGGCTGTATTGCGACGGTCGACGTGACCTATCCCTCCTCGCCGCTCTTTCTGCTGACCGCGCCCGCGCTGCTGAAGGGGATGCTGACCCCGATCCTCGATTATGCCGGGAGCCGCCGCTGGAAGTTCCCGTTCGCGCCGCACGATCTCGGAACCTATCCGCTTGCGAACGGGCAGGTTTACGGCGGAGGCGAACGCACGGAGGAGAACCAGATGCCCGTTGAGGAGTGCGGCAACATGCTTCTGCTCGCCGGGGCGCTGGTCGAATTCAGCGGCGACCTCGATTTCGCGAAGCATTACCGCAATACGCTGAAGCTCTGGGCGGATTACCTGCTGGAAAAAGGATACGATCCCGAAAATCAGCTCTGCACGGATGACTTCGCCGGACATTTCGCACACAATGCGAACCTCTCGCTGAAGGCGATCCTCGCACTGGGCGCATTCGCGATGATCGAAGAGAAGCTCGGCGAAAAGGATGAGGCGGGGAAATACCGCGCCGCCGCCGGGGAGGCCGCGAAGCGCTGGAAAAAGGACGCATACGACGAAGCGGGCTGCTACCGCCTCGCGTTCGACCGTCCCGGCTCCTGGAGCCAGAAATATAACCTCATCTGGGACCGGCTGCTCGGGCTCGGGCTCTTTCCGGCCGACATCGCCGAAACGGAGCTGGCGCACTACCGCAGGATGCAGACCCGATACGGCCTGCCGCTCGATTGCCGCAAAAGCTACACGAAGCTCGACTGGGTCGTCTGGAGCGCGACGCTGACCGGAAAGCGCGACGACTTCGAGGCGCTTGTCGTCCCGCTCCGCACGTGGATCGACGAAACCCCGGCACGGGTCCCGCTGATCGACTGGTTTGAAACGGCGGACGGGGGCCAGGTCTCCGGCTTCCAGGCGCGGTCGGTGGTCGGCGGCGTCTTCATCCGGATGATGGCCGACCCGGAGCTGCGGAAGAAGTATCACGGCCTCATCGGACGGTAAACGCGGAAAAACGTCCTGCGGTGCATGACAGCGCCGCAGGACGTCCTCTTTTTCCGGTTACCGGCCCGCGAAGAAGCGGATGAGACGGGCGATGTGGGCGGCGCAGTCGTCGATGACCGGATCCATGAACTTGTCCACAGGGGCGAATTTTCCGTCGAGGGCGGTAAGGTTCGCTCCGGCCGACTTCAGGAACGTATGCTGGAATTCGGTCGCGACGTTGATCTTCGCGATGCCGTTTTCGATCGCCTTGCGAACCTCGTTGAGCGGAGTTCCGGAGCCGCCGTGCAGCACGAGCGGCACCTCCGGCAGCCGTTCGGCGATGGCCCTGCAGCGGGCGATGTCGAGCTTCGGTTCGCTCTTGTAATAGCCGTGGGCGGTTCCGATGGAGACGGCCAGCGCGTCGACTCCGGCGTCCGCGGCGAACGCTTCGGCCTCTTCGGGTTCGGTCAGGGCGGTTTCGTCGCCCATGGCGACGTGTCCGATCTCACCCTCGATCGATGCTCCGGCGGCTTTCGCGAGTTCCGCGCAATGGCGGGTCAGCCGGACGTTTTCGTCATACGGCAGCCGCGATCCGTCGAACATGACGGAGGTGTATCCCCATTTCAGCGCATTTTCGACCTGCGTGACGGAGTCGCCGTGGTCGAGATGCAGCGCGACGGGCTGGTTCGACCGCTCGGCCATGCGGATCAGCATCCCGGCGAGGTCATACGCCTTGTCGGAGTTGAAGAGACGCATGTAAAGCTGGATGATGACGGGCGATTTTTCCTGCTCCGCCGCCTTGACGGCAGCGGCGGCGGTTTCATAATTCGCGATGTTGAACGCGCCGACGGCGCGCTTCTGCTTTCTTGCCGCGGGGAGCAGTTCCCGCATGGTGACAAGCGACATGGATGTGGGATCCTTTCAATCATCAAATGGGGGCGGTGAATCCGCCCCGTTTCCCGTTACAGCGATTTTGCCGCGAGCTCTTCCAGCGTCAGCACGTTCAGTCCCGCTTCCGCGAGGACGTGCCGCGTGTACGGCGACGCAGTGACCGGAAGTTCGCTCCCGGCGCGGGCCGCGACCTGGTCCGCCAGCATCTTCACGAGCTGCGGATTCAGCTGCGGCAGCACGACCGCGCCCTCTCCCGCCGTGTAGGACTCCTCATCATTCGTCCCGAACGGCCTGCAGACTGCGCCGAGCTCTTTCAGGAGCTCCGCCGGATACGGGTAGTTTTTCACATAGTTCTTCAGGTAGTCACTCTCCAGATAGCAGACCGCCTCTCCGTTCCGGCTGAAGTCGAGCTTCAGCCCCGCGATGAATTCGGAGCTGTGCATGACCTTCGCCTTCAGGTCGATGCCGTACTCTTTGTAATCGTTGACCAGCGCATCGTACGCCGCCGGATTCGAAACCACAAGCGTTTTTGCTCCGAGCCCGTTCACGAACGCCGCGAATTTCTTCGCAATCGCTTTCGAGCGTTCCGCATAGCCGAGCACGCGAAGCGCCTTGCCGATGCAGCCGCCGGTGATCGTGCGGTACGCGATTCCGCCCTCTGCCGCGAGCTTCGCGAAGCTCTGCGCGATTGCCGGAGTCTCTTTCGTGTAACGGTCGACGAAGTACAGCACGTCACCGGAGCCTTCGGCTTTCCACTCGGCGGCCGCTTCGAACTCGGCGGCCAGCTCCTTCACGCGCTCCGGCTCAGCCCCGGCTTCGACGATGTCACGCCGCAGGGCAAGCTGAAGGCCGATCTCGTCGTACCCTTTGCCGTCATGGTAGCCGTCACAGTGGAAGCGGTTTGCGCCGGAGAGGTCGGAGCGGTAGATGGCGTCGACGAAGTCGGCGTCGGCGATTTTCTCCGGATGCATGCGGACCGTGTCCGCGATCAGCGCCCGGCCGCGCGGTGTATCCGCTTCGCGGCAGCCGGCCTGCCCCACCGCCGACAGATGGCGGCACATGAAACAGAACCGGCAGGCGGACATGACTTCGGAAAACTGATTGATGTTCATGATGTTAAACTCCTTTGAAACCCATCTTGCCGGGATTCATGATATTGTTGGGGTCAAGCTGCTTCTTGATGTCTTCGAGCACATGCATCGCGGGGCCGTAGAGCTCCTTCATCAGCCGCCCGAGCTTCAGGCCGACGCCGTGGTGTTCGTTGATCACGCCGCCTTCGCGGATCGCCGCGCGGATCGCGAGGTCCCAGACCCGGTTGTAGAGCGCGGCCGCCTCGGCCGGATCCTCCGGCGCCTTCTCGAAGATGAAGCGCGCATAGAGCATGCAGCCCCAGTCATACCAGTGCGAAAAGTGGCCGATGAACGTCGCTTCCGGGAAATTCTCCTCGACCGTGTTCTTCATCGCCCAGTAGACATTTTCGATCTTGCTGAAAGTCGCGACCGTGTCGAGCGTGCCGAACGCCTGCGGCATATGGAACATGTAGGGCGGGTAGAAGAATTTGTAACGGTTTTTCCACCACGCTTCGCCCGACTCGGAGCCGAGATCCTCCTTCGGGCCGGCCGCGCGGCAGATTTCGCAGGCGCGTTCCATCTGGAGATCCACGATCTTCTCCGGGCCGTCGAAGCCGAAGACGAGGTACGCCCCCTCGCGGTCGATGCCGAGCACGCGCTTGATGAGGCGGGCGGTTTCGGGGCCGTCGTAAAGGCGGATCGCGCAGGGCTGGAGCCGGCTGTGCATGAGGCCCGCCCCGGCGGTCATCGCCGAATGCATGTCCGGGAAGAGGAACGCATGGAACTTGCGCGCCTCCGGGACCGGATGGATCTTCAGCGTGACCTTCGTCATCACGCCGAGTGTGCCCTCGCTGCCGAGGAACATCATCGTGAGATCCGGGCCGGACGCATGGCGCGGAACCGGCAGGGTGTTGATGATTTCACCGGCCGGCGTCACGACCTCAAGCGACATGACCATGTCTTCGATCTTGCCGTACTTGGTCGAAAGCACGCCCGTGCCGCGGTGCGCGAGGAATCCGCCGATGGTTGCGCAGGCGATGGAGGCTGGGAAGTGCATCGTCGAGTAGCCCGCCTTTTCGACCGCCCACTCGAGGTGCTGGGCGTTGATGCCGGTTTCGCAGGTGACGGAAAGCGTGCGCGTATCGATCTCCACGACCTTGTTCATGCGCTTCATATCGAGGATGATGCCGCCGTAGATCGGCAGCGCGCCGCCCTGGGAGCCGGAGCCGCCGCCCCACGGCGTGACCGGGATCTTGTACTGGTTCGCGATCTTCATGACCTTCGCGACCTCTTCGGTCGAGCCGGGATGGACCACGAAATCGGGCTTCTGAGGCTCGCGTCCGCGGTCGTGCCACATCTCCGGGATCCAGTAGTAGTCGATCGAATGCCCGAGGCCGTCCGCCGACCCGGAGTTCACGAATTCCGCTCCGACTGCGTCCACGAGTTCGCAGCGGACCATCTGGTACATGTAGTTGTCTTTGGCGAGTTGCATTCCAAAACTCCTGATGGTTTGGTTGATTTGCGTATATCGGTATTGCACGAAGCTGTTCAGCGTTTCCGGTAAACCGGAGCGAGAGCGTCGTGGATTTCGCGGTAGGCTTTGAAGAGCTCCGCGTACTTCGCGGCGCGTTCCGCATCCGGCCTGAGCTCGCGGTCGATGTGCAGACAGCGCTTCACGGCGTCGCGGCTGTCGGAGAAGAGCCCGATTCCGGTTCCCGCCAGCAGCGCCGCGCCGAACGACGCGTCGCCCGGGGAGGGGACCATGACCGGCAGGTTGAACACGTCGCAGACGATGCCGCTCCAGAGCGCGCTTCGCGCTCCGCCGCCGATGAGGAAGATCCGTTTCACCGGCAGCTTCATCTCCCTGATGAGCCCGTAGCAGTCGAGCAGCGAGAACGCGACCCCTTCGAGCAGCGCGCGCATGAAGTCGCCGCGCGTCGATGCGATCGAGAGCCCCGTGAAGCTGCCGCGCAGCTTCGCGTCCCAGTACGGCGAGCGCTCGCCCTGCAGATACGGGTGGAACATCACGCCGTTCGCTCCGGGGGGCGAGGCCGCCGCCCGGCGGTCCATCAGGTCGAACACCCTGCCGCCGTGCGTTTCGGCTTCGGCTTTTTCCGCGTCTCCGAAGAGGTCGCGGAACCAGCGCTGGCAGAGCGCCGCCGCGTTCGTCGCCGAGACCGTGTACCACATGCCCGGAATCACGTGGCCGTAGGTCAGAGTGGTCGGGTACGGGTGGGCGGAGGCGGTCATGACATTCACGTTCCCGGCGGTTGCGAGCTTCACGATGCAGTCGCCCGGTTCGACGGCCCCCGCGCCGTAATCCTCGACGGCGGAGTCCGACGTGCCGCAGATCA
>JABLYX010000026.1 GCA_018265615.1 Lentisphaeria bacterium
AAATGCGGCTTCTCCGGCGAAGTCTATTTCATCTGCCGCTTCCGCGAGGCAACCGTCCTACCCCCCCGGAAAATTCCGGGGCGCGCGGAAAAAAACGGCAGTTCAGGAAAGCTGACCGCCGGGGGCGGGGCCACGGGTTTCGGATCATCTCCGCGGCGTTTTCCGGGAGCGGAGAATCCGGGTCTCTCCGCGTTTGAGCTCGAAACTGACCTTCGGTCCCCGGCCCAGGGATTCGCCGCTCAGAGCGTCGGAGATCTCTTCCCGGGAACCGGTGTTGACGGTCACTTTGCCGTCACGGACGGCAGTCACGGAGATGAAATCTCCATTCGCGGTGATGTTGGCGTCTCCGTCGACTTCGAGAGAGATTCCGGCCAGCTTCGCCAACTGGCGATAGCAGGGGGGGATGCTGGTGGTTCCGCAGTAGACGGCAGGGAATTTTCCGGGGCGGAGCACCACCGCCGGAGAGCCGTCGGTGAAATTGGCCAGGACAGTGTCGCCGGGCCGTGGAACAGGGGAAAAGAGCGGTGTCGCGGCTTCTTTGAACTCTCTCCCCCAACGCGGCGGCAGCCCGAAACGGATCCCGGCTGCGGTGGCGGCGGTTTCCGGAGTGACGGAGTTGAGCCGGCGCACTTTGAAGCCGGTCAGGGCTTCGATATTTTCCGTGGACATGCTTTGGGCGTCCGGATCGATATAGCCGGGGGCCCAGCACCAGAGCATGGCGCTGGCGCCGCTGATTTTGCGCAGCTTTTCACGCTGTGTCCGGTCCAGCGCGAACGCCGCCAGCACAATGTTCATTTTCGGCGTGATCCTGCCTGACAACAGGTCATCTAGCAGATATTGGCCGCTCGAAGCGCCGATGCGGTTGCGGAGTGTGCCGCCGCTGCAGATCAGCGGCCCCGTTGTCGTGCGGTTGGCCGTGCGACCGGAAGCGGAGGTGCGGACCGGAGCGCAATACTGCATCGAACGCTCATCCAGCAGGACGGCCACTTCGGGAACAAACGGATGCGGGGTGCTCAGGAGCGCTTTTTCGACAGGGGCCATCCGCTTCATCTCCTCCCAGAGGGCGGGGGAGTCAAACGCTCCCTGACCGGAGAGATCCATCCACCAGGTACCGAAGTTGCGCAGGGTCTCCACCGCAAGGTTGCGGCGCAGCAGGAAACGCGACTCCTCCGGCGTTTTCGCCCCTTCGCTGAAGCCGGGAATCCGGATCAGCCTGCGGGTGGAGATATGGGTGCAGGTATCGTCCTCCTGGAGCCAGAGCCTGCCGGCCGCGGTCACTGATTCGGCTGCGGCCATGGTGTTCGATGCATCCCCGAGGGCGCGGTCGGTGTAGGAGATCGGCGCGGCCAGAATGTCGATATCGGGCGAGCCGAGCACCTTGCGGAGCGCATAGTGCCCCGACACGCCGGGGCCGTTCCCGGCATTTCCCCAGATGTTGCCGTAGCCGTAAAAGAAGATGCTCAGGCGCTTCCGGCCCGTTTCCTGCCGGATCGCGGAAGCGAACTCATTCACGCACTCCGCCATGGATTCCTGCTGGAAGGCGATGAAGTCAAGCACGGCGGCATCCGCCTCCGGCGAATAAAAGCCTTTCCGGGTGCTTCGCATCCGCTCCTCCGGCGAGGGGACGGCTGCCTGGGCGCGCGAGGCCCCCGGCCTGTTCCATGCCCGCTGCAGTGCGGTGTCGTCCGGATATTTTTTTTGCAGGAATTTCCGGAATGCGCGTTCCGTCGCGGCGTCATAGCCGCTCAGCGCATTGTTCCACGCTTTGTAATAGAACCACTCATGGGTGTTGCCGCCGCACGGATGATAGCCCGCCATATTCTTTTCATAATTGGTTTCGCTGAAGCGGATCACCTTGCGCATGACCTCGATGGCGTCATGGCGGTATTGTTCCGAGGCGATGGAGGGATAGCCGTCGCTGTTTCCCTGCTCGAATTTCATCATCTCTTCCGGATGCTGCTCCGCCCACCACTGAGGCACGGTCTGAAGGTCGATGCGGACGATCAGCTCCGCTTCCGGATTCGCGGCTGTTATGGAGCGATAGATCCGGTCGATCTTCCTGTGGTCGATCTCATTCCCGGGCAACCAGAAATTGCGGATCGGGAAGGTGATGAATCCGACTCCCGCGTCTGCGGCGTACCGGATCTGCCGCTCCATTCCGGCCGGGCCTCGAGTCATGAAATGGGAATGGCCGTCCGTCTCCGGATAACCGAAGATGCCCATGAGCAGCCGGCCCGGCTTTTCACTCCGCGCGCGGAACCGGATCGAGTAGCAGTGATCCTCTTTTACCTTGAAGCCGGTGAAGCGGATGACGAAAGAGCGCATTTCCACACCGGTCAGGCCCTCGCTCGAGACGGCCAGAATTTCTTCCTCCGGAACAATTTCAACCCCGGGGTTGCGCTTGTCGGGACGGCGGATGTTCCCGATTACTATTTCCCGGGAAAGCGGGTTCTGCAGTTTCCACTCCTTCACCGGCTTCTGCTCCGTCTCATCATAAAGCCTGAAGCCGCCGAGCTCGCAGCGCCTCATGCCTTCCAGCGGATCGAAGCGGAAGTGGATGGAGGGGTTGGAGGCGTTGCGGGAGACGGTCGGCAGTTCGACGGAATATTCCCGCCATTCAGCCGTTACCGCTTCCGAAACCTGTGGCTGCGGATTGACGTAGAGCATCCGGCTGCTGCGGGGAATGCCGTCCTTCAGGATCAGCGGAACTCCGTTGACCGTCTCAACCCGGTAGACTCCCGCCGGAAGCAGGGATGCAATGCCGAAAGCGAATATGGCGAAAAGGTGTTTCAGGGGACGGGCCATGTTATGATTTCCTTACCTGGCGTCAAACTGGTTGTCGGCATTCCCCGGCAGCTTCCCATTGCTGTAAGGCGCTTTTTTGTAGGCGCTTCCGAGGCTGGAACCGTCTGTCTGGTTCGCTTTGACGGAACCGTCCGCACGGCTCCCCACAGTGATGGTTCCGCCGGAATGGTCGCTGTAGACCATTCCCTCGTAGTTGGATTCCCAGGGAGCCGTGCCCAGCCAGCCGATCCGGCGGTTGGCGTTCCACTGGTCCTTGCGCTGACATTCCAGCATCCAATGGGTTTGCGACGGATTGCGGATCGCACTGATCTTGACGGGAATCCTGCTTATGCTCACTCCGTCCAGAGTATCCGTGCCGGAATACCCGTCCCTGCCGCCGCCGAGATACCAATTCTGCCCATAGCTGGGAAAGCAGGTCCAGTTCGAGCTGCCGGTCATGGCGCCGCTGCCGTCACTGGTGTTGATCACATCGCCCAATGGGGAACTCCAGCAGGCGAGCCGCTTCTGCGCCCAGACATCCCCCTGCGGAGACTGCGCCGGGCACAGGAATATCTTTCCCGGTGCGTAACCGCCGGCCATCAGCAGATAGGTGTAGCCGCGGATGACGGTTCCCTCGGTATAGGCGCTTTTCATCATCTGGTCCCCGTTGTCCCCGATGTATGAGGTCATGGCCAGCGCCAGCTGCCTGCAGTTGTTGATGCAGCTGGAAACACGCGCCCGCTCCCGCGCCTGGTTCAGGGCCGGAAGCAGCATGGCCGCAAGGATGGCGATGATCGCTATTACAACTAAAAGTTCAATTAAGGTGAATGTTTTCCGGTTCATGGCACATGGTTCCTTTCTCTTGGAGTGCTTATATTCCGAGGGGCAGATTTCTGATGCTCATCCGTTCGATGACGTGGTGCGGAAACCGGATCAGGCGTTCATCCGGCTTCCGGCGCCCCGTCGCGATCTCCACGGCGAGTCTGCTCATCGCCATGAAGTCGCAGTCGATCACCGTGAGGGGAGGGTTGACGTAACGGCAGAATATGCGGTCCCCCTCGCTGATGATGCTGACCTCCTCCGGGACGCGGATTCCGAATCCGGTCAGCGTCTGCTGCGCCACGATGGCGCACGCGCCGGAGGTGACGGCAATGGCGGTTATCTTCCGGCCCCGGATCACGTCGATGTTTTTTTCGATCAGCCTGCGCGTCGCATCCAGCGAGCTCTCCCACGGGCTGATCCCCGAGGTGAAGAGCTGCTCCGGCGGCAGCTCCACTCCCGCCATCTTCAGCCGCCGGATGAACCCCCTCTGCTGGAACTCGCTGGCGTTGTTGGCCGGTTCGCTGCGCAGAAACGCGATCCTGCGGTGGCCGTTCCGGAGCAGGAGCTCCGCCATCAGCGCACCGCCGTCGAGAGCGTCCGGCATCAGCCGCCAGATGCTCTCCGGCGCGTCGTCGTAGAACATGGAGGACTCATAAAGGACGACCGGCATATCCAGGCCGCCGAGCTCCCGGAGCTCCCCGGCGGAGAGCTGCCCCGCGCCATGCTTCAGGATCACGCCGGCGCAGTTCTCCCGGCTCCGGGCGAAGCCGGCGATTTCGGAGCCGTGCGTCTCCCGGTTGATCTTGCAGTTCACCACCGCGATGTCATTCTGGCGGCAGTACTGCTCGACCATGTAGATCTTGCTCCAGATCCCCTCGTCCGGATAGTCCGTGTAAGCCAGGACGATCGTCGTCCGTTTCTCCGGCCTGGGCGGCTCCGTGCGCCCGATCGCGGTGGGACGGCGGTTGACGGTGATGCCGACCCGCGGCCGCCGGATGATCATCTGCCGGTTCTCCAGCTCCGCGAGCGCCCGGTTCACGGTCGCCATGGAGACATTGAACTGCTTCATCAACTGGCGCACGGAGGGCATGCGGTTCAGCGAATCCGGCTTCCGGATCTCCTCCAGCAGATAATCTTTAATCACTTCATATTTCAACTGCGTCATGCTGCATTGCTTCCTGATCTGGATTTCATATGATATATTATGACCCGGGTCCGACGAAAAGTCAAGACTGTATCGAAATATTTTAACAAAAAATTAAAAGTATTGTTGCGATGCAGATGACCGCGTGATATAGTATGCCCGGCAGGAAAGGAGCCGGGTGATGAAATGAAATCGGATTTTGTGGTTCTGTGGGAAGCGCATCGCGGCGGCGGCGGCCGCGAATTGCCAGAGAGTACGCCGGCGAGCTTCGAGTATGCGTGGCGCCTGGGGGGCGTTCCGGAGGCGGATGTGAACGTAACGCGCGACGGGGTCATGATGAGCCTCCACGACGGTACGCTCGATCGCACGGCCCGGACGTTGAAGGAGGAGTGGAAGGGCGTGCCGATTTCCGAACTCGACAGCGCCGAGGTCCGCTCCGTCGACATCGGCAGCGACGAGTGGCCGGGGCAGCATGTCCCCTCCATCGACGAGCTGCTCGCGCGGCTGCGGGAGGATCCCGCCAGGGAGATCATCATCGACTACAAGTCGGCTCCGCTGGAACAGCTCGCCGCGCTGATCCATTCGTACGGCGTCGGGAAGCAGGTCACGCTCGCGACCACCCGCGAAGCGGTCGCCGCCGAGTTCCGCCGCCTCGCGCCGGAGGTGCGGATCAAGATCTGGATCGGCGGCCCGCGCGAGGCGATCATGGAGCGCTTCCGCGAGCTGTCGGAACGGAATTTCGGCGGCTTCGAACAGATCCAGCTGCACCTCGCTCCCGGGGGAGGGGAAACATGGCCCTTCGCACTCACCCCGGAGGATATCCGCAAGGCGCTGGAGCTGACCGGGAAAGCCGGTGTGCTGCTGCAGCTCTTCGTCATGGAGTTCGGGCGCGCGGAGCTGTTCCGGCTGCTCGATCTCGGCGTCCGCTCGTTTGCGGTGGATTACCCCCACCGGTTCACGCTGCTGACGGCGGAGTATGAAGCGCTGAAAAGCTGGAAATAGACGGCCCGCTCCCGGAGTCCGGCGCTTATCCGCCGTCCGCCGGGGTTTCGATTTCCACATTCCGCATCTCGATGGAGCCGACGTCGCTGCAGGAGACGGCGCTGCGGGCCGCGAGGCGGATATCCGCAAGCAGGAGCCCCTGCACCGGGCTCTCCGGCAGGCCGCGGATTTCCAGCCCGGTCGCGGCTCCGCGCCCCGTGACGTTCTCGATGCGGATGTCGCGGAAGACGGACGGAGCCTGCGAGCGCGGCTCGACCGTGCTGTAAGGATAGAACATGCTGATCTGCACGGCTTCGCAGCTGACGTTGTCGATCGTGATGTCGCGGAAGCGGATATTTTCGACGAAGCCTCCGCGCCCCCGCATGGATTTGAGCCGGATCCCCTGGAAGGTGCCGGAGATGCGGCAGTCGCGGACGCAGACGTTGCGGATCCCGCCGGACATGCCGCTGCCGATCACCACGCCGCCGTGGCCCCGCGTCATTGCGCAGTGGCGGACGACGACGTTCTCGCACGGCTTCCCGACGCGCCAGCCGTCCTCGTTCATGCCGGAGTTGAGCGCGATGCAGTCGTCGCCCGTGGCGAAGCGGCAGTGTTCGATCAGCACGTTCCGGCAGGAATCGGGGTTCAGCCCGTCGGTGTTGTGGCCGTTCGTGTCGATGTCGACATGCCGGATCAGGACGTTTTCGCAGTAGACCGGGTGCAGCGTCCACTGCGGCCCGTCCTCCACCCGGATCCCTTCGATCAGCACGTTCCGGCAGCGGATGAACTGGATGAACGATGGGCGCAGCGCCGCCTCCTCCGTCCCGTATATGCGTTGTTCGACCGGGATGCCGTCGGCCTGCGCATGGCACAGTCCGGTTGCGGCGGGCTGCTGACGCTTCTTCCACGGCCACCAGCTTTTTCCGTTCCCGATCAGCGTGCCGCTGCCGGTGACGGCGACGTTTTCGCAGCTGTCGGCGTAGATGAGCGGTGAGTAGTTGTAGCACTCCATGCCCTCCCAGCGGGTGAACACCACCGGCAGGTAGTCGGACGGGCGGTCGCTGAATACGACGACCGCTCCTTCGTCGAGATGCAGCCGTATCCGGCTGTGGAGGCGGACCGGGCCGCTTTCATGGCGTCCCGCGGGGATGACGACCGTTCCGCCGCCCTGCGCCGCGCAGGCGTCGACCGCGCTCTGGATGTCCGGGTGATCCCGGAGGCGGAACTCCCGCGGCGGGAACTCCGGGGGGCGGATTTCTTCCATCTCGAACAGGGTGTCGTAAAAGTTCATTTTCTCACTTCTCCATGTTGGTTCATCCGGATCACTCCGTCATTCAGGCAGGGGGGGCGATACCTTTTGTCGCCGCCGTACGCGAGATAGCTGCGGAACG
Source organism: Lentisphaeria bacterium (assembly GCA_018265615.1). GTDB lineage: Bacteria > Verrucomicrobiota > Lentisphaeria > Victivallales > Victivallaceae > Victivallis. The sequence goes on from JABLYX010000026.1 coordinate 7,123, forward strand.
GGCGGAGTGGCAGCCGGCTATGATATCTGTTTTAATTATAGTGCATTTTCTGAAAACAGCAACCTGTTTTCAAAATAAAATAAGATTATTTTCTGAAAATATATAGAGGAAGGCATAAAAAATCCCGGCGCCGGGCCGGGATGGATGAATGTGTACGGCCGGAGTTGTCGGCCGGCGGTGGGGTGGGGGGGTCAGTTGCCGCCGGGCGCGATCAGCGATGGCTTTATCATGTAGGTGATGGGGGAGAGGCGGGGGCGCTGGAGCCGCCACATCATCGCCTCCATTGCCAGCTCGCCGATTTCACCGGCGGCGATGTCGATTTGCGCGGCTTCCGGCATGCCGTAGTTGTCGCAGAGCTCTTTGTCGCCCGCGACGATCTTCAGGTCCTGCCCGGGCCGGATCCCGTTGGCGGCCAGCTCCATGTAGAGGGGGAACCCGAGGGAGTTCGCGACAAAGATCCCGTCCGGCGCCTCCGGCAGGGATTTCAGTCGGCGGATGGCCTCCTCGGCCGCTCTCTTCCGCACTTCGACGGGGGCGGTGATCCGGTCGTTGAAGTCGAGGTGGAGCGTGTCGCAGGGGAGGCCGGCGATATGCGCGGCGTTCCGGAACGCCTGCTCCCGGGTTTTCCAGTACCGGTAGAAGGAGTCGTAATTGCTGCAGCTGATGCAGCAGAGCCGTCTGCAGTTCTCCCGGCGCAGGTATTGGCAGGCCAGCAGCCCGACCCGGGTATGGTCGGGCTGGACCCGGTCGCCGAAGTCGCCGGGATTGGATTGCAGGAGCCAGATGACGGGCGTGTGCCCGAGCCGATTCAGGAAGGAGTCTGAGAAGTTCCTGCCGCTGAGGAAGTAGCCGTCGACCGGCCTGCTTTCCGGGAGCTCCGCATCGCCTTCGTTCCGGGGCAGGAATTCGATGTTGATGGCCGCGTTGAACTGCCTGGCCGTCGCGGAGAGCCCGCGCATGATCTCCTGCGCGGTGATCCCCATTGAAGCCTCGACGCCGCCCGACCAGATCATGGAGAAGTTGTACGCGGCGGCGCTTCTGGCTTTCGGGGCCGCCTTCTCCTTCTTCTTGTGGACCCTCAGCGGCTTGAAGTTGTTCTGCTCGATGACGGCGTTGATCTGCCTGAGCGTACTCGGTTTTACGCTGCTGTTGTTGTTGAGCGCGCGGGAGACGGTGGACGGAGAGACTCCGGCCATATTTGCAATGTCTACAATTGTGATTGCCATAAACGGACGGCTCCGGAAAATTGATGTTGTTTCTGTATAATATAACGGATTGCCGGGGACTTTTCAATTGTTATTTTCATGAAATAACGAATCCGGCGGAACGGTGCTCTTTCCGCCGGGCGTGCGCCGCCGGATCTGTTTCGGCAAGGCGCGATGCGTCTCCGGCTCAATACTGGTCGGTCAGGATGTTGACGCCGCCGTCTTTGCCGAGGTCGCTGTAGATTTTCGCGGGCCTCTCCCATTTGACGTGGCCGTCGACGAAAAGCATGTTCGCGCCGCCGCCGTGCCAGGCGGTGGTGATGAGCTGGACGCTCTCGAGATAGTAGTAATTCGTTGTCCCCTCGGCGTTTTTGTCCATCATGTGGAGCGCCTGGCCCGGGCGCTTCAGTCTGGTGCGCCTGATGTTCGCGTTGTCCGGCATGGTGTAGTACGCTTTGGGGTAGGCGCTCTTTTCGATGCAGTATCTGGTTCTCTCCTCCCAGGTCGTTTTACTGTTGGTCAGGTATTTGCAGATGGGGCCGCCCCAGTGGTACCAGGATTTTACCGTGGAACCGGTGGCTTTTCTGCCGCGGTCGTTCACCACGATCCAATCCGCGTAGTCGTTGGAGTAGAGGCTCCATGCCAGCCCGAATTGTTTCAGTGAGCCTGCACAGTTGTTGGTTCTCGCCCGCTGGCGCGCCCGGTTCAGCGCCGGCAGCAGCATCGAAGCGAGAATTGCGATAATCGCGATGACGACCAGCAGTTCTATGAGGGTAAACGGGTGCCGGCTCCCGCTGTCCGCGGAGTGTGCGCCGCCGTTCCGTCCGTCCGGACACTTTCGAGTATTCCGGGAGCCTGTTGCGCGGATATTCATGTTTTTCCCTTTCATTTGATGTATTGTCCGCTGTAGCCTGCCGATTCTGTGATATCCCGATTGCCGTTTCTGCCTGTCTGCTGCGCTGAAAATAAACTTTGTTTCTTATTTTCATTGATATTATATCATAAAAATAAGGGGATATCAATGAAAATAAAATTTATTTTCCATTTTTTTCCAAATGGCCGCCCGGAAAATCACCGTCGTGCGGTCTTTCCGGCCATCGTGCCGGAAAGCGTGAAGGTGTACAGGGGCTTTTAATGCGTACTTGATGGTCCGGAGACCGGAGAATGCTTCGGATATGGTTTCGCGCGGTTCGCCGCAGCTTCCGGACGGTTCGGCTTATTCAGGGATAAGCTCTAAGGCTCGGGCAGCAGGGCGCCCTGCTGCCCTGTATTTATATGTACAAATCATGAAATATATTTATTTTTTTGATAAAAAGTCAGGAATGCTCTTGACAGGACTGCTGTTTTTCGGTATAATTATAACAGAGATGCAGACGGGGGCCGATATGTCCATACAATCGAAGGGCGGACGATCCGCCGGAAAATTGATCGGGTGTCTGAGTACCGGAAGATTTCAGCGTTCAACTCTCCATAAGGAAAGGGATGAAAGATGAGACGGAACCGATTCACATTGATCGAATTGCTGGTAGTGATTGCCATCATCGCGATTCTCGCCTCGATGCTGCTGCCGGCTCTGACCCAGGCGAGAAAGCGCGCGAATTTCACCCGCGACATGAGCAATCTCAAGCAGATCGGCATGGCGAGCCACATGTACGCCGGGGACAATGGCGATTATCTTCCCCCGGCGCTGCAGGAGGGGGATGAAAACAACCGGCAGTCGGTCCCGAGCCAGTACAAGATGTTCAAATACCTGATCGGCCCCGGCAGATACCTCAGTCACCGGGTGGCGTATTCCACTTTCGCCAAACCGCTGGACGCCGGCAACAACGACCGGTTCGGCGCGACCAACGACGGCTGGATCGACTGGGTGGGGTCCCTTCGCGGCACCGACAGATCGCGCGACCCCATCGCGATCGGCTTCGTCGGCTTCGAAATGCCTTGGTGGGGCAGCCGCATGGCGCTTCAGAGGATCGGCAGGAAGGCGGTTTATGAGCTGAACAGCGATGTCGAGGCTCCGGCCGAGAACAACCTGAAGCTCGCGTGGTACGGAGAGTGGGACGCACTGGAAGAGGCGAACAATTCCCCCGTCCTGTATATGGACGGCCGCGTCTACAACCCCGGCTGCTCGCGCGCCACGCAGTGGAAGGATTGGGCGAATGAGAAAAAATAAACGAAACATCTCAATAAAACAGGTTGTGACTATGTGCAGTAGAACGTTCCTTTGCTCCGCCGCGCTCCTGACATGCCTCCCGCTTGCGGCGGCGACCAACTACTATGTGACCCCGGAACGCCGTACCGGCACGATCGGGGAAACCGCGGGCGGAAGCGAACTTCACAGAAAAGCGCTGTTCTCGGAATTCTGCGGCAGCTCTCAGGAGATTGGCGGCGAGAAGCTTCCGGCGATGGTTGCGAATGGAGAGACCTCCGTATTGATCTGGAAGTTCACGCGGGCGGAAGGGGACGGAAAGGCGTATGAAGTGAAAATCGACGCGCGCTTTTATGTCGAGCCGGCCGCCGTCGCCGGAGGGAGCGGTGCGCCGCGCCTCTCCGTCGGATTCGAGGATTTCCGCGGGGAACGCTATGCCGACAACTATTTCATCTCCGACGATTCCGCCGCCGGGCTCATTGCCGCGGGGGAGAAGAAGGAGGGAGCGCAGATTCTGGCCAACGGGGAGTCGCTGGTCGTCCCGGCGGGTCAGAAGGAGTTCTATGTGATTCTCTCGGCCCCGACCGCGAACATGTCGGGGGCGCTTTACGGGCGGGTCGAGTCGCTTGCGGTGAAATTCACGCCGCTCGAACTCCCGGCCGGAGATGAGGCCGAGTGCCCGTACTGGGCGGCTCCGGCCGGAATCCGGCGGAACGTCGTCGAGTTCGGCGCCGATCCGGCGGGCGTCGGGGACTCCGCGCCCGCGATTCAGAAGGCGCTCGACCTGGGCGGGGATATCGTGATCCCGCCCGGAACCTACCGTCTTGACAGCACGCTGATGATCCGGAAGTCGAATACGACGCTGCGCGGCGAGGGCGGCCCCGTGCTGATCCGGAAGCGGATCGAGGGGACGGATCCGAAGAAGAACGATTACAGCTATATCCGGACCGCCCGTTTTCCCGGAATCCGCCTGCTGCGCAATATCCGGATTTCCGGCCTCAGGCTGCTGACCCCCGGCTGGGACAGGCCGCAGATCGACAACTGGAGCAAGGGGATCGAGCTGTTCGGGGTCAGGGATTCGGTCGTGGAGGGGTGCGAGGTCCGGCTGCCCGCGCATGACGGCATTACGCTTGTCTGCACCGCGAATACCGCGGTTCGCGACTGCGTGACCTTCGGGGCGCGCCACGGCATTTCCGCCGGCGGGAATTTCCGCGGGCGCGGCTCGTTTCACACGCAGATTGTGAACAACCGGGTAAGCCGGGCGTGGGACACCGGAATCGTGGTCGGGATCCTGACCGACGACGTGCTGGTCTCCGGCAACCTGATCCGGGAAAGCGGCAGTCATGCGGTCGATATTTTCAACTGCCGCAATGTGACCGTGACCGGCAATGCGATCCGGAACTGGGTTTTGCCGGGCCTGAACCCGTATCCCGGCAATTTCCGGCAGGCGGTCGGCATTTTCGTCCACACCGACTGGGGGCTTCTCCGCGACATGCCGACGGAGAACATCACCGTCGCCGGGAACACGCTTGTGTGCGATTACCCCTTTGTTCTGCCGCTCGACCAGCAGCCGGGAGAGAAGCGCGAGGCCGGGGTCTACTATTCACCGATCTGCGTGCAGATCACCGGGGATTTCGTGAGGAACGTGACCGTCTCCGGCAACACCCTGACCGGCGGCGCCAAGGGGATCTACATCTCCGCGCTGGAACCGAAGGAGATGGACTCGGCCAGGCCGCTGGACGGCACGCCGCAGAACCTCACGATCGTCGGCAACACCGTGACCGGCCAGAAGTTCACGGCTTTCGAATGCAGCGGGAACGGCACGCGGATGCGCGGCATCGTCACAGGAAACCTCTTCGCGGACTACCCGGAGGGCGGCTGGAAACCCGGCGACACCGGCCTTGTCGAGAGCGGCAACATCAGGCGGTGAAAAGGATGTACATTTCACATTGCTTCTTGAAAAATCATATCCGGATGGTATAGTAGACGATGGAACTGCAGGGGACATTCATGGGCGCTGCCGCAAAATACAGGACGATTTACAATACCCTCATCCGGGAGGTGGGGGAGGGCGTTTTCGCCGTCGGCTGCTGTCTGCCGACCGAAAATGAGCTCGCGGCCCGGTTCGGCGTTTCGCGCCAGACCGTGCTCAAGGCGCTGGATCTCCTGAAGGCCGAAGGCGTTCTGAGCGGTATTCGCGGCCGGGGCACGTTTGTGGTCCGCGCGGCTTCACGGCCGGGGGAGCCGCGCGGCGGCCGCCAGCTGGCTTTTGTCTGCATCGACATTCAGGACTCCTTCGGGCACGAGGTGTTCCTCGGCTTCGAGGCGGAGGCCGCGCGCAGCGGGTATACGGTCGCGGTCGGGAACAGCTCCTATGATGCGCTGCGCGAAGCGGAGCATCTGAAGCGGCTGCATGCGCAGGGGGTGGCGGGCATCGCGCTGGTCCCCTTTCTCGCCGCCAACCGGAAACTGGTCCTCGATCTGCACGGCGCCGGCTGGCCGGTCGTCTGCATCGACAACCACTACGGCATCGACGGGGTTCCCTGCATCGTCACGGACAACCGCCGGGCGGCTTACGGGGCGACGCTGCGGCTGATCCGGGCGGGCCGCAGCCGGATCGGCTTCCTGACCAACACGTTCGATGCGCTCGAAACGAGCTTTCCAGTGCGGGAGCGGTTCGAAGGCTACCGGCAGGCGCTCTCCGAGGGCGGCCTGGAATTCCGCCGGGAGCTTGTGCAGGAGCTGGGGCCGGCGCTGACCGCCAGCCGCCCGACCGACGTCGGGCTCGATATCTTCGGCTACCAGGCGATGCATAAGCTGCTGATGTCGCCGGAGAGGCCGGATGCGGTGCTGCTGCTGTGGGATGAGCTTGCGCCGGGCGCCCTGAACGCGATCCGCAACTCCCGGCTGAATGTCCCGGAGGATATCGCGCTGGTCGGCTTCAACGACGACAGCTTCTGCGCGCTGCTGACGCCCCCCCTGACGACGATCCGCCAGCCGGCCCGCCGCATGGGGGAGCTGGCCGCGCGGCAGCTGATCGAACTGGCCGGGGGCGGCGCGGTTCCGCCTGAAACTGTTTTACAGAACCAGCTGATCCGGCGCGGCTCCACCGATGCCGCGTTCTGAAAGTTCTTTTTTTTGCACCCTCAACCCGAAGAAACGGCCATGGCATGAAGCGTCTGATACATCTGGTGAACCTGAAACAGGGGACCGACTCCACATTCTATTTTTCCACAGGGAACACATTGCCCCTGACGGCGGTTCCGTTCGGGATGAACCACTGGAGCATCCAGACCGACACGGACGACCCCTGCCGGTTTTTCAATCCGCGTTCGCGCTCGTTCCGCGGACTTCGGCTGACCCATCAGCCGAGCCCGTGGATCCGCGATTACGCCTCGCTGCTCCTGTTCCCGCAGACGGGGGAGCTTCTGACCGGAAAGGGGCTCACCGCCTATTTCGAGCCGGATGAACAGGAGCTCTGCCCGCACCGGCTGCGGCTGCGGCTGCGCCGGGACCATTCCGAGCTGCGCTTCGCACCCACCTCCCGCTGCGGCGTTCTGGAGATCGATTTTCCGGCGGGGGCGGCGAAGCGTCTCGTGATTGTTCCCGGAACCGGGGAGCGGGAATTGGAGGCGGGACACGGATTCCGTCTCCGCGACGGCGGTGCGGAGGGGTTCGTGACGAATCACAGCGGAGGAGTTACCGCCGACTTCAAGTTTCATTATGTGATGAACTTCGATTGCCCGCCCTCCGGCATGACGGAGCAGGAGGGCGCGTATGCGGTTGAATTTCCGCCCGGAACCACCCGGCTGACGGTCCGGATCGGCAGCTCGTTCATCTCGGCGGAGCAGGCGCGGCATTCACTGGAGCGGGAAGTCGGCTCCGCGGAGTACGCCGGGATCGCCGCCCGGGGCGGGGAGCTGTGGGACCGCGAGCTGAACCGGATCGAAATACCGGACGCCCCGGAGCGGGAGCGCCGGATTTTTTACAGCTGTCTCTACCGCACGCTGCTGTTTCCGCGCGAATTTCATGAAATCGACGCGGCGGGGAATATGGTCCACTACAGTCCGTTCGGCGGCGGCGTCCACCCGGGGCCGCTTTATACGGACAACGGCTTCTGGGATACGCACCGGACGCTCTATCCGCTTTTTTCGCTGCTTTTTCCGGCCCGGCTGGCCGAGATGCTTGAAGGGTTCCTGAATGCGGCGCGGGAAGGGGGATGGTTCCCTCGCTGGTGCAGTCCGGGATACCGCAGCTGCATGACCGGAACGCATGCCGACGCCGTTTTTGCCGATGCGGTCATGAAGGAGCTGCCCGGCTTCGATTGGCGGGAGGCGTACCGCTTCATGCTGAAAGACGCGACGGAGCCCGGCGACGCCGGGGGGCTCTACGGGCGCGGCGCGCTGCGGGAGTACGCGCAGTTCGGATTCGTTCCCGACGACCTGCATGCGCATTCCGCCTCGCAGACCATGGATTACGCGGCGCACGACGCGATGATCGCCCTGGTCGCGGAGAAGCTGGGCGATCCGGCCGGCTCCGCTTTGCTGAAACGGCGCTCCGGATGCTATCGCAACCTCTTCAACCCGGCCACCGGCGCACTGCAGGCGCGCCGCAGCGACGGCACTTTCACGCCGTTCGATCCGGTCGAGTGGAGCCGGGCCTATATCGAGGGGTCGAGCTGGCAGTGCGGATTTGCCGTGCCGCATGACCCGGAAGGCTTCATGGCGCTGCTCGGCGGCCGCGAGGCGATGGTCGCCCGGCTCGACGAAATGCTGGCGGCTCCGCCGGATTACCGGGTCGGCGCCTACGGCTGTGAAATCCACGAGATGGTGGAGATGGCGGCGGCGGATTTCGGGCAGTATGCGCAATCGAACCAGCCGGTGCACCATGTGCTGTGGTTCTATACGCTGGCCGGGCGGCGGGAGCTCGCGGCGCGCCACGTCCACCGGGTCGCGCGGGAGCTTTATACACCAGACGCCTTTCCCGGCGACGAGGACAACGGGGAGATGGCGGCGTGGTATATCTGGGCGGCGGCCGGCTTCTATCCGTTCTGCCCCGGCAAGCCGGAGTTCGTGGCGCATGCGCCGATGTTTCCGCGTCTGGTTTTTCATCTGGAGAACGGAGAGACGCTGACCGTCCGTCCCGCGGGAAAGGGCGGGCCGCACCTGAACGGGCGGCCGTGCAGGGCCGAAGCTCTGCCTTATGCGGAGCTGGCCCGGGGCGGAGTGCTGGAGTTGTAAATGAAGGGAGAGGATGCCGGAATGTGGAAATTCAGGGATGTTTCATTGCCGTTGGAGGAGCGGATCGACGCGCTGCTGGCCGAGCTGACCGTCGATGAGAAGCTCGGGCAGATCAACTATCGCAGCGAGGGGATTCCGCGGCTCGGCATTCCGCCCTACGTCTGGTGGAACGAAGCGCTGCACGGAGTGGCGCGCAGCGGCGCGGCCACGGTTTTTCCGCAGGCGATCGCAATGGCGGCGACCTTCGACCCCGAGCTGGTCGGGAAGATGGGGGAGGTCATTGCGCTCGAAGGGCGGGCGCGCCATTTTGACGCCGCCCGGCACGGGGATCACGGAACCTACAAGGGGCTGACCTACTGGTCCCCGAACGTGAACATCTTCCGTGACCCGCGCTGGGGCAGGGGGCAGGAGACCTATGGCGAGTGCCCGTACCTGACCGGCGAAATGGGGGCCGCTTACGTGCGCGGCGTTCAGGGGAGCGATCCGGTGCGCCTGAAGGCCGCGGCGACCCCGAAGCATTTCGCCGTCCACTCCGGGCCGGAGAAGGGCCGGCTGGGATTCGATTCCCGCGTCAGTGAAAAAGACCTGCGCGAAACCTATCTGCCCGCGTTCCGCAAATGCGTCGAAGCCGGGGCGCAGTCGGTCATGAGCGCCTACAATGCGGTCAACGGCACGCCGTGCAGCGTGAACTCCCGGCTGTTGAACGATATCCTGCGCGATGAATGGGAGTTCGACGGCGCGGCCGTCACCGATGCCGGTGCGGGAAGCGCGCTTGTGAATGAGCACAGGCACGCTCCCGATTATCCCGCCGCCGTCGCGGAGGAGCTCGCGAACGGTGTCGATGTCGTGACCGACGGCTGCTCCGGCGCGCGGGAGGCGCATGAACGCGGCCTGATCCCGGACGGGGTGCTGGACCGCGCGGTGCGGAACCAGCTGCGCGTGAAGTTCCGGCTGGGGCTTTTCGACCCGCCGCGCGATGTCCCCTCCTGTGACGTGATCGAGTGCGCCGCGCACCGCAAGCTCGCGCTCGATGCGGCGCGGCGGAGCATTGTACTGCTGAAAAACGAGAACGGCGTTCTGCCGCTGGACATCGCAAAGCTGAAGTCGATCGCGGTCGTCGGCCCGAATGCCGATTCCCGCGAAGTGCTGTTGGGGAACTACTTCGGGACGCCGACCCGTTCGGTCACACTGCTGGCCGGCATTCTCGCGGCGGCCGGAGAGAACTGCCGCGTGATTTACGCGCGCGGCTGCGAACCGGTTGCGCCGCGCACCGAAGGCTGCGCCGAGGATTACGACCGGATCGCCGAAGCGGTCAGCGCGGCGGAGCGGGCCGACGCCGTGATCCTCTGCGTCGGGCTGAATCCGCTGATTGAGGGCGAGGCCGGCGACGCGTTCAACTCCGACGCGGCCGGCGACAGGCTTTCGCTGGAGCTTCCCGGATTGCAGCCGCACCTCGTGAAAAAGATCGCGGCGGTCGGCAGGCCGGTGATCCTGGTGTCGGTTTCGGGCAGCGCGCTGGCGCTGCCCGAGGAACTGGCCGCCGGGGTGATCCAGTGCTTCTATCCCGGCGCGGAGGGCGGAACCGCCCTGGCCGATGTGCTGTTCGGCAGGGTGAACCCGTCGGGACGGCTGCCTGTGACGTTTTACCGCAGCGCGGGAGATCTGCCGCCGTTCGACGACTATTCGATGGAGAACCGCACCTACCGCTTTTTCAGGGGGGAGGTGCTGCACCCGTTCGGCTTCGGATTGAGCTATGCTTCGTTCCGTTATTCGGAGCTCTCCTGCCCGGCGTCGGTTCCGGCCGGCGCTCCCGTGAAAGTGGCCGTGACGGTGGAAAACACGGGGAAATGCGCCGGAGAAGAGGTCGTCCAGCTTTACACTTCGGCGCTCAACCCGCCGACGCGGGCCCCGCGGAAGCAGCTTGCCGCGTTGAAACGGATTGCGCTTGAGCCCGGTGAACGCCGCCGCGTGGAGCTCTCCGTCGGGCCGGAAGCGTTCCTGCTGACCTTCGACGACGGCCGCCGCGAAGTGCTGCCGGGCGGATGGCGCATCGAAATCGGAGCGCCGCCGGCGGCCCCGGTCGCGGCGCTGCTGCAGCTGTCCTGATGCGCTTATGAGAAATTTTTTCCGCCGGAGAGGATCCGGCGCTGGAATTTTTCCGAACGCGATGTATATTATCGGCCGTGTTTTCTGAAATCGGGTCCTTCGCGGGACGGCCGTATCGCTTCCTGCAACCAATACCGCGTTCAATCATATGCGCATCATTCTGGTATTTCCTCCCCGCACCGGGCCGACCTGCATGCCGTTGGGCATCGCCTGTCTGGCAGCCGTCGCAAACCGCAAAAATATCGCCGTCGATCTTTTCGACGCCAATCTGGAGCTGTGGAACTCCCTTTGCGATACGGATCCGCTCCTTGGAGCCATGCGCGATTTCTCGCACGGCCCGCTGGCGGAGTTCCTCGATTCGCAGATCTATGCCGACCGCTGGAGCCGCATGGCGGAGGCGCGGAGGCGGATCGACGAACTGGAACGGCAGGCGAGGCACTATCTTGCCGGGGACGGAATCGGCGGCGAATTGCAGAACTTTCTGGCGCGTCAGTCGCAGCGGATCGCCGCCGGGACCCCGGAGACCGTCGGTTTTTCCGTCATGTATCTGGATCAGCTCCCCTTTGCCCTGGCGCAGGCGAAATATCTGGCGGAGGAGCTGGACTCCGGCTGCCGCGTGATACTCGGCGGCGCCGCCATGAGCGCCCTGTCGCCGTCGGAGCTGCTTGCCGCCGCCCCGTTCATCGACTCCGTGATGGTCGGCGAAGGGGAGCCCGCCTTCGAGCTGCTGCTTGACGGCCGCCCGGCGGCGCAGATTCCCGGCTGCTGTTACCGGGACAACGGCGCCGTCGCGTTTTCCGGCAAGACCCTGGTGCCGGAAGATCTCTCACTGCTGCCGGCTCCCGACTTCAGCCGGCTGGCCGGCGGCGGCTATTTCAATCCGGTGCCGGTCATGCCGATCTACGGCTGCCGCGGCTGCAGGTGGCGCCGGTGCCGGTTCTGCTCCCACAACAACTCGTTCGGGCGCTTCCGGTCGCGTTCTCCCATGAGCGTCGCCGCGGAGATGCTCGAGCGGCGCACCGTTTACGGCTGCCGGCACTTCTACATGGTCGATCAATATGTCGATCCGCTGTACCTGGGGCAGCTCAGCGACGCCATTCTTTCGCTGGGGCTCGACTGCCGTTTTCATGTGATGGCCCGGACCATCGGGGAATATACTCCCGCGCTGCTGCACAAGGCCGCGCGGGCCGGATGCTGCTGGATCAGCTGGGGGATGGAGAGCGGCTCGCAGCGGCTGCTCGACCTGATGAACAAGGGAACCCGGGCCGATGCTTCGCTCGAGGTGATCCGGAACGCGGCCTCCGAGGGGATTTCGAACCTGCTGATGATGATTTTCGGCGCTCCGGGATCGGACGCCGCCTGCCTGAATGAAACCTTCTCGTTCCTGGGACGGGCCTGGGATCACATCGACGGAATGACGGCCAGCGCATTCGTATTGTTCGACCAGACTGATTTCAGCCGCCGCGCGGGAAAATACGGCCTGGAAGTTCTGGGCGGAAACCGGATCCTCGACCTGCGCGGCATGCCGATCCATGATATGAAGCTGCGTTTCCGGCGCGAATCCGAAAGCGGCCGCACGGAGTCCCCGCTGGCCGCCGCGGAGATCGAGGCGTGGGAACGCTTCAAGGTCTGGCTGCCGCCCCTGCCGTTCCACGGGCGGCTTTGCTGCGAACACTATCTTCTGTATGCGGATCTGCAGCAGAGCTGCACCCGTCCCCGCCGGACCCGCTGGAGCGCCTGATGCCCAGATGGCGCCGGAAACCCGATGCGTTCCGGCGCCATCTGAGCATGGGTGATGTTGATCTGGTTCATCCCCGCACCGAAGTTGAAAACGTTGGAGCTGTCGAGATCGACCCGCTCGCCGTTTCGGCCATCGAAATTGCGGAACGTCAGCCGGGCGTCGGCCCGGAGCGGTGCATTGAGCCGGTTGCGGAAACACAGTTGCGGTACGCCGTCGGGCGCGATCACATTGACCGGACTGCTGGTGTCGAAAGCGAACTCCACCGCATCGACCAGCGGCTGCCGGGTGTCGAGGCGGCAATGGAGCGCATCGAGCAGGAGTTCGCCCGGTCCCGAATCCTTCCGGAAATCGGCGCTGACGCCGAGGAAGGAGACCGGGAAGGTGATTTTCCGGTCCTTGTCGCCATCCCATGACTGCGAACAGTTCGTCGGGGTGACTTCGAAGACGAGCCGGTGCGTGCCGGCGGCCTGCCAGTCGACCGGCTGTTCCCATTGAAAGGTTTCACCGGTTGCATCGATCATCCGGACATTGAAGCGCCGGGCCGGGCAGGGACCGGTGGTGGTGACATCAACTTCGATCCGGCCGCCGGTGAATTCCGGCAGCGGCGACGCCGGAGTGAAACTCCATTCGAAATAGGGGTGCCGGGCATTGTCCCAGGTGATTTTGAGCGCTCGGCGCCCGGTGGCTGAATTGTCGGCGACGACGGCGTTCTGGCCGCGTTTCTCCGGGCGGTTGAGCCGCAGTGGGGGATATTTTTTCGAGAAATCGGCCAGTACCGCATGGTATTCGCTTCGAACCCACGCGCGTTTGCCGTCGCTCGGAAGCACGGCGGCGGAGTCGATCAGGAGTTCGCCGGAGCCGCTTCCCTTGTGGAAATCTATGCTCAAGCCGCTGAAGCTGACCGGAAAATCGAGCTTGCCGTCGTTATTGCCGCCCCAATGCAGGTCGGCGTTTTCCGGAGTGACCTGCCGTGTGACTTCATAAGTGCCGGCTTGTCGCCAGTCGACTGCCCGGTTCCATTGGAAGGTTTCTCCGGTTGCGTCAAGCAGCCGGAGGTTGAAGAGCCGGACCGGGCAGGGACCGGCTGTGGTCGCGCGGGCCGTGAATTCCGCCCGGGCGAAGACGGGAATTTCCGGCATTCGGGACGGAATCAACTCCGCGTAGATGAATTTTTCCGCATTCCAGGTGAGCTTCAGCGCATTGCCGGTGAAGGCGAGCGTCTGGTCGCGCGCTTCGGCCCGGTTGAGGCGCATCGGCGTCTCTCGGCTGGAAAAGTCGAACAACGTTTCGCCGGGCGCGGTCACCGCGGCGCACAGGAGCAGCAGGGGGGCGAGGCATCTGGTCATGGGGATCTTCTCCTATGATCCCCAAAAAGTCACCATCTTCGCCCACGGGGCTCGATTTTTTGCTCTGCAAAAACTGCGGGTGACTTTCCGGGGGCCCCGCTCTCCGGTGTTCCGTGCGGCCTCCGGCCGTACTCACACCTTCGAGAAAGGCATTGTTAATGTTTCGATTTCAAAAAAGTCACCATCTTCGCCCACGGGGCTCGATTTTTTGCTCTGCAAAAACTGCGGGTGACTTGCCAGGGGCCCCGCTCTCCGGTGTTCCGTGCGGCCTCCGGCCGTACCCACACCTTCGAGAAAGGCATTGTTAATGTTTCGATTGTATTGACATACCATCTCCTTTGGGGCGATCATTTGGCGGCGTTGTGGCCGAAGACATCGTCGGTGTTGGAGATCCAGAAACTGTACTTCCGGTGTTCGACATGGCCGTCGAGGAAGAGCGCATTGCCGCCGCCGTTGTGGCGCGGCGGAATCTGCGATCCGGCGGCCGGAGTCCAGGCGCCGCACTTCGGACAGACGAAGCCGGCTGAAGTGGTCTGATGCTGGTTGTTGAACTGATCGGCGATGTGGATGAGTTTCGAACTGTTTTTCAGCCGGGTGAGTTTCGGCGCGACCCGGTAGCCGCTCTGGTTCGGATGGGTGGTCGGAGCGGTACTCTCGAAGAGCGCGTAACCGCCGCTGCGGTCGATCTGATTTTTCATCACGCTCGGGCAGAAGAGAACACCGTCGAGCACGACGCCTGTCGACTCCGAGTGCCAATTCCGGGGCGCGGGCAGGTAGTTGCCGGAAATCAGCAGATTGGTCCACCAGACATTCCGGTTGCCGGTTCCCCAAGTCGGGCCGAGGTTGAGCGGCGTCGTGAAATCGTTGTTGTTGCCGGCGTACAGGAGTTCCGCCTGGCCGATCTGCCGCAGATTGTTCGAGCAGGTGGTGTTTTTCGCCGTTTCACGCGCCCGGTTCAAAGCCGGCAGCAGCATGGCGGCCAGAATGGCGATGATCGCGATCACGACCAGCAATTCGATCAGTGTGAAAAAAAGTGTGTTTCATGTTGAGGACTCCCGGGTTATTTTGAGGTTGATTCACCGATGAAAAGCGGAATGTCGCGGGGAATGGCGTTGAGGTCGTTTCCCCAGCATTGTTCGCGGTCGCTCATCCAGGCGAGGGCGCGGTCGAAGAGCGCTCCGGCGTCCGGCATCTCGATGCAGGTGATTGAAGGGGAGAAAAAGCGCGCCGCGCCGCCGTCGCCGACCGTGCAGAGTTTGACGGCGTCGCCCGGCCGGAGTCCGGCGTCGAGCAGCGCCCGGCCGGCGCCGTAGGCGGCGGTTTCATTGGTGCAGAAAAGCGCGTCGCAGTCGAGCGTCGGAATCAGCTTTTGCATCACCGCGTAAGCGTGAGCGGCGGGGTCCTCGTAGCTCCTGACCGGATCGTTGTAGAGAGTGCCGGGGGCGCCGAGCCGGGCGGCGTATTCGAGCCAGATATTGATTCTGCGGGTCGTCTCGACATCGCACGGCTGGGTGTTCAGGCAGGCGATCCGCCGCGCTCCCTGCCGGGCGAGATGGTTGAGCAGCGGGCGCACGGAACTTGCATCGAAGAGCGCGATGCGCGGAATGTTCAGCGCGGTCAGGTCGAAGTCGACCGTCACGATCCGGGCGGTGGCGTTCTCGAACTCCCGTTCCATCGCCGGTTCGAGTGCTTCAGAACAACCGAACAGGAAGACGCCGTCGAAATTCCGCAGCGTTTCGGCAATCACCGGGTCGCTCCAGTGGACGAAGTTCACCGGCCGGAACAGAGCGTTCGCCCGCCTCGCCGCTTTCTCGATCTGGAAACGACTGCGCTGGAAATAGTTGCTGGAGAAGGCCGGAAACAGCATCGCCACCGTTGGCTGCCGCCGTGGCAGGGAGCCGGCTAGGCGTTGCGCCGCGATGATCCGGCCGTTTTCAAGACGGCGGCAGAGCCCGTCGTCGATCAACTTCTCGACCGCCTTGCGGGCGACGATGTGGCTGATCTTAAGCTCGGCGGCCAGCTTGCGGGTCGATGGAATCGCACTGATGAGATAATCGCCGTATTTGATCCGTCCGGCGAGAACTTCGGCGGCGGCGAGATATTGCGGTTTTCCGGTTTCTATCATGGTGAACTCTTTTGTGTTATTGATAGCACATTTTGTGCTACAGAGAATATTATACCTTAACAAAGAGTGAATGTCAAGAGGTGCTGCGGATTTCTTTGGGGAAAAGTTGCGGCCGGTCTTTGAAAAGGATCTCTTCTGTACTTTGTGCAGAGTTTCGCTCAAATGACGATTTTGAGTTTGCGGTTCGGCAAGTTGAAAATCTTCAGTCGCATGTACTTGTGATTCCGGCAGCTTCAGGTGCTACGCGGCTCTTGAATTTGCTGTCGTAAGACTTCTTCATAAAACGGCCCTCCCGGTTTTAAATTACAGGCCATTTTACACCGATTCAAGTTGTCCGGTTTTTGGGGAGAATCGCATTAGAACACAAAAATCAGTTGGTAAACCGAACAGAGAAAACTTCGAAATCATAGAAAATAGAGAAAAACGGTAAAAACAGTAAAAACAGTAAAAACAAGAGTGTGTTTCTGTAAATTATTACTCCCTATGCACTTGTGATTTTTGAAATCAGTTGGTACGCGAACCATCTGATTCAGAGAAAAATCCCGAAAACGCAGCCAACCACACGAAAAGCAGAGAAAAACCGGCATTCTCAGTCGCGGAAATCTCTCGCTGCATAAGTTGCAAATCCCTTTGAGTGTGAAAGATATAGCGAAGTCAACAAAAAGCCGCCCAGTTGGTTTGGACGGCAGAGAATCAAAAAATTGGTACACCCAAAGGGATTTGAACCCCTAACCTTCTGGTCCGTAGCCAGACGCTCTATCCAATTGAGCTATGGGTGCCCGCCTGATGGATCCTAATATAGCCCGTGTGAGCGGAAAAGCAAGCCGGAACGGCAGGATTTTTCAAAAAATCCGCTCAGCGGCGGCTGAAGCGCTTCTCTATCTCGCGCAGCGTGATCGTGATCATGGTCGGGCGCCCGTGCGGGCAGAGCGTCCCCTGGCGGCACTCTCCGAGCTGGCGCAGGAGTTCGTCCGCGGCGGAGAGCGGCAGGACGTCGTGCGCCTTCACCGCCGCACGGCAGGCCGCGCGCGCCACGTACTCCAACTCGACCGGAAGCTTGTGCTCCGCATTGTCGAGCAGTTCCTGGAGCATATCCGGGATCATCACCGTCAGCTCGCGGTGGTTCGGCAGCGCCGCCGGGACCGAATTCAGCATCACCGTGCTGCTGCCGA
This sequence comes from Lentisphaeria bacterium, assembly GCA_018265615.1. GTDB lineage: Bacteria > Verrucomicrobiota > Lentisphaeria > Victivallales > Victivallaceae > Victivallis. Next base: position 24,204 of record JABLYX010000026.1, read on the forward strand.
GCGGCTCCACGTCGAATCCGACCGCTTCGAAAATCTTCCGGTTCCGCAGCAGCAGCGACGCCATCGAATGGGGCAGCTCCAGCGTCTGGGGCAGCAGCAGCGGCTGCGAAGCGATTCCCTTCCGGGCCGAATCGAGCAGCCGCTCGAACATTACGCGCTCATGGGCCGCATGCTGGTCGATCATGATCAGCCCGGAGCTGCCGGAAGCCAGCAGATAGGTGTCGTCCAGCACACCGATGACGCGCGTCGGCCATTCCCCGTTGAACGGAATCTCCGGGTAGTCGAATTTCGACCGGGACGGAATCTCCAGCGCCGCTTCCCGGATCTGCACGTCCGGTTCGCTTCCCGGCGGGGTGTCGGTCAGGAAGACCGCGCTGCCGGTTCCGGCTTCCTGAACTGCCGGTTCCGGTTCCGGCGCCGCTTCGGCGTCCGCACTCTCCGGCACGTCGAAAGCCGGGAGCGGGGGAGGCGGCTCCGCCGCTTCCGGGGGCGGGGGCAGCGGGAGCCGGCGTTCCGGGACGATCTCCGGCAGCGTCGGCTGCTCGCTCCGCTTCGGCTCATATTGCACCGCCGCCGCGTCAAGGACCATGCGTAGCGGAACCTTTCCCGAGAACGGTGAATCCTGCAGCATCTGCTCCGGAACGGCTTCGCGCGTCCGCTTGAGCGCATTGCCGATCGCGGTCGCGACGGCGCGGCTGATGACATATTCGTGCTTGAACCGCACCTCGCGTTTGGCCGGGTGGACGTTCACGTCGACATCGCGGGGAGACATTTCGAGGAACAGGATGGCCGGGGGGAAACGACCGCTTTCGGCGAGCGTGGCGTAGCCCTCACGGATCCCGCGGTAGATGGCGGGTGACTCCACGGCGCGGCCGTTCACGAATGTCCGCTGCTCGCGGCGGCTGTTCCGCGTAAACCCCGGCGCGGCGGTGAAGCCGGTGATCCGTATGCCGTTCTCCTGATGGGAGACCGGCCAGAGCGCATCGGCATAGACGCGCCCGAAGAATTCGCGCAGCCGCGGTCCCGGATTTTCCGACGCGGGGGACTTGAACGAGCAGCGCCCGTCCATCACGAGTTCGAACGCCACCTCCGGGCGCGGAATCGCGAGCGCGAGCACCGCCTCTTCGATATGATGCGCCTCCGTCGCGTCGGCCTTCAGGAACTTCCTGCGCGCCGGGGTGTTGAAGAAGAGGTCGCGGATCCGGATCGTCGTGCCGACGGCCCCGCCGCACGGGGAGGTATCGGTCAGCCGCCCGCCGTCGACGACCACGCGGGTCCCTTCCAGCTGCTCCGCCGTCCGGGTCGTGAGCTCCAGGCGGCTGATCGAGGCGATCGAGGGCAGGGCCTCGCCGCGGAACCCGAGGGTGATGATGTTGTCGATGTCATCCTCTTTGAACAGCTTGCTTGTGCCGTGCGGCTCGATGCAGAGCAGCGCGTCGTCCGCATCCATGCCGCAGCCGTCGTCGGAGACGGAAATCAGGCGGGAGCCCGCCCGCTCGATTTCAATGCGGATCCGTTTCGCCCCCGCGTCGACGGCGTTTTCGACGAGCTCCTTGACGACCGAGGCGGGGCGTTCGATGACCTCCCCCGCCGCGATCCGGTTGCTCAGGTGTTCGGACATGACTTTAATTCTGCTCATGGTTCAACTCCGGGGATCCGGCGGGAATTTCCGCCGGCTTTTCCTCTTCTTCGGTTTTCTCTTTCGGCTTCATCCGGCGCTGCTGCTGCGCGGCCCGCTCCGAAGCGAGCCGCAGGTAATGCTCCGCCGCCGCCCGGTCGCCCAGTTCTTCATAGGCCCGGCTCAGGCTGAGATCGATTCCCGGCTGCGCCGGGTCGAGGATCCGGGCGGTCAGGAGCTCCCGGATGCCGGCTTCGTACCATTGCATCCGGATCATCGTCTCCCCGAGGTTTGCGCGCGCGGTCGGATCCTTCGGGAATTTCGCCAGGATGGCCCGGAACACATTGCTGGCCTCGAAATAACGCCCCGACATGTAGTAGACGTTTCCGAGCATCCGCTGCGCCATGATGTTGTCGCGGTCGAGGTTCAGGATCCGTTTGAGCGAACGCTCCGCCTCCGGATAACGCTGCTCCGTGAAAAGCTTCGCGGACTGGCTCAGCAGCTGCCGGAGGATTTGCGGCGAGGCGGCCGGGCCGCGTTCGCTTCTTCCCCGGTTGGACCCCTGGCCGTCGTAGCTGTATATTACCCCGGCGGTCAGCAGGACGACGCCGGCCAGGGCGCCGAGCAGCACGATGAGTTTCGGGGTGTTCTTCTTCATTCCGTTCCGTCCGTTCTGCCGGGGAACGGGTGCCGGCAGTAAACCGTGTGGGTATCCGATATCCGCACCGCCGCCGGAGGCTTGCAGCGGCACAGCTCCCGTTCCGCGGCGGAGAGCCCTTTCAGGCGGTCGCAGCGGTCGCAGAAGCGGCAGCCGGGCGCGAAATCCTCCGGGGACGGGACGTGCCCGGGGATGGTAGACAGCCGCTTCTCTTCTCCGCCCAGGCGGGGTACCGCTTTCAGCAGCGCCCGCGTGTATGGATGGGACGGATGCTCCAGCAGCTCGGCGGCCGGGGCGTACTCGACGATGTTTCCGGCGTACATCACGGCGACCCGGTTCGCGAGCCGGGCGACGATACCGAGGTTGTGGGTCACAAGGATCACCGCCATATCGCGCGAATGGCGCAGTTCGTCGATGAGCTCGAGGATCTGCGCCTGGATCGTCACGTCGAGCGCCGTGGTCGGCTCGTCGGCGACGAGCAGCTCCGGGTTCCCGGCCAGCGCCATGGCGATCATCACGCGCTGCTGCATGCCGCCGGACATCTCGTGCGGAAAGGCGTCCACGCGGGTTTCCGGCGCGGGGATCCCGACCTGCTTCAGGAGCTCGATGACCTCGGCGCGCGGGTCGGCCACATCCGGGCGGTGCAGCGCGAGCACTTCGGCGATCTGGCTGCCGACCCGGAAGACCGGATTCAGCGAGACCGACGGCTCCTGGAAGATGTAGGCGATGCCGCCGCCCCGGATTTTCCGCAGCTTGCGCTGAGAGATCCGGGAGAGGTCCGCGACGCCCTCCGCGGTACGGAATTCGATCGCGTCGGCCCGGACGCGCGCCGGCGGAACCGGCAGCAGCGAGGTCAGCGCAAGGCAGCTGATGCTTTTCCCGCACCCGGACTCCCCGACAAGGGCGAGGATTTCGCCGCGATCCACTTCGAATGAAACATTGCTGACGACATCCGGAGCATCCGCTCCGAACGAGATATTCAGATTTTTTACCGATAAAAGCGCCATATTCGAAATCCGGAGGTGGAAGAATCACTCATTTCAACAATATAACACGAAATGTACCAAGATTCCACAATATTTCGCCGGCAGGAGTAGAAAAAAGCGGAAATCGACATTATATTACAGGGAAAAATAAGAGATTTCGGGATAACTCCGGTTAAATTGCGAGGGTGCATGGAAAGAGCGTTCATTACGGGGCGGGGGCTGATCAGCCCCCTCGGCAAAACGGTGATGGAAAACGAGGCGGGACTCCGTTCCGGCAGAAGCGGGATTGTCCGGGTTCCTTCATTTGTCGAGCATAAGCTTGAAAGCGTGGTCGGCGGTTCGGCCGGCGAGGTTCCGTCCTGTCCGCTCATCGACCGTAAAACGCTGCGTTTCTGTCCTCCGGTCGGTGTTCTGTCCGTCGTCGCCGTGCTTGAAGCGATCGCGGAAGCGGGGATCGCGCTCGAGGAGCTGCGCTCGATGCGCGTCGCGATCATCGGCGGTGTCGCGGGCGGCAACTATCGCGAACTTTATGAGGAGACCGAAGGTTACATGAGCGCGAACTACCGGCTCCGCAACGTGAGTCCGTACAGTGTGCCGCGCATCATGCCGTCGAATGCGGTCGCGAGCCTTTCGCTGATCCTCGGGCTGACCGGGGAATCCTACGATGTCTCCGCCGCGTGTGCCTCAAGCGCGATTTCGGTCATGGTCGGAACCCGCCTGATCCGCTCCGGGCAGTACGACGTCGTCATCGCGGGCGGCGCCGAAAAGCTCGACTGGGTCGAAGCGCTCGGGTTCACGGCCTGCCGCGCGCTCTCGCGCAAATTCAACGATACGCCGGAAAAGGCGAGCCGCCCGTTTGACCGCGACCGCGACGGATTCGTACTGGCGGAGGGGGCGGCCTATGTGGTCCTCGAGTCTGAAACGCACCTGAAAGCGCGTGGCGGCCGGGCGATTTCGGAGGTCTCCGGTATCGCGTCGAACAGCAACGCGAAGGATATGGTCGTCCCCGATGCGGCGGCCTCCGCGAACGTCATGCGCGGCGCGATCGCCGATGCGGGGCTCCGTCCCGGGGATATCGGTTATGTGAACACACACGGCACCGGCACGCCGGTCGGCGACCCGATCGAGCTGGCCGCGATCCGCGAAGTGCTCGGTACGAAGGCCGCGATCAACAGCACGAAGTCCCAGACCGGCCATATGGTCGGTGCGACGGGCGCGGCGGAGATCATCTTCACCTCCATGATGCTCGAACGCAAATTCATTTCACCTTCGATCAACCTCGACAACCCCGATCCGGAATTCGGCTGGGCGGACCTCGTGCGCGAGTGCCGCGACGGCGTCGGCATCCGGCACGGCATCTCCAACAGCTTCGCCTTCGGCGGCTCCAATATCGCCGTGGTGATCTCCGACTGCGGGAACTGAGTATGAAAGGGGAGGGGAAGCCGCAGCGGCCGCGCCTGCCGGAGTGGCTGAAGGTGCGGGTGCGCGCCGGCGGGAGCCGCGACGAGGTGGCCGGAATCCTGCGTGATCTGCGGCTCAACACGGTCTGCTCCGGCGCGCTCTGCCCGAATATCGGGGAGTGCTTCTGCTCCGGAACCGCGACCTTTCTCATCATGGGCGGCAGCTGTACGCGCAACTGCAGATTCTGCGCGATCGACCACGCGCCGCATCCGGCTCCTCCCGAGGCGGACGAGGCGGAGCGGCTGGCGGAAGCGGCCGCGCGCCTCAAGCTCAGCTATGTGGTCGTCACCAGCGTCACGCGCGACGACCTGCCGGACGGCGGTGCGGGCTGCTTCGCGGCCGTCATCGAGGCGCTGCGCCGCAAGGTGCCCGGGGCCGGCGTCGAGGTACTGACCCCTGATTTCAACTGCGACCGGGAGGCGATCGCGGCGGTGCTTGCCGCCGGCCCGGCCGTATTCAACCACAATATCGAAACGGTCGAGCGGCTGTCGAATGAGATCCGGACGTGTGCGACCTACCGCAAATCGCTGGAGGTACTGCGCCTGGCGCATGAGATCGGCGGCGGCATCCCGGTGAAGTCCGGTATCATGCTCGGGCTCGGCGAAAGGGACGACGAGGTCATTCTGACCCTGAAGGATTTGCGCGGCGCGGGGGTGTCGATCGTGACGATCGGGCAGTATCTGCCGCCGTCGGCGCAGCATTGGCCGCTCGACCGCTTCGTCACGCCGGACGAGTTCGCGAAATTCGGTGAAATCGCGCGGGAGCTCGGGTTCTCGGCGGTTGCGAGCTCTCCGCTCGTCCGCAGCAGCTATCATGCCGGGGAGCTGCACAAAAAGGGCGAACAGGGGTCGTAGCCGGCCGCCTTGCGCCGCGCCGAATCCGGCGAAAAATTCGCGTAGCAGTAGCGGCAGCCGTGCGGACAGCAGTTGCTGCTGCCGATGTCGATGCTCCTGACGCAGTTGCAGAGCGGGCGCTGGCCCGGATCCTTTCGGAATTCGACCTCATGGCCGCAGATTGCTTTCACCCATTCCCGGCCGATGCAGGCGGCGGCCGGGAGCGGGAGCCCGGCTTCCGCGCACGCTTCGAGCCGGAGTCCGTTTTTCTCCGCGACGGCGGCGAGTCCGGCGGCGAGCCGGTTCCGCTCTCCGGGAGCCGGATCGTATACTTTCGTGCCGGCGAGGTTGCGGACGGTTTTGACGTAGAAGTCCAGAAAGCTGGTCACGCAGCGCTTTGTGCCGCCGCGGAGTTCTTCCGCGATCCGGCTGAATGTGCCGAGGTGGAACTCCGCGCCGTAATCAGGGGAGAACACGACCGGGTCGTATCGCCAGGTCATCTTTTCCGGGCCGATCCGGGCGGACAGTGCGAGGAAAGTCCGGATGCGTTCCTCCGCCGGCGGCACTCCCGGTTCGAGGCTGTTTCCATAGGCGTTCAGCGTGAAGCCGATGCCGAAGGGGATCCCGAATGCTTCGAGTTCCCCGATGCGGGCGAGCAGCGGAGCCGGGTTTTTGCTCCAGAATATGATGCAGTCGGCCGCGCCGCGCGTCAGGTCGACCCGGCGGAACTGTTTCGGATTCATCGGATTGCGGACCAATGCATATCCGGCGGCGAGCCGGTTCAGCATCCATTCCATATAGAATGCCGGGATATCGGTCCGGCGGCTTGCGCTGACGATCATTTCAGAAAAGGGTTCCTGTTCCGGATTCGAGGTCGAGCAGCTTCTGCTTCAGCTCGAGGCCCCCGGCGTAGCCGACGAGCTTGCCGTCTGCGCCGACCACCCGGTGGCACGGGACGATGATCGCGATCGGGTTGCGGTTGTTCGCGAGACCGACGGCGCGATACCCGTTCGGGCAGCCGATCGCTTCGGCGATCTCCTTGTAGGAGGCGGTCCGGCCGTACGGGATCCGCCGCAGGGCGTCCCACACCCTCTTCTGGAACGGTGTGCCTTTCGGGTTCAGCGGCAGGTCGAATTCGCGCCGGCCGCCGGAGAAATACTCTTCAAGCTGCCGGAACGCCTCCGCAATGACCGGATCCCGGGAATCGGATTCCGGCTGCCGGCAGTTCAGCAGCAGAGCGACGACAGCGCCGTCCCCGCCCTGGATGCCGATCCGCCCGAACGCGGTTTTCTTGCAGGCGAAACTCATGATTGCCTCGATTCTGATCGGATGATATAACTCGTTATATAATAATAACTCGCTTTTTGAAAAAAAGCAAGTGCTCACAGGCGCTGAAGTGCGAGAATGGCGAGAGTCAGCGCGTAAAACGGGGCCGCGAGGTCGAAGGAGCCGTTCGCGCTCAGGAGGAATGTGCAGCCGAGCAGGAACGGGAAGATGATTTCGAGGAAATTCAACAGCAGCTCCGCCATGCTCCCGCCTCCGCGCCGCAGCTCCGGCAGCCGTCCGAGCCCGAGCAGGATGACCCAGAGGCCGATCCCGATCACGCCGAGCCGGTCGCGGCGGAAAAAGAGAAGCAGCACGGCCCCCGCCGCCGCCAGCGCGGACATCGTCAGCGCGAACCGGTACCGCTTTTCGCTCCTGCCGGCCGCGAGGATCACGGCCGCGGCCGCGAGGCACAGGAAGAGCCCGCTGCCGGCCGGCGCGCCGATGTGCGGACGGAAAAAAAGCACCAGCGCCAGCAGCAGAGTGGAGACGGTTCGGAAAAACCTCGCGGCGCGTTGCTGCCCGAACAGGAGGAGACGGGTTATTTCAGCGGTTTTTTTCATAGGTTGTTTGTGTTTGTTTCAAAGATATGGTATATTTTTAAAATATCAAGTGGTACAAGGATTTTTCTTATGGCTTTGATTCTGGGTATCGAAACCAGCTGCGACGAAACCGCGGCTGCAGTGGTGCGCGACGGATACGAGGTACTGTCCAGCAGCGTCGCGTCGCAGATTGCGAAACATGCCGCGCACGGCGGCGTTGTGCCGGAGCTGGCGGCACGGGAACACCTGACCGCACTTACTCCGGTCCTGGAGGGAGCGCTCCGCGGGGCGGATGTGACGCTCCGCGATATTGACGCGATTGCCGTGACGCAGGGGCCGGGGCTCATTCCGGCGCTGCTTGTCGGGCTGTCGTTCGCGAAGGGGCTGGCGATGGGGAACCGTCTTCCGTATGTCGGGGTCAACCATTTCATCGGGCACATCTACGGCGCGTTCCTCGACGAGGCGAACCGGGCGCTTGAGGATCCGGCGAGCTATCCGCTGCTTGCGCTGGTGGTTTCCGGCGGCCACACTTCGCTTGTGCTGATCGACAGCCACGGCAGGGCGACCTCGCTCGGGTGCACGATCGACGACGCCGCCGGGGAGGCGCTCGACAAGGGGGCCAAGCTGCTCGGGCTCGGGTATCCCGGCGGGCCGATTGTGCAGAAGACGGCCGAGGGCGGCGATCCGCACCGGTTCGAGTTCCCGCGCCCGCTGACCGGGGCGGCAGGCAAGCCGCTCGCCCCCGAAAACCGTTATAATTTCAGCTTCAGCGGAATCAAGACCGCGCTGCTGTACCATGTGAAGAACCACGCCGGCGAAGACGGCGGGCTGCCGGAAGCGCTGCTGAAGGACACGGTCGCCTCGTATCAGGAGGCGGTTGTCGACGTGCTGGCGCGCAAGACGCTCGCCGCCGCGAAGGAGACGGGCGCGAAGACGATCGTCGTCGCGGGCGGCGTCGCCTGCAACAGCGTGCTTCGCGAGCGCTTCGAGAAGCTGACGCCTCCGGGCGTGCGGCTCCGCCTGGCGGCGCGCAAGTACTGCACCGACAACGCCGCGATGATCGGCGGGCTCGGATATCATTACTGGAAAAAAGGAACGTTTTCCCCGCTCGACATCGACTCGTACGCGCGGCTGCCGCAGATTACGCAGATTCCGTTCCTGGACTAGAGGAGAAGGACCGATGGTGAAACTGATCGTATTTGATCTTGACGGCACATTGATCGACTCCCGGTGCGACCTTGCCGGCGCGGTCAACCAGATGCGCGGCTCGATGGGGCTCGAACCGATGTCGACCGAGCGCATTGTGACGTTCGTCGGCAACGGGGTGGCGAATCTCGTCCGGCGCGCGATCGCGGATTCGGATGTCGACTTCGAGGAGGCGCTGCGTCGCATGAAACGTTATTACGCCGGGCATCTGCTTGAGACGACCGCGCTGTATCCGGGCGTATCCGGCGGCCTGGCGGAGCTGCACGACGCCGGGATCACGCTGGCCGTGCTGTCGAACAAGCCGACTGAAGCGAGCAGGAAGATTCTGAATGCGCTCGGAGTCGGGGAGAAATTCGCCGAGATCATCGGCGGCGACAGCGATTTCCCGCTGAAGCCGGAGCCGGATGCGCTGCTCGCGCTGATGCGCCGTTTCGACTGTCCGCCGGATCAGTGCTGGATGTTCGGCGACCATTACACCGACCTTGAGACGGCGCGCCGCGCCGGATGCCGCAAAGCGCTGGCCCGCTACGGGTTCGGTGATCCGCGCGAGGAGACGTTCGATTTTGAAGTCTCTTCGTTTCCGGAATTTGTGATGGCGGTCAAAGGCTTTTAATCATCAATCAGGAATTATCATAACAGGAGAATCATATGCATCATCTGAGGTTCCGTCAGGTTCACCTTGACTTTCACACGTCGCCGGATATTCCCGGAATCGGGGAGAAGTTCGACCGCAAAGAGTGGCAGGAGCGGCTGAAGAAGGCGCATGTCGACTCGATCACCTGCTTCTCCATCTGCCATCACGGCTGGAGCTACCACCCGACGAAGGTCGGGAAAATGCACCCGAATCTGAAGTTCAATCTGCTCCGGGAGCAGATGGATGCGGCCAAGGAGATCAACGTGAACGTCCCGGTTTACGTCACGGCCGGATTGAACTACCGTCTGTCGGTGGAGCACCCGGAGTGGAACGAGTATTCGTTCGAGGGGAAGGGGCCGGATCCGCTGCGCGGCGGCTTCATCAAGCTCTGCTTCAATACGCCCTACCTCGACCTGCTGTGCGAGGAGATCGAAGAGACGGCCGCGCTGTTTCCGGAGGCGGACGGCATTTTCCTCGATATCATCAACCAGGGACAGTGCTGCTGTCCGCACTGCATGAAGGGCATGCTCGACGCCGGGCTCGACCCCGCGCAGGAGGCCGACCGGATCAAGTTCGCCCGCAAGGTGCTTGAGAATTACTATGCCCGCACCACCGCCGCCGCGCGGAAGCTGAATCCGGATATGCCGGTCTTCCACAACAGCGGCCATGTGACCGTCGGCGACACCGGGATCCTCAAATACTTCAGCCATCTCGAGCTTGAGAGCCTGCCGACCGGCGGCTGGGGGTACGACCACTATCCGTTTTCGGCGGCCTACAGCCGGAACCTCGGGCTGGACTTCCTCGGCATGACTGGCAAATTTCATACGACATGGGGCGAATTCGGCGGCTTCAAGCACCCGAACGCGCTGCGTTACGAATGCGCCGCGATGATTGCGAACGGCTCGAAGTGCAGCGTCGGCGACCAGCTCCATCCGGACGGCGAGCTCGACGATACCACCTACAGCATGATCGGCGAAGCGTATGCGGAGGTTGAGCAGAAGGAGGCGTGGTGCGACAATGTCGAATCGCTCGCCGAGATCGCGATCCTCTCCGCCGCGAGCGTTTCCGGCAGGCGCGAGGTTCCGCCCGACGTCGGTGCGGCACGCATTCTGCTTGAGGCGCACATCCCGTTCGACGTGGTTGACACCGGCATGGAGTTCAGCCGTTACCGCTTCCTGCTGCTGCCGGACGAGGTTCCGGTCGACGCGGCGCTCAAGACGAAGCTCGACGCTTTCACCGCGGAGGGTGGAAAACTGATCCTCTCCGGAGGGAGCGGCCTCGACCCGGAGGGCAAGGCGTTCGCGCTGGATCTGCCGTTCACCGACGCGGGCTGGAGCCCGTATTCGCCGGATTACATCGAAGCCGCGCCGGAGTTTGCGCCGCCGTACATGAAGACGCCGTTTGTGATGTATCTGACCTCGCGCCGGATCAAGGCGCGCGGGGGGGTGTCGCTCGGCAGGGTTTATGACCCGTATTTCAACCGCAGCTTCCGCCATTTCTGCAGCCACCAGCATGCGCCGTACCGCACGGAGCCGTCCGGCTTCGATGCGGGCGTGATGACGGAGAACGTCCTCTATTTCGCGCATCCGGTCTTTTCGATCTACCGCGGCTTCGGCATGGTGTATCTGCAGGAGTTCGTCGTAAATGCGCTGCGCCGTTTCATCGGTGCGGAGATGCAGGTCGAAACTTCGATGCCGACCACGGGCCGCGTGACGTTCTTCGACCAGCCGGGCGAAAAGCGCTCTGTGCTGCACCTGCTCTATGCGAACACGGTCAACCGCGGCGGCGGCGGTCTCCAACTGCTGAACCAGCCGCATTCAAACGGCTACGCGGTCGAAGTGATCGAAGAGCTGCTGCCGCTGGATGATGTGAAGGTCTCCGTGAAGCCGCCGCGCCCGGTCAGGGGGGTGCGGTTCGTCCCGCAGGGCGAAGCGGTTCCGTACACGGAGAAGAACGGCCGGATCGAGTTCACCGTTCCGAAGCTGCTCTGTCACCAGATGGTGGAGTTCGCCTACTGACGGAAAGGAGCGGCGATGGACCGGATCCGCGGGATTGTCGAGGACGGAATCCGCGACGGCGTGATCCGCGGCGCGGCGGTTGCCGCCGGCAGCGCCGACGGGATGCTGCTGAAAGCCGGATACGGCGAAGCGGCGCCGGGGGTTCCCATGACGCCCGGAACCGTCGTCGACGTCGCGAGCGTGACCAAAGCGGTTGCGACCGCGACGGCACTCCTGATCTGCCGTGACCGCGGGCTGGTCGATTTCGATGCGCCCTTCACGCGCTATTTGCCGGACTGTTCGGCGGAGCTGCCGGAGCCGGTGACGCTGAGGCAGCTCGCAATGCATGTTTCGGGCTTTACGCACGACGGATATGCCGAACGGCAGTACTTTGCGGAGTCCGGGGCGGAGATGATGCGGAACATTCTGCGCTTTCCTCCGGAGAAGCCGGCGGGGCAGTGCGTCGAATACCAGTGCTGGAACTACCTGCTGCTCGGGCTGATCGCCGAGCGCGTGACGGGGGAGCCTCTCGACGCATTCTGCGACCGCGAGATTTTCGGGCCGCTCGGCATGGCGGATTCCTCGCTCGGAAAGCCGGTTTCCCGGGAGCCCGCGAGGCTTGCGCAGACGATCCGGACGGAGCGTCCCGGCGAGATCTCGGATTACATCGCCCGCCGGGTTTATCGCGACGGGCTCTGCGCGGGGAACGCGGGGCTGTTCACCACGGCCCGCGACCTGATCAAGTTCGGCCGCTGCATCCTGCGGCGCGGCGCGCCGCTGTTCGGCGGAGAGTCGTTCCGCGAGATGACAACGCCCCGCACGCCGGCGGGACGGCTGCCGGAGCGGAGCTTCGGCTGGGTCGTGCGCGATGAATTCACGCCGCCCGCGGCTTCCGCCGGGACGGTCTTCCACTCGGGCTGGAGCGGCCAGACCGTGCTGTTTGACTGGGAGAAAGGACGTTCCGCAATTGTGCTGACCACGCGCTGCGGGGATTACGACCGCGCGAAGCGCGACCGGTTCGCGATCGCGGAGCTGCTGCTCGAACAATTCAACTGAGGAGAAATGCAGATGAACAAGTTGAAGTTTTTCGTCGATGAGTCGAAGTGCGTCAAATGCGGCGCATGCATCCGTGACTGTGCCGTCGAGATCCTTGAATTCGATCCGGCGCGCGAATTTCCGCATGTGATTCCGGGCGCGGAGGATGCGTGCACCCGCTGCCAGCACTGCCTCGCGGTCTGCCCGGCCGGCGCGGTGGAGATCTTCGGGCGCGACCCGGAGGAGAGCATGCCCGCCGATTCGAATCCGGACCCGGAGGAGATCCTCTCGCTGATCGCGAACCGCCGTTCATTCCGCAGCTACCGCCATGAGAATCTCGACGATGTGACGCTCGGCAAGCTCAAGGATATGCTGAAATTCGTTCCGACCGGGGTGAATGCGCACTCGCTTTATTTTGCGTTCATCGACGACGTGAAGGTCATGGATGAGTTCCGCGATTACGTTTCAAACCAGATTGCCGGAATGTTGGCCGGAGAGCCGGATTCCCCGTTCCTTGCCCGGATGGCGCGCTACCGCGGCCAGTTCGAGCGCGGGAAGGATGTGATTTTCCGCGGTGCGCCGCACATGCTGGTCGTGGCTGCGGACGAGAAGTCGGCGACTCCGGCCGTCGATCCGTCGATCGCGCTTTCGTATTTCGAACTTTACGCACAGTCGCTCGGCGTCGGCACGGTCTGGTGCGGGCTTGCGCAGGGGGCGCTGAACTACTTTCCGGAGCTCATGCGGCGGCTGAAGCTCCCGGAGGGATACCGGGCCGGCTACTGCATGCTGTTCGGGCCGACGAACCTGCGCTATCGCCGCGCGGTCCAGCCGGAGCCGGTGCGGATCGCCTCCGTCGAGTGAGGCCGCATGGACTGCATTCCTGTTGAATTCCGTTCCGCGCCGATGCTCGATGCCGCTGCCGCCGTGGCGGCGGCCCTGAAGCAGGCCGGGTTCGAGAGCGGCCTGGTCGGCGGCTGCGTCCGGGATCTGCTGCTCGGCCGTGCGCCGGCGGACTGCGACATCGTGACCACGGCGCACCCGGAACAGCTTGCGAAGCTGTTTCCGGATTGTCGGCTCGTCGGCGCAAGCTTCGGCGTGTCGCTCGTGCGTTCCGGCGGGTTCGAATTCGAAGTCGCCGCCGCCCGGGAGGAACGGTTCTACCTCGACGGCCGTCATCCCGAGGAGATCCGCTACACGGACGACCTCGCCGTGGATATGCAGCGGCGCGACTTCACGATCAATGCGCTCTGGTTCGACCCGGTGGAAAAGCTCGTCCATGACACGGTCGGCGGGCTTGACGATCTTGAGCGCGGCGTCGTGCGGACCGTCGGGGATCCGCAGGAACGGTTCGGCGAGGATTTTCTGCGCATGCTGCGCGCGGTGCGGTTCGCTTCCCGGCTGCGTTTTTCGCTCGCGCCGGAGACGGAGCGCGCCATCGCCGCGCTCGCGCCGAAATGCGGCTGCATCGCCGGGGAGCGGCTCAGGACGGAGCTCACTTCGATGCTGACCGGGCCGGATCCGGCCCGCGCGATGCGGCTGCTGCTGCGGACCGGCGTTCTGGCCGCCGTCCTGCCGGAGGCCGCGGCGATGGCCGGCGTCGAACAGCCGCCGGAGTTTCACCCCGAGGGGGATGTGTTTGTCCATACGATGCTGATGCTCGAGCACATGGCGTACCCGGATCCGCTGCTCGGGTGGAGCGTGCTGCTGCATGATGTCGGCAAGCCGTGCACCCGCAGCATCGACGAAACCGGCCGGATCCGCTTCTTCGGCCATGAGGCGGAGGGGGCGGAGATGGCGGCGGCGATCCTCGACCGTCTCCGTTTCTCTGCCGCCGAACGCGAAAGCGTGGTGCAGGCGGTGCGGAACCATATGCGTTTCGCATCGGTTCCGGAGATGAAGGCCGCGAAGCAGCGGAGGCTGCTGGCGGATCCGAATTTTCCGTTGGAGCTCGAGCTTCACCGGCTCGACTGCATCGCGTGCCACGGGATCATGGATATCTTCGTATTCCTGCTGGATCTGCTGCGGGAGTCCCCGCACCCTGCAACGCTTCCGGAGCCGCTTGTCATGGGGCGCGACCTCGTCGCGGCGGGCTGCTCCCCCGGACCCCGGTTCCGGACGGTGCTCGACGCGGTCTACGACCGGCAGCTGGCCGGGGAATTCGGAACGCGCGAAGAGGCGCTCGCGGCGGCGCTGGCGCTGCTGGAGGGGAAGGCGGACGCCTCTTTTGAAGAAACAAATTGATTTCCGGCGGTTTATGGTGTATATTACCCGATTCAAACAAATAAGGGTCTCTATAAAATGTCGCTTTACCTGAACGATAACCTGAGTGCGCCCGACTATGTGCAGAAGGAGTATCTGCGCGAACTCCAGCTCGAGCGCCTGCGGAAGATTGTGCGTCACGCTTACAGCAATGTGGCCCTCTTCCGCAACCGCATGGACGAACGCAATCTGCGGCCCGACGATGTGAATTCTCTGGCCGACCTCGGCAAGCTCCCCTTCATGGTGAAGGCCGATCTGCGCGATACGTATCCGTTCGGGCTCTTCGCCGTTCCGATGTCTCAGGTGGTGCGGCTGCATGCTTCGAGCGGAACCACCGGCAAGCCGATCGTCGTCGGCTACACCCGCAAGGACCTCGACATCTGGATGGAGGTCATGAAGCGCGCGCTGGCGAGCTGCGGGCTTACAAACGAGGATGTCATTCAGGTCTCTTACGGATACGGGCTCTTCACCGGCGGGCTCGGCGCGCATTACGGCGCCGA
The DNA here is from genome assembly GCA_018265615.1 of Lentisphaeria bacterium. Lineage (GTDB taxonomy): Bacteria > Verrucomicrobiota > Lentisphaeria > Victivallales > Victivallaceae > Victivallis. The sequence continues at coordinate 39,256 of JABLYX010000026.1, forward strand.
GGCGCTCGGCGCGACCGTCGTCCCGACCTCCGGCGGCAACACGCAGCGCCAGATCATGCTCATGCGCGACTTCGGCACGACGGCGGTCTGCTGTACGCCCTCCTACTTCTACTATATGGTCGAGCAGGCCGCGGAGAACGGCATCGACATGCACAAGCTGCCGATCCGGGCCGGCGTCTTCGGCGCAGAGCCGTGGACCGAGGAGATGCGCAAGCGCATCGAAAACGCCGCCGGCATCAAGGCGTACGATATTTACGGCCTCTCGGAGATCATCGGCCCCGGCGTGGCGATCGAGTGCCGCTGCCAGAAGGGGATGCATGTGTTCGAGGACCATTTCTACCCGGAGATCATCAACCCGGAGACCGGCGAAGTGCTGCCGGACGGCGAGTTCGGCGAACTTGTGCTGACCACGCTTTCGAAGTACGCCATGCCGATGATCCGCTACCGCACGCGCGACCTGACCCGGATCATTGCCGAGCCGTGCGAATGCGGGCGGACGCTCCGCCGCATCGAGCGCATCTCCTCGCGCAGTGACGATATGTTCATTATCCGCGGCGTGAACGTCTTCCCGTCCCAGATCGAAACGGCGCTGCTCTCGGTCGAGGGGACGACCGCGAACTACAACATCATTCTCAGCACCGAGAACGGGCTCGACTGCATCGAGGTCGACGTCGAAGTGACCGAGGAGCTCTTCTCGGACAAGGTCCGTTCGATGGAGGGGCTGCAGCAGCGGCTGACCGCCGCGGTGGAGGGGCTGATCGGGCTGCGGGTCCGGGTCAAGCTCGTCGCGCCGAACACGATCCAGCGCAGCGAGGGCAAGGCCCGCCGCGTGATCGACCGCCGCGAGCGCTGAGCGCCGCGTGAAAACCGGGGGGAGGCGTTTTGTCTCCCCCGCATCGTTTACGGAGATGGAGAGCCATGAGCCGGTTCCTGGAAAAACTGCAGAGTGTGCTTTCGCCGGTCAGCTGGATCACGATCCTCGCGATCCCGGCAAAGGCCGTGACGGGCTGGAGCGGGCCGGAGTGGTTCTCCTTCTGGGTCTTTCCCGTCATGGTGGCGGCCGCGGTCGGATACCTGACGAATTTCATCGCAATCGAAATGCTCTTCAAGCCGTATGAGCGGACCGGCTTCCACTGGCTCCGGCTGCTCTCTCTCGGGCTCTGGAAACAGGGGATGGTTCCGGCCAACAAGGCGAAGATCGGGCACGTGCTCGGCGAAGAGATCCCGGAGCGGCTGCTGAAGCCGGAGGAGATTTCGCGCGAGATCGGTGAACGGCTCTCGGCCATGACGGCCGATCCGGCGCTGCTCGAACAGATCCGGGCGGCGGTGCAGCTCATGCTGCGGAAGAACGAGGAGTCGGTGATCCGGTTCCTGATTCCGCGTCTCGAAACGTCGCTGGCCGAAGCGCTCGATTGCAATCTCACGCCTGCAAATCTGCGCGTATTCTGGGACGAGGTCATAGAGAAGCATCTCGCGTCGCCGGCCATGCGCGAAAAGCTTGCGGCCGGGATCGTCGCGGGGCTCCGGACGCGGACGCCCGAGTTCCGCGAACTGCTGCGTGAATTCCTGCGCGACGGCGTGAAGCATTATGTGAACGACCGGCTCGCCTTTATTCCGCGCTCTGGCGAAATCGCGGCCGGGATCGTGAACCACCTGAACTGGAACGATATCGAACAGCAGATCGCCGCGAAGCTCGAAGATGAGCGGATCCACGGGCTGATCGGCGACGAGCTCGCCATGCAGACCGTGCGGCTGCGCGAATGGCTGCACAGCGACGATGCCGCTCCGCAGCTGCAGGGGTTCCTCGACGGCACACGCGCCAGGCTCGGTGAATTCCTGCACGCCTATCTGTCGGAGAGCGTGCCGCAGGTGGCGAACCAGATCCTGAGCTCGGACGACCTCTGGAACTGGATCCGGACCGAGCTGCTGCCCGCGCTGCAGCGCTACCTCGACTACTGGATGGCGCGCGACGGCCGCCGCATCATCATCCGTATGCTTGATCTGAATAACCGGATCGAGCAGTCGATCGCGAACCAGAATGTGCGTGAATTCCATGCGATGATCAACCGGATCGCCGCCGAGCATCTCGGCATGATCCAGGTGCTCGGCTATGCGCTCGGCGCGATCGTCGGAACCCTTCAGCAGCTTGCGGCGCTGCTCGCGCGTTGAGGATTTCTTCGGAACGCCGCTTGACATGCGCTGCATGAAACGGTATTTTATCCACGGCGGGCGGCTCCGCCGGAAGAAAGGGGATTGCGATGAAACGAATCTTATTGTTCTGTGCGGCAGGCATGGCGTTGACGCTCTTCGCGGAGACGCTGCCGCTGCGGGTTTGCGTGCTTGATTTCACCACGGCCGACATCTCCGGCCAGAAGCGGTTCCTCGATGTGGAGAACCGGATGATCGAAATTCCGGCGCAGCAGTCGCTGAACACGGCGGACCGGCTGTCGATCAGCCGGAGGATGCAGGGCTTTGTCCGCATGATCGACGCGACGGACGCGGCGCGGACCAACGAGGCGAACCGCGCGGCGCAGATTGAGAACAACCGGCGCGACTGGGCGAAGGCGCTCGAACTCTACAATACCGTCGTCAAAGGCGAATCGCGGCCGGTCGTGCTCGGCGCGGACTATCTGTCCGCGTACCTCGGCAAGCGCGGCGACATCTTCCGCACCGTCGACGTTGCGGTGATGGATGCGGCCATGCGGAAGCTGCAGGCGCAACCCGGTTTTCCGCAGGATTTCATGCAGAAGCTCGCGGCGGAAACCGGCGCGACGCACCTGGTTTACGGAACCGTTTCCGACCTCCGCAGCAAGGGCAGGTCGTTCAAGGGGTACGGCATTGAAACGAAAGGCACGGAATACCAACTCGATGTGATCCTGAAGGTCGTGGATCTCGCAAAGCAGGCGACCGTATACAGCAACGTCTACACCGGCAGCTGGACCGAACGGCAGCGGCCGGCGGCGACTGAATTCGACAACAATATATTCCAGTCCCTGATGACTTCGGCGCTGGAGCAGGCGGCCGGGGATCTTGCGAACAGATTTTCTCCCGCCGGGGAGAAGGAGAAATGAAGATGAAAAAAGGATTGTTTGCGGCGGCCGCCCTGCTGTTCCTGATGGGCGGAATTTTCGCGGCGGACCGGCTTGCGGTCGCCGAACCGGTCGGGCAGGGGGGCGTTCCGGCCTCCGACGTCGAGGCGTTCTGGGGGATGCTCGAGAGTTCCGTCGACGGCGGCTGTGAGCTTGTTTCGCGTTCGGCCCTGAAGCAGATGATGACCGAGATCGGGCTTGTGGAGAATTCGGGCCTCGCGAACCTGAACTCCGCGCAGAAAGCGAAGCTCGGGGAACTCAAGACGGTCAGGTATATCCTCGTTTCGAACATCGGCAAATTCGGCAGGCGGTTGAACGTGTCGCTGATGGTCGTCGACGCTTCGACCGGCGATGTGCTGCCGGACCGGAAGACCACCGAGACGGTGGACAGCCTCGACGAGCTTGCGGACAAACTGCCGGACATGCTGCTTGAAATCGGGCTCGGGCGCGTCGGCAGGGCACGCGGAATCTACGCGATGCTCGAACCGGCCGTGACGGCGAAAAAAACGCCGGACTATCTTCGCGAAAGCTTCACGACGGGGCTGGAAAATGCGCTGCTTGAAAAAGGGATCCGGCTCCGGAATTTGCGTTACGTGGCGCCGATCCTGAAGAAAAACAACATCGGCAGCCTTGATGCGGTCGAGCCCGCGATGTATGCGCGGGTCGGCAGGCTGCTGCGGGTGGACAGCCTGATCCAGCCGGCCGTCACGCGTTTTTCGGTCACGGTCAAAAAAGAGTATATCGCCGCGTCGAAGCGGAATGTCGTGCGCTGCATCGGGAATTTCGACGGGAACGTCCGTGTCGTCTCCGCGACGACGGGCGAACTTGTCGCAAGCATTCCGTTCCGCCAGAAAATCGACTTCGATGAGGTCGATGCAACGGTGGATACCGACGACTGGACCGACGAGGATTACGGCCGCTATGCGATTGAGAAGCAGCTTCCGCTGATCGCCGGAAAAGTGCTCAAAGCACTCGGCAGGTAACGTTCCGGGGGGAGGGTCCTGTGAAAGCTGTGCTGTCAAGACATCTGTTGTGCGGAATTGCTTCGGTGCTGCTGCTGGCCGGCTGCTCGAGCATTACGAATTCGCATCTGCAGAAGGAGCCGATGATGGCGGCGTACCTCTCCGGACGGAATGCGAATGTTGCGCAGCGCCTCGGCGAGAAGCTTGAGTCGACCTGTAATACGGGCGATGAGCTGATGTGGCGGCTCGAAGCCGGTTCCTTCTTCTTCAACACCGGGGATTTCGTGCGCAGCGTAAACGAGTTCGAGCGGGCCGAGAAGCTCATTGAGGAGTATGACGACCGCCCGACCGTCAGTGTGCGCGACGCCGGAAGCGAGGGCGGCGCAATGCTGACGAACCTGAACGCGCTGCCGTACCGCGGCTTCTGCCGGGACCGGATTGCGCTGTCGGTATTCAAGTCGCTCGCTTATCTCGGAGAGGGGCGCGAGGAGTCGTTTCTCGCGCAGCTCCGGCGGCTCCGCGTGACTCAGAAGGAGGTCGTGGAGAGGTACAAAAAGTTTTTCGAGGCGGAGCAGAAGGAGATCGCCGAAGCGAAGAAGAAGAACCCGGATGCCGCCCGCAGTGTTTCGCAGGGCGGCAAATCGCTCGCCGGGAGCACGGGCAGCGAGGAGTTCAACCGGGCGCTCTCCGAGACGCGCAAGGTCGCGCATCGCGGTTACGGGAACTTCCTGAATCCGGCCGCGCTGTTCCTCTCGGCGCTCGGTTCGCTGCGGGAGGGGGATATGGACAACGCGCGGATCGATTTCAGGCGCCTTTATGAGTCGTCGCCGCAGAATCCGGAGTTCCGGCGCTGCTATGTGACGGTGCTGAAGCTCGCCGGGGATGAGGTTCCCGAAGAGCTCAGGAAGGTTGAACCGTTCAATTTCCCGATCGACCGTGACTGCGTCTATGTGCTGTTCGCGAACGGCCGCAGCGCCGCGTTCCGGCAGGTCGCGATCTATTTTCCGGTCATGACCGCGTATCCGGTCTGCAGCTATTACCCCGCCCCGTACCGTTACCTGACCGTCACGGCGGGCGGCAGGTCGGAGAATACGGTTCAATTGGCCGATATGGATGCGATCCTCGCGCAGGAGTACGACGAGCGGCTGCCCGGCATGATTACCCGGATCATCCTCTCGACCGCGATCAAGGAGGGGGCGAGCTACGCGGGCGCGTGGGCGGTGAGCCGGGAGAATGAGGCCGCCGGCGCTGCGGTGCTGATCGGTTCGATGATTTACCGCGCCGCGTTCAACACCGCCGATACGCGGAGCTGGGAGATTCTGCCGAAGGAGTTTCAGCTGGCGATCCTGCCGATGCCGGAGGACCGGCGTGTCACGGTCGCGCCCGACGGGAACCGCGCGGGCGCCGTGACGCTCGAGATTCCGAAGCGGGACCGTTCCGCGATTATTTACGTGAACGCGCCTTCCGCCGGCGCGATTCATTGCCGGATACTGGGAATGCCATCCAAATAAAGGAGAGACGATATGAAACAGCTTTGCATGTGTGCGCTCGCCGGTGGGCTGCTGCTCGCCGCCGCCGGGTGCCAGAACACGGTGAACCGGGTCGAGAACGCGGATCGCTCGATGACGCAGAACGTGATCAATGACAAGCGGTTCGTGACGGACGGGTTTCTCGCGGACCGTCTGCTGCTGACCGGCGTCAACACCTCTGAAACCTCCGACGGGCTTCTGCGCGTCCAACTGACGGCGGTCAATGCGCGGGTCGGCTTCTTCTCACAGATGTGGAGCGGGATGACCGGCGAGAATCCGTATAAGATCCAGTACAAGTTCACCTGGTTCGACGGAAACGGCATGGCGGTCGATTCGATCCTCTCGACCTGGAAGGAGCTGACCGTGATTCCGGGCGAGCAAATCCAGATCCAGTCGATCGCGCCGAGCCGTGACTGCAGGGATTTCTCCGTCAATTTGAAGGAGGCGGAGTAGGGAAATGAGGATGTGGATCCTGCCCGCGGTCGCGGCGCTGCTGTGTGCCGCCGCCGCAGGCTGCGGCGGCCCGAAGGTCGAAAGCAAAGTCTACAACTGGGATATGGTTGTCGAAGAACAGGCACAATAACGATGAGGAGTGTGCGGCGATGATGAAAAAAACAATGATGTTTGCGGCGGCGGCGCTGGCCTGCGGGCTGGCTGCCGGGTGTTCCTCCACGAAGACCACAACCTTTGATCCGACGAACCCGACCGTCAACACGGCGCGGGCGCTCGGAACGGTTTCGCAGGCGGAGTGTTTCATGGCTGCGCGCGAAGCCGCGCAGAATGCGATGGCGAGCCCTGCCTTCGACCGTTTCCTCGCGCAGTACCGACGGGAAAAGAGCGACACGCTCGCGGTTCCGCTCATGCAGGTCGGCCACCTGCGGAATCAGACCGACGACCCGAATCTGCAGATGGGGCTCGTGACGGATGAGCTCTCCACGGCGCTTCTGAATTCCGGCAAGGTCGAGGTCACGCTTGCGACCGGGCGCGACGCCTCCGCCACGTTTGCCGAAGCGCGCGACCTGCGCAAAGACGACAATTTCAACCAGTCCACCGTCGCGAAGAAAGGGCGGCTCGAAGCACCGAGGCTGAGCCTCGAAGGCGGCATTCTCTGGAACCGCGTCGATACCGACGGCGAAAAGGTGCAGGTCTACTCTTTCAACCTGAAACTGGCGGACATCGATACCGGCAAGGTGATCTGGACTTACAACAAGCCGTTCGGCACGAAGAAGGTCAAAGGCACGTTCGGTTGGTAAGCCGGGCAGGGGAGGCGCATCATGAAGAGATTCCTGACGATGGGGATCGCGGCGGCGGCATTCACGCTGATCGCCGGGTGTACGAATATCGCGACGTTCAACAGCCAGGCGGCGCCGGAGCCGATGGTGAGCTTCCCCGCTCCGCCGAAGCCGAAGAGCGTCGCCGTGCTGCCGTTCCTCGATCAGCGGAGCCGGAAGAGCCTGCAGCAGCTTATGCCGGCGGCGGACAGCGGGTCGTTCTACCTGGGGCTGATTCCGCTGATGCCGTACGGCTATGTGAAGAAGCCGTATCCGGAGAACAGCGATGACTTCGTATCGCTCGGCCGGTTTCATTTCGACCCGGTGCGGGAGCTGGCGGCGGCCTCCGCCCTGAGCCTGAAGGCTTCGAATCTGTTCAGCAGAGTCGAGCAGGCGAATTCGCCGGAAGAAGCCGGGACGGACTATATCTGGCAGGGAACGGTCACGAATACGTACTATTCAGGCGCGCTCCTGACCTACTGCGTGACATATTTTGCCTCTCCGGCGCTCTGGGCGCTCGGTGCGCCGGAAGGCGTTTCGCGGAACGCCCTCGGCGTCGAGTTTGCGCTGATCGAACGGAAAACCGGCGATGTCGTATGGCGATACCGTTTCGACGGGGAGGATTTCCTGATCCACTGGATCTATGCGCGGGTCGGCAAGGATGTGAGCCTCTATCCCGTGCTGATGCGCCAGGCGATGAACGGAGCGCTGGTGAATCTCCACGCCTCGATGCCGGCATTGTAAAACCGGCGGAAACAGCCATGGCCGTTATTGACGCGGCCATGTTTTTTTTGAAAAAATTCCTTTCTGCTGTTGACTTACAGTTACTCTAACGTTTACATTGATATGGGAAAGGAGAGTGACTGAATCATGTTGATATTCGGATGCATACTCGCCGGGTACGTCTTCTGCCGGGCAATCCTGCCGCTTCGGCTGCATTGGGGCTGGAAGGCGGGGCTGGCTGTACCGCTTGTGCTGACGGCGTTCAAATTTCATGTCCTGCACCTCGTCGGGGGGCCGATGTTCTTTGCCCCGGAGCTGCCGGTTCCGGTGCTTGCGGCGGCGGCGTGGCTGTTTGCGGTCCTGTTCCTCTTCTTCTTTCTGCTGATCGCCTCGGATCTGGTGCGCGGCGGCATGTATCTGTATTTTCTCTGCCGGAGGCGGAAGCGGACGGAGCGTTTCCGCGTGATCGGCAACCGGGCGAACCTCGCGTTGCTTCTGCTCTCGGCGCTGCTGGCCGCAGTCGGTATCCGGGCCGGGACCGCAGTTCCGGAGGTCCGGGAAGTTACGGTTTCCATCGCGAACCTGCCGAAGGGGGCCGACGGCATGACGATCGCGCTTCTGGCCGACCTTCACGCCGACAGCCTGACGCGGGAGGGGCGCATCCGCAGCATGGTCGAGCGGACCAACGCCCTGAAGCCGGACCTGGTCGTCATTGCGGGCGATTTTGTGGACGGCACGGTCGAGGGGCGCGGGGCGGATCTTCTGCCGCTTCGCGGGTTTTCCGCCCGGTACGGCGTATTCGGCGTCCCCGGCAACCACGAGTACTATTCCGGATACCGGGAGTGGATGGATCATCTGCCGACGCTCGGCGTCGAAATGCTGCCGAATATGCACCGCATACTGCCGAACGGGATCGTTCTGGCGGGCGTGACCGATCCGGCGGCGAGGCGGTTCGGTCTTGAACTCCCGGACATCGGCAGGGCGCTGGAGGGCGCGCCGGCGGAGGCGGTCCGGATCCTGATCGCGCACCAGCCGGTGTTGGCCCCCGGGGCCGCCGGGCACGGCGTGGAGCTGCAGCTCTCCGGCCATACGCACGGCGGCCTGATCCGCGGCGTGGACCGGCTGGTGGCCGGATTCAACGCGGGATTCGTCTCCGGCCTTTACGACGTCGGCCCGATGAAGCTGTATGTCACGAACGGTTCGGGGATCTGGAACGGGTTTCCCGTCCGGATCGGCGTGCCGTCGGAAATCACACTGCTGCGCCTCGTGCGGGAATAAGAGTTGAGCGCCCCCGGCTGCGGTATATTATGTGATTACCCACAGCACCGGGCAGACCGTAATCGGCGCCGCGCAGATTATCCTCTTCCGATAAAAAAAGCCGCCGGTTGTTCCGGCGGCCGGCGGAAGAAGATTACTTGCCGCAGGGCTTCCCCTGACAGTTCTTGCTGCCGTCGCACATCTCGCAGATGCCGTTCGGCAGTTCGTCCTTTTCGAAGTAATCCCTGATGTTCTCGAGCGTGACGGTCGCGATGTTGCGGACCGCTTCGCGCGTGAAGAACGCCTGGTGCGACGTGACCAGCACATTCGGGAAGGTCAGCAGCCGCGCGAGCACATCATCGATGATCGGGCCGTTCGAACGGTCCTCGAAGAAGTAGTCGCCCTCCTCCTCGTAGACGTCGAGGCAGGCGCCGCCGATTCTGCCGCTCTTCAGCCCTTCGATCAGGGCGGCGGTGTCGATCAGCTTGCCGCGGCTCGTGTTGATGATGTAGACGCCCTGCTTCATCTCCGAGATCGCCTGCTCGTTGATCATGTGCACATTATCCTTTGTCAGGGGGCAGTGCAGCGAGATCACGTCGGACTCGCGGTAGAGCGTGTCGAGCGTAACATATTCGATGTGAAGCTTTTCCGCCGCCGCCTTGTTCGGATACATGTCATATGCGAGAATGCGCACGCCGTACCCCTGAAGGATCTCAGCGAACACCTGGCCGATCTTGCCGGTTCCGATGATCCCCACGGTTTTGCCGCGCAGGTCGAAGCCGATCAGTCCGTTGATCGAGAAATTATTCTCGCGCACGCGGTTGTAGGCGCGGTGCAGCGACCGGTTCAGCGTCATGAACATCGCGAGCGCATATTCCGCGACGGCGTAGGGCGAGTAGCCCGGAACCCGGACCACGACCATCTTTCCGTAGGCGGCGGCGAGGTCGACGTTGTTGTACCCCGCGCAGCGCATCGCGATCATCTGAACCTTTTCCTCAGCGAGAACCTTGACTGTCTCTTTGCCGATGTCGTCGTTCACAAACGCGCAGACGACATCGAACCCGGCGGCCATTTTCGCCGAGGCCGGGTTCAATCTCGCTTCGAAATAGGTGAGCTCGAACCCGAAGTTTTTGTTTGCTTCATCGAACGACCTGCGGTCGTACGGCTTCGTGTCGAAAAACGCAACTTTGATTTTTTCCATAATAACGTCCTCCTCGTTATAATGGGGTAATATAACCCCGTTTTGCGTTTTATGCAACAGAAGCCGCCGGGCATATCTCCATTCTTACGGAGTTGCCGTACGCATGATGTCCTCCTGCGAAACCGGGGAGGTGAGCGGCTCCTTCAGAATGAATTTTTCCAGCTTCGGATTCGGCGGCAGCCAGTTCAGCTTGCGCGCCTCCGCCGCCATCGGGGCGTCTCCGTTGTCGCAGAGCATCTGGAAGTATCCGTTCGCTTCATCGGGGTGGCGGTCCTTGAGGATGAATCCGGCGGCCCAGAAGCTCGCCGAACGGAGCGCGGGGTTCTCCGCCAGCGCCCCGGCCCGCGCGAAGAAGTCGGCGGCGTTGCGGCGGTAGTGGAAACGCCGGGTTATGCGGTTCAGGTTCGGCAGCGGAACGCTCCAGTTCAGCAGCTCCGTCCCGCGCGGCCTGTCGAAGAATCTCCACTCTTCGCCGACCGGATATTGGCCGTCCCGCCATTTCTGAGTCGGCAGCTCCTCATGATTCCCGCCCATGTAGAAATGATCCGGTTCGAGCTCCGTTGCGCGCAGTTCGAACCCTTTCCGGCGCAGGATGCGGCCGAGTTGGAACAGCGCGAGCGCGCGTTCATCCTTCGACAGCGACAGCGTGTTCGCTTTCAGGTTCGCGGCGAGATAGAGGTCGTGGATCGGCCGGATTTCCGGCGGAAAGAATTCCGAGGCCTCGCGGACCCGGTACTCCCGCATGAGCCGCCTCGCCAGCAGATAGCGCAGGCGCTGCCGGCTGCTGTTCTTCGGGTCGGCAGCGTGGTTGCGGCAATACTCGATCAGCTTGTCGGTCGGAAGCAGCTGTTCGGCGACGACGGCGGCGTCGAGCCAGCTTTCGGACTGCATGAAAGCGTGGAGCGCTTCAAGGAAATCCTGCTGGTCAACCCGTACTGTTCCCAACACTCCCTGCACTTCCTCCGGAAAGTTCGGAATTTGATCTTTCGTCTGATAGAACGTCCCCTTTTCCGCATCGGGAAATTTCCACGCCGGAGTGCTTTGCTTCCGGTAGCTGCTCAGCCATTTCGAAAGCTTCTCCGCCGCGAGCTTCTGATTTCCCTCCCGCTTTGCGAAACGGGCCTCCAGATAGAGGCGGACCAGGGAGTCCTCCGGCAATTTCGGCAGCAGCGCCCGGCAGGTGTCAAGCCGGTTCTGAAAATAACAGCCTGCCGCGAGACGCTCCAGAATCAGCGGCCGGCAATCGTCCGGAAGCTTTTCGAGGATCGGGAGCGGATCGAACACAAGGAGCGCGATTTCCCGCAGCAGCGGATCCTTCAGCATGCGCTCTTCATCCTGTTTGCGCGCCTCGGCGGCAAGCCGAGTGAAATTCTTCTCCCAGAGCGGCGTGATCCGGTCGGCGGCGAGGTAGCGGAGTTTATCGAACGGATTATCGGCGAGCAGCCAGTTCAGCCGTCCGCTGCGCTCGGCAAGTCCGCACGAGTCGGCAAATCCGGCCGTTTTGGCGAGCCGCAGCTCCCGGTAGTGTTTATAGGCCTGGCCGGCGCTTCGTTTCATCGCGAGGTTGCCGAGCATGTAGTGCACCCAGGTGGTGCGGAATTTCCGCGTTTCGGCCGGGAGGGCGAGCAGCTCCTTCCAGGCTTCCGGCTCCAGGCATGCCGGATCTTTCCGCATTTCGGCGTATCCGGCGGAGTAGAGATAAAATTCACGCAGCTGCGGGGGTAGGGACGCGGCGTTGAATTGCGGGGCGTCGCCGGCGCGGCAGGCCTTGTCAAATGCGAGATAGGCATCAAGCGCCTCCTTTTTCCGCTCTGCCGGCAATGCGGCTGCGGCGGCAGGGAAGTCGTTCCGGGTTGCGTCCGGCGTGGAGAGCCCGCCTGATTCCGGCAGCTCTCCTGCCCATGCGTCGGGATAAAAATGACGCCCGAGCAATTCGAGATCATATGCGTATTTGAAGTCCGGCATCCGCGGGGCTTCCGAGGCGAGATAGGAAGAGGGAAAGTACGGTCCGCAGCCGATGGCGGCGGCGGAGAGGCCCAGCATCAGGGTGGTCAGCAGGTGTTTCATGGTTGTATCTCCTTCACAACAGGGTGATTGGTTTCATCGACGAGAAAGGTGGCGGCGCGGACCGGCGTGCCGCAGCCGGGGAATGCGACGGAAAGCCGGTCCGGCAGGATGCCGAACGGAGCCTCCCGAGGGCGGCGCTCCGTGCCCGGAGCGGGTTCGAATTCTCCGGTTCCGGACGGCCACTTCAGTGTGAGTTCGACCGGTTCGAGCCGGAGCTGCGATTGCGGCGTGATCCAGAGCTCAAGCGCGTTTTTCGCAACCCGGCGCAATTCGATGTCCAGCCGCGGGGAGGGGCTCTTCCCCTGCTCGAGCGCTTCGAGGGTGGTGCGGTCGTAGCAGAGCCGGTCGCCTTCGACCGGCAACCGGAACCAGATCATCCTGAGATCGGAATTTTCCCGGATCAATCCGGCAAGCAGCTTCAGCTCCGGCGCGGCAAGACGGCTCCGGTAACGGTTCCCGGGCGGCGCCGCCCCCTCGGCGCTGATTGCCGCAAAACTGCCGTCCTGCCCGAATGAGAGCCGGTACGCATAGGCCGGCAGCGCGATGCGGAACGGCCTGCCGAGCTGCCGGGCGCGCCGGATCGCCGTCCGGGCGGCCTCTCCGTCAAGCAGGGAATACCGGTCATCGATATGTGCCGGGACGTCGAGCCCGTGCAGCTGCAGCACATAATAGTCGGCAAACTGCGCGACGGCGGCGAACTCCTTTCGCCCGAGATGGCACGGCAGCGCGGTCAGCGACAGCTCGTTCACCTCCGGGGGGAGGGCGCGCTTCAGCGTTTCAAGCAGCTTTGCATATTCTTCGAGCCGGCGTTCCGGCACGTCGATGTCGAGCTGGACCTTTGCGCAGCCGTTCCGGGTGATTTCGGCGGCGAGCCGTTGGAATCCGGCCGGATTCAAGGCTCCGGCCCGGAGCCGGAACACGGCGGTGACCTCTTCCTTTTTCCAGATACCGGCCGGGGCATCGGAGCGTTCCGTCCGGCTCCCGGAGAGTTCCGCCGCGAAAATCAGCAGCGGCCGGCCGCACTGCCCCGCCGCCTGTCTGACAGCCGGGGTCCAACTCCGCTGCCAGAGATAGTATGCCGGTTCCGCCGCCGGGCCCGCCGCGGTGGAAAACAGCAGAAGAAACAGAATTGAAAACTGGAACGGCTTCAATGCGGGAAATCCTCTCTTTTGTGCGTAATCTACATAGCGGGGAGGAAAATACAAGCAGTGCCCGGACTATTTCCGGCTTTTTTTCAATCCGGGAACAATATAAACGGAAGAATCCGCGTTATTTTAAGGTAAACGGGCTTGAAAAATCCAAAATCCCGGCTATATTCCTTAGGATAACCTAAGAGTGCAAAAATAACAAGAACGTTTCGGATTCTTTATACAGTTTTTTGGGGGTAATGAGAAGTATGGAGTTGAAACACGTATTCAGGGTCGGTGCATTCGGTCTTCTGCTGGCGGCAGCCGGCGGGTGTTACGAGTATCCGGCGCCGCCGTCCGCCACGATGGGGGAGTCCTATACGCAGCGCAAGCAGGACGGGGCGGACAAGCTGCTGGACAACATCACGGACCTGACGCTTGCCGACGCACAGCGTATTGCAATCAAAAACAACCCGACCTACATAGCCGCATACCACTCGGTCAATGCGGCGCGGATGCGCTATCTGCAGGCATGGGGCGCTTATTCGCCGACCGTCGGCGCGAGCTTCTCGCTGGGGGACAAGCAGAGTTGGACGCGCCGGCCGCATAATATCACCGGCACGCCTTCCCGCACGGAAGGCATCACCACGAGTACGAGCCTGAATGTGAACTGGGTGCTGTTCGACGGCCTGGCGCGTGAATTCTCCGTGCTGATCTACAAGCACAACTTCAATTACCAGCAGATGCTGGAAGACGACGAGGCCCGCACGATGATGCGCGCGGTCGCCTACGCCTACAATACCGTGCTGCTCTCGATCGAGAACAAGCGGATCGCGGAAGAAGACCGCGACTTCCAGCAGTCGAGTCTGCGCGACACCCGGCTGAAGTATCAGGCCGGTGCGGTTCCGCTTTCGGACGTGCTGAACTTCGAAATCGCGATGAACTCCGCCGAGACGAACCTGATCAGCGCCGATTACCAGTATGAAACCGCGATTTATGCGCTGGCGGTGCTGATGGGGTATCCGGAAGGGACGTTCCCGAAGGAGCTGAAATTCCCGTCCGACTTCAAGACGAACTTCACCGACCTGCCGTCCGTCGACGTCTATCTCGATACGGCGCTGGCGAACCGCCCGGACCTCAAGGGATACCGCGAGCAGCTCGAAGTTGCGAAATATCAGATGTACCAGACCTGGAGCTCCTACTCTCCGACGGTCAGCGCCTATTTCAACATGGCGTACGGGACGAACTTCAGCCGCAGCAAAGGGTGGGAGGGCAGCAGCCACAACGGGGACAGCTCTTACAGCGAATCGCCGTCGATCGGCTACGGGCTGACTGCCGACTGGACGATTTTCAACGGCCTGATCCGCGAGAACAAGATCCGTGAATACAAAGCGAATCTCGCGGTTGCCGAGTTTACGGTCGCGGCCAAGTGGCTCGAGGTCGTAAGCGAGGTCCGTACGGCGTATGCGAACTATGTGCAGAGCGTGAAGCAGACCCGCATCTTCGAAAAGACCCGCGATCTCTCCGCCCAGCAGCGTGACCTTGTCGACGAAGGGTACAAGGCCGGCAATACCGAGCTGACCCGTCTGAACGAAGCGCAGCGCGACCTCGTCGAGGCGGAGACCAATCTCGCGAGCAGCTACATCAATATCCAGAATGCGAAAGCACAGCTTGATGCGGCTGTCGCGGCGAATTCCGCGGCTTATTACCGCGATCCGGAGAACACGGCTCCGGGTGAAATCAGGAACACGCCGGTCGCCTTGGGCGATGAGAAGATTCCGGCGGGTGAGACGAAGGAGACCGACCCGGCGCCGGCTCCGGCCGATCAGAGCATGATTCCGCCGGCGGACGGCAAGTCGATGATGGATTCCGGCTTGAAGGCTCCGGCGAATCAGAGCAAGATTCCGCCGGCGGCCCGCAATCCGGAGATCGTGGTGGAAGAGCCGGCGGTGACGCCTCCGGCGATTCCGGCGGATCCGACCAGGGCGCCGGAGAAGAAGTGACTTGCACATGCTTTTCTGCAACCGTCGGATCCCTCCGACGGTTTTTGCGTGTTTTGACGCCGGCATAAGAAGGCGCTTTATTTTGTAGAAGAACAGGAGGCAGAATGCTTTTCAGAAATAAGAAACGTTACGTTGTCCATACGATGGGAGACCCCGTCCTGCGCGAGGTCGCACGGCCGGTGGGGGCGGTCACTCCGGAGCTGCGCCAGCTCGCATTGAAAATGATCGAGGTGGTGCAGGCGTTTGAAGGCGTCGGCCTCGCCGCGCCGCAGATCGGGGAGTCGGTCCGGATGGTTGCGTTCAATCTGCCGATGGAGTCGATGAGTGACACGCCGAGCCCGGGAGAGGAAAAGCTGCTGCCGAAGATGCCGTTTGTGGTTGTCAATCCGGAGATCATCTCCGCTTCTCCTGATACGGAAACCCGGGACGAGGGGTGTCTTTCCCTGCCTGATGTATGGGCTCCCGTGGAGCGGCCGTCCCGGGTGTTCTTCCGGGCCGTGACGGTTGACGGGGAGCTGATCGAATGCGAGTGCGGCGGCCTGCTCGGGCGCTGCATCCAGCATGAGCTGGACCATCTCGACGGAAAGCTGTTTGTGGATCGTGTCGAACCAATGGAGCTCTCAAAGGTGGAGCGCGAACTGCGTCAGATGCGGCGCTATGGGGAGAAGCACCATTTCCACCGGATCAAAGTAAAGTGAGTGTATGAAGCAGGTCGGATTTTTCAGGGCATTGTGGGGCTGCTGCTGCGGCACGGCGATTTTTGATGAACTGCGTTTCAACAGTTGGGGGCGGGCGCTCCTGCATCTGTTCCTGCTTTCGGTTTTATGCGCCGCGGCGATTACGTTCGTACAGGGGATGCGGCTCGGGCCGGGGATCCGCGCGGTTGCCGACGGTTTTTTTGATACGTTCGGCGGCGTGCAGACAGGAAAGATGAGCCTGATTCCTTTGACGGATCCGGACCGGGCGCGTACATTTGATTTCTCGCCGGATGGCGACCGGATCTTTTATTTTCCGTCTTCGCCGGATGGGGTGCATATTCCGGAGAAGGAGCTGCTGCTGATCAAGTTCGGCGTCATCTGGATGCCGCAAAAAATGGTTTATCTGTTTCACGAGCCGGGCAGCGACTCCTGGTGGACCGTGGCGCAGGGACGGATGGGGATTCTGAAATTCGGCCAATATTCAACGGAAGAGCTGAAACACTATCTGGCCGGCCTGAAAGTGGAGGGCCGTTCCGGCGTAGAAGGTGCGACGGCCGATGTAACCCGGGCGGAGGGGCTGCGGATGCTTGCGGTCATGTTCAGCCTCGTTGCTTTGCTGGGGAATTTCCTGGTGGTGTTCTGGGTTGCGATTCTCTATACGTCGCTGTTTTCGCTGGTTTTCCGGTTTACGGGGGGCGGGCGGCTTCAGACGCTTTCGTTCAGTGAGTTCTGGAAAATCGGCATTTATGCCGGATTTCCGGTGATGGTGTTCGCCGGTTGTTTCCCGGCGTTCGACCTGCCGCTTTTTCAGTACAGTACGGTATATATGGTCGGATTGATGGTCTACTGGCTGTTGATTGTCGGCCGGATCGAACGGGCCGGTTTCGGACCCGAAGGAGGTAAATCCAATGAGTGACGCGAATGATTTTCTGCGGATGCCGAATTGGTATCCGGTGCTTGCCGGACACACGTTCCTGACATCTTTCGTCAAAATGCGTTCGGATGTGATTGCCGCGCTTGCCGCCGGTGAGACGGGCGAGAAGGTAAAGGGGGCCGCCGTCCGCTCCATAATCGAGGACCTGCGCCAGCCGCTCGGGGCGATTCCGGGCAATGCGTTTGTCTGCGTTGACGGCTGTGCGCCTACTGATACGGAGCGTTTCGAGTTGAAGCGCGGCGCTGTCTACTCCCCCGAAAGCGCCTGGAAGTACCTCGCCTTGAGCCGGAAAGTGCGTGAAGCCGCCGCGGATGGCCGGGCCGAGTACATCTGCCTGAAGCCGTTCCGCCGCATGAACCGGACCCGCGAATTCCGTCTGTTCATCCACGAAGGCAAGCTCAATGCGATGAGCCAGTACCATCTGGTACGCCACTTCCGGCGTTTGGAAGGGGTGCGCAACGCCTATTGGGAGCAGGCGGCTGATTTTGTGGACAGGATTTCCTGGCTTCTGCCGGTCAAGACCCTTGTCATGGATATCTACTTCACCGGCAGCGGCAAGATTCTGATCATCGACCTGAATCCGTGGGGAGCGCCGACCGATCCGCTGCTGGTGCGGGATTGGAATCGCGACTGGAGCATTCCGGCCGGAATGCTGCTGATGGAGCCGCCGACCCAGATTCACGGCGACGTCAACGTATCGTTTTAACCTGTCAGGGAGAGATCGTTCATGGGTATGCTGTTGTCTGATCCGGTCGAGTCGTTTGCGGCTCCGGCCGGCTGTTTTGCGTCTTCCAATGCCGGAGTTGTCACGATCGGCAACCGGCGTTTTTCCCGCAGCTGGCGGATTACGGAGCGGGGGCTCCTTCCCGTATCGATCCTGCTTGACGGGCAGGAGCTGTTGTCGGTCCGCAATGAAACGGCGCAGGAGGAGATCCGCTCCCGCTTTCAGATTTACGGCGCGCCCCTGACCCAGACCGGCGCTCCGGCGCTTCATGCGGTTCTTGAGCTGGAGCTTCCGGCCGGGATGACGCAGTATCACTTTGCCGTGACGGATGCGGTGCCGGCCGTGATTGTCGAGCGCGTTGCGCCGGAATCCGGGGGCGTGTCCGGCTGCCGGGCTGCCGGCGATGAGCCGACCGGGCTCGAAGTCGATCCGGTGGCGGCGGAAGAGGGGCGCAAACCGCTGTCGTGCTGCGAGAGCTTCCGGGCGGCTTCCGCTCACCTGAAGCTGCGTGAATTTCTGTTTGCGGACCAGACCGACCGTCATGACAACCTGCTGCGGATCAATGAATACCGTCTTGCCACCGTTGAGAAGATCGCATTGCGCGGAACGCTGTTTGCCGTGGAAGATCCGCTTTCGGGCCGGGGGATCGCATTGCTGAAATTCGCTCCTCTGCCGGAGCGCCGTCCCATGTCGGATCCGGTTGATTTCGAATGGGATGCCGAAACGTTCGCATTGCACGGCGACCGCTATCCGTGGGCCGTGATCGGTTATGACGGCGGCTGCGCCGGGCTGACGCGTGCGCTTCATTTGTTCCAGCGCGAGCTTCGCTGCGTGGTTCCGGGGCGGGACGGTCTTGCGCTTTCAAACACCTGGGGCGACCGCAATCGGGACCAGGCGCTGAATGAGTGTTTCATGCTTGATGAGGTCGACATAGCCTCTTTTCTTGGAATCGACGTCTGCCAGATCGATGACGGCTGGCAGCGCGGGATCACCATGAACTCCGTGAAAGCGCAGGAGGCCGGCGGCGGAGTGTGGGAAGGCTACTATGCTGTGGATTCCGGCTTCTGGGAGGTCCATCCCGGGCGTTTTCCGAACGGTCTTGCGCCTCTGGTGAAGAGGGCGGCGGAGAAACGGATCGGCCTCGGTCTCTGGTTTTCTCCTGACTCATCGAATGACTTTGCAAACTGGCGGCGCGATGTCGACACCGTCTGCCGGCTCCAGAAGGAGTTCGGCGTGAACTGGATCAAGATCGACGGAGTGAAGTCGCGGACAAGGCAGGGAGAGGCGAATCTCCGCTGCTTCTTTCACGAGACGCTGGCCCGGACCGCCGGGAAATTGACATTCGATCTCGATGTGACGGCGGAGATCCGGCCCGGTTACTTCGGTATGCCGGAGTTCGGTACTTTGTTTGTCGAGAACCGTTACAGCGACTGGCGGCGCTGGTGGCCGTATGCGACATTCCGGAATTTGTGGGAGCTGTCGCGAGCGGTCCCGCCGGTGCGGCTGCGGTTCGAATGTCTGAACCCGGAACGCAACCGTGAGAAATACGCGGACGATCCGCTTGCACCGTATCACTATTCCATGGATTGGATCTTCGCGTCGGTCATGGTTTCATCGCCGCTTATCTGGTGCGAGTTGAGCGGTTTGTCCGAAAAGAGCCGTGCTGATCTGAAGAGAATCATGCAGTTGTGGAAGAGCTTCCGCGACGAGCTGCACGCCGGGGTCGCATATCCGGTCGGCCCCTGTCCGGACGGGACGACGATTTCCGGATTTTTTACCACAACGCCGGACGAAGCGATCTGCCACCTGGTTCTGCTGCGCGATCTGGATCCGGAGGAGACGCGTGAAATCGACCTGCCGGTCAAGCTGACGGAATATGCCGTCAGCATAGTCGCCGGGGAAGGGCGTTTCGAGGTCGCCGGAAAACGGCGAATCAACTGTACGCTGCCGGAAAAGCGGAGTTATCTCTGGCTGCGCCTGGCCCGGTAATTTTCAGTATAAACCCGTGCCCGAGATCGGCCGGCCGCATGTTCAGTCATGTGCCGGCCGTTTTTTTCTGCTTTGATGATCTGCTTCTTTTTTAGAAAAATCACACGAAATTATGTCCGAATCAGATTTGAATTTCATGGGACGAAGTGTATAATAATACCAGGCGTCAATTGTGCTGAGGAGGAAATTGAGCTGCAGACGGATTTTATGAAACCCGTGTGTTCGTGTTGTATCCGCGAAATGCGGTTGAAGGAATGGTAGCAATCAGGAGGAGATGTGGCGATGCGTCGTAGGATTGTGTTTGTGGGGAGTGCCGGAAGGCGTGTGCTGT
>JABLYX010000095.1 GCA_018265615.1 Lentisphaeria bacterium
GGCAGCCGCATGTCGATGCGGGGCTCGACATCTGCCTCGATTACGCGGGCGGCATTCCGAACTGGACGAAAGGGAAAGAGCCGAAGCCCGAGGGGGCGGTCTGGCCGTCGGGGCGGAATCCGGAGCTTTTCCGCGAGCATATCCGCAACGTGGCGGAATTCGTGAAGACGGTTCCCGCGATCAAATATTTCGAATGGTTCAACGAGCCGAACCTCTCGCGCAGTATCAATATGGCGGAGTATTTCGAGGCGGCCCGGCAGCTTTATCCGATCATGAAGGAGGTCAACCCCGGGGTTCTGGTCGGAACCGGCGGCAATGTCATCGCGCCGCACCCGAATGCGCTTCCGGGGTTTCTCGAGCAGGCGTATCAGGTCAATTCCGGCTTCTACGACATCGCGTTTTTCCATGCCCACGACGGGACGCGCGACTACAGGCGGTTCACGCAGCAGCTGCGGGACATGATGGCGGCGGCGGGTGTGAAGAAGCCGTTCGCGAACACCGAAAGCGGGTTCCGCTCCTACCAGAACCAGCCGGAGCTGTTCTACAACCAGGCCCGGATCCTCGTCCAGAAGCTCGTCTGTTCGCGCGCCGCGGGCATGGAGTTCTACGTCTGGTTCATGCTCCAGGATTACTGGGACAAATACATCAATGCGGACGATTCGTTCGGACTCGTGACCGTCGACAACCAGCCGAAGCCGTCGTTCGTCGCCTACAACGAACTGATCCGGCAGCTTGCGAACACGGTTCCCGCCGGAAACGGCGAGCTCGACTCCCGGCTCGAAAGCTTCCGGTTCACGGGCGGGGACGAAGAGGTGTTCGCCGCGTGGCCGAAGCAGGAGAAGGCGAGCTTCAGCTTCTGCCTCAGGAGCTCGGTCCCGGTCAGGATGATCGACATCTTCGGCAATGTCGAAGTGCTTGCGCCGGTGAACGGCATCGTGTTCGTGAACACGAAGGCGCTTCCGTTCTATCTGCGCATGAAGAAAGGCGCCGCCTCTCCGGTCGGTGAACTGGTCCGGGTCGCGGAGAACGCGGTCCGGCTGCCGGGAGAGAAGCGGCCGCTCAAACTTGAATTCCGCAATCCGTACCGCGAGACGGTCAGTTATACGCTCAAACGCGGCGCCGAAGCGTTTTCCGGCAGCGTTGCGCCCGGTGAGCGCAAGGCGTTTTCCGTCGGGTTGGAAATCGCGGAAGGGGCGGAGCCGGGCGTACTGGTTTTTCCGGCCGCCCTGGAGCTTGCGACGGTGAAAGGGGAGTTGCTGTACCGCGGCGAAGTCATGCTGCGCGCGTTTGTCGCGCTGCCGGTCGGAGCGGACGGCGGAACGCGGCCGATCCGGCTTGACGACGAGACGAAGCTGACCGAGCTCGTCTTCGACCCGGCCACGCCGCGCTGGACGGGGAAAGCGGATCTCTCCGCCGGGATCCGGATGAGCTGGAAAACGGACCGTCTTCTCTTCGAGGCCGATGTCCGCGACCAGGATCACTCCGCGCCGATGCGCGGCGCAATGAACTGGCGCAACGACTCGATTCAGCTCGGTTTCGCGAACGCAAAGGGTGAACATACCGAAGTGACCGTTTCGGACGGTCCGGACGGCAGGCCGATTGCCTGGTGCCACCATTCGCCGGAGCCGGCGAAGATCGGGGCCGCCGGCATTCCGCTTGAAATCACGCGGAAGGATGGAGTGACGCGCTACCGGTTCGAGATTCCGCTCGCGTTTCTGCGGATCGCCCCCCGCCCCGGAGAGCTCTTCCGGATGGCGCTGCTGCTGAATGACAACGACTCCGGCAAACGGCTCCGGGTGATGGAGTACTTCGGCGGAATCGAGGGCAGCAAGGATGTTGAACTGTTCGGATATTGTCAACTTCAATAGGAAAGGATCCTGATATGAAGAAATCGTTCACATTGATCGAACTCCTCGTGGTGATCGCAATCATCGCGATTCTCGCGGCGATGCTGCTGCCGGCGCTGAACCAGGCGCGCGGCCGTTCGAAGAGCGCGAACTGCATGGCGAACCTGAAGCAGATCGGGTCGTCGTCGCAGTTTTACGCATCCGACTGCAGGGACTTCTGGCCGGTCGGACAGTATGCCATGTCGTCGGGCGGCAAGAGCATGACGCTCTGGTATCAGCGGCTTGCGCACCTTTATCTCGGGAACAGCGCGAAGATTTTCGCCTGTCCGGGCGCGACTCCGGTCGAAGGGTACAACAGCGAAACCAAGGGCGCCGGGAGCTTTACGGAAAAGGACGGGGTGGAGAGGACCGACAAGATGAATTACCGGGTCAACGACAAGCCGACGTGGGTCACCTACGCCTGCATCGCGACCGTTGCGGGCGTCTATAAGCAGCCGTGGACCGCCGGAGCGGCGCAGTATGACCCGATTCCGGTGAGCCGGATGTACCGCCCGTCGATCACGGCTTACGCGATGGACGGCAGGGAGATTTTCCATCTCGGCTCGGAGATGGCGGGCACGACGCAGCCGCGCTATCCGCAGATTTACCGGCACAACGGATTCGCGAATACGATTTTCGTGGACGGCCACACCGGAACCATCCGCGTGGGGCAGAGCTGGGGGACGCTGTCGCAGAAGTGGGTTTTCCAATGGCCCGCCAGTCAGAAGCTGAACGATAAATAACTGCCGTCGGCGGCCCGGCCCGGAAGCGCGGCAGGCGCCGCGAACGGGAGGGGAACTGCCCGCGGCTCCGCGCCCGCCGCATGAGTGCAGGAAATGGGGGCGGGGGATAATGTATTTTCTCCGCGAAGCCCGCGACACCTGAACTGGGATAACGCAGAAGATTCAAATGGAACAATTTTACCGCCAGAGGCCATATAACCTGATTCAACCGGAAGGAGTTATGCTATGCTGAGCCATATGCCGTCGGCCATGCGCCGGAATTTCACACTGATCGAACTGCTTGTGGTGATTGCGATCATCGCGGTGCTTGCGGCGATGCTGCTGCCGGCGCTGAACCAGGCGCGGGAGCGGGCGAACGCCACAAGCTGTATGAACAATGAGAAGTCGATGGGGATCGGGTTGGCGCTCTACGCCGCGGACAACACCGGATATCTTGTGAACGGACAGCACAACTGGCGGTTCGGATCGGATTATTATACCTATTGGTACCAGGATCTTTCGCGTTACCTGCCGTCGCGGAAGAGCTTTCTCTGCCCGAGCGGCGGGATGGAGTTCGCGCGGCAGACGGAGGATAATGTGATGCGCTGCTTCCACCCGGACCGCGGCGCTTTCATCAGCTATGCGTGTGACGTCAGCATCCCCGGCGCGCCCGGGCTGGCGGCGTGGCTGAACTTCTGGAAGAAGATCGACCGGATCCGGGAGCCGAGCCGCACGGTCTACCTGATGGACGGCCATAAGGACATCATGTTTCTCGGGAGTGAAAACGAGGTGCTGAACAAGCCCGAGCGCGTTCCCATGAATTTCCGCCACGGCGATTCGACGAATCTCCTGACGGTTGACGGGCGTTCGGTCCGCGTCAGGCGCGCCGGCTGGAGCGTTCTGTCCGACAAATATATCTGGAGCTGGTAATGAAATTTCTGCTGTCTGTTTTCGTTCTTTCCGCCGCGCTGCTCTGCGGGGCGCAGGCCCCCTCGTGGATCTGGTATCCGGAGAAGCCGCAGGATAATACGGCGCGCGCTTTCCGCAAAACCTTTCAGGTCGACGGCAGGGTGAAGTCGGCGCAATTGCTGGTGCTGGCCGACGACGGCGCCGAGATCCGGATCAACGGCGCGCCGGAGAAGCCGCTGCCCGGCTGGCTGAAGTTCAACCGCCATGACGTGACGGAACGGATCCGGCAGGGGAGGAACGTGATTTCCGTCCGCGCCCGGAACGGCCGCGCGGAAGCGGGGCTGCTCTGCCGCTTCGAGGTTTTCACCGATGGGGGGATCGTCGAAGCGAACACCGGCGCGGACTGGAAAACGTCGGCGGAGTTTCCCGCCGGATGGGAGGAACCCGGTTTTGACGACTCCGGCTGGAAGAACGCGAAACGGCTCGGCGGCGCGAACCTCTCGCCGTGGAACCGGCTGGCCGACGTCACACCGTTTCTCGTCGCCGGCCCGGCGAAGCGGGCGCAGATCCCCGCGGAGAAGCGGGGCCGGATCATGCTTGACGACTTCTCCGACCTCTCCAGTTGGATGGGGTGGCCGCTGCGCGGCATGCGGCCGGGGCACAATGTGCTGCCGTACCAGCTCGGATTCGGCGCGGGCCCGGATGCTTCGCGCGACGACGGCGGAACCGGCATGATCGATTACGACTTCGTCAAACCCGGCGGGCTGATTGTGTTCGAGAAGAATTCGGTGTATAAGAATCCGGCCGCCGCCGAGGCGATCGAGTTCGATGCGAATCCGCAGGGGTATGAGTGCGAGGTCTATTTCGAGCTGATGGACCGCTCCGACAAAACGAAATTCCGGACGCTGCCGGTCAGGCTCTCCGGGAATGCGTGGAAGCGTTACCGGCTCGAGCTGAATGAGAAGACGGTCGAGAACTTCGACTCGCTCGTGTTCCCCGTGGCGGTCCGTCAGCTCTGCTTCGCCGGCGGCGGGGCGGGGAAGGGGCGCGTGCTGCTGGACGACCTCTGTTTCATCGCGGACCTCTCCGACGGGAACGGGGCCATTACGATCCATCCTGAATATGGCGGCCTCGCATATGCGCCGGACCGGCCGGTCCGGCAGGAGTACCGCATCCGCAGCAACTGGAACCGCCCGGTCGAAACCGTCGTGTCGATCGACGTGTTCGACATCGCGGACCGGAAGCTCTTTTCCGCGAAGAAAACGGTGAAGATCGGCGCATACGGCGTCGGGCGCGTTTCGTTCGACGTGGGCCGCTTCGCCCGGAAAGGCTCTTACCGGACCGAGGTGAAGGCGGAGAATCCGTTGGCGAAGCAGAGCTTCACGGGCTGGTTCGGGGTTTTCGAGCCGAACAACCGCCGGCTGAACGGAAAGCCGATGTGGTTCGGCGTCGAGGATCAGGGGCTGCGCAACTTCCGGTACGAGGAGGAGCTGCACGTCGGCTGGATGAAGATGCTCGGCATCGACATCATCCGGGGCAACGCGATCGGCAGCCAGCTTGAGCAGGTCCCGTTCACGGATTTCGGCTATGAGCAGTACCGGGAGATGTACCGGCCCCATTTCGACGCGGGGATTCTGCTGGTCTTCTCCTATGCGGGCGAGGTGCCGGGGTGGACGGGCCGGAAGCCGTTCGCATCCGACAAAGAGGCGTTTGCGAAGCACATGACCCGGGTCGCGGAATTCATGGCGCGCCATCCCGGAATCCGCTACTTCGAATGGTTCAACGAGCCGAATCTCGGTTTCTTCCGTGAAGCGCACACGACCGGGGAGTACCTCGCTTCGCAGCGCGCGTTCTATCCGATTTTCAAGAAGCTCGCGCCGGAGGTGAAAGTAGCGACCGGCGGCGTCGTGATCAACCACGCCCGGGCGAGGAAGGATTTCGCGAAACGGATGTATCAGGAGAACAGCGATTTCTACGACGTCGCCTGCTACCACGGCCACGAGGGCTACACGGCGCACCTGAAGAGCCTCGAGACGCTCGACGGCTGGCTCGCGGAGGCGAAGCTCTCGAAGCCGTTCGGGAATTCCGAGGCCGGGGCGCGCTCGTATTACACGCATCCGGATATGTTCCGGCTCCAGGCGGCGGAACTGGTCAGGAAGATCACGCTGACGAAGAGCCGCAATTCGGAGTTCTACATCTGGTTCATGCTGCACGACTACGGCGACAAGTACATCAACGCGGACGACTCGTTCGGGCTCGTGACCGTGGACAACCAGCCGAAGCCGTCGTTCCTCGCGTACAACGAGCTGATCCGGCAGCTTGCGAACACGGATCCGGCGGAACCGGCCGTGTTGGACAGACGGCTGCAGAGCTACCGCTTCACCCGCGGGGGCGAGGAGATCTTCGTCTGCTGGCCGCAGGGGGGCGCTTTCTCGTTCGCGCTGCGCAGCGCGAAGCCGTTCGTCTGCACCGACCTGTTCGGCAATGAGACGGAGATCCGCCCCTCCGGCGGAATCGCGTTTGTGAACTGCGGGGCGCTGCCGTTCTATCTGCGCGCTCCGAAAGGGGCGCTCTCGGCGGTGGAGCTGCCGTTGCGCGTAATCGGCGCTCCGGTTTTCGTTCCGGGGGAGAAGGGGGCGATGGAGCTCGAACTGGTCAATCCCTACAAGGACTCGTTCCAATATGCGGTTTCGGCGGGGAATGTCGAGCGGAAGGGGCGGCTGCGCTCCGGCGGCGTGTTCCGCTTCCGGCTCCCGGTGACGGTTCCGGCGGATGCGGCGTTCGGGATTACGCCGCTCGACTGCCGGCTCAAGCTGACGGGGGAAGAGGGCGGAAAGCTGCTGGACGAGAGCATTTCGCTCGACCGCGTGACGGCATTGCCGGTCGGGGAAAACGGCTCTGCGGCGGTCAGGCTCGACCGCGCGGACCAGGTACGCGAAATGATGTTCGATCCGAATACGCCGCGCTGGAGCGGCCCGGAGGATCTCAGCGCGGAAATCCGGCTCTCGCGCCGCGGTTCGACGCTGGTGTTCGACGCGGTCGTGACCGACGACGACCACAGCGCGCCCGGCAAAGATGCGTATGTCTGGCAGAACGACTGCATCCAGGTCGGGATCGCGAATGCGGAGAATGCGCACTATGAGTTCACCGTCTCCGGCGACGGCAGAGGGAAGGCGGCGGTCTGGAGCCACATCCATCCCGGCGAGAGCGGCGGCATGATCGGCTCCGCGTGGGACGTCCCCGCGACGGTGAAGCGGAACGGAAACAAAACCGTCTATCATTTCGAGATCCCGGCGGCGCTGGCCGGGCTGAAGGGGGAACCGGGGGAAGCGTTCCGGATCGCCTTTCTCGTCAACGACAACGACCGAGGGAGGCACCTGCGCTTCATGGAGTGGAACGGCGGGATTCAGCCGTCGAAGAACATCAATCTCTTCGGTTGGGCGAAGTTCGTGCGCTGAACGGGGATTTTTCGGAAAGGAGTCATCGATAGGCAGCGCGAAAAGATTCCGCCCGCCGAGGTCATGGGCGGCGACACCTGGCGCGGCGGGCGTCGTGACGGCGGACAAATGGCTCGACGATTGGTTCGCGGAGAGGTGAGGCGGGCCTCACCCCCGATTTGGCGTGTATTCAGGGAGCGGCGGTGCCGGAGGTCAATTCCGGTTTCGCTGCTTTTTTCGTAAATCCTGCAGCCGGAGCTGGCAAAAGGGAGAATCCCGGTGTATCTTTCCTGCAGGATAAGCGACGGCGGTAAATGAATTTTGTCAGGTCGAAAAGGTTTGTCGGGCGGCATCCGGTGCAGGCGTCATTTGCGGTGGTCGCGCTGTTTGCCGTCGTTCTCTGGCTCTTGTGGTGCCTTTTCTGTGATGTCCGGCTGCGTTCCGCGATGCGGGAATTGGAGTCGGGGGGGATCCCGTGCCGCGCCGAAGCGTTCGAAGCACGGCAGAAGCCGGAGTGGGAGGCGTTTACCGCGGAACTCTGCCGGATCGGCGGGATGTTTTCAAAGGAAACGGTGCGCGGCAAACGGTATCTTCGCTACGATTTCGAGCAGCCGGAACAGGTGGCGGAGCTTTACCGGCAGCAGCCGGAGCTGCTGCGCGAGGCGGACCGGCTGCTCGACGCATATCCGGACTCCGGGCTGTTCCGCCGTTATGTGCCGGGAAAACTGCATGAGACCGCGCTGGTCGGGCTCTTCGAAGCGCGCGGCTTGAGCCGCCTCAACCACGGCCGTTTCCTCTATGAGCTGAAAAATGGGAACCCGGCCGGGGCGGCGAGGCTGTTTGAACGAGGCGGCGCCATCCGCCGCTGCCTGGTGAAGGATCCGTTCCTGATCAGCGCGCTGGTCGCGATTGCATGCGAGGACATCCGGCTGCATGTGCTGTTTGAATGCGCGGAGTCGGGCGGCATCGGCCGGTTCGACGATGCCGCGCTGCGGCATTGGTGCTCGGCGCTGCCGTCGGCGGAGGCGGACATCCGGCGCGGCATGGCGGCGGCATTTGAAGGGGAAGTCGCGAATGTATTCAGCATCGTTGAAGTGCCGGAGAGGGTTCTTGCCGACCGGCGGCGTGTGGCGCCGGTTTTTGCAAAGTATCTTGCTCCGGCCTATGTGCCGTTTCTGAAGCTCGGCGTGGCCGGGGCGGCGGAGACGCTGGCGGCTGCGCTTCCGCTGGCCTCCCGCGATATGCTGCCGGGGAACCGGCTGCTGCTCCGGGAACGCATCACCGTGGGCGGCCCGGGCGGCGCGTCGCCCCTGATCCGCCTGATCGATGCGGGTTATCCGGCCCCGTTCGGCAACGCCCTCGATGCGGCTTCGCGGGGATACGGGCGGAACCGGATTCTGCGCACGGGGCTCGCCGTGGAGCTGTTCCGGCGTAAGCATGGCCGGCTGCCGGAGACGCCGGCCGAGCTGGTTCCGGAGTTTTTGCCGGAGGTTCCGGTGAACCCGTTTACGGGGAAGCCGCCTGTAATTGAAACCGCGCCTCCCGGCGGCGCGGAAGGAAGGGGAATTGTTTCGGGATATCGGGTCTCCTTTCCCGGTTCGCCCGAATTGCCGGTCTGGAACTGTCCGATGAAACAAACGGGGGAACGATGAAGCTCGAAAAGATGAATGCGTATATCCGGAAGCATCCGGTGCTGATGGCGTTTGCGGCGGTCGTGCTGTTTGCCTCCGTTCTCTGGTTTTCCTGGGCATTCTTCTGTGACACGCAGCTGCGGCTTGCGATGCGGGAATTGGAGTCGAGGGGGGTCTCGTGCCGCCTTGAGGTGCTCGATGCGCGGCAGAAGCCGGAGTGGCAGGCGTTTACCTCGGAGTTCCGCCGGATCGCAGAGAAGCTTTCGAAGGAGACGGAGAAGAACAGAGACAGCCGCTATGATTTCCTGTCGCCGGAGCAGATGGAGACGCTTTACCGCACGAAGCCGGAGCTGATCCGGGAGGCCGACCGGCTCTTCGACGAGAATCCGAACGCCGGGTTCTTTCGCCGCTACGTGCCGGGAAAGCTCTTTGCGATAGAGCTCACTGAGTTGAACTCCTCCCGGATGCTGATCCGCTTTTTCGGAGACCGCTTCTCCCGCGAGCTCCGGCGGGGAGCTCCGGCGGAGGCGGCAAAGGCGTTCGAGCGCGGCGACGTCATCCGCCGCTGCCTGGTGAAGGATCCGTTCCTGATCAGCGCGCTGGTTGCAATTGCGTGCGAGTCCCTGCGGACGGACATGCTGTTCAAATGCGCCGCCGCCGGCGACCTCGGCCGGTTCGACGGCGCGGCGCTGCGGCGCTGGGCCGGGCAGCTGGCGGAGGCCGAGACGGAGATCCGGGGCGGGATGAAGACGGCTTTCGAGGGCGAAGCGCTTTTTGCGCTTGACTTCTCCTCCATGCCTGCCGAAGCGCTGCAGGGGCGGCTGGAGCTGCAGCCGGAGATTGCGAAGGTTGCGGCTCCGCTCTATCTGCCTTTCCTGAAGCTCGGCCTTTCGGGCATGATCCGGACGATGGCGGAGCTGATTCCGCTGGCGTCGCGGGATATGCTCCCGGCGGACCGGGCGCGTATCGCCGCACTCTGCACGGTCGGGGGCTCCGGCAAGGCTTCGCCGCTCATCCGGCTCGTTTCGAAAGGTGATCCGACGTATTTCAGTACGGCCGCCGACCGGGCTTCGAAGCTTTATGCAAAGTTCCGGATTCTGCGCACGGGGCTCGCCGTGGAGCTGTTCCGGCGTAAGCATGGCCGGCTGCCGGAGACGCCGGCCGAGCTGGTTCCGGAGTTTTTGCCGGAGGTTCCGGTGAACCCGTTTACGGGGAAGCCGCCTGTAATTGAAACCGTGCCTCCCGGCGGCGCGGAAGAAAGGGGAAGCGTTTCGGGATATCAGGTCCGCTTTGCCGACTCCCCCGATTCATCGGTGTGGGATTGTCCCGTAAAGGAGAAGGAGCGATGAAGCTTGCACACGTTGCGGCGCCTCTGCGGAAGCACCCGTTCCGGAGCTGTATGGCGGGTGCCGCCGTGCTTCTGCTGCTGCTCTGGGGAGCGTGGGAGTTCTACTGTTTCACGCAGTTCCGGCTGCTGCGCCGGAAGTTTGAAGCGTATGGAGTCGCGCAGGGAAAGCCGTGGTGCCCCCCTGCCGGGGAATCGCGCAGGGTGCTGCGCTCGATCGAGACGGCGCTTGCCGCGATGGAGCCCCGCGGCGGCATTTCATCTCCGCCGGCTTTTGCCGAACGGCAGGCGAAGGAAGTTGACCGTTTGCTGGACCGGCATCCGCCAGTGCCGCTTTCGTGCGATTTCTCATTCGGAAATTCCGACCCTGTAAGCATTCCGGGGGTGATGTACTGGTGGCGGATGTTCCGATGTCCCCTGGTCACCTGGGGTGAATTTAATCTCCGTCGTTTCCGGGAGAGGGTCAGGGCCGGGGATATCGCCGGGGCGGAGAGGTGTCTGGAGCAATCCCGGCTGCTGCTGCGCGGCATGATGCATGATGCATATATCTTCAAGCTGGAGCATATCCGGCAGATGGAGGAAGCGTGCACGGAAGGGATATTTGAGATCGCGCTTTCCGGCGAAATCGACCGCTTCGATGATGAAACCCTGATCCGCTGGGCCGAATTCTCCGCTTTCGTCGAAACACGGTACCGTTTCCTGATGCGGGAGGGATTCAAAGCGACGTTCGCATTTGCCGCTTCCGCCCCCTCGCGGCTGCCGGAGTCCTGTGAAAAATGGATCAGGGAGAGGGGATGTCCGGATTGGTTCGGACAGCTTCTGCTTTCTTTCTACACTCCGCTGATTCAGCTCGATACGGCGGATTTTCTCCGGCGGGGAGTTGATATCCTGCCGTTGACCGATTGCGATTATCTGCCGGAAACGGGGAAGAAGCTCGGAGAGTTCGGTGATTCGATGCTGAACCGGAGCGGCAGGACGTTCCTGTTTCCGGTGTCGCGTGAATTTAAGCAATGGGAACTGGAGAATTGTTTCCAACTTCCGGTATTCGGAGCTTCGGCACTCTATGCCCGCTGCCGGGTTCTGCA
Source organism: Lentisphaeria bacterium (assembly GCA_018265615.1). GTDB lineage: Bacteria > Verrucomicrobiota > Lentisphaeria > Victivallales > Victivallaceae > Victivallis. Next base: position 11,016 of record JABLYX010000095.1, read on the forward strand.
AACCGGAATCGCGGTCGAGCTGTTCCGGCGCAAGTACGGGAGGATGCCGGAAACACTGAGTGCGACGGTTCCGGAGTTCCTGCCGGAACTTCCGGTATATCCGTTTGAAGGAAAGCCGCTTGTCATGAGGGAAGGTGAGAGTTTCTGGACAGAGATTGGTACGGGACAGGAGGAGGCGCCGGTGAGCATGACGTTCTATGGGTATGAGATAAAGGGTGAGTCAGACAGGATATCTGTCTGGCGGCGCCCGTTGGTAAAACTGGAAGGGGCGCGATGAACTGGAAACGGATCGGGAACTGTATGAAGCGGCATCCGGCCGGAACCGGGAGCCTGGCTGCCGCCGTTGCCGTCATGATGATGTGGGGCGCGTGGAGCGGATACTGCAGCGTCCGTTTCCACTCCACGGTGCGGGAGCTTGAGCGCGGCGGGATCCCGTGCAGCATCGCCGCGCTCGAGGCCCGGCAGCAGGGCGGCTCCGAAAAACAGCAGAAGGAGTTTATGGCGGTCTGCGAAGCGGTTTCGGCGAGCGCCTCCACGGAGCTCGACGTCAGGTCGTCCATGGCGCACGTGGAGCTGAAGGATTTTCCAAAGTTCCAGGCCGACCATGCGGAGACGATCCGGAACGCGGACCGGTTTCTGGAAGAGCGTCCGGACTTTGTATTGTGGCGCGACTTTTCCGTGGGGAACGTCTGGGATGTCATGCTGCCGGACCTGAATCACCTGCGGACATGGATGCGCATGAACCGTGACCGCTTTTATTATGCATTGCAGCAGAAGGAACCGGGGGAGGCCGTCCGTATTTTCGACCTCTCCGCGACGCTGCGGCGCTATGCGGTCCGGGATCAGTTCCTGATCAGCTATCTGGTCGCGATAGCGGTCGAGTCCATCCGGCAGGGGGCTGTTTTCGACGCGGCGTTCGACGGGGATATCGGGCAGTTCGATTCAAAGACCCTGAAGCGGTGGGCGGATTCGATGCCAGGCGTCGAGGCCGAATTCCGGACCCGGCTGCCAGGGGTGCTTGAAACGGAAATCGTCACTGTCGTTACTGTCGCATCACGGGTGGATGCTGTTTTAGCCGACCTGCTCGATATGCCGAAGCCGCTGGCTGGAGTGTTCGGTATTATCTATGCTCCGGTTGTAAAACTGGATTCAGCGGCGGCGGCCCGGGCCCTGAAGGATGTTCTGCCTGCCGCCACGCTCGACTACACGCCGGAAACAATTTTGAAGCTGCAGCCGTTCCGTGATTTTGTCGCCGCCCGGCAGAAGATCATACTGCTGGCTCCCGTTTCGAATTTTCTCCTGCCGGCGCTTACGCATCCGATCAACCGTGCTTCCACGATGCATGCCCGGTGCCGGGTTGTCCGCACCGGGCTCGCGGTCGAATTGTTCCTGCGGAAGTACAACCGTCTGCCGTCGGCGCTCGACGAGCTGGTTCCGGAGTTCCTGCCGGAAGTTCCGAGAAGCCCGTTTACCGGAAAACCGCTGCAGTTGGAAACCGGGAAACTGCAATACTGGCAGAGAATGGAGGAGAGAGCCGGCGAATTCGAGGGGTATCGCGTCTATGCGGAGGGAGACCCCGCCTATCCTCCGGTCGGCGCAACCCGTACCGACCGGCGGGGCACGGTTCTTCCGTGGAACCGCACCCTGAAAAAGTGAGCGGGGAGGCGTTTTCAGCTTTTTCCGGGCAGCGCTGTCGCGGGCTTCGCGGGGAGGGACCTGGCAGTGCGGGGAGGCGTTTTCAGCTTTTTCCGGGCAGCGCTGTCGCGGGCTTCGCGGGGGAAATACATTTCCCCCGCACCCCCATTTCTCAGACTCATGTGGCGAGCGC
>JABLYX010000096.1 GCA_018265615.1 Lentisphaeria bacterium
TACAGCATCGCACCTCGCCCGAGGTGCGCTTATTGAAACTGTGCTGGAATGGGCCGCCGCGAACGCCGCGCATCGCACCTCGCCCGAGGTGCGCTTATTGAAACACCGCGTCACCACGCAAAACGCAAACATCACTTAATCGCACCTCGCCCGAGGTGCGCTTATTGAAACCAGCGCCCAATACCTCGACAAGGCCGATGCCGAAAAGCATCGCACCTCGCCCGAGGTGCGCTTATTGAAACCAGTTCATCCCAGTCGCGATGTTCGATCCCGGCATCGCACCTCGCCCGAGGTGCGCTTATTGAAACACATGACGCTTGAACAACTGATCCTGTACCACGACATCGCACTTCGCCCGAGGTGCGCTTATTGAAACCAATTGCCGACCGCATCCACCTCAATATAGCTGATCGCACCTCGCCCGAGGTGCGCTTATTGAAACCGCTTATTCGCCATTTTGGTGTTTCGTGACCGCATCGCACCTCGCCCGAGGTGCGCTTATTGAAACCAATGTGCAGTTATCGCGCTTGTGCAGAGCCTCATCGCACCTCGCCCGAGGTGCGCTTATTGAAACCGTTATTACTGGATCGACGCCGACGGCAACATCTATCGCACCTCGCCCGAGGTGCGCTTATTGAAACACCGCCACCAGGCCCCGCCCGATACACGGATCCATCGCACCTCGCCCGAGGTGCGCTTATTGAAACCCTCCGCATACCGTTCTGCGCTCCGTTGCGACCGATCGCACCTCGCCCGAGGTGCGCTTATTGAAACGGCCAGAAGCCTCCGATGGAACCGTTTTTCAGCCATCGCACCTCGGGCGAGGTGCGATCATTGAAACAGCAAGTGTACTTGATTGCCGATTAGGATGGGAAATCGCACCTCGCCTGAAATAGATAATCTGCGTTGAGTTCGACATCGGCGTTGTGTCGTGCCTCGGACGAAGAACGTTTTTCGTCCCGCCTGATCGTCCCCAAAGTATAGTCGACCTCCAATCGGAATTTCCGATTGGAGGTCGACGGCGAAGAGGTTTGGAAAAAGGAGAGCGCGAGAGGAAAATAACCTTTCCTTAAAAGGTTTTTTCCTCTCGCATCCCCTTACCCTTCCCAAACCTCAGGGCAGCAGGACGGCGGAGCCGTAGCGGGACGGGTCTTTGCCGTCCGCGATGCCGCTGTACCATTCGACCCAGTGACGGTCGCGGGCATCGTCGCGGTCGTTGAAGAGGATGCTGATGCCGAGCGGCATCTGCGGCGCCGGTTTGATGTTCAGGCTCTTCCACGGCACGGCGAAGCGGTAGACCGTCGTGTCTCCGGTACGGCCGTTTTTGGCGATGAGGCCCGGAACCGGCTGGTTCAGCGGCATTTCGTTCAGATTCATGCTGGCCCAGGCCCATGAGTTCGGCTGTTCGGTTCCGGCGTGGACGCCGAATTCCGCGTAGGCCGTTTCCTGAATGCCGTCGTTGTTCGGGCGGATCATGAACGTCTGCGGGACGCTGACGCCGATCTGGAGTCCGTCCGCATCCCAGAGCGAGGCGCCGGGACGAGTCTTGAACACCGCATCCTTCTGGTCGATCGCGAAGTAAAGAAAGGTGTCGTCATATGCAAGGCGGATCGTGCCTTCGGGGCGGTCGAATTCTCCGCGGACCGCGTGACGGCTCGGGGTTCCGTCGCCGATTGCGTAGCGGCTGCTTTCCGGCCACGATTCGAGCGGCTTCGCGAGGGCGTTGTCCACGCGCGGAATTGAAACCGGGACGAGCCCCTCCGGCAGCTTCTGCATCCAGCTTTTGCCGTCCGGCAGTGTGAAGCGGGCCTGATAGGCCGCCGGGCGGCCGGAGCGGGTCAGGTGCAGCGGCATCGTGCTCTCTTTTCCGGGAATGATTTGTGCAATCGCAAGCGTCCGGTCGCCGTTTTCAAGGATTTCAACGACGGCGTTTGCGCTCTTTCCGTCATTGCAGACGGTACGGAAGGTGACGGCGGGGAGCCCGTCGACATGGGTGCTGCGGAGATCCGTGATCGTCATCGGCGGGACGATTTCGAGCGGCTTCTGCCAGATATAGCGGCTGCGGCCGTCGGATTCGAGCCGGAAGAAGAGGTCGTAAGCGCCGGGCTTTATCCCCGCGCCCGGGGTGACGGTCACCTGCCAGTTGCGCCCGGATCCGGTTACGGAGGGCGTGCCGAACTCTCCGGCCGGAACCCTCATGTTCACGTTGCCTTTCGCAAGTTCTTCCGGCAGCGTAATCTTGATTGTGACGGGGGCGCCTGCGCTCGTGGCCGGGGCTTCCGGCTCGAACACGGCGGCGAAGCGGTCCGCGTTGAAAGCATCGAGTTCGCCGCCTTCGATGTAGACCGGCGCTTCGGTCAGGGTGAGCGAAAGGATTCCATCCTGCAGCGGAACGGTGCTGCGTTTGCCGCAGACCTCAGTGAGGGAGGCTTCCGGAATGTTCAGCGGCAGTTGGAGCTTTGCCGGCTCGGCCGTCAGCGAGTAAGCCGCGAGCATCGCTTTGCCGCGCTTGTTGAAAAGCAGGACGCGGACCTGGCGGCTGATGTTCAGTTCGCGCACGTAATCCGCATCGTAGGTCATGCGCGACACGGTCGCCCATGCCGCGAATCCGGGCTTCGGCTCCCGGATCTTCGAATCCTTCGCATGGCCGCGCAGCAGACCGAAGTCGAGTTCGCGGCGGCTGGTCGCCTCGTTCCAGAGGCCGATGTGCCAGACACACGCTTCGAGCGACGGAATCTGCCGGTTCAGCAGCACGACACGAGCGAGGTAGGCCGCCTGCTGGAGCTCCGTGACTTCGCCGCCGGGCTTCGTCGAATAGCCGATTTCGCTGATATACATGGGGATGCGGCGTCCGGCGATCGCGGAAATGTCGCGGTCGAGCCGGTTCAGCGTTCCGACGTAGCCGGAGGCGTCCGGGCTCTGTGCGCCGGGGATATACGGATGAAGCATCAGGGCGTCGATGAGCTTGTCGATGCCGTGATTGCGGTAATAGCCGACATATTGATTGTACTGGTTCGCATTCATCGGGTTGATGCAGATTCCGGCGATCGTGTGGCCGGGGTCGTTCCTGCGGACGACTTCGCTCTCCATGCGGATGATGTCCATGACATCTTTCATGGTTCCGTGAAAATTCTCGCCGACCATCGGTTCGTTCTGCGTTTCCCACACGTCGACGAGCCCGCGGCGGGAGACGATCTCTTTCGTGAGTTTGGCGCGCTGTTCCTCAAGCTCCTGCGCGGAGAGGGGAACCATACGCTTGAAGGGGTGCAGGACATTCATGCAGCGGATGATCCTGATCGGCTCCTTCGCGGCGATTTTTTCAGGTGCGGGAGGTTCCGCCGGAGCGTCCGGTTTTTGAAAAAAGGTAAAAAAAAGTTGCCGGTCCCATTTGGCACCGGCAATGCGGCGCAGCTCCGGCGTCAGCCCGCCCCATACTCCGAAGGCGGGTTGAGGTGTGTCATAGTAATCCTTCGGCAGCGGAGTGGTTACCATGAGCGAGGTTTCCGCGGTTTTCACGGCCTTGCCGCCTTCGACGATTTCGGCGCGGATCGCGTAGTAATCCGGACCGGGGAGGGCGACTGCGAGCTTTGCTTCTCCGGCTTTTCCCTCTGCGGCGAGCACCTGGCGACCGAAGGCGTCGGCGCCGGTTACGCGGAGATGGCCCTTGCCGACCTCCGCCTCAACCGTGAAGACCGGGGCGGATTCGAAGATCCGCACCGGGTCCGGCAGCAAAAAGCGGATTGCTCCGCTTTGCGTCTCTTCAGCCGGTGCTGTTTCCGCCGCGGCCGGTTCCACCGTGACCCGGATATTGTCCAGCAGCAGCCGGCCCGGCGTCGCACCCTGCTTCGTGTTCCAGTAGAAGAGGATGTTCTTGACCTGCTTGCCCATCGCCTCTGCCGGGAACGGGCCGATCTTCAGGGTGAAGGTCTGCCACTTGTCGGTCAGTGCAACCGGGGTCTTCAACGCATTTTTCTGAGCGCCGACGCCCGGAAAGAATGCGATCGGGCGGTCGCCCTGCATCATCGCGGTGAGCGTGAGCAGCGGGCCGCCTTCCGGGACGGTCGAACGCGCGTCGAAGGTGACCGCGTAAACCTGTCCGGGCTGAAACTTTGTCCCCTGCGTCACATTGACCGTCGCTCCGGCCGGAGGATCGATCGAGAGGCACTGGCTGCCGTCGCTCGCGTCCTCTTTCTCGATCTTCACGGCGGCGGAGCGGTTGATCCAGTATCCCGCAGTTCCCTGTTCGAAGGAACCGTTGGAGAGGAGTCCGCTGCTCTTTGCCGCCGGTTTGGCCGCAGATTCGGCAGGGGCCGCCTCCGTCGTGATTCTGATGTTGTCGAGGAAGAGCTTGGAGCCGGGCTCACCGGGCTTCACATTCCAGTAGAGCATGGCTTTTTTGACTTCCTTCCCCTGGGCCTGGGCCGGGAACGGGCCGATCTTCTGCGTAAAGCTCTGCCACTTGTCCGTGACGGCGGCCGGAGTCTTCAGCGCCTTGCGCTGTTCGCCGACGCCCTCGAAGATCATGATCGGCTTGTCGCCCTGCAGCATGGAGCTCATCGTGAGCTGCGGGCCGCCTTTCGCGACGGAGGCACGGGCATCGTAGGTAATCACGTAAACCGTGTCGGGAATGACTTTTACGCCTTGTACGACGCTGGTCGTTCCGGTCTCCGGCGGAGTGATCGCGATGCACTGCATCCCGTCGGTCGAGTCGGTCGTGTCGACCCGGACCGCAGCCGGCCGGTTCAGCCAGTAGCCGCCGGTTCCCTGTTCGAACGAGCCGTTCTGGAAAGGGATCTCCCCGGCGGCAACGGCCGCTGCAAATGCAAAAAGGATGGTTGCAATGGTTCTGGTTTGGGTCATGGATTCTCCTTGTTTATAAGTTGTTTGCCTTGAATGAGTCGAGTACGTAATATTCCTGAATGCGCGGATAAACGGTGAGGAAGGAGTGTTCATCCACTTTTCGCGCACTGCCTTCTGCGAACACCATGTTGCAGCGGCGGTTGTGGCGCAGCGTCGCGTTATGGTTGGTTCCGTTGTTCCAGCTGATCATCGGAGTCGGGCGCAGCTCGGGGGCCCACCAGCCTTTGCCGATGCTGTCTCCCGCGAGCCAGGTCTGGGAGGCGCTTTTATTTTTCCGGACCTTGTAGAGATTATTATAGATGATGATGCTTTCGTCGCGGGTCTGCTGCTCCATGTCGCGGTTGATTCCATACGTGTTGATGGCGGAGGAGTTGTTGACGAACTTTTTGCTTTGCGGGAAGGAGGGGCAATAAAAAACATTGCTTTCCGGCAGATATTTTCCGTCGCACAGTGCGTTGCTCCAATAGTAGATTGCGCCGTCTTTTTTGCCCATTCCGGCGGGAATCATGCCGCCGTAGTCCCCGGCGTACTGGGTCAGGGCCAGACCGATCTGCTTGAGATTGCTCAGGCAATTTGTCGCCTTGGCGCTCTCGCGTGCCTTTGTCAGTGCGGGCAGCAGCAGCGCCGCGAGAATCGCGATGATTGCAATTACCACCAGCAGCTCGATGAGTGTGAAGTCTCTCTGTCCCTTGCGCATCATGTGGTTCCTTATTTTATAAGCGGACCGGTGACTGTTCGGCTGTTCTCCGGATGTTTGCGGATCTCCCTGATTTCTTTATGTTCGCAGAAAGATGAGGAGGCGGGGAATCGGCTGCCTCCTCAGACACTCGTCCGGTCAGAGCAGGGTCGACGGGCCGCGTGTCACCCGCATGGCATCGTAGAGGAACCACTCTTCGAGCTGCGGATGGATTCCGTGAACCTTGTCTTCCCCGATCGGGCGGGCGCTGCCGTCAACGAATCCGAAGTTTCCCTTGCGGCTGTGGCGGAGGGAGGCGATGCCTTCCGCGCCGTTGTTCCAACTCAGGATCGCGCAGGTCTGGCCGAGGTCGATGGCGAGCTGCTTGTTGGCGCGGATGCTGTCTCCGACCAACCAGGTAATCGACGCGGCCTGGCGGCGTGACTTCAGGATGTTGTTGTAGAAGCCGGCTGAATCTCCTTTTTTATTGACATTCCGTTCGATGTCGCGGTTCAGGCCGTAGGTGTAAAGCGCGTCCGAATTGTTCTTATACGGCGTTTTATACTTCTGGTTCGGGCAGAGGAATACATTGCTTGCCGGAAGATACTTGTAATCAACCATTTCGTTCGACCAATAGACGTTGTTTCGCGGATGGGCGGAGGTCATGACTCCATTGTAATCCTGCGCATAGATGATACATGCCGCCGTGATTTGCTTGAGGTTGTTGATGCATTGCGCGGCTTTCGCGCGCTCGCGCGCCTGATTCAGCGCGGGCAGCAGCATGGATGCCAGAATTGCGATGATCGCAATTACAACGAGGAGCTCGATCAGGGTGAAGAATTTCCGTTCCTTTTTCATGTTTTTTCTCCTTTATAAAATTGATTTTGGGAAAAGTTCAACAGATACAGGATTGACGAATCACCGGTTCCGTCGGGACCAGATGCGCGCGGAACGGGCCGGTTTCATTGCCGGTGATCCGTTCCATGAGCTGCCTGGCGGCGGCCTGACCGATCTTATATGCATGCTGGTCGACGGTCGTCAGCATCGGCCGCAGTTTTTCACAGAGCGGGAGGTTCCCGAAACCGGTTACGGCAAGCTCTTCGGGAATTCCGATGCCGAGATCGAAAGCCGCATTCAATGCGTCATTCGCAAGATAGTCGTTGAAGCAGACGAGAGCATCGGGGCGCTCCTTCGCATCGAGCACCCGGCGGATCTCATCGTAACTGCTTCTCGCGTCGGATACTTCACAGAGGAAACGCGCATCCACCGGCATGTTGTGGCGGAACATCGCATCGAGGAAGCCCGCCCGGCGCTCCTCCCCCGTGCTGACCTCCGTGAAGAAAACCGCGCCGATCTTCTTCCGGCCGGAGGCGATGAGCCGTTCGACCAGCGCCGCCATGCCGCCGCGGTTGTCGCTGCCGACATAATCGAAATCCGCGCCGCGCCACACCTGATCGACAAGGACCACAGGATTATGGAATGTGTGGAGCTGGGAGATGTGCGACAGCTCCGGCAGTTTCCCCATCGGCAGCAGCAGCAGGCCGTCGACCCGGCGGCGGGCGAAGCGGGAAAGCAGGTCGATTCCGTCCTTTACGAGTTTATCCCAGCAGATCACGTACGAATCGTAGCCGTAGTCATGCAGCGTCTTGTGGATCCCGTCCATGACCGCTCCGGTGAACATGCATTGGAAATTGTTGCAGGCGATGCCGATGCTGCGGCTTTTCCCGGTCTGCATGCATTCGACCATCGCGTTCGGCTGATACCCGTATTTGCGCGCGACCTCCGCAACGCGTTCCCGGGTCGCCTGCTTGATGCCGGCGTGCCCGCGCAGCGCCTTGGAGACGGTAGATTCGGCCACGCCGCAGATTTTACCGATCTCTTTCATCGAAATCATGACTGAACCTCTTTCGTTTTGTTTCCTTCCCTATTAATTATACCAAATAAAAAGGCTTTTGTCAAGTACTTGAAATTTTTTTTCCGTATTTATTTTTTCGTGTTAATTGTTATGCAACCTGTTGAATGCCAATATCAGATATAAAAATATCTATATTCCTGAGAGCGAAATCATCTGCTTTATTCAAGCACTTGAAATAAAAAACGGGAATTTGGGCCGATTGTATAGATTTTGGGGAATCCGCATCGATTTCCGGGAAAAAGTTTTTTGAACTCTTGACAATGTGTATGTTTTCGGGGCATAATAAATACGGACACAGGATCATGAGAGCGGAGAAACACGAATGACATACTACAGCAAAGCAAACCGGATATCCGAAGCGCTTGCCTCGGATCTTCAGCACGGGGCGTATACCGGGAACATCCTGCTGCCGTCGGAGAACGCTCTGGCGGGGCGTTACGGCGCTTCGCGGATCACGATGCGGCGGGCGATCGATATTCTGGTCGATACCGGGATGCTGATCCGTGTTCCGTCGCGCGGCGTCCGGCGGGTAGAGGCCCTGACCGAAGCGCCCTCTTCTGCGGAACGGGAAACCGTCGGCACCATCGCGGTTGCGTGGTTCGGCTGGGAGGATGCGTTCCTGCTGGAGATCCGCAGCGGCATCCGCGAGTATGCGGAGGAGCACCGTCTCGCGGTCCGCTTCTTCTCGGATAACTGGCGGCACGAGCCGATTATCCGCTTCTTCGATGAAATCGAATCGCACGGCGTGAACGGCGTGATTACGATCCCGTATCCCGACGAGTGCTATGAGCGCAGCCTCGGGCGGCTGCAGGCGGCCGGGTTCCCGCTTGTCTGCGTGGACCGCTCCTTGAAGGAGCTTGAGCTGAACACCGTGACCGTCGACAACATCGGCGGCGCTTATGAATCCACGCGGCGGCTGATCCGGCGGCGGCGCCGCCCGGTCTGGTTTTTCGGCCAGCGCAACGAAGCCTCCTCGAACTATGCGCGCTACGAGGGATACCGGCAGGCGATGCGCGAAGCCGGGTATGAGGAGGAGACGCAGCGGATGCTCATCGAAACCGCCAATGTGGTTCCGAACCCCGAGCACTGGCCGGTCGAACCCGCGCCGGAACGCATCCGCAGGTTCCTGAAGGAGCGGTGCGCATTTCCGATCTCCATCCAGGCATGCAACGACGGCCACGCACTGGCGACCTACAACGCGGCGGCGGAACTCGGCCTCTCTGTCGGGCGCGACATCTTCATCGCCGGGTTCGACGACATCCCGAAGGCGGCGGAGCTCGATCCGCCACTGACCTCCGTCCGCCAGCCCCGGCGGGAGATCGGGTTGGAAGCGGCCCGCCTGCTGCATAAGCTCATGAGCCGTGAGGTCCGGGGGCCGGTGACGGTCACGCTGCCGGTCACGCTGATGGGCCGGGATTCAGACTGATTTTTGCCAACAAACCGAAAGGAGAAACGATTTTATGCGGAACTTATTTCTGATCTGCGGGGCCGCGGGCTGTTGTCTGGCGGCCTCCGCGAATCCCGTCCGGAATTCCGGATTTGAAGACGGGCTGAAAGGATGGGGGGCGACCGTGACTTCGAAAGTCCCGTCGGCGCTGACCGCGGCCGGTGACGCCGCGTATGAGGGAAAGCAGGCGCTGAAGGTGAAATTCGATTCCGGTCCGGCCGCGGGCGTCTATTCGACGCTGTGGCAGAAGATTCCGGTCCGGCCGTCGAGCCGCTACCGGCTGCGGTTCCTGCAGAAGGCCGGGGAGGGCGATTGCCCGGTGGTCTTCGGCGGGGGACCCGGGTGGAAGCTGCGGAAGAGCACCGCCTCCGGCCCGTTTGACTGGAGGGAGTTCTCCTGCGAATTCGAAACCGGGCCCGGTGAAACCTCGTATGAAATCCGCTTCATTTTTGAGAACCGCATGAACAGCGTGTTCATCGACGACGTGTCGGTTGAACGGATTCCTGCTCAGGACGAGGTTTTTACGGCTCCGGTCACCGCTTACGGTGCCGTGGCGGACGGCACGGCTGATTCGACTCCGGCGTTCGAGAAGGCGTTTGCGTCCGGGGTCACGGTCGTTACGGTGCCGCCCGGGCATTTCCGCATCCGGAATGTGAGGATTCCCGCCGGGTGCACGCTCTCCGGGACCGGGCCGGAGTCGCGGCTGTCGCTCGCGGCGGGAGCGGAGGACAAGGCGCTCCTGACGCTCTCCGGTTCGAATGTCGTGGAGAATCTGCGCATCGAGGCTCCCGCGAAGGCCGACGGCGTCTTCGCTTCGCATGTGAAGAACGTCACGGTCCGGAACGTCGTTTTCGGAAAGCTGCGGTACGGCGTCCACTTCGACCATGTCGATTCGGGCGTGATCCGCTCCTGCTCGATGCGGAACGTCGAAAAGGCGGTCGAGCTGGTGTTCTCGGACCGCATCCGCGTAGCCGACAATGACGTCGAGGAGTGCCGGAAGCACGGCATCCAGTTCTGGGGCAACTACAAATGGGATCCGACGCGGCGTTCCGAATCGCTGATCGTGACCGGGAACCGGGTCCGCAACGGCGGTGCGGGCGCGATCTGGGGAACCGGCTATCGCGATATCGTGATCGCGAACAATCTCGTGGACGGCGCGAAGGACGTCGGCATCGACCTCGAATGGTGCGACGACGCCGCGATCACCGGGAACGTCGTGCGCAACACGCAGAACGGCGGAATCTCGCTTTTCTTCTCGGCGCGCCGGGTTTCCATCGCGGGCAACACGATCATCAATTCATGGAAGTACAAGACCGGTCTGCGCGACCAGTGGGCGATCCGCGCCGGAATCTGGCTCACCTACCTGAATACGAAGGATTTTCCGGGGGATACCGGCCATGAGGATGTGACAATCACGGGCAACACGATTTTTAATCCCGACCTTGAGCGGCGGGCGATGTTCATCGGGACCGGTTCAAAGCGGATCACGATTTCCGGGAACAGCGTGAACCAGGGGGAGATCTTCGTCGGCGGCGAGCACAACAAGCCGCTCGACCTCGAACATTTTGAAAACGGCGCGGTCTTCATCGATTCCGAAGGCGCGGTGCGGAAGTGAACTGCAAAGGAAGGAACACGGATATGAAACGGCACTTTACCCCTTTGGAACTCCCCGCCGTAAAAACTTGCTGCACATACAATCAGCATACCCTTTTGCCCGCTCTGCGTGAAAGAGAGGGGCTCGGGAGAGAGGGAGTGGTGGCTGGCACCGCATCTCTCCCCGTGCCGGCTGCCCGGCGTTTTACGCTCATAGAGCTGCTCGTTGTGATCGCGATCATTGCGATTCTGGCCGCCATGCTGCTGCCGGCCCTGAACAAGGCGCGGGCGAGCGCCCGCTCCGCGACCTGTGCGAATCAGCTCCGCCAGATCGGGCAGGGGTTTCTGTTCTACGCGGCGGAGAACGGCGACCTGCTGCCGTGCGCATACGACACCGGCACGAAGTTGTCGATGGTCGAGCCGAACGGCTACCGCAAAGTCGGTTCGGCGACCTGGATGGCTTTGACCGGGGCGTACCTGAAAAACCTGAAACTCTACCAGTGCCCGTCCGATAAGGAGAAGCTGAACAAGGACTCCATGAACTGGAACACGAATTACGCGGCGAATGCGCTGCTCCGGGTCAAGACCAGCTCCGCCGAAGCGGGGAAGTGGCGCAAGCTGACCGGCAGCCGGAGGCCTTCGGAGAGCGGGATCCTGATGGATTCCGACGGCCCGGTCCGCTTCACCTTCGCGTTCGGCTCCTCATTCGGCAAGGCGCTGCTGTCGCACAACAACCGGTTCAACGCGCTGTTTGCCGACGGACATGTGAAATCGGACGACCGTTCGAGCTGGGATGCGAACTTCTTCGCGACGCAGGTCAGCTATCCGGCGGGCGTGAAGGGGCTGCTCTGCTACAACTGGGATGACGGCGGCGGCAAGTCCTCGACCTGGCGGTAGAGCCCTCTTCCGCTTCCGGTCCGTCAGCGGGGCGGGGTGCTCTCCCGCTCTTTCAGGAGGATCGGGAAACAGGCCGGGGGATAGGTCCGGCCTTCCTGGAGCCCTTCGATCATTTCGATCATCTTTCTCACGCCGAATTCGATATCGAATCCGACGCTGCTGAGGCGCGGCGTCATGAAATTGTCCCAGTTCGCATTGTCCGTGCCGAGGATCGCGACGTCGCGGCCGGGAGCGAGCTTCATCGACTCGAGCGCGTCGTAGACCATCTTCGCCTCGTCGTCCGTGATGATGAGCGCCGTCGGGGGGAGCTCCCCGGAAAACATCGTGCGGAGCTTGCGTCCGTACTCTTCCGGCGAGTGGAGATTGTAGCGCAGAAAGCAGAGGTATTCCGGCAGCACCTGCAGTTGAAATTCGATGTTCAGCCGGCAGAATGCGTCGAACCGCATGTTGTCCGGGCGGGTCCAGCGCCCGGGCTGAACGCCGTGGATGAAACCGATTCGCCGGTGCCCCTGCCGGACCAGGAACTCCACCTGGGTGCGTACGAGTTCGCAATCGTCGATCGTGATGCAGTTTTCGCAGGGCGGCGCGAAGTCCGGCAGCCAGTGGATGAAACGGAAGCCGCAACGTTTCATGTGCTCGACCTCCTCCATCTGCGAGCGCGGCATGGAGAATGTGACGATGATGTCGTTCGAGCAGATTCCCTCCGACCGGGACGGGTAGAACGGCAGTTCGGAGAGCGCTTCCACCCGGTGGAAGTTCACGCCGTAGCCGTGGAACGTCAGCATTGTCAGGATCCGGCTCAGATTGTTGTAATAGAACGTGAACAGCTTCTCGACGCTCTCATCGTTGCGGCGCAGGAAAACGATGCAGACGTTGCTGCGCTGCTTTTTCTGCTTGAAATATCCGCGTTGCGGACGGACCTCGATCAGGTTCATCTTCTTGAGCTTGTCGATCGCGCGCGTTACAACCGCCTGGCTGACGCCGCAGCTCTTCTGGATCTCCACTGTGGAAGGCAGCTTTCCGCCTGGAGGAAGCTTTTCCAGCTCCCCGATCAGGAACTGAACCACGCCGACGCTCTTGCTCTCTCTCATATATCCCCGTCTTCCATTGTAATTCGCGTTTCAATACAGTATATCATATACTATGGCGATTGTCAACTCTGTCCGGTGAAAATATCCGGATGTTTTCCGGCTCCGGCAGACTGTTTTCTCTGGAAGGCCGTGTGTGCGGATTCAAAAAAAATGAAAAAAAATGATTCCCGATATTGCTTTTCAAATCAGTATATGGTATACTTAAAGAGTAATTGAGTTACATTGTGATCCACGGGAAAAATCAAAGGACCTGCAAGAGAGGGAACCGGACATGAAAAAGCATTTTACCCTGATAGAGCTGCTCGTAATTACCTCTATCTAAAACATGTATCTTGATTTATTCAAATAACTTGTTTCGA
>JABLYX010000097.1 GCA_018265615.1 Lentisphaeria bacterium
TCGAACGCATGAGCCGGTCGAACGCCTCCTTCACCGCCGGATGCGGCAGCGCCGCGGCATGCGCCATGCCGGAGAGCGCGACAAAGCTCTTCTCCGCGTGGCAGCGCCCGGAATAATCCCACTCGAACGCCCCCATGTACCGCCAGTACGGTTCGTAACCGACGCCGAAATTCTGGGTCAGGACGGGAATGCCGTGCTCCCGGAAAAACGCAGGGTCGGGCAGCAGGTCGGGACGCGCCGTGACCCCGATCACCGCAAGCTCCGGAATGAACTTCGTAACAAGCCCGATCGCCTCGGCGGTGTCCGGCCCCGCGACCCACTCGCCGTTCGCGCCGAGCCAGAAGAGCCCTTTCCGCATCGGGGCGCCCGGGGCGCGTTTCTCCCCGTCGGTGCGCGGCAGCAACGACTCCGGCACGGGCGGCGGAACCGCTTCGCCCTCTTCCGCAACGGGTTCGCACGAGAACCGGATCCGGAACAGATCCGCGTAACCGTCGGCCCGCGCGTTCACCCGGAGCGCGAGCCGGTCGCCCCTGCCCAGCTTCAGGACCCGCGTCTCCGCAACCTGCGGCGCATCGCCCTCCCGGCTCGCGGGAACCGTCAGCCGGAACACGGCGGCGGCGTCGATCCGGCTGCCGGGCGGCAGCACCGACAGCGTGATGATTCCGCCGTCGCCGCCCTTCACATCGAGTCCCGTGTTGGAAGCGTCGACCGAAACGCGGTAATTCCCCGGCTCCGGGATCTCCCGGAGCAACACGAGGTCGCCGGCCCCGAAGGCGCAGCTTCCGTTCTTCTCGGCGCGGGCCGTGATCTCGCAGCCCCCCGCCCCCGTCAGCCGGACCGTCGCCGCCGGGAGCGCCTTGCCATGCAGCTTCCCGAAGTCGAACCGGAACGCACCTCCCACCTCCCGCTCCGGCATCGGCACATACTCGTCAAGCATGACCCGTCCGGCCGGAACCGCCGCGGCCCGGAATCCCGACCGCGAGGGGGCGGCTTCGCCCTTCACCCGCAGCGCGACCCGGCAGGCGCGCCGCCCGTAATCATCGGCCAACACGGCGGTCTTCCGGAAACAGATCCGGTCGCCGGGCGAAACGGCCACGCGCTTCGTGCGTGTTTCACCGGTTTTCCCGCGGAACGAGAACTCATCGAGGAGCTCCTCCGCCCCGTCCGCGCCGATCCGGCTGATCCGGAACATCGCGTTGCCGTCCACCCCCGGGCCATCCGCCGGAAGCGGGTCCGTCACCGCCGCCTCATATGCGAGCTCCCCCGCGAACATGCAGCCATAGACCGCAACCGGATCGGCGGCGGGGCCGGTCAGGAACTCGAGAACCTGTTCGCCGGGCATCTGGAACTTCTGCACCCGGACGGCGGGGACGCTCCACGCATCCCCGTTCGGCTCTGAGAACATGAGCCGGTTCTCAAGCGTATTCACGTCTTTCTGTTCCAGAGCCTTCCACTCCTTCGCCCTCCCTTTGCGCGGCGCGGCATGAAAGCTCCATACGGCCGGCGGATCGACCTTCGTCCACGCCCGCCCCGGCAGCTCCCACTCGAGCGCCGCCGCCGAACCGATCCAGAGGAGGGCCGCCAACCCGGAAAGAATTTTCGCGACCATCACTTCACCCCCGCTTCGCCCGTATACCAGGTGACCTCACGGAAACGCGGCCAGCCGAGGCTCGTCCCGTTCCAGGTAGTCTGCACATCGGCGCATTTGCCGTGGTCCGTGTGCCCGTCCGCGAAGAGGATGTTCGCGCCGCCGTTGTGCCTCCCCTCCGGAATTTGCCTGTCGATCGTGCAGATGAAGCGGGAGTACCACACCTTCCCCGCCTGCAGCGCAGCCGCGTCCCCGTTCTGCGGCTGGACCGACGGGCGCCTCAGGCGGCCGTACTTCCAGCAGCGGTCGGCGTTGCCGGGAACGTTGACCTGCACGAGCGTGCCGCCCATCGTGTCGGCGTCCTTGACCGCCGAGGGGCAGTTGTAGCGGCGCTTCACGGTATGGTAGTCGTAATCGGCCTCTGCGGTCTGTTCGAGAAACGGCGCCATGACCTTATCCCAGTAGCGCTCGTTCGAAGTGCCGCGTCCGGTGAGAATGCCGGGAATCACGTCATTGCAGCTGTCGGCGTAGGCGACATATCCGAAATGCATCTGTTTCAGGTTGTTCAGGCACGAAGTCGAACGGCCGCGCTCGCGCGCCTGGTTCAATGCGGGCAGCAGCATCGCCGCAAGGATCGCGATAATCGCAATCACGACGAGCAATTCGATCAATGTGAATGCAGCGCTCTTTTTCATTCAGGGTTCCTCTCTGTTGATGTTTCTGACGGATTTGCGAAGCTCGAGCATCGAACGCGTGGCGATCGCGATGAGGCCGGAGTCGGGATCGCGGAGATGACGGTCCACCGCCGCCGCGATCTTCTGCTCCTCATGCAGCCCCTGGACCACCGTGACCGGCGGGTTGAAGAGCCTGGCCGCCTCTCCACTGCCCATGCCGATCAGGCTGACCTCGCCGGGAACGCGGATTCCGTGCTCGGCCAGAGCCAGGAGCGCCCCCTTCGCGGCCAGGCCGCTGTTCACGGCAAGACCGGTGAACGGACAGCCGTTCCGGTCAAGATAGCCGCTCAATACCGAATAGGCCTGTTCCGGCGAATAGTCGCCGTCGACGGCATGGCAGTCGATATTCAGGATTTCACAACCGCACAGCTTCGCATAAAGCAGAATGCTCTGCTGAAAATAGAGATTCCCGCCGACTGCCGGCTCCGCCTGAAGCAGCGCAAGCTTCCGGTGTCCGTGACGTACAAAGCAGTTGATTGCCTGCAGCGCGGAGTATCCGGAGTCACTGAAGACGCAGTTGAGCGACGCATCGCGCAGGTCGCGCCCCATGACGACGACAAGGCAGCGGAACATCGCGAGCTCCGCAATCTCGTCGGGCCGGATCGGGCGCGCCGGCCAATCCACGAGAATCGCATCGGCGTCGCACCCTTTCATGATCGGCAGGAGCTCATGCCGGTAATTGAACGGCAGCCCGGCGAACTCGCAGCCGTCCAGCTTGCCGAACACGCTGCGGAACCGCTCGGCGCGACCCTTGCAGTCCTCGCTCGGCCAGTCGGGATAGAGGTGAATGATCTTGCGGCAGGCCCCCGCGGCCCGCACGAAGATCCCGCTGCGCGAACGGCGCTCGACGATTCCTTTGCGTTCCATGCGATCGAGCGCGGCGTCTACAACGCGGCGGCTGGCGTCAAAGTCGTCGATGATCTGGCGGACCGTATGAAAACGCGCACCCGGCGTGAAACGCCGCACCTCGACGCACAGCCTGCGGAAAAGCTCTTCCGATTGTTCCTGATTCCTGACCACTGCCGGTAACTCCCATATTGTCTCTGTCATTAAGTATAGCCGCTGTACACAGATTCCGGAAGAACCGCACACAGATTTGTCACAATGCGGTAAGATATCCGCGTTTCGAGCGGAATTCCAGTCCGTGCCGCGTGATCCGGCCGCGTACACACAAAAAAACGGGACCTTCGGAAAGGTCCCGTCAAAAAAGCGGATGCGTCTGTATCACCGCCGCCGTCACGGCGCCGGGCGCCGGATGATCTTCACATTGCGGACCCAGTAGGAGACCGCCTCCCCTTTCGGGTTGAAGCCGATCCGCAATGCCGTGACCCGCTCCCCGGGCACGCCGTCAAGCGGGACAAAGCGTTTCCCCCACTTCTCCGTCGGCGGCTCGTACCGCAAATGCACGTCGTTCTTCCGGCCTTTCCCGTCCTCGGTCACGGCCATCAGGTAGGAGAGCGCGTAGCCGGGCCGGTCCGTCACAGCACAGATCTCGAACGAGATGCCGGCGGCGTCCGCCAGCGACTCGCGCGGCAGTTCAAGCGGCAGCTCCGGATAGATCCAGCGGCCGTCCTCCGGCCGGAAACGGACCTCGAACTTTACGGCCCGTTCCGGGCGGTCGTACTCCACGGTCATCCTGCCGCCCGCATTGCTTCTCCAGCGTGACGGGTCGGACGGGATATCAAGCTCCGTCCCGTTCTCCGCGAGGCGGGCGGTGCAGACCAGGGGAACCGTCAGCCGCGTGATGGCGCGCCCCCCGAACTCTCCGCACAGCTCCAGCTTCGATTCAAACGCGCCGTCGGAATAGAACGGCTCGAATACGGCGTCGAAGGAAACGCGGCCGAAGGGGGCGAGATCGATCCGCCCGGGAATTCCCGTCAGCTTTCCGGAGGAAACCCGGAGCGTACCGGATTTCGCCGTTCCGCTCAGATTGAACACATGCAGCCGCAGCCGCCCGCTTTTGCCGGGCAGGTCGGCGGCGTTCTTTCCGGGCAGCAGGCGGAACTCCTCCGCCAGATCGGCCTTCAGCACCACCGTCAGATCCTTTCCGGCAAAGGGGTCGGAGGGAACTTCCGGGCGGGAGGGAACCGGACAGACGGCGCCGGGCGCGAAATCACCCGTCACATAGGCGGCCATCGCGGAAACCGGCAATTCAAGCCGGCCGTCCCGCGCAGTCAATTTTTTCGAACGCCCCCAGATATCGGTCAGAGTGAACTCCCGGCCGCGGACCGGAAGCACAACCGTATCCGGCGGCCGCGGGAAGCCGCTTTCGCCGTCCAGCTCCGACACGGCCCACCAGGCAAGCGTACGGCTCCCGTCCGGCTGCCGGTAAAGTGCGCCGCGCACGGACGGCGCAAGCTCGACCGCCCCGAGGCAGACCGCGTTGCCGAGCACCCGGTTCAGCGCCGCCATGACGAGGAAACCGGGCTCCACCGTGTAATCCCGGCGCAGCAGCCCCCATACCTTCGCGCCGCCGCGTTCGTTGACCGGCGGCAGGACGAAAAAGAAGTTCCGGTCGACGCCCGCCGCCTGAAGCGTGATCGCCGACTTCGGAATGAACTCCGCAACCATCAGCTCCTGCCGCGGGGAATGTGCCCGGAGCCCCGGAACCGGAGAGGCCTCCTCCCCGTTCCCCTCGGAGTCGGTGCCGCTTTCGGTGAACCAGACCGCCTTCCCGCCGGCGCCGTTTTTCTCCAGCATCTCCCGGATATCGCGCACCATGGCCGGATAAGCCGCGACGGGGCGGTATGTGTGGAAGCTCAGCGTATCGAAATAGGCCGCCGCATCGTTCTCGAAAAAGGTCTGGTAATACGGAATCAGCGGATGCAGGCAGAATCCGCCCTGCATGACGTTCACACCCGCATCGCCCGCCTTGAAGCCGAGAAAAGCGGCCTTCTGCGCGGCGGCGAAATCCCAGGCGGCTTCGGGGGCGAATCCGCCGTCCGGCTCGTTCCAGAACTCCCAGGAGCCGATCTTCCCCCGGAACTCCTTCGCCGCCGCCTCCGCAAAGCGGTAGAGCGCCGGAAGATCGTCGGGCAGCTTTTCGGAAACCGTCCGGGTACGCTTCGGGGAATCGTGAAATGTGCTCGCGATCCCGATGCCGCGCTCCGCGAGAAGCTTCGCGTTGACGGCGTACTTGCCCCACCGGTACTCGCCGGGACGGGGTTCGCACTGTCCCCACGAGATCCGCTCGCGCACACTGCCGAAGCCTCCGAGGCGGCACAGCTCGCTGACGGTTCCGTAGGCGTCGCCGGAGAGCAGCGGCCCGGTGTAATCCGGCGCGGCCAGCCAGCTTTGCGCGCTGTCGACCGAAAAGAAGCTCTTCGGATTCCGCGCGAAAGCGGCGGGGTCGGCCACCACCGCGAACGTGCGTTTCCCCTCCCGGACACACGCTCCGTCTTCGAAGTAAAGCGAATAATAACCGATGCCGGGGTTCGGCAGCACAAGGGCTCCCGAGGCGGGCCAGTTCCCGGACGCAACGGTCTCCCCCTCGAGCGAGACGATCCGGAACCGCTCCGGCGCCTGCCCGCCCCGAAGGCGGAACTCCAGCATCTGCCCCGTGTGGAACACCGTGCCGGGGGCTTTCACTTCGACAACCGCGGCCGTTTCGCGTTCCGCCGGCTCCGGCAGTGCAATCAACCCGGCCGGACAAATCAGCGACAGCAGCAGAAGAATCATCTGTTTCATAATCGGCCGCCGCATTTACGGATTCACAGTATACCAGTTGATCTGGCCGCGGCCGACATCCTCGACGTGGCCGTCCAGCCAGAGGACGTTCTTGCGCATCGAATGGCGGAAGGCCGCCGTGACCCCCTCCTCGCCGTTGCACGGGGCCGTGCTGTTCAGGTCGTAGCCGCTGCGGAAATTCGGCTGACGTACAATCTTCGCCGGAGAATCCTCGGAGAAGCCGAGCTCGGCGATCATCGCGATCCGGGAAGCACCCGGAGCCGCCTGGTCGGAGGCGCCTCTGGTACAGCGTGACTCCGGGCGGACGTAATAGCAGGCGATATCCGAAGCCGCCCCGCTGCCGAGCACGCCGCCGGTCATGCCCATCACCCATACCAGCGGGCCGAAATTGTTCATGGAATAGGAGTTGTCATCCATGGTCGCGCGCCGGACCTCCGGGCAGTTGAAAACACCGTGCTGCCGGATCGCCGCCGCCTTGTCCCAATCCTCGCCGCCGACCTTGCGGTTGTCGCCCACATAAGGGGCGACCTTGAAGTACCAGTAATGCTGATTCGCCGGCTCCCTGTACTTCGTCGGGCACGCGGCCGGATACATCGTAAAATCGGCGGCGTACAACGCGAGCCCCGTGGAAATCTGCTTCAGGTTCCCCGTACAGGTCGACTTGCGCCCGGCGGACCGCGCCTTGTTCAAAGCCGGCATCAGCATCGACGCCAGAATGGCGATGATCGCAATCACGACCAGGAGCTCGATCAATGTGAAAAAACGGAACCGTACCTTCATCCCTGCACCTCCATATGCGGATTGATTGTATTTGACTGCCGCTGTATTTAATTATAGTGAAGATCCGATGAATAGTCAACACTTGACACGGAAAGAAAATGATGATATAGTAGCACAAAATGATGATCACCGCCAATCCGGGCAAGGAGGCCGCCGCATGACCGGAAGAATCGTTTTCTCTTATGCAGGACACTATCGCGACAATCTGCCGAACCCGCACCACTCGCACCGGGGGACCGAACTAGTGTTCATCCTGAAAGGATACTGCGAAACCGCGTTCGACAACGGCGCAACCCTGAGCGGAGGCGCGGGAACCGTTTTCGTCACGCCGCCCGAACTCGCGCACCAGCAGAGCAATACGCCGGACTGCGAAACGCTGTACGTCGTCCAGGAGACGGCCGACAGCGGGCTCAATACGGAGCTGCGCTCAATCGAAACCGGGGACGACCCCCTGCTGCGCCAGTGGTTCATGAACCTTCTGGAGCTCAATTCCGCCTACGTTGTCGATCAGGCGTCGGCACTGCTCGAAGCGGTCTGGGCCCGGCTGGCGCAGATCGAGCAGCAGAGCGACCACCGGAACGGGCTGCACGGGAAGGTCCGTTCCGCAATCGAGTACCTTGAGCAATCCTATATGAAATCGTTCTCCGTCTCCGGCCTGGCGGCCCGCATCGGGGTCAGCCAGAGCCACCTGAACAGCCTCTTCCGCCAAAGCTTCGGCGTCGGCCCCCAGACCTACCTGACCGCGGTGCGGATGAGACAGGCGAGGCTCATGCTGCTGAACCCGTATTTCAACATCGCTGAGGTCGCGGAAAAAACCGGATACCGGGAAGCAAACTACTTCACCCGGATCTTCCGGCAGTTCCACGGCGTGACGCCGGGCGAATACCGGAAGGCCCCCTCCGAAACCGCCGATCAGCTGCAGATCGTGCCGGGAAACGGCCGCCTCTCCGGCGGAAAGGCGGGGGAACCGCGGCTCGTCCGTTCGAATTCGATCATTTCCTGACCCGCTGCACCGGGTCGAACTGGCGGAGCTTCTTCAGGCGGCCGCGACAGCAGGAGGCGGGATAAAACGCCGGCGGGCGCGTGAAGCGCTCGCCCGGCAGCCCGCCGAGGGACATCTGCAAAATGCTCTTTTCACGCTCCGGGATCTCCCGCGACTTCACGAACTGGAACATGTACATGATGTCGAGCGTCAAATACCCCGGGGCTTGCCCCGGAGACAGCCTGAACCGGAAGAAAAAATAAAAGGTTCAAGATAACTTCAGAGGATTTTCTCCAAGCGATTTTAAGAGCAGTTTGTAAATATCATGCTTTCTATAATTGAATCGAAACTCACATTCTTTCAGGTGCAAATAAAAGGTATTTTTCGAGATTCCTTCAAATTTGCCAAGCCTGGCCTTTGCCAATCCCCAAAAGTTTTCAATTCCATTAATATGGGCGTGTCCATTGGCGAATTCATTCTCTCCATGCTTGGCTCGATAATGCTTACGATAACCAAAATCAACCAAGCCATCGCAGGTTTTAAAACCATCTGTACAGATTACAGAATCTTTGCTCACACGCTCTTTTATAATCGGGTAAAGTTCTTTTACATAGCAATTTTCAACAACCTGAGTATAAACTTTGCCGCCTCGCTTAATCAATCCGAAAACGATCTGTTTACCCCTTACGCCGCGTCCTCTGACTCCACGCACTCGGTGATGCACCAAAGTAGCTCTCATCCATTTCAATGCAGCCTTTTTCAAAGATACTTTCGACCTCGCAGAGCTCTGCAATCCGTTGCCTGGGCATTTAAAAACTTGTTTATCGTAATGCGACTGACGTTTGTCATCTCCGCGATTTCAGTGGCTTCAGTATCATGCGAAAAGCAACGAATTATCTCCCGAGTTTTGCCTTCAGAAAGATGCGAACGAATTATGTATTTGATGCTCTGCAATATCAGGAGTCAGAAACATGCTGAAGACAGGTATTTCTTTATGTTTCAGTGTATTATCCCATATCTCTCCTTTATGAATGCTCTCAGGCAATAGGGGGTTTACATTTTCATCTAAATACGCTTGAGAGCATTTCTTATTTTCATTCAAATACGTTCTTGTGTTTTCGTAAAGTTCAAAAAACCTTCCTTGACCTTGCGTCGCGATATTATTTGCGTGCAAAACAATACAGGAAAGAATAAAACAGGATAAAAATCCAACAAATTTAATGTAAGTCACCCCATTCTGCCTTTCTTAATTTATCGGCGTGGCTGTTTGACACATTAATGCATCTTTATCCGTATTTCTGTGGTACAAACCCATGCAATGTCCAAGTTCATAAGGAGGAGTCCGTGCATCTGCACCATGAGATATCCATGAGTCCCGGGCAGGAATACCGTCAGCCTGACCTGAAATAATATACCCAGGTTTAGATGATGCGATAGTACCGACTAAATGAAACTGAACATGATCATAGTTTGCTGCATCAGCATTGGCGGCATAAAAATCCTCTCTGAGTTGCTCCAGCATCGGTTTGCTCCAAGAGGTTGAAGAATTTATGGGAATGACCGCTCCAGATGCCATCAACCATGAAAGCGAATAAGCGGTCGTCGTTTGATTGACAGAAACCACTGCTTGTGAAAAGCAACTATATGAAGAAGCAGCAGCTCCGTTAATACCGGATTGTGTTCACACTATTGAGTCTATAGTCATAGCAAATAAAATGAATCCTGCGAAAATGATATCGTGCTTATCGTAACGCGTGAATATTTTACGAAACCTCTTCAATCGCAAGAAGAATCGCTCAACTTCATTTCTGCGCTTACAGATAGTTTTGTCGTATTCCCAAGACTCTTTCCTGTTTTGCCTTGGTGGCACGACCGGAATATATCCCTACTCCGCTGCCAACGCTCGTGTTTTATCGCCCTCACAGGTGCGATCCACAATCAGATAACGATGCGCTTCATTGACGGCAGTGAAATTCAAGAGTTTCCGCCCTTCCGGACCATCACCCGCATTTCCTGCCGAGAGCGAGAATGAAACCGCCGCACGGCCAAATGCGGTGACCATATGAAGCTTGGTTGTGAGTCCTCCTCGTGATCAACCAATTCCCTGCTTACCGCTTTTTTTAAAGCACCGGTTCCATTGGGGTGAACTTTCATGCCTGTACTATCCAGGCATACCGCCTCCATTTTTATGCGGATAACATTTTCCTGTTGAAGCGCTTCAACAAGACGCTGCAAACACCATTTTTGCTCCAGCGATTCATGCGCATGTAAACCGTATGCCAATTACCACAGGATTTCGGCAATACCCTCCGTTTGCAGCCGTTTTCCGTGACATAAAGAATCGCATTCACCGATTGAAGATTGCTCATGCTCACATTGCCGCGTTGCCGAGGCAGGTATTTCGCAATTTTTCCGTATTGTTCCTGATTGAGTTCCATTCAGATAATACATCATGAATTTTACGGCTTTCAAATAGTGTTAACAAAATCCAGGACAATCGTTGAAAATTCCACTCTCATATCATCACGGAATCTCCAGCTCCGCAGCCAGCGGGAAATGGTCGCTGGAGGCCAGCCCGTCCTGAAAATCATCGATGACCCGGAAAGACCTGACGCGAATTTCCGGCGTCACCCACAGATAATCGATCGGCTTTGAATATTTACGCCGCACGGGGTCGGGTTCGTAACCGTGATAAGTACCGGCCGGCCCAGCCGCCAGTTCCGCCCGGAGCCGGGCGTCGCACAACTTTTCGCCGGTGAGAAGCGCCGGTTTGTCACCGGGAAAGGAGTTGAAGTCTCCGGTCAAAATAACCGGATATCGCCGAAAATACGGCTTGAGCCGTTCCAGAATCAGCACAATTCCGTTTTCTCTGGCTTCCGGGCTGATATGATCCAGATGGGTATTGACGAACAGGAACTCTCTTCCATTCCGGCGGTCTCGGAACAGGCCGCAGGTACAGATGCGCGCACAGGCGCTTCCCCACGATCGGGAACCGGGAGCTTCCGGTGTCTCGGAGAGCCAGAATGTGTTCTCTTCCAAACAGGCAAACCGTTCCGGGTCGTAGAAGATGCAGGAATATTCCCCGCCGCCTCCGGCCTCCCGTCCCCGGCCGATGCTGCGATAGCCGTTCTCGCTTTCGATCGTTGCGATCTGAGGAGCCATCGCCTCCTGCGCTCCGAAAATATCGAATTTTTCGCGTTTCAGCAGCGCAACGACACGCGGCCCCCGATTCGGCCAGTCGTTCGGCGCGGTATCCTTTCCCAAATACCGGAGGTTGTAGGAACCGGCTTTCAGTTTGAGCGTTTCCCTGCCTTCCCCGGCACACTGCCAGACAACCGCCATCCCCATAAATATCAGACCGAGAAATTTCATTTTCACCTTTCAATTATTGATTCACCGCTACCAGCGGAAATACCCGTAAGGATCGTCCGCCGCTTCCGGGATATCCGTGTAAAAGCTCTTGCCGGAAACTCCCTTCAGCAACGGCAGGTTCAGAATGCCGCCCTGATGTTCGGTATCCAGACAACGTATCGCCAGAACATTCCTCCCGGTTTTCAACACTCCGGCCGGAATCCTGTATTCTCGAGTGATCCAGCGCCTTTTTTCTCCGGTTTCGGAACCAATCGGAACACCGTTGATCCAGACGTGCGTCTCCTGATTGATCGAACCGAGAAAGAGTTCAGCCAACCGTTCCGCCAGCCCCGGCGGCAGCGTGAATTCCAGCCGGAGCCAGAAACGTCCGTTACCGCGCGCCAGTTCGGGGAACTGCTCCTCAACCCAGCCGGGGACCCGTACCTTGCGCCAGTCGCGCCCTGGCCGGAAGCCAGCTTTCTGCC
Organism: Lentisphaeria bacterium; assembly: GCA_018265615.1. GTDB lineage: Bacteria > Verrucomicrobiota > Lentisphaeria > Victivallales > Victivallaceae > Victivallis. The sequence continues at coordinate 11,608 of JABLYX010000097.1, forward strand.
ATCCCTGCCGCTCCCCCCTGTCCTGCGGATCGGCGCACAGCTGCCAACAGTCATTCGGCAGTTCGAATTCCCTCCGCCCCGCGGTTCGGTCAAGCATAGTGAAAAATCCGGAGCGGTAAGCGGCTCCGAGATTCGCCAGCAGCCGTGAAACCAGATAAGCAGTCCGGCGTCGCGTGGTACGGCAGCTGAATTCCGTTTCGGAAAATTTCCACGGCGGCAACTGCACGGCAACGACACATCCATCTCCTATTTTTTTCCGGCCAAGCATCCGCCCTCCCGGCGAGTCCGGGGAAAAGGCGTCAAACCGGACCTTCCCGCGCCAATGCAGTTCCGCATTGCCGATGCCCGCAAATTCCGGAATCTTCACCAATCCCGGAATATAATCAGAATAAAATTCTCCGTTTTCCGCTTGGAATTCCCCGGGGAAAGCGCGGTTCAGCTCCTCTGCGGAAAGTCCGAGCGCGAGAATATTCATCCCCGCCGCAACCAGTTCGGAAAGTTTCCCGTCAGCTCCGCCCGGCCCCACTACCAGCAGGGAGTTTTCCGGCAGCGAGGCGGCATCGCGATACGGTGTAAACGGAATGCGCAACGCTTCCAGCAGAGCGGCTCCGGCCGCTTCCCCGGAGTAAAAGACCGCCCGTCTGGCGGCCGGCGCATAATGGTCCAGCTCAACCAGCGCCTGTACCAGAATCTTTTCCGCTTCCGGATCGGATTCCGTGCGCCGCGAAACCGCGTATTGGCAAAGCATGACGCAGCCGCGTCCTTCCGCCAGGCGCAACAGCGGCGCATACTGCAGATCGAATCCGCATGAAGCCGCGGGCAAC
>JABLYX010000027.1 GCA_018265615.1 Lentisphaeria bacterium
ACATACTTTCTATTATGTGACGGAGAAAAACTATGAAAAAGCAGTCCTTTACCTTGATCGAGCTTCTGGTTGTCATTGCGATCATCGCAATTCTCGCCGCCATGCTGCTGCCGGCGCTGAATCAGGCGCGCAGCCGGGCGAAGATCGCCTCCTGCATGAATAACGTCAAGCAGTTCGGCACGCTGTTCAGCATGTACCAGCAGGATTACAAGGGCATGTTGCCGATGGGGAAAGGGGATGCGACCAAGAACGCCGCCGGCGACGGCGACAACTGCAAGGTGGGAATCGGGATCCTGTACACCGCCGGATATACGAAATCCCCCGGCCTCTTCTGGTGCCCGGCGGATTCGTCGAATCCGAAACCGACGGGGATCGTCAAATCGCAGCAGAATGAGAATAATTCCGTATATATGAGCTACTATTACTCCTGGCCGGATACGCAGTACAGGCTGAAAACCGGCAAGAACAACGCGCCGGAGCCGAGCCGCGTTTCGGCGCTGCTGGACATCTACGCGCAGAACAAACAGCCGGCCAAGTATGGGAACCACAACAACGGCGGCAACGCGATTTTTCTCGACGGCCACGCGAAGTGGGTCCAGGCGGAGGATGCGCCGAAGCGGAACTGGTACTACAACGTTTTCATCGACGATTATCAGCAGTACAAAGAACTTTATATGAAGTAATTGCGACGGAACGGAGTTTGTTATGAAATTATGGACGACGGTTTGTGCCGCGCTGCTTGCCGGCGGCGCGCTTTTTGCGGCGGATCCCTACCGATGGGAGATGGCCGGTCCGGGCGGCGGCGGCAGGTTCACGCTCCCGGCGCTTTCGCCGGACGGCGGGCGGATGCTCTGCGGCTCCGATATGGGCAATGCGTTTTACGGGGAAACCGCGGCAGGCGCGATGCGGATGATCCCGCAGAAGCGGCACAGTTTCACAGCCGGGGACGGCTTTGTGTTCAATCCGGGCCGTCCGGGCGAGGTGTTTGCGGGCGACAAGCTTCGCGGCCTCCGGAAAAGCATGGACAACGGGCTGCACTGGGAGCCCGTCGCGCTTCCGGTCGAGAAGCTCGGGTGGAACGGCAGCTGGCCGCCGCCCTATTCCGGGCCGATGCTCGCGGCGTTTGCCGGAAAGGACGGCGTTCTGGTCTATTTCCGCTATGAAAAAGCCGGGCGCAACCTCGTCTTTGCGACCCGCGACGGCGGCGCAACCTGGAAGGAGCTTGCGACGCTCCCGGCCGATTCGAAACGTCCGCGCAGCGTGATTGCGCTCGCCGGCGGCGGCGCGCTGATTGCGCAGGAGGACGGGGTCCGCCGGATTTCTCCGGACGGTGCGATTGAACTGCTGTTCCGTCCGGAGGAGGGCGCCGTCGCCGGGATGGTCCGGCAGGGGAAGGAGTTCCTGCTCGCGGTGAACGCGAAGGGCGGCGCGGAGGTGCTGCGTTCCGCCGACGCGAAGTCGTGGGAGCGGGCCGCTTCGCTCGGCAGGGGGACGGCTGTCCGTTACTTCAAGGCCGGGGGCGGCAAGAATCCGGCGGTCTATTTCGCGATGACGATGCCGGGCAAGGCGACGGTCGAGTCGCCGAAGGGCGCGACGCTTTTCCGCAGCGGCGACGGGTTCAGAAGCTTTGAGCCTGTCCTCTTCCGGAATCCCGGCAACCCGAAATTCAACATCGAAAACCGGCAGTGGACCTCGACGGCATGGGGCTGGCAGGGGATCCCGCAGGGGCTCGCGGTCGCCGCGGACAACGCGGATACGGTCATGTGCACCGATTACACGCAGGCGTACCTCTCGACGAACGGCGGGAAAAGCTGGCGCGCGCTCTCCGCTCCGTCGGAGGACGGCGGTGAGAGCACCCTGGCCGGCGGCAGCATGGCGGTCATGTCCGCATACGGCTACAGCTTCGACCCGAACAACCGCGACAACCGCTATATTGCGATGAACGATTTTTCGAACTGGGCGAGTTTCGACGGCGGGAAGAGCTGGAAGCAGTACGAAGAAGGCAACCCGTTCCCGCACAACGTTTATGCGATGCTGTACGACGGGAAGGTCCCGGGGAGGATCTGGGCCGGCGCGTCGAAGGATCACGACCTTCCGCACTGGAAGTGGCAGAACGGCAACAACAAACTCACGAACCTCGGCGGCCTGATCGTCTCCGAAAACGGCGGAAAAAGCTGGGCGGCGGTGAAGGCGGATTCCGGTCTGCCGGTCGGCACAGTCACCGGGATCGTCATGGATCCGGAGTCCGATCCGGCGGCGCGGACGCTGCTCGTTTCGGTCTACGGGAAAGGCATTTACAAAAGCACGGACGGCGGCGCGAGCTGGAGCGACTCCTCGAACGGCATCAGCAAATGGGACCGCAATCTGTTCCAGCTGGCGCGCGATGCGCACGGCCGGCTCTGGGCGGTCGGTTCGGTGCGGCTCCCCGGCATGCTCTATGTGAGCACCGATAACGGCGGGAGCTGGAAGAAGGTGTTTCAGGACAAGAAGTTCGGATACCTGACGCGGATGGCCGCCGACCCGGCGAATCCCGATACGCTTTATCTCTCGGCCTTCAGTACGCGCCCGTTCCACGATTCGGACGGCGGCGTGAAGAAATCCGTTGACGGCGGTAAAACCTGGAAGACGGTCTTTCCGGGGAAGGCGTGCTGGGGCGTCTATGTCCACCCCGCAAAGCCGGAGACCGTCTTCGCGGCGACCTACGACTCGGGGCTTTTCCGCAGCACGGACGGCGGCGTGAGCTGGGAGCAGCTCGAGGATTACCCCGCTCCCTCCCCGATCAGCGTCGCCTTCGATCCGGCCGACCCGGATACGGTCTACGTCTGTAACTACGGCGCCTCCGTTTACCGGGGAACGCTGAAAGAATGAGGAGGGCGGTCATGGCTTTCACGCTTGCCGCGGGGATTTCGGCCGCCGCCGCGCCGGTGGTGCTCGACAACGGAACCGCAGTCGCTGAAATCACCCCGGAAACCGGCCGGATCACCGGCTGGGGGCTGAAGGGCGGTGAAAACCTGCTCTGGAACAACACGTCGGGAACGCTTGACCACCCGAATGTTCCGGGCTGGAAGAACTACGGCGGCGACAAGGTCTGGCTGGTCCCCCAGAAGCTCCGCTACAACGCGTTCGGCAGCGAAGCGCCGGACAGGGTCATCGACGGCGGGCCGTGGAAGGTCGTGAAGCGCTCCGCCTCCTCGGTCACGATCGAAAGCGGGCGCAGCCCGTATTTGAACTGCTTCGTGACCCGGACGGTCACGCTTGACGACAGGCTCCCGGTGCTCACGGTGACGACGCGGGTCGAACGGTTCGCCCCGTCGCCGCAGCCGGTTGAGATCTGGGCGGTTTCGCAGGCGAAGCGGCCGGAATACGGGCTGCTCGACCTTGCGCCCGACCTTTATCCGCGGCAGCCGCGTTTCTGGCAGATGCGGCTGAACCGCTCCGAGGTGAAAGCCGAGCCGTTCGGGGACGCGCTTGAGGTCCGCTTTCCGGCGAAGAGCTGGGACAAGCTGAACAGCTGGGGGCGTTTTGTCGCGTCGGTCTACCCGGATGTGATTTTCCTGCAGGACTTTGATGTCGCGGACGGCGGCTGCTTCCCCGAACGCAGCTCGGCGCAGCTCTACATCGGCGACGACTATGTCGAAATGGAGTGCTTCTCCCCCCTGCGTCACCTGCAAGCCGGCGAGTCGATGGAGCTTGCGGTGCGCTGGACGCTGCTGCCGCGCTCCGGAGCGCGGACGCGCGAGGCTGATTACGGAGCGATCCGGCTCCGGCTTCCGGAGCTTGAAACGCGGCGCTGGAAGCAGGCCGGCCCGGGCGGCGGCGGGCGCACGATGTGGCTTTCGCCCTCTCCGCACGATCCGCGGCGCATGCTCTGCTCCGGCGACATGGGGGCGGTTTTTCACAGTGCGGACGGCGGGAAAAGCTGGCACATGAATGATTTCGAACAGGCGGAGCGGGTGCGGTACAGCGCCGGAACGTCGCCGTGGGAGTACATTCCGTCGCGTCCCGGCGAAGTGTGGACCGGCTCCAAGACGCGCGGGCTCCTGCGGAGCCGCGATTTCGGCGCGACGTGGCAGGCGGTTCCGGGCGCGTGGGACGCGCTGACGAAACGCGACTGGTTCCACTCGCTCGGTCCCGATCTCGTGCGCTTCGCGGCGGACGGGAGGACCGGGCTGGCCGGATGGGGCGCCTTCGGGGATGCGAAGGAGGTCCGGCTTTTCCTGACCCGCGACGCGGGGGAGAGCTGGCGCGGGGTTCCGCTGCCGGACGGGGCGGAGCGTCCGATGGCGTTCTGGTTCACGTCGCCGGAGCGGGCGCTCGTCCTCGGCGGCTCGACGGCGCTGGAGCTGGATCTGCGCTCCGGCGCGGTAAAACCGCTCCCGGTCGAATGGCCCGCCGTGATTTCGTCGAGCGCGGCTGCGGGCGGGCGGCTGCTTGCCGTGATGCGTTTCCCGGATAAGACGGGGAGGCTCTATGAGATTGATTCCGCGACTGCCGCGGCGAGTGAAATCACGTGCGTGATCGACGGACGGGCGCCGGGAATCTCGGTCGTCGCGGCCGCCCGGAACTGCGAATCGACGATCTATGTCGGTGTGCGCGGCCAGACGGACCACCCTGCGACGATCCGGAAATCCGTCGACGGCGGGAAGAGCTGGAAGGAGGTCCTGTTCCGCAAGCCCGGAATGCGCTGCAACATCAGCCGCGACCGCTGGACCACCGGCCGGTGGGGGTGGAGCGGCGCGCCGGCTTCGATCGGCGTCGCCTGGAACGATCCCGGAATCGTGACCTTCTCGGACTACACGATGTGCGGCATCTCGCGCGACGGCGGTGAAAACTGGGAGATCGTCTCGACCGGGCCGCTCGACGATGGGCGCGTCCCCGGCGGCGGCACCCCGATGCTGACCGGCTGGAACTATCTGATCGACGGTGGGCGGCACTACGTCTCCACCACCGATTTCGCCACCTGGCAGAGCCGTGACGGCGGGGAGAGCTGGGAGTTCAACCAGCCGCCGGCCAAAGCGGTCTGGCACAACAACCTGTACGCGATCGCCGTCGATCCGGCGGACCGCGACCATCTGTATGCGGCGGCCTCGCTGAAGCACGATCTGCCCTATTGGCACCATATGATTACGCAGGGGAGCGAACCGCGCCTGTGGCGCGGCGGCGTCCTCGAGTCGGCCGACGGCGGCCGCAACTGGGCGCCGGTCCTGCCGGAGAGGAGCGGCCTGCCGGACCTTCCGCTGACGGATCTCCTGATGGACCGCGACGGGACGCTCTGGGCCGCAAGTGTCGGCGGCGGCATTTTCCGGCGCGGGGCGGGGGAGGCGCGCTTTGCCGCGATGAACGGCGGATTGCCGGAGGAGAACCGCAACGCCCTGCGCGTCACGCGCTCTCCGGAGGGCGCGCTCTACGCGGTCGTCACGGCGAAGTGGGATGCGGCGAAGGAGAACGCGCTTTCCGGCGGGGTCTTCCGCTTTGACGAAAAGGGCGGCGAATGGCGGAAGCTGCCGCTGCCGGACGAGGTGGTTTTCCCCGTCAACGTCGATTTTTCGCCGGACGGTTCGGCGCTGCTGATCAGCTGTTTTCAGCAGTGGCGCGAGCGTGAACGGCGCGGCAGCGGCGCTTATGCCGCCGCCGGGCTGTGGCGCAGCCGCGCGGACGGAACGGGGGCGGAGAAGCTGATCGACGGCCTGCCGGTTTACGAGGCGAAATTCCGCCCCGGCCATCCGGGGTGGATCCTGGCCGGAACCGTGGGGGGCGGGCTTCAGGAGAGCCGCGACAACGGAAAGAGCTGGAGCCGTGCGGCGGATTGCCCGCCGGGCGCGGTCCACACGGTCACTTTCGACCCCGGAGACGATGCGGTTGTATGGCTGACCACCTTCGGGCAGGGGTTCTGGCGCGGCAGGCTGTAGGCGCGTCCCCGGGCCGGGTCAGCGGATCGTCCAGTCGCTTATGCTGCCCGACCAGCCGGGCACGTACTTTCCGGCGTCTCCGAGCTCGGGCCCGAGCTGCCCGAGGTTCAGGCCGGCGTAGACGATGATTCCGGGCCGCTCGGCTGTGGCGTGGCCGTCGACCCATGCGATATTGCAGGTTCCGAGATGGCGGAAATGCTCGTAGGGACTCGTCATGTAGGAGGTGTCCTGATACGGCATGAGCTTTGTCTTGCCGGCGTCGGAGGCGAAAGCCGTCTCCGCGAAGCTCACGATGAAGGCGGGGGTCCGGATGCTTCCCGCTTTTTTCCCCGGACGGGCGAAGAATGCGCTGAGCGCGGTTTCCCAGCCGTGGATGAGCGTATTGGCCCCGTATCCGCCGTTCGGGTCGTTCAGCACATGGCTGTTGCCCTGAATGCCTGCCTGGTATGCTTTGTCCGGGCATATGAACACGCTGCTTTTTTCCCGGTCCGTCCGGCGGATGTAGGGCCCGAGGTAGCCTTCTCTGGAAGCATCGGCGGGATCTCCGGAGAAGTAGCGCCCGGAACCCATCCGGAACCGCATCGGGCAGAGCATGTCGCCGTTGTCCCCCTGGTACAGCAGGTCCGCCTGGCCGATCTGCTTCATATTGCCGAGGCACTTGGTGCGGCCGGCGTTTTCGCGCGCCCGGCCGAGCGCCGGCAGCAGCATCCCGGCGAGGATGGCGATGATCGCGATCACGACCAGCAGCTCGATCAATGTAAAATGCAGCTTCCCGGAGACGGATGGTGTTTGGTTTTTCATGCGGAAATGATTCCTTCTTTCGAGTTAGCTCACTCTATTTATTTGTTGTTTTGCGTTAATTCTCAGTGGATCATGTTGACTGTCAATTCATATGATATCATGTATAATGGATTTTTCAAGTATGAAATTAGTCTTGTCTAATTAATTATCTGAAAATTTCCTCCTTTTGTGAAAACCGTCCCGTATTTCCGGAAAATCGGGATTTTTTTTGCTGCGGCTATTGACATCGGGCTTTTTTTCAGGTATAATATTTCCAAGGAAAAATAGCAAGGAAAGATTGAGCGATGCGAAATGCGGAATACCTGAAGATATTTGATGACCTGCGGAACGGGATCCGGAGCGGGATGCTGGCCGTCGGTGAGACGCTTCCGTCCGAGAGCCGGCTGGCCGAGCAGTACAACTGCAGCCGGCCGACGGTGCGCAAGGCGATTTCGGCGTTGGCGGAAGAGGGGCTTGTGAACCGCTGTCCCGGATTCGGGTCGACGGTCACATTGCCGGCGGGAAGGGGCGGACGGCGCCCGCTGACCGTTGCGATCGACCTGGCCGGCATCAACTCCGCAACCTCCTACCTCGGCAAGCTGCTGCAGGCGGTGAGCGACGCGCTCCAGCAGGAGAAAGGGATCCTGCGGCTGCTGCACACGGAAGAGATCCCGCGGGTCGGCCGGAATGACGTTGACGGCGTCATCATCACCTCCGGCGAGCTGTACGACGCATCGCCGGAGGTGCTGCACCTGGCGGGGGAGGGGATCCCGGTCCTCGTGATGAACCGCTTTCCTCGGCAGCCGGAGCTCAGCTATCTGGCCGTCGATTACCGTGCCGAGTCGTTCAAGCTTGTGCGGCGGCTGCTGAAGAACGGGGCCCGGAGGATCGGTCTGTACGGCCGCAGCAGCACCCGTCCGATCGGGGCCGCGCGCTGCGACGGGTGGAGGGAGGCGCACGAGGCGGAAAAGGTTCCGGTTCCGGAGAATCTCGCGTTTTTCCGCTCCTCGTTCCGGCCGGAAACCGGCCCGGAGGGGCTGGCGCAGGCGCTGCGCGGGGAGAAAATCGAGGTGCTGTACGTGCTCCACGGTTCCGACCTGCCGGATGCGGTCCGGATGGTTTCCGTCTCCGGCCGCCCCAGCCCGGAGATCATCTGCTTCGACGACGTCGAGGAGTTCTGCGGGGAGAGCGACCTGCCGATCTCCTATATCAGGATGCCTCTTCAGAAGATGGGGCGCATGGCCGTCCAGTATTTCGAAGAGCGCCGGCTCGACCGGTCCATTCCGCCGCTGCGCCGCCAGTTCGAAGCCGGAGTCGTCGTCAACCATTGCCGTTACCTCATTTAACAGAAAGGGATTCGGAGATATGCGCAGAACATTCACACTGATCGAACTTCTGGTCGTGATTGCGATCATCGCGATCCTCGCCTCGATGCTGCTGCCGGCGCTGCAGAAGGCGCGGGCCAGGGCGCATGCGGCCTCATGCGTGAACAACCTCAAGCAGTGGGGGCTGAATTTCCACCAGTACTTCGGGGATTACAGCGACACGCTTCCGCCGGAGCGTTCGAGTTCGACCAATACGAATCCGTTCTGGCCGGAGCTGATGATGGGGCCGAATCCGGCGACGCCGGATGACCCCTGGTCCACTTCGCCCCCGCGAACCGGAGGCGCGTATGCGAACGTCGGGCTGTTCCGCTGCCCCGCCATGACCGCGAGCGACACCGGCAGCAGCGACTGGTGGATCAAAACCTCCCACTACGGGTTGAATTTCGGGCTGCTGAAAGGGCCGAATGTGAGCCGGAAGCTCAGTCAGGTGAAGAATCCGAGCGTTAAATTCTATCTGCTCGACACCTGGGGGCGGGACACAGCCGGAGCCCTGACCGACCGGGGACACTTCCGCTGGTATGCGAAGGAGCCGGACAACCGGGGGTACGGGCTCCCCGCCGCGCGTCACGACAGCCGGGTCAACATCATGCATCTCGACGGCCACGTGACCACGGTGCACCTGAACAACTATCTGGCGCCGTACGGGTGTGAACCGTTCACGAACGTCTGGCGCAACCAGCTCCTCTGGCTGAATTACTGATATGAAGCTGCTGATCGCATTGCTGCTGGCCGCCGCCGCACCGGCCGTTCCGGGAGAAGATTTTACCCGTTTGCGCGAGCAGTACGTCGAGGTGACGCGCCCCGCCGCGCTGCCGGAAAAGGAGGCTGTGGAGGCCGTCCTGGCGGAACTGCGCCCGGACGGGTCGTTCTCCTCCTGCAATTACGCCTGCACGCAGCGCGGCACGTGGCGTACCACGGCGCACTGGTCGAAGCTCGGAACCCTTTCGGCGGAGTTCCGGTTCGGCCGGAACGGCATGAAAGGGGATCCGCGGCTGCTTGACGCCGTCGTGCGCGGCGTGGAGCACTGGGCCGGAAAGGGGTATGAGAATCCGAACTGGTGGTATCAGTCGATCGGCATTCCGCGCCCGGCTCTGACCGTCCTGCTCCGGATGGGCGATGCGATGCCGGAGGAGACGCTCCGGAAGTTCCGCCCGGTCCTCGACCGCTCGAAGCCCGGCATGACCGGCCAGAACCGGAATGCACTCTATTCGATCCACCTGCTGAAGGGAATCGCCTACCGCGACGGCGCGATGGTCCGCGAGGGGCGGGACGGGCTGCTTGAGGGGATCGCGTTCGCGGCTCCGGGCAGAGAAGGGCTTCAGCCCGACTTCAGCTTCCATCAGCACGGGCCGCTGCTGCAGTTCGGCAACTACGGACGGGAGTTTTTCGACACGGCTTCGATGTGGGCCGCCGTGCTGGCCGGGACGCGGTATGCGTATTCGCCGGAACAGCTCGGGATCGTCCGCGATTATTTCCTGTACGGGCTGCGGTATGTCCTCTATGCGGAGGTGCTCGACTTCTCGGCCTGCGGGCGGCAGATCGTCGGCGATTCGCAGGCCGGCAAGTTCCGCAGCATCCGGCGCTCGGCGGAGCTGCTGCAGCGCGCCCTGCCGCCGGGCGATGCGGAGAAGATCCGCGCATTTTACGATGCCCCTTCGCAGTTCGAAGGGTGCCGGTATTATCCGTACAGCGATTTTCTGGTCTGCCGCCGGAGCGGCTTCTATTTTTCGGTGCGCATGTGTTCGGGCCGCGTACTGGCGGCGGAGGGAACGAACGGCGAAAACCAGCTGGGGCTCTACACCGGCGCGGGCGTGGTTCAGCTGATGCGCACCGGGGAGGAGTACCGCAGGCTCATGCCGCTCTGGAACTGGCGGCGGCTGCCGGGTGTGACCGCGCCGCAGGATGGCGCTTCCCTCGTCCCGCGCGGCGGTTTCAACCGCTCCGGGCTGGCCGGCGGAGTCTCGGACGGGCGCAGCGGCGCGGCTCTGTTCGGGCTCGAGACCCGCGAATACTCGGCCCGGAAGAGCTGTCTCGGCTTCGGCGGCTGTGTCGCGATGATCGGGTCGGAGATCCGCTCGGACGGAGCCGCCCCGTTGAACACGACGATAGATTCCCGCTGGTTCCGGGGGGAGGCGAAGGTGATTGCGGCGGATGGAAAAGAACTGCTTGTCCCGGAGGGGACGACCGCTTATGATGACGTCTCCGCGGTTGTCCATGACGGGATCACCTACCTGTTTCCGGAACCCGCCTCCATCATGGCGGAGCGCCGGCGCGGGCGCGGCACGTGGGAGCCGATCCAGAAATACAATCGCGCGGATCCCGTCGAGGGCGAGGTGTTCACGCTCTGGTTCGACCATGGGCGGAAGCCGCGGAACGCCGGATACTGCGTAGTCGCCGCCGCGGATGCGCAATCCGCGCGCGGATTCCGCCTTCTGCCGTCCGCGCCCGGCGTTCACGCCGGATATGACGGCGGTGCAAAGCTTGCGCTGCTGGCGTTCCATGCGCCCGGCGCGGCGGAGATCCCTGGTGTCGGCACACTTGAGGCGCTGCAGCGCGCTGTCGTGATCGTCCGCGACGGCGTGCTCACGGCGGCCGATCCGGCACAGGGCGGAGAGGAGCTGCGTTTCCGGCTGAACGGCAAATTGCTGCATGTCCCGGTTCCGCCGCACGGCGGAGCTTCCGCGCCGGTTACTGTTTCCCCCAGAAGTTCTTCAGATCGGCCGTAGCTTTGCTGTCGACGCCGCTGCCGGGCCCGACGGTTTCGGCGTGCCCGTCGAGAAAGCAGAGATTCGCCCGTTCCGCATGGACGTAGCCGGGACTCGCCCATCCGCCCCATCCGAGGGATTTCCAGGCGAAGGAGGGCTGCCAGTTTTCCGGCCGCCCGTTCCAGTCGGCATCCTGTGTGCCGTCGGCGGCGTCTCCGATCAGGATGACCCTGGTCGGGTGGCGGAACCTGCCCGGCCTCACGAACTTGTTGATGCCCGTCTCCTGGCTGTTGTCGATTTCACCGCCGGACTGTGTGCTCAGGTAACGGGCATTGTGGCCGTAGCCGAACCGCTCCGGCCGGCTCGGGCAGACCGCCGGTTTCAGGTCGGAGGCCGTGAGGAACACCCGCCCGTCCGCATCCGGTTCCATTCGGTTTCCCAGGTAGGTGCGCAGCTTGGCCGGCCAGTAGCAGGCGTAGCGGAAACGCGGATCGGAAGCGCTTCCCCTGCTGGTCGGCGCAACGGCCGGAACCACATAGCCGCCGCTGTCGTCGGAATATCCCTGCGCCGCATAGCCGAGCTGCCGGAGATTCCCCGTGCAGTTTATGCCGCGCCCGCGCTCCCGCGCCCGGCCGAGCGCCGGCAGCAGCAGCGCGGCGAGAATCCCGATGATCGCAATCGTGATCAGGAGCTCGATCAGTGTGAATTGTGCGCTGTTTTCAGGGCGGGTCCGCATTTTTTAAATTTATCTTTCGTTAATATTCTGTGATTAATATACCGTTGCGTGATGTAAATTCAATCATGTTTTTATATTTCAGTTCAATTAATATTTCATATGGATATATATGTTCGCTATTATTGCGATTTGGAGTAATTAAGCCGGAAATAGTTGAATATATAAAATAAATCAGTGTTTTTGCATGTGGAACGTGAAATGGCGGCGATGCGCGGGGAAAGGGCGGGGAACCCGGCGGCGTGAAGCTTCCGGCAATCGGAGGCTGCCCGGGATCCTGAGCGGGGCGCCGGAGAAGAAATTAGAAAGGCCGGAAGGGATTGGCGCACCTTCCGGCCTTTTATATAATCTCTCTGGGATCAGAGAAGCCATTGATATTATACCACAAAAAATACGAAAAAGCAAGTCCTGTATTTATTTTTTTATCCTGATTAAATATTTCAGCTATTTTGCGGCCGCCGCGGTGGTGAAGCTGCAGGGGGTCGGGGCGAGCACGCCGCCGTCTGCCGCGCGGAATCCGGTGAACCCCTCCGCATTCAGGTAGATGTGGTAAGTTACGCCGGGCTCCAGCTTCACAGGAAGCGTGACCGTCGTGCGGGATTTGTCATAGAAAGGGCGCCCGGTTATCTGCGGGTACGGCTTCTCCCCCCGGCAGAATGACCAGCTTGCATCCGTCATTTCCCGGTCGAACCTGATGACGATTTTTTTCGTGGCGGGATCGACCTCCTCCGCTCCGTTGGCCGGTGTGCACGCGAGGATCTTCGGGCGTTTCCCGCCGGGGTCCTCTGCGGCGCCTTTTCCCGTCGTGAAATTGTATTCCGTCGGTGCGAGCACGTTGCCGTCCGCCGCGCAGAAACCGGAGAAGCCCTTTGCGTTCAGGATGATACAGTAGGCAGTCTCCGGCTCGAGGTTGACCGGTACGGTCAGCGTTGTGCCGGTGCTGTCGTAGGACGGCGTTCCGCCGATCCCGGGGAACGGCCGCCCGGTCCGGCAGAGCGCCCAGCCGGGGTTTTTCATTTTCCGGTCGAACCTGATGACGATTTTTTTCGTGGCGGGATCGACCTCCTCCGCTCCGTTGGCGGGAGAGAATTCGACGATTTTCGGGCCTTTTTTCCGGAGTTCGGCCTCCTCCTGCTGCAGCTTCTGTTCGATGAGCTTGATATTGTCCACGTATTTTGCGATGAGTCCGATGTATTTCGGGAAGCTCTGTTCGAATTTCCACCCCTTTCCGGCGGCGGCCCGCTCGGCTTCGATGAGCCGGACGAGTTCGCCCATCCAGTAAAAGCCGTTTTCCTCCTCTTCTGCCATCTCCCGCTCCGCCTGCGCGCCGTCGCCCGTTTCGCGCTGGCGGCAATGGGAGACGGCGCGGACGAAGGTCTCATACATGACGGTCTTCGGGGAGCCGTAGGCCATCTGCTTCATTTTTTCCCTGATGTATGGAAAAATCTTCTCTATCGCGGGGGCCAGCCTGTCGTAATGTCTGTCGACGGCCGGGTTGATGCAGGAGTGCATGAATTCATGCGTGACGAGGGAGCGGCAGGCCGCCGCGTTTTTCTCCATATCCGGGCTGATCCCGATGATCGCGTAGAAGGTGCGCCTGTCGCCGTTTCCGGCGGAGGGGCCGTAGTTGCTCGGGCCGTTCAGCAGCGCCGGCACGACGATGAACTCCGATTGCGCCTGCTCCTCGCCGATGTTCCGGGCGATCCACGGGACGATGGCGGTTTCGTCGACGATTTTCTGCAGCTTCTCCTCCTGTTCCCGGTAGAGCGCATCGTGCTTTGCCAGGAATCCGTTGAAATTGACACCATCGGAAAAGCGCCGCAGCAGCAGGGTGAATTCCGGCAGTTTTTCGCGCGGCCAGCGGGAGTCGAGATCGTTCGCCTTTTCCCACGGGACGGCCGGTTCGAGCTCCGCATCGAGGTGGATCGCCAGCGAGGCGACCGCGTCGTAGCTGACCCCCCTGCCGGCCCGCAGCTGTCGGGCCAGCAGGACGACCGGCGCGTCTGCCGCCGGCAGGAACGCCTCTTTGAGCGCCTTGTCGTAACCGGCAAGAGCGCAGCGGTTGTACTCCGGGTTCCCCGCCAGCCGGAACACGAGAGAAAGGAGTTCGATGCGCGGATCGCGCCTGACCGTGATTTCCGCCGCCAGCGGCATTGCGCACAGCAGGACGGGCAGGAGGCAGAGGAAAAGACGTTTCATGACGATTCTCCGGTATAATACGCTTTCCATCATGAAAAATCACAAATGCTGCATTTCCGCTTCATTCGCGCGGCCTTGTGCGCGTCTGGTTAACTCTGTCAGCCGGACACTTACAAAACCACGCGACTTTTGCGGAAATTTCGCATTTATGATTTCTCATTCAGGAAATCGTATAAGGTGAATAACGGGATGCGGCCCGACTGAAAGAATATTTCACCGGAATGCGGAAAATACAAGTTTCCTGGGAAAATACGCGCATATTTTCCGGTTTTCCGGAAAATATGCCGGAAAACCGGGGACGGCGCTTGATTTTTCTCTCATCCGAAGTGATATTTCTCCAGGGACCGGAAACAATCACAGGGAGGTTAGTCATGACGACGGAATTTGCGCCGCTGCCGGAAAATGAATTTCGCGAAGGTCTGCCGAAGTTCGTGAAGGGGTGGGCAATTGCCGACCTTGTGTTCTGCAGCTTGCGGACGCTTCAGTCGCTGATTTCACTGCTGGTCTGGCTGGTGATCGTTCTGGTTCCGTCGCTCGGCGCGCAGGAGTTTTCCGGTTATGTCGCGGTCGAAGCCGCGCTGTTCGGAGTGCTCGGCCTCGTCGGGCTGGCCGCGAATATCGCACTTCTGCTGCACCTGCGCTGGGGAGTCGTCTGCGGCTGGATCTGTGCCGGCCTCACGGCGGCGAGCATCCTCCAGCAGATCATCTGCGCTTTTCTTATTCCGCAGGACGGCGGCACCGCTCAGACGATCGGAATGGTGTTCGGCGTCGTTTTCGGTTCCGTCTGCCGTCTGGTCCTGCTTGCGATCTACTGTCTGGTTCTGGTCAGGGCGAGGCGGTTCTTCCTGGCGGGCGAGCGGGCGGGGATGGAAGCCGGCGAAGCGTAAAAAAGAGCAGGGAAGGCGTTCGGCGCTTTCCGGAGCACCTCCGTTCCGCTCAGTCGGCGGGATAACGGACACTCTCGCCGCAGTCGATGATGAGTACCGGCGGCGGATTTTCCACTTTTCCGAGCCGTTCGAACACCTCTTTGAACGACTCGCGGTTCTGCACCCGGTGGGAAAGTTCGTTCTCATGCGCCGTGACGGCCATCGCCGGGCGGGCCGGGGCGAAGTAAGGAGCGAAGCCGGACCAGCAGTTCGAAAGCGCGAGGTCGATCTTCCCCATCGCCGCGAGGGCGTGGTAGACCGCATGGTCGGTGTTGTCGCCGTTATGGATGACGTTCATTCCATCCAGCGTGACGATGTAGACGTTGCACGGCGTCTTCCCCTGCGTGCCGGGCAGTGCGCGGATCCGCATCCCGGCGAGCCGCCGCTCGGCGTTCGGCCCGTACATGGCGACGAGGTTCGGGGAGCGGACTCCCGGCAGCGCCTTCGCCGGCTCCGGCGCGACGACCGTTTTCCCCGCCTTCAGCAGCGCCTCCGCCAGCTGCCGTGAAACATGGTCGCCGTGTTCATGGCTGATGAAGAGCGCATCGAGCTTCCGGGTCAGCACATCGAGCTGTTCCGGCGTGTATTCCCGTCCGGAAACGGCGCCGGGCCAGAGGTCGAACCCGATGGTGCGGTTCCTCGATTTCACGACGAAACCCATATTGTAGAACTTCCAGACGGTGAGCCCCGTTTCCGGCCCGGGAGCGTCGATTTCGCGGAGCATCCGCTCCATGGCGCGGGCGTGCAGCCGGTCGACGGCGGCCTGCCACGCCTGCTTCAACGCGGCGGGCGCTTCCGGAGCCTTGTTGTTCACATGCAGCGGATAGTCCATGATGCGCAGCGCAGCTTCGCGGATCCGCTCTTTTCCGCTCTGCGGCGGATTCCGTTCGAGCACACCAGAAGCGAATTCCAGTGTCCCGCCGATCCAGCCGAAGTTGGCGGACGGGCCGCTGCGGAGCAGGGCCTCCGCCGCGCGGGCGTCCGGCGTCCCGGCGAACTCCTTTGCGAATGCCGCGACACGTTCCATCGCGGCGCCGTGCAGCTCCGGCTCCGGCGTTACCGGCCAGTTCAGGGCGGAAAGGGCGGCGGCGGCGCACAGCAGCGCGAGTATTGCAAGATGTTTCAGATGGACCGGCATGGCGATTCTCCTGTTGGTTTGCGGGTTGCGGATAATATGGCACGTTTTTCAGAAAAATCCACCCGGCGGGACAGGAGCAAATGAATTTCTAATACGTGTTAAACTGCTGTTACGAAAGAGTTTGCTTTTTGTTTTTCATCTGGAATCGCGTCCGGGATGCGCTATCTTATGATACAACGCCCCGGGGATCCGCCCCGGTTTCAATCAAATCCAGGAATGAATATGAAACGAAACGCCTTTACTCTCATCGAACTGCTCGTTGTGATTGCGATTATCGCGGTTCTTGCCGCGATGCTGCTGCCGGCGCTCGGACGGGCGCGGGAAAGCGCAAAGCGCACAAGCTGCTCGGGGAACCTCAAGCAGATCATCCTCGCTTACGTCGTCTACTCCGACGAGTACAACGACTGGCTGCTGCCGGCCGCCGTCAGCAGGAGCTCCGCGCACGGCGGAAAGTACGCGCACTGGGCGAATATGCTCGACGCGCTCTATCTGCACAGCGGGGAGCTCTGGAAATGCCCCGCCGAACCGCAGTTCGAATGGACCGGTTTCACCACGGAGGCGACCAACGGCTCCGACAGCATCTCGTACGGCCTGGCGATGCGAACCTTCGGGTACGCGCTCGGCAACAACTCCGGAACCATGGTCAAGCGCGGGCATGTCCTGCGGGAGGCGCAGCTGATCGGCGCCCGGCCGTTCGTGACCGGCGACTGCATGCCGAACTTCTACGACGCGACCAGCGGCCGTCCGTATCTCGACACGAATGCCGCCGTATCGAGCCTGATCAAGGATCCGGGTGCGGAGGGGCCGTATGCGTGGGGCACGATCTACCTGCGCCACCCGGCCCGCGCCGCGAATTTCGCGTTCCTCGACGGCAGCGTGCGGACGCTCGACTATACGGTGCTCGCAACGGAACGGCGCACCTACATGTCGCCCCGGCAGAAGGTCTCGGGCGGAAATCTCGCCGGGTGGCAGAGCTACCCGGCCAACTGAAAGTACAAATGAGGAGAGTCGTCATGAACCGTTTCCGCAATTGGTTTTTCGCCCTCGCGCTTGTGCCGGCGTTCTGCGCGGCGTCGCCGGAAGCCGGCCGCGCCGCGGTCGGGCGGCTGAAGTCGACGGACAGCCGCAATGTGACGCAGTCCAGGCTCGATGCGCTTTCCGTGCTGCAGGAGGCCGCGGACGGCCTCACTCCGAAGGCGTTTGCCGGATACCGCCGCTCCGGCGACGAAGAGGCGAGGCGCATGGAGCAGGAGTCGCCCACGCTCTATTACTATAATGATGCATTTGATCGCGTGCTGTCGGATGTGAAGTCTGCCGTCGTCCCGGAGGGGAGCGCCATGATCTGGCACATCTACAACATGGGATATGTGATCAGGACGCCGAAGCAGTGTTTCGGGATCGATCTCTATCACCGCCGCGCGGCGGAGCTCGCGCCTTATCTCGACTTCATACTCGTGACCCACAGCCACGGCGACCATGTCTGGAAGCCGCTGTTCGAGGCGATGGAGGCGGCCGGGAAACCGGTCGTGACGAATTTCCGCGAAAACAAATGGAAATTCTCCGAACCGCGCCGGTTCAGGTTCGGCGAGGCCGCCGTGCGCACCCTGCAGGCCGACCACAACAGGAAACTCCTGAAGTTCGTGAACATCTATGAAATCGACTGCGGCCCGTCGGCGGGGGACTGCGTGATCCTCCACACCGGGGACGCCTGCGACCCCGCGCAGTTCGAGGTGGAGAAACCGGTCGACATTTTCATCCCGCACATCCGGGTCGGGATGAATATCGAGAATGCCGCAAAGAATTACGTGAAGCCCGGATACATTCTGATGTCCCACGTGCTCGAGCTCGGCCACGCGGTCGGCAACGCGCGCTGGACATATGAAAACGGCCTCGGCGACTGCCGGAAAGTCCTCTCCTGCGAAAACGTCTGGATGCCGGTCTGGGGGGAGAAGTTCATCTGGAACGGCGACGGCAGGAGCCTCGCTCCGGCCGCGTTGAAGTGAACGTCCGCTGAAAAAACGGTCTCTCCCGCTTGAACGCGGGGGGCTTCCGCTGTATATTCGGTAAACTGAAGAACGGATATGCAGCATGAAACTCTTTGTCAGATACGGGGGGCGCGCCGGGGCTGTCGACGCGCCGGAGGGGCGGCCGCTCAGCGAATCGCTGGGGGAGGCCGGAATCCGGCTCGACTTGCGCTGCGGCGGCAACAACCGCTGCGGCCGCTGCCGCGTCACGCTCCTTTCCGGGCGCTTCCTCATCGCGGGCGAAGCGTATGACGCGGATGCGCAGGGGCCGCGCGCGGTGAACTCCTGCGCCGCGTTCCCGGCCGGAGGAGCGGGGGAGGTCTCCGTTCCGGAGAGCTCGCTCCTGCGCACGGACGAACACGTCGAAACCGGCTGCCGGATCGTCCCGGCGCTCGCCGGCGCGCTGCCCGGCCCCGCCGTCGCATTCGACATCGGGACCACGACCGTCGCGGCCGCCCTGGTCGAAGACGGCGTGATCCGCGCTGCGGCGGGCGTCCCGAATCCGCAGGGGAGGTTCGGCGACAATGTGATCGACCGGATCGTCGCGGCCGGACGCTCCCCCGGGGCGCTCGGGGAACTGCGGCGGGTGCTGGTCGAGGAGGCGCTGAATCCGCTGCTCCTCCGTCTGACGGCTTCGCCGGATTCCGTCTGCCGGGTCGCCGTCGCGGCGAACACCGTGATGAGCCATATCTTCTGCGGCGTTTCGCCCGCGTCGATCGGTGAGGCGCCGTTCCGGCCGCGGCTGCTGCGCTTCCCGGTCCGGGCGGCCGGATCGTACGGGCTCGCCGTGAATCCCGGCGCGCCGGTCATGCTCTGGCCCGCGCTCTCGGGCAGCGTCGGTGGCGACATCACCGGCGGGATCGCTGTCACCGGCTTCGGGCGCGACCCCGGCCGGAACGAACTGCTGCTCGATATCGGGACGAACTGCGAAATGGTGCTCTCCTGCGGCGGCCGCCGTTACGCCTCCGCCGCCGCCGCCGGGCCCGCGTTCGAAGGGACCTCTTCGGCGGTGGGCTGCCGCGCGCGTCCGGGCGCGATCGACCATCTGACGATCTCCGAATCCGGTTACTTCCGCTTCCATGTGATCGGCGGAGACCTGCGCAGGCTCGACGGCATCTGCGGGACCGGGCTGGTCGATTTCCTCGCCTCCGCCCGCGCCGCGGGGCTGCTCGACGGGCACGGGCGTTTCGACCGCGGCCGCCTTGAACGGCTCGGCCGGCTGCTGCCCGGCACGCCGGAGAGCGGCTGCCGGTGCATGCTCTCCTCGCGGTTGTCGATCGCCGAATCCGACGTCGAATCCCTGCTGAAGGCGAAAGCCGCGATCGGAGGCGGCGTGCTCGCGCTGCTCGATTACGCCGGAATCCGGGCAGAGGAGCTTGACGTGCTGTGGCTCTGCGGCGGCTTCGCCGCGGCACTGGACCCCGGCCCGGCAAAGCGCGCCGGCCTTATTCCGCCGCTGCCGGAGGAACGCATCCGGGTTTGCGGAAACACTTCTCTGGCCGCGGCGATCCTCGCCGCGGAGAAACCGGATGAGTTGGACAACTTTGAGTCGGAACGTGCGAATTATACCGATGTCAACCTCAATGATCTCTCTTCTTTTCCGGATTTCTTTGCAGGAAGTATGACTCTTTAGAGAAAAAATCCGATTTTTTTATAAAAATGGCCATCCGTGAATTTTATTTTCGGAAAAGCATATTATATTACGTCGGATACCGGGTGCAATTGTTTCAACTTCAGGAAATATGGGATAGGATTATGCCGGAATTGCCGGAGGCGGAAAATATCGGGAGAGCTCTCGGACGGGCCATGACGGGCAGGACGATCGTCAGGGTGGAGGTTTTTTCACCGGCGATGCGCGAGCCCCTGACGCCGCTGCTTTCCGCCGGGCTCGAAGGGCTGTCTGTCGCCGGGGTCCGGCGGCGCGGCCGTTATGTGATAGCGGAACTGTCGGATGGGAGGGCGCTTCTGATGCACTTCGGCATGAGCGGCGTCGTCCGGGTCGAGGATGCGGGGATCCCGCGCCGGAAGCACGAGCATGTGTTCCTGCACCTCGACGACGGCCGCGCGTTCCGTTTCGAGTGCACGCGCCGTTTCAGCGTGCTCAAGGTGTGCGCGCTGCCGCGGCCGGGGGGGATTCCGGCGGAGCTGGGCGGATTCGGCCCGGAGCCGCTGACGGAAGAGTTCGACGGCGGCTACCTGTACCGCGCCTCGCGCGGAAAGTCCGGCAGTGTGAAGTGTTTCCTGATGGACAATGCCGTCGTTCCCGGAATCGGTAATATTTATGCCACGGAGGCCCTGTTCGCCGCGGGGATTTCGCCGCTGCGGCCGGCGGGGAAGCTCACGCGGAAGGAATGTACGGAACTCGTGTCGGAGTCGAAGCGGATCCTCTCCAGGGCGATCGAGCTCGGCGGCAGTTCCATCTCGGATTTTCTGAATGTGGACGGCAGCGAGGGGAAATTCGCGCAGGAGATCGAAGTCTACGGCCGGGCCGGGCAGCCATGTATGAAATGCGGAACGGAAATCGTCGCTCAGCGGATCGGCGGGCGTACTTCCGCCTACTGCCCGGACTGTCAGAAATGATAAAAAATTCGGATGAAAGATAATAGTCCCGCATTGAATTGCGGAAATGTGCATGCTATATTAGACGCTTGGATTGAAAGACTGAACTGACGGCGCCGAAAGCGTTTATACCACAACAGGGAGTTTGTTCCGCATCATGAACGATCTTAAGAGTTCCTCCGGTTTCATGTGTCATCTTCACCCCTCCGCCACGCTTGCGATCACTGCGATGGCCAAGGAGATGAAGGAGCAGGGGCACGATGTATGCAGCATGTGCGCGGGCGAGCCGGATTTCGACACGCCGCAGCCGCTGAAGGAGGCCTGCATCGCGGCTCTCAACGCCGGCAAGGTCACTTATACTCCCGCCAGCGGAACCCCCGAGCTGCGCAAGCTCATCGCCGCGAAGTTCCAGAAGGAAAACGGCATCGGCTGCGCGTGGGACGAGATCGTCGTCGCGCCCGGCGCGAAATTCTCCTGCTTTTCCGCCATCGCCGCGCTCTGCGGGCCCGGAGATGAGGTGATCATCCCGGCGCCGTACTGGCTGAGCTACCCCGAGATGGTCACGGCGGTCGGCGCGAAGGTCGTCGAGGTCCCGACCCGGATGGAGAACAACTACGAGCTTGACCCGGCCGATCTCGAAGCGGCCGTCACCGAACACACCCGGCTGCTGATCCTGAACACGCCGACGAATCCGACCGGCGCCGTCTACCGCCGCGAGACGCTCGAGAAGATCGCGGAGATCGCGGTCCGGCGCAACATCATGATCCTCGCCGATGAAATTTACGAGAAGCTCACCTACGATGCGGACAAGCCGCATGTGAGCATCGGGTCGCTCTCCGAAGAGGCCAACGAGCATGTCGTGACCGTGAACGGCTTCTCGAAGACCTATGCGATGACCGGCTGGCGGCTCGGCTACCTGCGCGCGCCGCGCTGGCTGGCCCGGCGGATCATCGCGTTTCAGAGCCATACGACCAGCAACGCGACGACCTTTGCGCAGTACGGCGCGATTGCCGCGCTCGAGGGAAAGGCCGACAGGGAGGTCGCGCACATGTGCGGCGAATTCGCGAAGCGGCGCGACCTGGTCTACGATCTTGTGTCGGCGATTCCGGGCGTGAAGTGCATCCGCCCGCAGGGGGCGTTTTATCTGCTGTGCGATATCAGCTCGTTCGGCATGAGCTCCGAAGAGTTCTGCAACCGGCTGCTGGCCGAGGAGAAGCTCGCCGCGATCCCGTGCTGTTCGTTCGGCGCGGAAGGGCAGATCCGGCTCTCCTACGCCTGTTCCGAAGAGAATATCCGTGACGCGGCGAAACGGCTCGATGCGTTCTGCCGCGAGCATCGCAACTAACCGAAAGAGGAGTCGTACGATATGAGGGTGCTGAATTACACGATGCCTGCCGCCGCGCTGCTGGCGGGGGTGCTTCTGCCGGGCTGCACGACGACGGAGGAACACCCGCTCCCGCCGATCGTCAGGATGTCGGAGAGCGATCGCGATGAAGGCGCCCGGAAGGTCGCGGAGGATTACATGGCGAACTTTGCCGCGGCGTTCCGTGACAGGGACATCGAGAAATTCAGGAAAGTCATCTCTCCGGAGAAGCAGAAGCAGCTGACCCCTGAGAAGTTCCAGGAGGTTCTCGATGCGGCCGCCCGCGAACAGGGCGAGCTTGTGAACATGGAACTTGTGACCATGCTCGACCAGATCATTTTCCAGTCCTACGTCTGGAAGATGACTTATGAGAAGAAGGATTCCGAAGGCAAGCCGATGCGGCGCGATTTTCTCTACTATGTCCGTGTCGGCAAGGTCGGAGACGGGCAGTATTCGATCGGGGCTTCGGGGTTCCGTCTCTGACGCGACCGGATTTTCACAACCAGAGGAGGAGTGAGATATGAAGACATTGACCGAAAAACAGAAGAACATCCTGGAGTTCATCGAGGAATTCCTCGATCGCGAGGGAATGGCCCCGACGGTGTATGAGATCGCCGATCATTTCGGCATCAAGACCTCCACGGTGTTTGCTCATTTGCGGGCGCTGCAGCGCAAGAAGCAGCTGTCGCGCAGCTCCAAGGCGCGCAGCATCAGCCTCTCCTGCCGTGCGCACGCGAAGAACAAGGTTCCTGCGGGGGCGCTGCTGATTCCGCTGCTCGGGCGGGTTAATGCGGGGGCCCCCTCCGAAAGCATTGCGTACAAGGAAGGCGACATCTGCGTCAGCAGCCAGCTTGCCCCGGATATTCCGCCGGAAAGCCTTTTCGCGCTGCGCGTGCAGGGCGAGAGCATGCGTGATCTCGGCATCTACGACGGCGATATTGTGATCGTGGCCCAGACCGATGTGAAGCCGAGGAGCGGCGACATCGTCGTGGCGCTGCTGCAGGGCGGCGAGGTCACGGTCAAGAGCTATTTCCCGAAGACGCAGGGACGCATTGAGCTGCGTCCGGCCAATCCGGAATACAATGTCCAGATCTACCCCGGGGACGAGGTTTCGATCCAGGGCCGCGTGATCGAGCTGCGCCGCAAATACTGACGGCAGAGAGCAAAGCGCCGGAGCATGTTTGCCCCGGCGCTTTTTGCTGTCCGGAAGGGGGCTGCGTCAATAGACGGCGATCTCCCGCAGGGCGAAGCCCCACCACGGGGTTCCGCGCCGGATGCAGTTGATCCGGATATGGCGCGCCCGGCTCCCCGGGGGCAGGGGGATCGACATGTCGCCGTCTTTGCCGTCGGCCGTGTGATATGCGGCCGTCCACTTTTTACCGTCGGCGGAGAGTTCGAGCGCGAACTCCTTTGCGAATGCGTTCCGCCAGCCGAGGATCACGACTTCAACCGGATATTCCGCGCCGAGGTCGACTTCGATCCACTGGCCGTCTTTGTAGTCGGAGGACCAGACCGTTTCGCTGTCGCCGTCCACGGCGTATTTCGCATCGCGCTCCGCCGCGCGGGAGTCGACGCTCGAAGCTTTGACCGGACGGTTGAGCGCGAGGTTCCGGCTCCTGTTCAGCCACAGCTTCATCGCGACGAGCTTCGATTCGAGGAGCGCCGTCTCCTTTGCGACGCTGCCGCGGTTGTTCACCGCGCCGCCCATGCCCTCGGTGAGGTTCATGTTCGGGGCGAATTTCTTCAGGTGCGCAAGCAGATTCTGCGTGTTGCGGATGCTCTCCCCAGTGACCGGTTCGACCGCCCTGCGCGCCGCGGCCGGGTCTGGATTCTCCCCGATCTGCCGCAGCGCATACAGCCCTTTCAGGTGCAGGTACTGCGATTCGAGCAGCAGGTAATAGAGCTGTGCCCAGTTGTACATCGCTTCGAGGCGTTCGCGGCTCTTTCCGGCCGGAAGCGCGGCGACGGTCCCGGCGAACTCCTCCTGCACGGCTTTCAGTTTGCCCAGGACGGCTTCGTAATTCGCGATCGTGTACGGGTTGACGCCCCAGTTCATATTCTTGAACCGCTTGGCGTTTGAGAGCGCGGGAACGGTCACCGGTTCCGGGAACGGGCCGCCGAAGCCGGGCTCGGTGTAGATGCCGAGCCGCTGCCACCAGTCGTAGATGTGCAGGCCGTTTTTCGCGGGGTCGCCCTGGGCCTCCTCCCGGCGCGGCTGGTAGAGCGGCTGGTCGTTCACGAGCGCCGCGTCGAATTTGCGGTAGTAGTCGAGCAGTTTCGGGGCGATTCCGGGACCGAAGTCACGCTCCGCGATCTCGCGCAGGAGCGGGAGCGCCGCATCGAACTGCTTTGACGTGAACTGCTTGAAATCCTTTCGCCAGATGAGTTCCGCGATGACTTCGAGATTCGGCTGGTAGGTCCACCCCTCGGCGCTCGCCCACCAGAGCACAAAGTCATTCACGCCCGCGTCGGCCAGCAGCGAAATCTTGTGCGCGGCGACGCGCGGCAGCGGCATGCCGATGACCGGGTTCACGCTTTCGCAGGCGCCGCCCGCCGAGACGAGCGAGATGTAATCCTCGCCGAGGACGGGCCGCCCGTCCTTCGATTCCAGCGCGGCGGGATCGAAGTTGTTGAGGCGGATGACCCAGTCGTCGTTGTTGCCCGCCTCGTTGTACATCACGCCGAAGCCGAGGGAATCGAGCTTCCGCATGAAGGCCAGCTCTTCGGTGCGGCGGCCGTAAAACGCGTGCCAGAGCCAGGCGCGCGGCACGATGCCGGACTTTTCCCCGACCGCCTCGCGCATGAGCTTCAGGATCTCGATGATGGTCTCCTCGCGCGAATGTCCGAAGGGGGCGCGGGTTGCGGCGTTCACGCTCCGCTCGGCCGGGATCGCATTGTAGTCTCCGAAGATTCCGTAGAAGACGGCGAGGTCCGGGTTCTCCCGGTAGAGCCTGCCGAAATTGTCGAGATACCATTTGCGCCCGGCCGGGGCGAACGGGCTGATGACCCGCCGGTTGTCCTTCTCCGTGCGGTGGAAAACCGCTTCGGTGTTGGCCGGGTCGTTCCACCACGTGTCGGTTGCGGCGCAGGGGATGCGCAGCTCGGCCATGAGCTTGAGCCCGTATTTCTTCCGGACCTCATACGGGAGCTGCGGCTGGAGCTTCTCGCCCCAGACCGCGTTGATGTAGTGCCGCGCGTAGTATTTGCCCTGGTCGTCGTCGCTCCACTCCGGCGGCGGCGACTGGTTGTTCTTGTGTCCGGCGGCGCGGTAGCGGAAGTTCGGGATTCCGACGAGGTCAAGGCCGTCGACGTTCTTCCGGTTGCGGTCGAGCAGCCGGAACGCGCCGTTCATCGCCCCCTTCGGGGTCGCGCCGGCGATATGGAGCGTGCTGCCGCGCAGCACGGCGTGGAACGATTCCGGCTTCGACGGGTCGAAGCGGAACGGCTCTTTCGCATGTTCGGCGGCGATCCGGGGGGAGGTCTCGACGGTTCCGATCACGAGCGCCGGGAGCGCGGCGCCGGATGCCGGGCGGGTTCCGAACCGTTCCGCCGCTTCCTCCGCGAACATCTCCGCGGCGGTTTTCTCCAGAGGGTCGCTGCCCGGCAGGAGCCGCCATTCGCCGGAGAGCTCCAGCGCGAAAGCGGAGGCGAAGCTCAATGTGATGAGCAGCAGGGTGAATTTCAGCATGGGTGCATCCTCCGTTAATGCTTGTCGGTCGCGATGTGCTTGAGCCGGATGTCGTGGCACTGTACGGCCCCGGGCTGGTAACTCGCGCTGCCGGCGTGTCCGTCCGCATGGATGAAATTGCAGATGCGGTCGCCTTTGTGCCTCCAGCGGAAATCGCCGCCGCCGTAATAATCCTTTTCGTGGTCGCGGTTCATGACGGCGGTGTTCAGCAGGACCGGGGTCTCAGCGGTGTCCGGGCTGTAGTCGAGGACGGTCCCGTTGTTGATGGCCGAGAGGACGTCAGCGCCCTTTCCGTTGAAGCCGCCGCCGATCTGCTGGGTGTCGGCCATCACGATGAGGAGCGAGGGGCGCCGGATCCACTCCAGCTTGTACGGGTTGCGGCCGCCGGTCGACGGCGGGTTCGTGAAGAGCTTGTGGTGCGGCGCGTAGTGGACCGATCCCTCGATGCTCGGCAGCTTCGCGCCGGGGCAGCTGAAAATCTTTGCCCGTTTCTCCTGCGTGGCGCCCGAGAGCATGTTTTCGAGTCCGACCTTCCAGTTGGTCTTTTTGCCGTCGAAGTAACAGTAGTCCTTGGAGGGGAAGTAGCTCTGGTTCTCCATGCAGTAGAGCTGGACGGCCTGCCCGATGCCGCGGAGATTCGAGAGGCACGAGGTCGAACGGGCCGTCTCGCGCGCCTGCTGCAGCGCCGGCAGCAGCATGGATGCGAGGATCGCAATGATTGCAATCACGACCAGGAGCTCGATGAGGGTAAAGCTGCCCGTCCTGCGGAGCCGCCCGGCATCCGGCCGGCGATGGAGTGAATGTGCGAAAGTGTGTTTCATCTGTTTCACCTTTTTCCGGGTTGATATCTGATACCGTGGAATTCCTTGAAATGGTTTTTCACCGCAGCCCCAGGGCCTCGGAAAGGCCGTCGTCGAAATCGACCCGGCCGCCTTCCCGCGGTTTGACGAGGCGGAAATTTTCGGCGTAGTCCCACATGGTCCAGCCGATACCGGCCTTTTCGAGCGCCCTGCGGGTGTCGGAGAGATAGCGCAGGCGGTCGGCGGCGGGGGCGTATCTGATGTAGACGCCGAATTCGTTGCAGGTCAGCGGGACGCTGTGTTTCCGCCCCCACGCAGCCATTTTTTCGATCCGGGAGGCGATTTTCGCGGCGTTCCACCGTTCCCGGGCGTACTGTTCGAGCGCTTTCCGGCCGGATTCGTCCCCGGCGGATGCGCCGGACGCTTTCAGGATCTCCGGAGTCACGGGGTAGGGGACGCCACGGACTTTCGCCCACGGCGGATACGACCAGCCCGCGCCCTGGTGCGTGAAGACCCCGGGCTCATAAAAGTGAAAATTGTAGACGATGTTGCGGTCGGAAAGCGGTTTCAGCACAAGCAGGTCGTCGATGTTCGACCACTCTTTGCCGGTCACGATGAGCGTGTGCTCCGGGGCGCCGCGCCGCGCCGCGCCGGCGAGGGTCCCGGCGATGAGCTGCCAGCGGGCGGCGCTGCGGATCTGGGGCTCGTTCAGGAGTTCGAGGTAGAGGTACTCCGGATCGTACTGCTTCAGGTGCGCGGCGAGCGCTTCCCAGAATTTCGCGACGGCGTCGAGATGGGCGTTGTCGTCCGCGAGTTTGTCGATGAACTCTCCGTAGGTGTGGATGTCGACGATCACGGCGAGGCGGCAGGAGAGCAGCATGCGGATCGCGCGGTCGAGCTCCGCGAGGCGCTCGCCGCCGAGCGTGCCGGGGGTG
The DNA here is from genome assembly GCA_018265615.1 of Lentisphaeria bacterium. Lineage (GTDB taxonomy): Bacteria > Verrucomicrobiota > Lentisphaeria > Victivallales > Victivallaceae > Victivallis. The sequence continues at coordinate 27,145 of JABLYX010000027.1, forward strand.
TCCGGGTCGAACAGCCCCTTCGGCTCGACGGAGAGCCGCACGTGCTTCAGCCCGGAGTTCGCGATGAATTGCGCGTCCCGGCGCCCGAAATAGTTCCGGAAGTGCTCCGGGCCGTAGCCTTCGCGGGCGAACACCTGGGCGAACCAGTGGCTCGCGTTGATGCCGCGCGACAGCCGTTCGAGCCGGGCAGGGGCAACGCCGTCCGCCGCCGCCGGCGTTGCGGCGAGCGTTATGAGTGCGGCGGCTCCCGTACTCAAGGCCGGTGAAAATAGTTTATGAAACCGGTTTCCTGATTTCATTGTAAAACCTCCATCTGATCTGGCTTTGAAAAAATATGAACTGGTATTAAGTATGACCGATTTTATCTGAAATGTCAATAGGCTTTCTTCAAAAATTGATTTTTTTTTCAGGAACACTTGCAGATGGAGGAATCCGGGATATATTGAGTATAGGATGAAAACGGTTTCATAGATGGGAAGCGGAAAATGGCGGAACGTGTCACGATAGCCGATGTCGCGCGCAGGTGCGGCCTTTCGAAATCGACGGTCAGCAAGGCGCTGAATTTGCCGGAGAGCGAATCGCCGCTTTCGCCCGAAACGCGGCGGCGGGTGTTCGACACGGCCCGCACGCTCGGCTACCGCCCGGACTGGCGCGCCGTTGCGCTCTCGAAGAGCCGCACCCAGACGATCGGACTGCTGTGCAGCCGCAACACCTCGCCGCTGACCGGCGTCTATGAGGAGATCTTCGACTCGATGGCGGAGGTGCTCGCGGCGAGGCATTACCAGCTGCTGAACATCTTCGGTGGAATGCCGGAGGAGGAATATGCGCAGATCCTCTCCTCCGGCAGGCTCGACGGCTGCCTCGCATTCGAAACTTTGGGCGACCGTGTCGCCGGACTGCTCGAGGAGACGCGGCTGCCCTCCGTGCTCGTGAATGCGAAGACGGAGCGCGCGCTGCCGCAGATCCTGCTGAACGACTACCGGGGGGCGCAGCTCGCGACCCGTCATCTCATCAGCCTCGGCCACCGCCGCATCGTGTTCTTCCACGGCACGGAGGCGGTCGAGCATTACAGCATCGGGGACCGCATCGCGGGGTATCGCGACGCGATGACGCAGGCGGGCTTGGAGGACGGGATCGAAATCGCGAACCAGACGATCGAGGAGTTCACCGCGGAGCGGATGCTCTCCGCGACCCGCCCGAGCGCGGTGGTCTGCTACATCCACTATTTTGCGATCGACCTGCTCGGCGAGCTTGCGCGCCACGGGCTCTCCGTTCCGGACGATGTGAGCATCGTGACCTTCAACGACGTCTATCCGCTCGGGCGGCTGCGCCCGGGCATCACCACGATGAAGCTGCCGTCGGCCGGGATCGGCCGCATGGCGGTGAAGCTGCTGCTCGACCAGATCGAGGGCAGGGAACTCGAACGCAGGGTCGTCACCTTCGACGAGACGCTGCTGCTGCGCGAATCGACGCGCAAGTTCAACGGATGATTTGATTTTTCCGGTTCCGTTGCTATAGTAAGGAAATTTTCACATCAAATCAACGGAAGAGTCTTATGAGCAGCCAGGCAGAGCGGCCAGCCGCAGAGGTGTTCGGTGTACGGTTTTCCACGGAAACGATGGCGGAGGCGCTGGACGGCATCGCCGCGATGGTCCGCCGGGAGAACGCGCCGTGCAGCTTCTGTGCTTTCATCAATGCGGACTGCCTGAACCTCGCTTACAGAAATCCGGCCTACCGTGCCGTGCTGGCCCGCGCGGAGCGCGTCTGGGCGGACGGCGTCGGCGCCGCCATCGCCGCGCGTCTTCTCGGCACGCCGGTTGCGGATAACGTGAACGGGACGGATATGCTCCCGCACCTCTGCCGGGCCGGATACCGGATTTACCTGCTGGGAGGCGCGCCCGGCATTGCGGAGAAAGCGGCGGAACGGCTCTCCGGGCTTTATCCCGAAACCCGGATTGCCGGGGCGGAGCACGGGTATTTCGCCGGGCGCGACGCCGAAGTCGCCGCCCGGATCCGCGCGGCGACCCCCGATCTGCTGCTCGTCGCCCTCGGCGCGCCGCGGCAGGAGCTGTGGATCGCGGAGCATCTCGGCGAACTGGACTGCAAAGTCGCGATCGGGGTCGGCGGATTGCTCGACTTCGCCTCGGGGCGGATTCCCCGCGCGCCGCTCTGGATGCGCCGGCTGAAGCTCGAATGGACCTACCGGCTCTATCAGGAGCCGCGCCGGCTGTTCCGGCGCTACATTATCGGCAACCCGCTCTTCCTGTGGCGCGTTCTGCTGCACGGCCGCAGCGCGCCGGGAGCGCGCTGAACGCTCAGTGCGGGGCGAGAAAAGAGAGCTGGGGAAGATTGCGCAGGATGGAGTAAAGGATGATGACGGCGGCGATGGCGAGCGGGACCGCGGGTTTGGCCGCAAGGTTCGGCTTCCGGAACAGCAGTACGGCGACGGCGGCCAGGGGGATGAGCAGGGGATTCATCCGGACGCAGGCGAGGATGTCGCCGTGGATCAGCGCATACAGCCCGCGCCCGGTCCCGCACCCGGCGCAGTAGAGCCCCGTGAGCGCGTAGAGCGGGCAGGGGGGCATCCAGTCGGTATGGTCGGGGTTGTTGAACCAGAGCAGTGCGATCCCCGCGAGGAAGAGGGTGCATCCCGCGATCCAGGCGATCTTTTTGTCGGAGCTGCCGCGCATGGTCAGAAGGGCCACCCCGCGGGGCGCGGCTGCGGGCTCGGGTGGCGGAGCGCGCGGCAGGCCGGGCACATGAAATTTTCGAGCCCGTAGACGTCCGCGTGTCCGCCGGACTGGCGGAAGGTCACGATTTCACCCTCGGAAACCAGCGGGCGCTCGGGGGAGTTGTCCGCAATGAGGATCCCGGGGCCGCGGACGACTTCGATTTCGACGGTCGAAGAGGCGTCCAGCACAAGATGGCTGACCTCCTCGGTCGAATTGCTGAAAGCCAGCCCGATCCCGACCCGGAACAGGCTGTGGGTGATGCTCTTGTAATAGGCTGTGCTGCCGTGGACGCTCGAGATGCCGACCGCATCGCCGACGACCTCGTTCGCATAGAGCTCCGCATTGATCCTGACACGGTAGCGCAGCGCGCTCGAACGGTCGTTATTGTGCAGGAACACGTCATTGAGCGCATGCAGCGTGACGTCGCGGACCGAGCCGCAGACCTTCGGCATGCGTGTGAGGCGCGTGCGTTTTTCGCGGAACGCCGCGAGCTGCAATGTGCACTCATGCTGCGGACAGAGCGGCGCGGTGCGCGCGTCGCGGATCGGCAGCAGCGGCAGATACGGGTATGCGCGCGCGGCCCCGAGCAGCGCGCCGTCCCCGCCGTGCGCGACGACCAGCTCCGGCGCGTCGCACTCTTCGATGAACCCGTTGGATGCGAGCAGGGGACGGATGTCCCCGAGATTCTTGCCGACCAGTATGATCTTCATTGCTTTCCAGCTCCGTATTGGGTGACCGCCACGATCGCATAGAGGATGGCGGCGGCCGCGTTGCCGACGTTGATCGACGCTTTCTCCCCGAGCATCGGCAGGCCGACGAGGCCGTCGACTTCGGCAAGCGCTTCGGGCGACACGCCGAGCGCCTCGTTCCCGAGCACGATCGCGAGCGGGAACTCATATTTCTTCTCCCAGGCGAAGACGCTCCCCGGGCCCGGTTCGGCGGCGAGGATCATCCGGTACCCTTCGGAGCGCAGCATGCGGATCGCCTCCGCCGCGTCCGGCATGGTCCGGCAGCGCACCATTGCGTCCGCCCCCATCGCGGTTTTTGCGAGCTTCGGGTGCGGCGGGACGGGGGTATACCCGCACCCGACGATCTCCGCGCCGAGCGCTTCGGCGATGCGGAATATGTTGCCGGTGTTGTGCGCGCTGCGCAACCGGTCGAGAACCAGACAGAGTTTCATCCGAGTATGCAATCCTTTCCAGTTAAAATACGCTCTTTTCCCGGGATTTGCAAGCGCGCGGATTTGATAGTCGGCGGATTTGATGGTATATTACGTAAACTCATATGAATCCTGAAAGTGCGAGGTATACTGCATCATGCCGAAAATCCACCCCTCCGCAATTGTCGCCGACGGAGCGGCGCTCGAAGACGGCGTCGAAGTCGGCCCTTTCTGCTATGTCGGCCCGAACGTGAAGATCGGGGCGGGAACGCGCCTCATCGGGCACTGTAACATCGACGGGTACACGACGCTCGGCAAAGAGAACGTCGTCCACCCGTTCGCGGCGCTCGGACAGCCGGCGCAGGATCATTCGGTCGTCCCGGGCGAGGCGACCTACCTGAATATCGGCGACGGGAACATCTTCCGCGAAGGATGCACGATCCACACCGGCACCCAGCCCGGCACCGAGACCCGGATCGGAAATTGCAATATGTTCATGAACGCAACCCACGTCGCGCACAACTGCACCGTCGGGAACAACGTCATCTACGTCGGCTATGCCGGGACCGCCGGCTACTGTGAGATCTTCGACAACGTCCTGATTTCGGGGCTGGTCGGGATCCACCAGTTCTGCCGGGTCGGGCGCTACGCGATCATCTCGGGCGGATCGGTCTTCTCGAAGGACATCCCGCCGTTCATGATGGCCGAGGGGCGCAACGGCGGCGTCAAGATGATCAACAAGGTCGGGCTGCAGCGCGCTGGGTTTTCGACGGAGACGATCTCGGTCATCAAGCAGATCTTCCGCATCTACTACCGCAGCGGGCTCATTCCGACGAATGCGCTTGAGAGGATCCGCACGGAGCTTCCGCAGATTCCGGAGGTCCGGGAGTTCATCCATTTCTGCGAAACCAGTAAAAAAGGCGTCATCTCGGCTCAGGTCGAGGGGCACCGCAGCTAAATAGAGGAGTTTGAAGTTATGTTGCACGCATTGAAGAAAAATCCCGAATTCACGCCCCGCCGCGGTCCGGTGGTGCTCTGCATCCTCGACGGCGTCGGCTACGGCAGATATGCGGACGGCGACGCCGTCAGGCTCGCGCGCACTCCGGTGCTCGACGGGCTCATGGCGAACTGCCCGACCACGAAGCTCAAGGCGCACGGCACGGCGGTCGGAATGCCTTCCGACGACGATATGGGCAACAGCGAGGTCGGCCACAACGCGATCGGCTGCGGCCGCGTCTTCTCGCAGGGCGCGAAGCTGGTCGAAGAGGCGGTCGAGTCGAAGAAGCTCTTTGCGGGCGAGGTCTGGAAGAAGCTCGTCGACAATGTGAAGCGGCACGGCTCGACGCTGCATTTTCTCGGGCTCTTCTCCGACGGCAACGTCCACAGCAACATCAGCCACCTGAAGGCGATGATCGAAGAGGCGAAGAAGGCCGGCGTGAAGCACGTCCGCATCCATGCGCTGCTTGACGGCCGCGACGTGCCGGAAACCTCGGCGCTCGATTACATCGACCCGTTCGAGGCGTTCCTGTCGGAGCTGAACAAGGACGGCTTCGACGCGCGGATCGCCTCCGGCGGCGGCCGCATGGTCATCACGATGGACCGCTACGGCGCGAACTGGGACATGGTCCGCAAGGGGTGGGAGATTCACGTGCACGGCAAAGGCGAGATGTTCGGGAACGCGCACGAGGCGGTCGAAGAGCTGCGCAAAAAGACCGGCGCGATCGACCAGGACCTGCCGCCCTTTGTGATTACCGATGACGGCCGGACGCCGGTCGGCGCGATGAAGGACCACGATTCGGTGATTTTCTTCAACTTCCGCGGCGACCGCGCGCTTGAGATCACGAAAGCGTTCGAGGCCGAAGAGCTTGCCGAGTTCGACCGCGGCGTGCGCCCGGATGTGATGTACGCGGGCATGATGGAGTACGACGGCGATCTGCATGCGCCGAAGCTCTATCTGGTGACTCCCCCCGAGATCGACCGCACCATGGACGAATACCTCTGCGCGACGGGAGTCTCCCAGCTCGCGGTCAGCGAGACGCAGAAGTTCGGCCACGTGACCTATTTCTTCAACGGCAACCGCTCCGGCAAGTTCAGCGACACGCTGGATGATTACGAGGAGATCCGCTCCGACATCGTCCCGTTCGAGCAGCGTCCGTGGATGAAGTGCGCGGAGATCACCGACCGGGTGGTCGAGGCGGTCGGCAGCGGCAAATACGGCATGATCCGCCTGAACTTCCCGAACGGCGACATGGTCGGCCACACCGGGAACATGGAGGCGGTCATCGTCGCGATGGAGTCGCTCGACCTCTGCCTGGCGCGGATCAGAGACGCGGTGGCGAAGGCCGGCGGCGTGCTGGTCGTCAGCGCGGACCACGGCAATGCGGACGACATGCTCGAGCATGACAAGAAGGGCGGCGTGAAGCTCGATAAGAACGGCGTTCCGGCCCGCAAGACGAGCCATTCGCTGAACCCGGTTCCGTGCATCGTCTACGACCCGGAGTCGAAGGGCGAGTACGAGCCGGAGCTGCGCGAGGGGCTCGGCATCAGTTCGCTGGCCGCGACCTGCATCGAGCTGCTCGGTTACGAAGCGCCCGAAGGGTACGACCCGGGCGTGCTGGTCTTCAGAAAGTAAGATGAGCCCCCGATGGATCTGCCGGGGAAGGAGCGGGAAACCGCTTCTTCCGCCGCATCCTCCGGCAATTCCGGAAAGATCGGCACGGCGCGGCTTTCGACGGTTTTCGCCAGTATCGCTGTTTTCGGCGGACTGTTGAATTTCCTGTTCGCCCTCGGGTTCGGCATTACGGCGATTGTCTTCGGAATCATGGCGCTGCGTGCGGCGGTGCCTCCCGCCGGGAAAGAGCGCCGCGATGCGATATGGGGAATCTTCGGCGGAGTGTTCGCAATCCTCCTGCCGTTCATCATCGCCGTCATCTACGCATACGGGATCGAATAATTTCAAACCCCTTTTCCGCCCGGCGGAGAAGGGGTTTTCCGTGTGCGGCTCGGGGCCTCAGCCGGCTGAACGTTCCGCGAGGATCTCGTTGACCCGGACGAGGGCCTTGTCGATGTTCTCGCAGACGTTTGCGGGGCCGACTTCGCGGCTCACGCCGTATTTGTGGAACTGCCGGAACGGCTGCGGGCGGACGCCGGAGAGCACGAGCGGGATATTCTCCTTCCTGCACCGGAGCGCGAAGTCCGAAATGACGTGCAGCCCGGTCGCATCGACCGTCGGCACATGGCGGAGCCGCAGCACGATGAGCTTCGGGCGGCTGCTGCGGAACACGCCGAGCGCCATCTCCTGGAACCGGTTCACCGCGCCGAAGAAGAACGGCCCCTGCACCTCGAATACCGCGACGCCGGCGGGGATGTGCTTTTCGCGCGTGGCGTCCGGGTCCGGCGCGTCGCCGGTTTCGTCGTAATCGAGTTCGCTGCGGATGATCTTCACATCGGCGGAGAGCGCCATGCGCCGGATGAAGAGCAGCGCCGAGAGCAGCACGCCGACCTCCACCGCCGCGACGAGGTCCACCAGGACGGTCACGATGAAGGTGATGACCATCACGATCCAGTCGCTCTTCGGCCCCTTGAACATTCGCACGAAGACGTGGTATTCGCTCATGTTGATGCAGACCACGATCATGATTCCGGCCAGCGCCGCGAGCGGGATCAGCTTCGCCTGCGAACCGAGGACGAGGAGGATCGCGGTCAGAGTCGCGGCGTGGATGATCCCGGCGACGGGGGTGCGCGCGCCGCTGCGGATGTTCGTGGCGGTGCGCGCGATTGCGCCGGTGGCGGGGATTCCGCCGAAGAGGACCGAGCCGATGTTGCCGATCCCCTGGGCGATGAGCTCGGTGTCGGGGCGGTGGCGGTCGCCGGTCATGCCGTCCGCGACGGTCGCGCTGAGCAGCGATTCGATCGCGGCCAGCAGCGCGATGGTCATCGCGGGGGCGAAGAGCTGCGGCAGTTCGGCCCAGTGGAAGGACGGGAGCGACGGAGAGGGCAGGGCGCCCGGAAGCTTCCCGAACCGCATGCCGATCGTCTCCGCGTCGAGATGGAAGAGCGCCGCGGCGGCCGTTGCGGCGATCATGCCGATCAGCATGGCGGGCAGGCGGGGGAACAGCTTGCGGCAGCCGAGGATCAGTGCCGTCGTCCCGAGGCAGAGGCCGAGCGATTGCGGGTTGGTTTCCCCGAGATGGGCGAAGCAGAACTTCAGCTTTTCGATGAATTCGGCGGGAAGGTCGACGTTCAGCCCGAGGATATCCTTGAGCTGCGTCGAGAAGATCACGACCGCGATGCCCGAGGTGAAGCCGGTCACCACCGGAAACGGCACGAATTTGATGAGCGCCCCCATCCGGAAGAGCCCGAGCAGGATCAGGAAGAAACCCGCGAGCAGCGTGCTGACGGCCAGCCCCCCGAGCCCGTGCTGTGCGGTGATCGACGCGATGATGATGATGAACGCGCCGGTCGGCCCGCCGATCTGCACGCGGCACCCCCCGAAGAGCGAGATCAGGAAGCCCGCGACGATCGCCGTGTAGAGCCCGCGTTCCGGAGGCAGCCCGCTGGCGATGGAGAACGCCATCGCCAGCGGCAGGGCGACCACGCCGACGGTCAGGCCGGCGAAGAGGTCCGCGCGGAAGGTCTCACGATTGTAGGCTTTAAGGTCGGAAAAGAGAACGGGCCTGAACATTTTTACGCTCACTGTTGAAAAATGGCCGGGCCGGAATCCGTTCCGCCCGGACGATTGATGAAAACGGGATGCATACTATACAGCCTTTTCCGCTGTTTTTCAACCCGTTTCGAGCAGAGAATGTCAGGGAGGTGTGGGGAGCGGGCGGGTTTGGCCGAGCAGCGCCCGGGCCGAGATCAGGATCGCGAGCAGCAGGAGCCGGGGTTCCCCGTCGAAAGCGTTGTACTTGAGCTGCGCCCAGAGCCGGAGCTGGGCGGTCAGGTTCACGGCGAGGTAGTCGTGCCCGTTCAGGATCGCGTCGCGCATGCGGCTGCCGGGGATGAACCGCTCGGCGACGAGCTGTTCGTCCGGCGCGCCGTCCGACTCGGGAACGATGAGGAAGAGCTTCAGCTCCGCGGCGAGGAGAGTGCTTGCGGCGGCGAGGAACTTTTCTTCGTCGCAGAGCTCCATGAGCCGGTTGAAAGCGGGCTTCCACGCGGCCTTCGGCGGCCAGAGCGGGGTGGAGAGCAGATGCTTGAGCTCCCTTTCGAGCTCGGAGCCCGGAAGCTTCTCCTCCGCTTCAAAGCGCGGATGCGCCTGCGTCCGGTCGGGCAGCAGCGTGCGGACCAGCGCGATCAGGCACTGGATGCGGCAGATCCGGTAGCTCTCCTCCTCGAAAACCGGCAGGATCACGGCGGCGTCGCTCCAGTCGCCGGTTTTGCTGAGCGCTTCGGCGGCGAGCGGCCGGAGCTCGCGCCGCGCGGGGTCCGCGATGACATCGCGCAGCGCCGGGGCCGCCGCTTCGTCGCCGATGAGCCCGAGCGCGAACACCGAAGACTGGGCGAGCGCGAGATCCTCCGAACCGAGCTTGCCGAGCAGGGGCGGGACCGCCTGCCGGGTCCCGAGCCGTCCGAGCGTGCGCGCTGCCATCGACTGCATGCCGAGCTCCGGGATGTCCAGCAGGCGGATCACCTCTTCGAGCAGGAGCGGGTCGGCGGCCTTTTCGCTGTTGCGCGACAGCGACAGCAGCGCGCCGTCGCGCACGCGGCTCGACGGGTTCCACAGCGACTGCAGGATTTCCCCCGCCACGAGGTTTCCGGCCGTATGGTTCAGCATGTCTACGCGGCCGCCCTCGGACATCGGCTGCGAGAGCAGATTCGCCTGGTAGACCGCCCGGATCGGATTCTGCGACAGCAGCGTGCGGACCATGTTCCCGGTCGGGGCCGCGCCGTCTTCATGGAAGTTCTTCAGCAGCAGGATGCTGCTGAAATAGCCGACCATCGAGAGCAGTGCAAGCACGTTGAACGGCGACAGCGGGCAGTTGATGACCCAGCTCTGGTTTGCGAAGAAGTTGTAGAGGTATCCCGACACCGAGCCGGTCAGCACGCCGCACATCCCGACGATCGAGAAGAAGAGGCCGATCGCGATGCTCTGGATCCGCTTGTTGCCGAGCGAGGTCAGCAGCGACGACTGTGACGAGGCGATCCCCATGTTTACGAAGCCGCCGAGGATGAAGACCGGCAGCGCGCCGAAGACGCCGGGCGGCAGCTCGGGGGGCGCCGCGCCGAGAAGCGAATATGCCCCGTTCACGATCCAGCCGCCGAGTTCGTCAAGGATCCCGTTGAGCGGCAGCAGGATGCCCCAGAGGATGAACTCGACCCCCTTGAGCACGCTGCACAGGATCAGCACCGGCTTGCGGCCGTATTTCGAGCCGACCACGCGGAAAAAATAGCCCGAGAGGAACGCGACGAGCGCCGACACCGCGAGCATGATCTGGATGGTCATCATCGAGAAGTTCATGCCGTCCTGCGCCTGCAGGTAGACGAAGATGAAGCCGGTCGAGAGCCAGGCGAAGAGCGACTGGCAGCTGAAGAACACGGTGAGGATGCGGTATTCGCGGTTCACCCACGTCTCCCGGACGAGCGAGAGGAAACCGGTGCCGGGGCGCGGTGCGGGGTCCGGGTCCGCCGCGCCGGCGAACGCGAAGGTCGAGAGGATCCCGAACGTGATCCCGATCAGGAGCACGATCACGTAGGTTCCGGAGGAGTCGCGCCCGAGCAGGTCGACCAGCTTGCCGAGGCAGACGCCGCCGATCATCGTCGTGATTCCGGCGAAGCCCGTGCGGCGGCTCCAGAAGGCCGCGCTCTCGCGCCGCGGCACAAGCTCCCCGAGCCAGCCGAGGTTCGTCGACGACGGAAGCTGCGTGAAGATCTGGATCGACGCGAAAATCGATACGAAGATCACGAACCCCGTTTCCTCCGGCAGCCGGAACCAGCACGTGACCAGCGCGACCAGCCCGAGGTAAAGCAGATAGGAGGCCAGCGAGCAGACGAACCAGAACCGCTTGCGGTGGAAATACCTCCGCTGCAGGAACGCTCCGAAGATCTGCATCGGCGGGAACAGCAGCGGCAGCGACATCACGATGCCGATCTGCGGGTTCGTGAGGCGGATCGAACGCAGCAGCCCCGTGAAAATCGCGCCGGAGCTCACCGCCGTGAAGACGCTCAGCAGCACTGCCGAAAGGATCGAGAGATTCATGCCGCGCCTTACGATGCGCGGCGACAGCACCGGTTCGTCCATCCTGACACTCCCCCGTGAAATTGGCCGTTGACGGAAATATAAGCCCGATGTGCGCGGATTCAAGGGCAAAAGAAGAAACCCCGGCACTATTTTGACACAGTGCCGGAGCTTCCGCCGCCGGAGCGGATTACTTCACGAAGTTTTCCACGATGTAGCGGAGGCTGTCTTCGAGCGATTCGAACGGGTCCTTCAGGCAGACGTCCTGCTCGACGATGAAGTACTCCACGCCGCCCGCTTCGCCGGCCGGGATGATCGACTTCCAGTCGAGGTTGCCGGAGCCGATCGGGAACATCGCGCGCTGGCGGTCGTGGATGCCGTAGTCCTTCAGGTGCAGCAGCGGCATGCGCCCGGCGAGCTTTTTGACCCAGCAGGCCGGATTCTGGCCGCCGGCCTGCACCCAGAAGGTGTCGATCTCGCCCTTCAGCGCGGGGGCGTTGTCGTAGATGAGGTCGAGAATCAGGCTGCCGTCCTCCATGCGCATGAATTCGATGTCGTGGTTGTGGTAGCAGAGCACCTTGCCGGCGGCAGCCATCTTTTCGGCCGCCGCGTTGATCTTGTGCGCGAGATCGACCGCTTCGGCGCGATTCGCCGGGATGATGTGCGGCCACGGGTAGGCCGTATATTTGCAGTTCAGCCTGTCGAGCCGCTCAATGACGCGGTCGGTCTCTTCGACGATCATCTGGCCGCCCTCGTGGGTCGCGCAGATGTCGAGGCCGAGGTCCCCGCAGATCCGGACCAGCTCCTTCTCATCGATCGGCCCCATGCCGGAAACCTGCACCGCGTCGTAGCCCATCTTCTTGACCTTCTTCAGCGACTCGAAGATCATGGGTTCGGTTTTCAGGTAATCCCGGAGCGTGTAAAGCTGGGCGGCGATCTGGTGCTTCTTCATGACGGCATACTCCTTGTTTGCAGAATGGTTCGATGCTTCAATATATTCCCGGTCGCCTCCGAAGTCAAGCCGTTCCGGTTTTTTTCGCATTTTTCCCGCTTTCCCTCTTGACATCGGCGGCGAAGTCCGGTATAATATAACTAACCGGTTAGTTTATGAATTATGAAAGGTCGGTATGAATAAGGTACGGTTGAGCGATATCGCTGCCGCGGCGGGAGTGTCGAAGGTGACGGCGTCGAAGGTGCTGAATCCGAGCTCGGGGAACAACACGAAAGTCAGCGCCGCGACGCGCGAACGCATCCTGAATGTCGCTTCGCGGCTCGGCTACCGGGTCAACATCGCGGCGAGCCTGCTTGCGGGCGGGCGCAGCCGGCTGCTCGGCGTGCTGATCGACGCGCACACCTCCCCGACCGAGTTTCAGCGCGTGGCGTATGCCGAAGAGGCGGCGGGCGCGCTCGGGTACCGCTTCATGGTCGGCCAGTGCAAGGCGGATATGGAGAACATCCGCGCGTACATCGACGATTTTTCCGGGCGCGGGATCGACGGGGTCATCATCCATTCGAATTCATTTCCGGATATGAACCGCGAGATCGTCGAGTATTCGAAACGGATTCCGCACGTGCTCTTCTACGACCGCCCGCTCTGCGACGACGGGAGCTGCAGCTATGTGAACATCGACCTCGCGGCCGGAACCCGCGCTGTTGTGGATCACCTGGCGGCGCAGGGGAGGCGGAGGATCGCCTGCTTCGCGCCGTACGAGCGCTTCCGGCACGGGAAGTATCCGTCGTTCCTGGCGCGGGAACGCGGCTACGCGGAGGGGATGAAAGCGCACGGGCTCGCTTTCGACCCGGCATTCGCGGAGCGGTATGTGTTCGAACGGCGCCTCCCGGTTCCGGAGCTGATCGGGCTCGCGAAGCGCTTCATCCGCGAGGAGAAGCCCGATGCGATCCTCGCCCGGAACGACGACGTCGCGGCCGTCGTGCTGCGCGCGATGCTCGAAATGGGGATGAGGTGTCCGGACGACATCGCCGTGGCGGGATACGACAACGTCGCGTTCTGCCAGTACCTCTACCCCTCGCTGACGACGGTGGACGACCGCCTCGCCGCGGTCTCCGAAGAGGCGGTGCGGATCCTCGCCGCCCGCATCGAGGACGGCGGCGGCGAACCGGTCCGCCGCACCTTCACCCCGGAGCTGGTCGTCCGCGAATCCACCGCCGGCCGCAGGGATTGAGTTGTATAACGGAAAAATCCAGCCGCGAAGGCTGCAAAACAAAAGGAGCTGCATTATGACGCTGCCGATCCGTAAACGCCGTATCCTGCGCATCATACATTCAGGATTCACATTAATTGAATTGCTTGTGGTGATTGCGATTATCGCGATCCTCGCCTCGATGCTGCTGCCGGCTCTGAACCAGGCGCGGGAACGGGCGCGCGCAGGTAACTGCATTTCGAACCTGAAGCAGTTCATGCAGGCCCAGCAGCTTTATGCCGACGCCAACAGGGACATGATGATCCGGGTTGCGGGCAAGACGTCGGAGAACTTCGTGAAGATGCTTGGCGTGGGGTTCAAATACGGGGGGCCTCTTCCCCGGAAAGTCATGTGCTGCCCTTCCGCCGTGTTGACGGCGACAGAGGATGACGACAATCTGCTGATCTACTACTCCACCTACGGCATGTTGAGCGAGATGAACGCCGCGTTGCGGGAGTCGGCGGGGGATTTCTTCTGGAACAGGGAGAGCTGGTCCCTCTACCTGACCGGAAAAATCCGGCATCCGTCCAGGACGTTTCTCGCGGCGGATGCCATATCGGATGCCCCGAGTTCCGATGCGCGCGGCGGTTTCTGGAAGTGGACCTGGTATGTGGTCACGAGCGGCAGCCCGAGCTACGGGATTTTCGCCCGGCATTCAAACCGGGCGAACGGCGGTTTTGCAGACGGACACGCCGGGAGCATGGACGGCGGTGCGATGCGCAGCTCCGCGCTGAATGTGACCAGTTTTTTCGATTCGTCCCGGATCCCGAAGAATACCCTGTAACACCACAGTCAGGAGAATAACGATGAGAAAATTCATGATCGCGGCCGCGAGCCTGCTGGCTGCCGCCGCATGGGCCGGGGAACGGCCGTTCGATATCGCCGGCGCCGCGCCGGAGCAGTTCCGGATCATGCAGAACGCATCTGTTGAGCGGGAGGCGGGGAAGCTGATCCTGACGATTCCGGAGGATCGTTCCGCGCGCTATCCCGGAGTCGCTTTGAGGGCGAAGGGCGGCGGGCCGTTCGATGCGTCGGGCTGCTCGGTGCTCGCATTCGATGTGAAGAACCTGCGGCCGGTGATGTCGGCCGGACTCGCCTGCGAACTCCTGAATTTCGCGCCGGACGGCAAGGCGTTCAAGTACCGGGTCAAGGGCGGGATTGCGCTGCGGCCGTTCGAAAAGGGCGTCATGCGTGTTCCGTTCTACCGGAATTTCGGCGCTGGAGAGGGGGTCGGGCCGGAGGGCATGGCGGTGAATTTCGAAGGTTTTCCGCACTCGCTGCGGTTCACCTCGCAACGCATTGACCATGATGCAATCGACGAGATCCGGCTGTTCCTGAAGGACTGGTGCGGCGAGGAGCAGAGATTCGAGATTTCGAATATCCGGCTTGAGTCTCCGGTGCGGCCGCTGCCCGCCGCGCTCGCTTCGAAAGAGACTTTTTACCCCTGCATCGACCGGTTCGGCCAGTATAAGCACAAGGAGTGGCCGCGCAAGGTGTCGGACGACCGGGAGCTCCGTGAACGGCTTCGCACCGAAGAAGCCGAGCTCGCGGCAAAGCCGGGAATCCCGGACCGGACCGTCTACGGCGGTTGGGCGTCCGGCCCTTCGTTCGAGGCGACCGGACACTTCTATCCGCGGAAGCACGGTGGGAAGTGGTATCTTGTCGATCCATCCGGAAAGCTTTTCTGGTCGCTCGGAATTGATGGCGTGCGCATTACAGCGGGAACCGGCATCTCGCTGCGCGAGCACTATTTCGAGGAGCTGCCGCAGGACGGCGATCCGCTTTACGGGCAGTGCTTCGGCAGGCATCGCGGCGGCCGGAGGGGTTACTACAGGGAGAAGCTCGGGGATGCGCCGATCCGCACCTTCGAATTCCATATGCGCAACCTGATTTCGAAACTCGGTCCGGATTTCCGGGCGAAGTTTCCCGAGCGGGCGCACCGGCGGCTGAAGAGTTGGGGAATCAACACGATCGGTAATTGGAGTCAGAGCGACGTCATGCGAAAGGGCGGCATCCCGTATGTCGCGGATATTCAGGCCGTCAGGCCGAAGATGAACAGCGGAAAGGGGTTCTACGATGTGTACGATCCGCGTTACCGCGCTTCGATCGAACAGCGGCTCAGGGAGCGCCACGCTTATTCGCTTGACGATCCTTTCTGCATCGGGTTCTTTATCGACAACGAGTTGAATTGGGGGACGGACCGGAGCTTTGCCGAGGATGCGCTGCGTTCCGCAGCGTCACAGCCTGCGAAACAGCAGTTCTTCCGGCGGCTGAAGGCGAAATACGGCGGGGTCGGCAAACTGAACCGGGCGTGGAAAACCGCGTTTGCCTCCTGGGACGCCGCAGTGGAAAGCACGGAGCTCCCGGATACGGCGGACGCCCGGAAGGATCTGCGGACATTCAGCCACGCGCTGACCGAGCACTATTTCAGGGTTAACCGCGAGGCGGTCAGGGCGGTTGCCCCGCATAAGCTCTACCTCGGCTGCCGGTTCCACGATTTTCCCGCGCCCGCGATCCGCGCGGCGGCAAAGCATGTCGACGTCTTGAGCTTCAACCTCTATAAATACTCCGTCGCGGAGTTTTTTCTGCCGGACGGCGTGGACAAACCGGCCGTGATCGGAGAATTTCATTTCGGCACGACGGCGGGCGGCGTACCCGGCGCTGCGTTGAGTCCCGTTGCCGGCGAAGAGGACCAGGCACGGGCATATGTGCGGTATATCGAAAGCGCGCTGTACAACCCGTATTTCGTCGGGGCGCACTTTTTCCTCTACTGCGACCAGGCGGCGACCGGCCGCCCCTCGGAAGGTGAGAACCTCCAGACCGGGTTCGTGGACGTGACCGATACGCCGTACCCGAAGCTTGTCGAAGCCGCGCGTGAAGTGAGCGCTGACCTCTACCGGTGCAGGATGGAAATGGGAACGGCCTTTACTTCGCCGGATCCGTCTCGGTGAAGCGGAAGTGGCGGGTCAGGAGCTCCGCCGCTTTTTCACCGTCCCCTTCGAGCATCGCGTCGAGCAGCCCGATGCGCTCCGAGCGCGGCGTCTCCGGGATCGTGCAGTTGCGGAGCGTCCGGTACGGCGCGGTCCGCCGCAGCAGGTTCAGGATGATCTCCCTGAGGAAGCGGTTGCCGCAATATTCCGCGACCAGCCGGTGCATCGCCTCGTCCACCGCGAGCGACTCCTCGGGGCCGCCGGAGACGATCCGGGCGCGCAGCTCGCGCAGCTCCGGCTTCGGGATGCGCGGCAGCGTTTCGCGCAGGACCTGCGGCTCGATCCGGCTGCGGCACTCGAACAGCTCCGCAATCTCCTCCCGCGACGGGGAGGTGACCTGGAGCCCGCGCTTCGGCAGCGCTTCGATCAGCCTCTCGGCCGTGAGGCGGCGCAGCGCTTCGCGCAGCGGGGTCCGGCTGATGCCGAACTCCGCCGCGAGCGCCTCTTCGGTCAGCCGCGTGCCGGCCGGATACCGGCCGCCGACGATCCGTTCCGCCAGCAGCCGGTAGGCCTGTTCGCTCAGATTGGTCTTCTCCAGCATCAGTCCACCCAGGTGACGCGCAGCGGCTGCCGCGCCGGAATCCGTTTATGGTGATAGCGCGGGTAGCCCGCCACGATCGCGCCCGTCACGATCTTCCCCTTCGGGAGCTTCAGGAGCCGGAGCAGCTGCGGATCCCCGTCGATCGCGGCGGCTTCGGCCCATCCGGCCCAGCAGCTCCCGAGCCCGGTCATCGGCGCGTAGAGCTCGGCGTAGGTCAGCATGAACCGCCCGTTCTGGCGGAACATCGGCTTCGTCGACTCATCCATGAGCGCGAGGATCATGCACGGCGCGTTGCGCAGGACGTTGTCCCATCCCGTGGCGCGGTGGAACGCGACCATCGAGGCGAGGTGCGGCGCGAGGTCCAGCCGCTTCTCCGCCCATGCCATCGAGGCGGCCGTGATCTCCTTCAGGGTTTCGCGGTTGTCGATGATGTGAAAGTGGACGTTCTGCGTGTTGCCGCCGGTCGGGGCGATGCGGGCGATGTTCAGCAGTCTGTCGATCGTTTCGCGCGGCACGCGCTCCTTTTTGAAGCCGCGGATCGAACGCCGGGTGCGCAGGAAGTAAGCGGCCTCCTCCGGCGTCGGAAGCTTCGCGGGGTCGATCGTTTCCTGTTTGTCGCGCGGCGTGCGAAGATTGTCGATCGCTTCGGTCGGGCAGACCGAAACACAGTGCCCGCACTCGATGCACTGATCCTCCCGGACCTGCGGCCCCTCGTCGCCCATCTCCAGCACACAGGTGGGGCAGTCCGTGATGCAGCAGCCGCACTTCACGCATTTTTCCGCGTCGAGCCTGATGAAATCCATACTCATGCCTGTTCTCCTTCTTTAACGTCTTCTTCTCCTCGCCGGACCGGGCAGCCCGGCGGATATACAATACGTGCGGATTGTCCGAAAACCAAATCTCCGGGCCGCCCCGGATCGAAAAATATCGGAAAAATCATTCCGGCATTTGCTTTTTGCAAAATATTGTATACTGTATACAATAATAGAAATCACCGGAAATGCAAATCGGGAGAGTGACGGGATCATGAAAAATGAGTGGGCGGATTTCCAGGTCTTGAACGCGGAGGCTTACCGGCCGCTGCGGAAGGAGGATTTCGGAGGGCGCGGGGTCGCGGACCAGCAGCTCTACATCAGCGTGCCGCGCGGGGAGGGGCCGCATCCGGCCGTGGTCTGGTTCCACGGCGGCGGCCTTACGGGGGGAGGGCAGGAGGTGCCGGATTCCCTCTATGACGGCAGGCTCGCCGTTGTGGAGGCGCGCTACCGGCTGAGTCCGGAGTTCCCGGCGCCGACGGCGCTGGCCGATGCCGCCGCCGCCGCCGCATGGGTGCTGGCGCACGCGGAGGAGCTCGGAATCGACCGGGCGAGGGTGTTTCCGGGCGGCATGTCGGCGGGCGCGTGGCTCGCGGCGATGGTCGGCATGGACGGCAGGCTGCTTGCGCCGTACGGCTTCGACAACCGGAGCTTCGCAGGGCTGCTCCTGATCAGCGGCCAGATGACGACCCACTTTCAGTTCAAGGCGGACATGCGCTATTTGCAGACGCAGTTCGAACCGGTCATCGACGGTTATGCCCCGCTCGCCCACCTGTCGGCCGACCTTCCGCCGGTTCTGCTTGTAACCGGGGAACCGGGGCGCGACATCGCGGCGCGCCCGGAGGAGAATGCGTTCGCCGCCGCGAGTTTGAAGGCGCTCGGGCACAGGGCCGTCAGCTGTTATCATCTGGCGGGCTGCGACCATTGCGGCACGCTCGATCACTGCGGGCCGCATATCGCGGAATTCATCGCCGGAATCCTGGGGCAGGGCAGATGAATTCACTCTGGATCGTGGGGCCGCTGATCGGATTTGTCGGCATGATGTCCGGAGGTTTCTGGGGAGTCGGCTGCGGCTGGATCGTCGTGCCGACTATGCTGATCCTCGGGTTCGATCCGCTCGACGCGGTCGGCATCGGCCTGCTGCAGATGGTTCCGGCCACGATTCCGACCGTGGTCCGGCAGTTTCCGGAGATCGGCTGGAAGCGGGAAGAGCCCGGGCGGCTGCTCGTCATCCCGCTCGCGGCCGGAGCGGTCGGCGCGTCGCTGTTCGGCAAGATGTTCAACGAGGAGCTGTTCCGGTTTTTCGGCAGTTCGGACGTACTGCAGTGGATGCTGGCCGGATTCATCCTCGTGATCGCTTTCCAGACGGCCTGCTCCCGGACCCGGGTCAATGCGGATGAGTTCCCGGCGTTTTCCCCGGCGAAGCGGGCCGGCGTGTTCGGCACCGGGGTCGCGACGGGCGTGCTCTCGTCGATGCTCGGTGTGGGCGGCGGGCTCCTGATGCGCCCTCTGCTGACTTCGGTGTTCAAGGTCCCGGAGCATTATACGAGCCGGATCGTGCGGCTCATGGTCACGCTGACCACGTTTTCAGGCGGAATCACCTACCTCTTTCACTCCGACACGGTCGCGTGGCAGGTGCTGTGGGGAGCCGTTCTGGTTTCGCTCGGCGGCTTCGCCGGGTTCCCGCTCGGAACCCGGATGCACAAAATCGCGTTCGAGGCGGGGTACGCGCAGTATATCCACAAGAGCTTCGCGATTCCGGCCGGGGCGATGTTCCTGAACACGCTGCTCAACGTGACCGGCTGCCGCGAGGCGAGCCGGGTCGCGATGATCGTGATCGCGTTCGGGGTCGCGGCGGGGCTGGCCGGCTTTACGCTCTACGCGGCGAAGCACCGGAACAGGGCGGAAACCGCCTGACGTAAATGAGAGCTTATCCCTGAATAAGAAAATGGTGCCTTCCCGCGTTAAATTCCCATTCTCTTGACCGCCTCAAGCGCCGATGCACTGCGGCATCGACTTATTTCGGCAGCCGGCGCGACTGTAAATTTAACGCTTCGCTTTCCCGATTCCTTATTCAGGGATAAGCTCTGAAACCGCGCGGCGCATTCCTCTGCCCCGCGCGGTTCCGGCTTTGATCCGCACCGCTCCGCAGGGTTCTGCGGGCGGCGGATCCACGCGCTACTTTGCGTCGAGAGCGGAGAAGTCGGCGGCGATATTCGCGGCTTCCTTGAGGATGAGGTCGTTGTCCTTCTTATCCTTTTTCTCTCCGGCGAGCCGCTCTTCATAGAGCTTGTCGGCCTCGTCCTGAAGCTGCTTCTCGTCGCGGTACTCCTTCCAACGCACCTCTTCGTTCAGCGAAACGCTCTTGCGCTCCTTGTACTTGTTGTAGAGCTCGAGCTTTTTGAGGAACGCGCTGTATTCGGGGTCCCTTTCGATGCGCGCCTTCGAGAGCTCCCTGAGCTTCCCGACCTTCTCCTTGAAATTCGGGACGAACGGCCTGATGCCGTCGACGGGCTTGACCGAATCCCACGGCAGGTGGTTGTTCATGAACATCTCGCCGACCTCCATCTGGTCGGTCAGAGACGGCAGCTGGATGTCCGAAGCGATGCCGAGCTGCTGCACGGAGCCGCCGGCGGTGCGGAAGAACATCGCGGTCTCGTAGGTCGCGGAGCCCGCCGGAAAATTCTCCCCGATGTACTTCAGGTAGCGGTCGAGCGGAACCACGTCGAGCACGGTCCCCTTGCCGAAGGTCCGGCTGTCGCCGACCACGATCCCGCGCTCGCAGTCGCGGATCGCCGCCGAGAAGATTTCCGCGGCGGAGGCGGAGAGCTTGCTCGTGAGGATCACGAGCGGCCCCGCATAGGTCTGCTCGCCGTCCTCGTCGGACTTCACCGCGATCCGCTGGTTGGCGGAGCGGATCTGCACGACCGGGCCGGAGGGGATGAAGAGCCCCGTCAGCGTGATCGCTTCGGGCAGGCTGCCGCCGCCGTTGCGGCGCAGGTCCATCACGACCGCGTCAACCTTCTCTTTCTTGAAGCTTTCAAGTATTTTCTTCACGTCGCGGGTACAGCTTTTGAAGTTCGGATCGCCCTTCATGGCCGCCTCGAAATCCATGTAGAAGCCGGGCAGCGTGATGACGCCGATTCTGCGCTCGCTGCCGTCCGCCGCTTTGACCGTGCGGACTTCGCCTTTCGCCTCGCTCTCGACGAGCACGATTTTGTCGCGGGTCAGCGTGATGGTTTCCGGAACCGCGGTGCGCCCTTTTTCGCCGGGCAGAATGGTCAGCGTGACCTTGGATTTCTCGGGTCCGCGGATCAGCTGGACCGCCTTCGAGAGCGGCATGTCGATCACGTCCACCGGTTCGCCGTTCTCCTGCGCGACCGCGATGATGCGGTCCTCGACTTTCAGCCGCCCGTCGAGCGCGGCGGGGCCGCCGGGGGAGAGCGAGACGATTTTGATGTAGCCGCCGTCGCTCGACAGCGTCGCGCCGATGCCGGAGAGCGAGAGGTTCATCGACATCTCGAAATCCTCCTCAAGCTTCGGCGCGTAGTAGTTCGAGTGCGGCCCGTAGACCTGCGCGAGCGAGTTCAGGTAGATGCCGAGGATGTCGACTCTGTCCTTCTGCGTGATGTCGTTGCTGATGTCGCGCAGGCGGCTCAGCACCTTTTCCCCGGGGTTCCTGATCTCCCATTTCGACGCGGTTTCGAGCTTCTTTTTCTCTTCGGCGGTCATCTTGTCGGCGTTTTTCGCGCGCTCCTCCTCCTGAACCCGGTTCATGAGGCGGTAGGCGAGGACGTCGTTCTTGAGCCGCAGGTACCAGAGGTTCTCGAGCTCTCCGCGGCTTTTGGCGCGCGGCGCCTTGCGGCGGTCCGGCGAAAAGCTCTCGTCGAGCGTGAAGTCGAACGGCTCCTTGAGCCGCTTCTCCGCAAATGTGCGGAACTCATTGACCCGCTTGCGGAACACGTCGTAGACCCGGAACGCGAACGAACTGTCCCCGGCCTGAAGCTGATCGCAGAGCTTGTCGCGGTCCTTTGCGAACTCCGCGACGTCCTCCTCCGTGAAGTAGACCTTGCCCGGATCGAGTTCGTCGAGATACTCGTCGAAGAACTGCCGGGAGAGGTTCCGGTCGAGCTCCTGCTGGCGGTAGTGGTTTTTCGAGAGGAGCCGCGCGGTGATCCGCGTGATCAGCGCAAGCTCCTTGTCGCCGTACTCCGCCGCGGTCCGGACGGGGCCGGCCGCAAAAGCCGGGACAACCCCGGCCAGCAGGAGGACAGTGAATATGACCTGTCGGATTTTTCTGTTCATTATGTAAAATACTCCTTATATTTAACATCCTGTGTGATAAATTAAAATAACACGTTTGGGCGGAAAATAAAGGCGTAAAAACGGCAAGTTGCTTTTTTTTTTGCTTTTCCGGGTTATATTATAGAGGGAGAATGCGATATAATACTTTCGTTTCAATGGAGTTGAGGATTATCATGCATCAGAGCATCCGCCCGGAACGGGCTATTTTTTATGCGGGCGACACGGTGACCTTCACTCTCGAGGGGGTGGAGGGCCGGGCCGGGCGCGCGATTCTGCGGACAACCGTCGGCCGGGCCGCCGTGCGGCGGCGCGAGCTTGTCGAACACAGTGAAAAGGGGGCCGCGCTGCTCGGGATGGAGTGGCACGACATCCCGATGGAGCCGGTTTCCGACGGGACGTTCTCGCTGACGCTGCCGCTGGTCGAAGTCGGGGTTTTCGAGGCGAAATGCTGCTTCGTCCCGGCTGACCGTCCCGCCATCGAGTGGCCGGAGGAGGACAACTTCCGCATCAAGGTCGAATCCGCCGCCGGCATCTGCGGGAACACGATGTATTCGGCGTTCGTGCGGCAGTTCGGCGCGAACTGCTCGAAGCCGGTTTCGGAGCCGCTGCCCGAAACGCTGGGCGCGCTCGATGAGGCGGGGTATACGGTCATTCCGCCCTCCGGGACGTTCCGCGGGCTCTCCGCGCAGCTCGACCACATCTTCGGCGCCCTCGGCTGCAGGATCCTGCAGCTGCTGCCGATCCACCCGATGCCGACGCAGTACGGGCGCATGGGGCGCTACGGCAGCCCGTTCGCCGCGCTGGACTATTTCAGCATCGATCCGGCGCTGGCCGATTTCGACCCGAAAGCGACGCCGATGGAGCAGTTCGGCGAGCTCGTCGACCAGGTTCATGCGCGCGGCGGCCGCATCTTCATGGATATCCCGGTGAACCACACCGGCTGGGCCTCGAAGCTCCAGATGGAGCACCCGGACTATTTCGTGCGCGAGAAGGACGGCGCGTTCGTGAGCCCCGGCGCGTGGGGGGTCGTCTGGTCCGACCTCTGCAAGCTCAACTACCGGGAGCCGCAGGTCCACCGCCTCATGGCGAAGGTGTTCCTCTTCTGGTGCCGCCGCCGGGTCGACGGCTTCCGCTGCGACGCGGGCTACATGCTGCCGGCCGAGGCGTGGGAGTACATCATCCCGAAGGTCCGCAGCGAGTTCCCGGATACGGTGTTCCTGCTGGAGGGGCTCGGCGGCCCGCTGAAGGTGCAGGAGGAGCTGCTCGGAAAGGCCGGGCTGAACTGGGGATACTCCGAGCTTTTCCAGAACTATACGCGCGACGAGATCACCCGCTATTTCCCGTACGTCGACCGCTGCAGCCAGAATTGCGGGACGCTCGTGAACTTCGCGGAAACCCACGACAACGCCCGGCTCGCCGCTTCCGGGAAAACCTACGCGCGCCTCCGTTTCATGGTCGCCGCGATGCTGTCTGAGGACGGCGCGCTCGGCTTCGCGAACGGCGCGGAGTTCTATGCGACGGAGAAGATCGATGTGCACGGCAACGCGGCGCTGAACTTCGGCGCGGAGCCGAACCTCGTCGGGCTGATCCGCAAGCTCAACACGCTGCTGGCCGACCACCCCGCTTTCCAGGCGTACGCGAAAGTCGAGCTTGTGCAGGAGGGGCCGGGCAACGTCCTGGCGGTCCTGCGTACCGCGCCGGACGGGAACACGATCCTCGCGCTGCTGAACCTCGACTGCGAAAACGGCGCGGCGGTGAACTGGAAAAGCGACCTCACGCCCGGCGCGGGCGTCGAGCTCCTCACGGAGAAAGAGGTGCGCTTCAGGCGGAACGGCGGGCTCGCCGCGCTCGACCTCGAGCCGGGCGGCGCGGCCTGTATCGGCTTCGACAATTACCGGATCGGCGAACGCTCCTGCCTGCTCGAGCCGGAGCGGGTCCGCCGCCAGCGCGCCGAGGCGATGGCGATGGCGGTCCAGGTCAGGCTCGCGGGGCTCACGGCCGGAAAAGCCGGGGCGGGGCGGGAGATGCTGCGGGATCCGGAGGCGTTCTGCGCCGATCAGGTCACGGCGACGCTGCCGCCCGTGACCCATTACCGGGTCGAGAGCGACGCGAGGCGCTACGTCATGATCCCCCCGGGCGACATTCTGCTTGTCGAAGGGGCCCGGCGGTTCCGCATGGCGGTTTTCGACGGGAAGCAGGCGGTCTTCGTATCGCACAGTCTTGAAGCCGGCGACGGGCGGCACATCGTGTTGGCGCTCCTGCCGGAGAATCCGGGGAGCCGGGGGCGCGAATTCGCGATCCACATCTGCTGTTTCGGGGAGAATGACGAAGCGGTCCGCACACAGGGGCATCTGCTGCAGCTGCCGCCGGGCGGCCGGGTCCGGTTCCGGATGCGGTCCGGCGCGGCGGAGATCCGGGCGGGCGAACTGCTGGCTTTCTCCGCGAACGACCTCGGCGGGGCGAGCTTTTTCCGGGCCGCGTGGGGGGAATTGACGAGCAAATACGAGGCGGTCCTCGCGGCGAACGTGAACCCCGATTATCCGGTCGACCGCCGCGTCATGTTCACGCGGCTGCGCGGCTGGCTGCTGGTCAACGGTTATTCGCAGGAGCTCGACGAGCGTTCGATCGAATCGTTCACGGCCACTGCGGAGAACCGGGCGCGCTGGATTTTCTCGCTTCCGGCCGGGCAGGGGTGCCGGGTGCGGCTGGAGGTCGAGTTCGAGGGGGCCGAACGCGGCGACGCGGTCCGCTTCCGTTTCCGGCGGCCGGTCGTGAAGCGGGATTCCGGCGAAGCGTATATGCTCGACGACGCGACCACGGTCAGGCTGATCCTGCGGCCCGACCTGGAGGACCGGCTCAACCATCAGGTCACGAAGGCGTATTCGGGGCCGGAGAAGCGCTTCCCGGAGGCGGTGCGCGAAACCGCCGCCGGCTTCGAATTCACCCCCTCCGACTGCACGCTCGAGTTCCGGGTCGAGAACGGCGCGTTCCACCGCGAACCGGAGTGGTACTACCTCGTCGATCTCCCCGCCGAGCGCTATTACGGGCTCGAGGACAAGACCGACCTCTTCAGCCCGGGCTATATCGACATGACGCTTCCGGGCGGTGGCGAGGCCGGGCTGTACGCCGAAATCCGGAAGAGCGGCACGGCCTCTGAAAGTGCGAAGTTCTCTCCGCACGGCAGGGAGCCGTTCCCGGAAGAGACCGCGCCAGGCGCCCTCTTCGAGCCCGTGATGCGCCGTTTCATCGTGAAGCGGGACCGCGAGAACACGGTTATCGCCGGATATCCGTGGTTCCTCGACTGGGGCCGCGACACGCTGATTACGCTGCGCGGGCTGGTCGAAGGGGCGTTCGAGCGCGAAGCCGCCGCGATCATCCGCCAGTTTGCTTTGTTCGAACGGGACGGCACGATTCCGAACATGATCCGCGGGCTCGACGACGGGAACCGCGACACGAGCGACGCGCCGCTCTACCTCATCGTCGCGGCGCGCGATTACGCGGACTGCCACTCCGGCGCGATTCTCGGTGTGCGGTGCGGCACGCGCACGCTCGGCGAGGTGCTGCGCTCGATCGTCGACCACTACCGTGAAGGCACGCCGAACGGGATCCGCATGGACGCCGGCTCCGGCCTTATTTTCAGCCCCCCGCACTTCACGTGGATGGATACGAACTTCCCCGCCGGCACGCCGCGCGAGGGGTATCCGATCGAGATCCAGGCGCTCTGGTACGCTTCGCTCGAATTCCTCGGGCGGGACGAGCCGGAGTATGCGCGCCTTGCGGAGCGCGTGCGCGGCAGCATTGAAGAGCTCTTCTTCCGCTCCGCGAACGGGCCGTTTTTCTGCAGCGACTGCCTGCACGCGAAGCCCGGCGTTCCGGCCCGCGACGCCGTGGCGGACGATCACAACCGCCCGAACCAGCTGCTGGCCGTCACGCTCGGCGCGGTGAGGGATCCGGAGAAACAGCGCGGCATCCTGAACGCCGCCGAGGAGCTGCTCGTGCCGGGCGGAATCCGCAGTCTGGCCGACCGGCCCGTCGCCTTCCGGCTCCCGGTCGAACGCGACGGCAGGCTGCTGAACGACCCCGCGTCCCCGTATCAGGGGTATTACCGCGGCCCGGAGGATACCGCCCGAAAGGTGTCGTACCACAACGGAACCGTCTGGTGCTGGCCGTTTCCGGCCTACTGCGAGGCGCTTTACCTGCTCGGCGGCGACCCTGTGCGCGAACGCGCGCTCTCCCTCCTGCTGTCGGCGGCGCACTACTTCGAAACCGGGGTGCCGGGGCAGCTGCCGGAGGTCGCCGACGGCGACTATCCGCACCGGCCCGGCGGCTGCGCGGCGCAGGCGTGGAGCGCGTCGGAGTTCTTCCGCGTTTACCGGATGCTGACCCGATGAAGACGCTGTTCCGCAACCTGTGGCTGGCCGACGGGAGCGGGCTGCCGCTGCGCAGATGCGCGGTCCTCGCCGGAGACGGTACGGTCCTCGCCGTGGAGCCGGAGATGACCGCCTCCGCCGCGGAGCGCACGGTCGAGCTCGGCGGGCGGATTCTCGCGCCGGGATTCATCGACGTGCACGGCCACTCGGACCTTGCGCTGCAGGCGCGGCCGGAGGCGTTCGGGAAGGTTTCGCAGGGGATCACCTGCGAGGTCATGGGCAACTGCGGGCTGTCGGCCTTTCCGCTTTCGCCGCGCAACAGGGAGCACCTTCAGGAACTCTGGGCGCAGTACGGGACGGAGCTTGCGTGGGAGGATTTCGACGGATGGCGCGCCGCCCTCCTGGCGCGTTCCCCGAAGCTCCGCGTCGCGGCGCTGGCCGGGCACAACACGCTTCGCGCGGCCGTCGCGGGGTACGACTCCGGGGCGCTCGCCCCCGCGCAGCTCGAGGAGATGAAGCGCCTGCTGGAGCGCGAGCTCGGGGCCGGCGCGCTCGGGCTTTCGTCCGGGCTTCTGTACGTTCCGGGCAAATTCGCCCCGCCGGGCGAGATCGCGGAGCTCATGCGCGTGGCCGCCCGGCACGACAGGCTCTATGCGACGCACCTGCGCAGCGAGGGGGAGAAGCTTCTCGAATCGCTCGACGAGACGATCGAGTGCGCCCTCCGCTCCGGCCTGAAGAAGCTGCATATCAGCCACTTCAAGACGGCGGGGAAAGCGAACTGGGGCAAACTCGGCGCCGCGCTCGAACGGCTCGAAGCCGCCCGCGCGGAGGGGATCCGGGTCACGGTCGACCGCTATCCCTACACGGAGTCGATGACGCAGCTCAGTGTGATCCTGCCGGGGAAGGCGGGCGACCTCGACGACTCGTCGCTTGCGCGGCTGCTTGCGAACGCCGAAGAGCGGCAGCGCGCGGCACGGGAGCTCGCCGCGTCGCGCGACGCCGGTTACTGGGAGACGGTGACGCTCGTCTCGACGCGGGCCGCGAAGTTCCGGCAGGACGGCGG
This sequence comes from Lentisphaeria bacterium, assembly GCA_018265615.1. Lineage (GTDB taxonomy): Bacteria > Verrucomicrobiota > Lentisphaeria > Victivallales > Victivallaceae > Victivallis. Next base: position 54,498 of record JABLYX010000027.1, read on the forward strand.
GCTGAGCATCGCCGCCCTTGCGGAGCGCGAAAACCGTTCTCCCGCAGGGCTCGTGGTCGATATCCTCGCCGCCGACGCCTCCGGGACGACCGCCGCGTTCCGCGGCATGTCGGAGGAGAATCTGCGCCGGATCCTCGCGCTGCCGTTCTGCATGATGGGCAGCGACGAGAACGCGCGTCCCGCCGACGATTCGATCGGGCGCTGCCATCCGCGCGGTTTCGGCAGCGCGGCGCGCTTTCTGCGGCTCCGGCTCGATGCGGGCTCCCCGATTGAAGCGGCGGTGCACCGGATGACCGGGCTCGCCGCCGAAACCTTCGGGCTCGAGGGGCAGGGCCGCATCACGCCGGGCTCCTGCGCCGATTTCGCGGCGTTCGATCCGGACGAAGTGGACGGGACGGCCGACTTCGCGAATCCGCATACGCCCGCGGCCGGCATCCTCTTCACGATGATGGCGGGGGAGTTCACTTTCCGGGCTTGACTTGAACCGGTTTCCGTGATATGGTATCTGCTGCAGGAAAGGGCGGCGCGCGGTTATGGAACAATCTTCGGCGAAAGCATCGGGAGTCTACCACCGGATCAGTTTTTTTTCGGATGAATTCCCGTTCAGCATCCACCGTGAATTCGACCGGCCGAGCGATTTCAACGAGTCGAAGCGGTTCCGGCGGGAGTTCTGGAAGATCGTTTATGTGATCGGCGGCCGGGGCGAGGAGATCGTGAACGAGACGCGCTACCCGGTCGGCCCCGGCACGATTTTTCTCGTGCACCCCGAGGATTCGACCACGTTCCGGATCGAGAGCGAAGCGCTCGAAATCTACAACATCCTGTTCATGCCGGAGCTGGTCCGCGACGGTGTGTGCGAACTCCAGGACGACTTCGATTTCTTCTCGATCATGCATTGGAACGGCCGGAAGGAGAAGGAGGAAACGGGGCTCTACATCGCGGAGAGCGACCCGGAGATCCGGCGGATCATCCGCACGCTGGAGCGGGAGTTCGACCGCATGCCGCAGAACTATCGCGCCCGGATCAGGCTCCTGTTGCTGGAACTGCTGATCCTCCTCGCGCGCAAAGCGGGGAAGCGGCTCCGCAACCGTGGTCCAGGGGCCGTCCGGCAATATGTCGATCACCTGATCGAAAGTTATTTTCGCGAAGAGTTCAAGCTCGGCTTTCTCGCGGAAAGGACCGGCATCGACAAAAGCCGCCTCTGCCGCCTCTATCGTGCGGGAGCCGGCATGACCATCATGGATGCGCTGCGTCTGCGCCGGCTGAATGAAGCCGCCGAGCAGTTGACCTGTACGAACCGGACGGTTTCCGAAATCTGTTTCGGTTCCGGCTTCAACGACCTCAGCTACTTCTACCGCACCTTCACCGCGAAATTCGGCATGAATCCGGGCGAGTTCCGCCGCCGGTTCGTGAAGGAAGCGGAGGAGTGACGGCGCGCGGCGGGGGAGGGCGACGCTTTTCCACGCTGTGTGTGTAAACATTGCCGTGGG
>JABLYX010000028.1 GCA_018265615.1 Lentisphaeria bacterium
GATGAAGCTCGTGAAGACCCTGACCCTCATTGCGAATCCCGGCAGCCGTCTTTCGAAAGTGTTCGACGATATTGAAATCTCCGGCTGTGTCATGGGGGACGAGGATTATTACCGTCTGTCGTGCAAGGTCAACGATGCGAATCCGAACGCTCCGGTTCTGAATATCTATGTCGACAAGGACGATTTCCTCATCAAGGCGTACCGCGTCGGAGACACCATGTCGAAGATCGTCCGTTACGGCATGCATGAAGGTGTGAGGATCCCTGTCGAAATCGCGACGGTGAGTGACGGCGTCAAAACCCGTGTGCGCGTGGTTGATTACCGGCTCGACGTTCCGATTCCGCTTACGGAATTCTATCCTCCCGTCTATCGCTGACCGCGCTTCCGGAAACAGCACCGTGATGCGCAGGCTGCGGGAAGGCCGTCTTTCGGTAAAAAGAAAGCTCGAAACGGTACTTGACGTTACCGTTCCGAGCTTTTTAAACTGAAAATGGTGGAGGTGGCGGGAGTCGAACCCGCGTGCCGACGAGGTCCAGTGAGGACGTCTACATGCTTATTTCATCTTTGATTTTTATCGTCCTTTGCCGAAGCCGATGAGCAGGCCTGACTCCAGACTATTCTTTCCTTTGATCTCGCCCTGAACCGAAAGACGATTGTTCAGAACCAGAGCGCTGAATGACGCCACGGTTCCCTAGCACTCCTCAGGAACGGCAGCGTGACGGGGCTTAAGCCGCCAGAGCAAACTCTTCGTTCGCGTTTATCGTTTCGACCGATGTTTTACGAGGCCAACGATCATCCTCGGCATGCAATCAACACCCAACCGGGCCGGTCGAATCCGGAACACCCCCATATCGGTATTACTCAATATATCCTGTTCCGGTCAAAAGTCAAGCCCGCAGCCGTTTTTTATGCCCGCGGAACTCTCATCCTTTACCGGGTGCAGTAACAGAGCAGCCGGACGGCGCCGAATCCCGCGCAGACGGCGCCGAGTCCCGCGAGGTTCTGCAGCCCGATGTTCAGAAAAGCTTTCCAGGGGGAGGAACCCTGCATCAGGGCCACGCTCTCCAGGGCGAAGGTCGAGAAGGTCGTGAACGCCCCGAGGAAGCCGACCATCAGCACCGGCGCGTAAATCGAGTATCTGGCGAGCTTTGTCTCGAACAGCGCGAACAGCAGCCCGGCCCCGAAGCAGCCCAGAATATTCACCGTCAGCGTCGCATACGGCAGCTCCGTCGCCCCGCCGCGCAGAAACGCGAGGTTGACCAGGTAACGCAATGTGCTCCCGACCGCTCCCGCCCCGGCAATCAGCAGGATCAATTTGATGGACATGATCTCATTTCCCGTGGTGAATGACATTTCCTGAAAAGTAATCCCGTTTCAGGAAAAAATCAACGGCGGAACCGCTTCGGACGATTGATTTCAGTGAAAGTTCGTCCTATATTATGAAAGATCGGTATCTGAATGAACGAAATCCCGGCCGGACCGGCGGCTCCGCCGGAAGCCGCGGAAAATGGAGGGGAGACACGTGCCGGAGTTTCTGTCGTCACTTTCGGAATCCGCGAGGGAGCGGTATTGGAACCTCATTTGCGCCGGGCTTCTGGCGCTCTTTCTTCTGCTGGTTTTCTGGCCCGGGCTGAATTATCCGTTCCTCGGCGACTGGGATGACGGCACATTCATCGTTCACAATAAAAATCTCGGGTTCACCATCGAAAACTTCCTGCTCTACGGGCTGCAGCCGTATCAGGATCTCTACACGCCGCTGCCGATGTACTCCTTCATGGTCGACCGGGTGCTGTTCGGCCTCGATCCGCTCGGATACCGGCTGCACAATCTGCTGCTGCACTTCGCCGGCTGTTATTTTCTGTTTCTCGTCGCCCGGCGGCTCGGGGCGCGGGTCTGGCTCGCATTCGCCGCCGCGCTGCTCTGGGCCGCGAATCCGCAGAAGGTCGAATCGGTCATCTGGATCACCGAACGGAAGGATGTGCTCTGCGGTGCGCTGGCGTTTGCCTCGCTCTGGTTTTTCCTGCGCGGCGTTTCGCTGAAGCGGGTTTCGTATATGGCCGGAATTCTCGCCGCCCTTGCGATCTTCGCGAAGCCGGCGGCGGTTTCACTGCCGGGCGTCATGGTCGTCGGGCTGATCTGCCTCCGGGGAAAACGGATTCCATGGCGCGAATATGCGCGCATCCTCTGGTTTCCTGTGCTGGCGTCGTTTGCCGCCGTCGTATGGGCGGGGATCGTTACGGCCAAGACCAACCCCGGCGTGCTGGAGGAGAATTGGCTTGTGCCGCTGCACAATCTCTTCTGGTATCCGCTGACGGCCCTCGTCCCGTATGTGACGAATCCGATTTACCCGGAAATCCGCACGGCCTCAGATCTGCTGCCGGTGTTTTTCGGGGCGGCGCTGGCCGGGCTGTATGTCCTTTTCTCCCGGAAGCTCGGTTTCGCGTGGCGGAAAATCATCTGCATGCTTCTCATCATCGCCGGGTTCACGGTTCCGGTGCTCGGCTTGCTGCACTACACGAACTTTCACTACTGCGACCGTTACAACTATCTGGTTTCGTGGGCCGTCTGGATCGCCGCGGCGGTATTGGCGGAAGCGTTTCTGCGCCGCCGGAAAGGCGCGGCCCGTTATCTCAAGGGCGCGGCCGCGGCCGCATTTGCGGCTTTCTGGCTCCTGACGTGGAGCTATATTCCCTATTGGGAAACCTGCGATTTCATGTACTCCTATGTGCTTGCAAAGGATGAGATTCCGAACTGGAAGGTGATGGGCAACTCGATCTGTACGGCTTTCCGGACCGGGAACCTCGACGTCATTCAGGACGTTGCGACCCGTATGCGGAAGTACCATGCCGAGTACCGGGTCCCCGAGCCGGTCGCGGACCGGACCGCGCGCTTCTGCCTCGCGCATGTGGCCTGGCTCCACCAGGAGCAGGAGACCGCCCGGGAGATGTACAGGGTTCTGTGGAAAGAGGTTGAGACGGTCGGCTGGCGGGAGTTTCTCTGGCCGGATTTCGTGTTTCCTCTGTTTTTCCGTGACATGGCCCAGATTTCCATCCTTGACGGCAAGCCGGATGAAGCGGTCGGGTTCCTGGAGAAGGAACTGCAGGTGCGCACGCCGGACGACTATCAGTATTTTCTCGCCGAAGCGATGAAGGCGCAGATAAAGCAGGATCTTCCCGCCCAGCTGGAGGCATGGGGGAAGGTCGTGGAGATGGAGCCGGAGAACCGGCTGTACCGGACCATGTACGAGAACCTGAAGCGCCGGTCGGAGGGCGCTCCGAAATAAGTGGGGTGTATTGAATGAAAGCTTTTCTGAGGGGAATCTTCTTTGCGGCGCCGGCCGTGTTTCTGCTTGCCGCGGCGTCCGGCTGTGTCCGTCCGTGCGACTCTGTGCAGGCGTGCCTGCAGGCGCAGGAGAACCGTTCGGTCGATTATGCGGAGAAGTCGAACTGGGTGATGCTGCCCGACGTTCCGGCGGACGAGTTGAAGCCGGTCGACGTGTTTTATGTTTACCCGACGGTTTTCGTCAGCCGGAAACATGCGGTGATGCACTGGGATTCCGAGAGGATGCGGACGAAGACGCTGAATATCGCAAAGCAGCAGACCGGGATGTTTTCGCAGCTCGGCAATATTTACGCTCCCTTCGTCCGGCAGGCGGAGCTGAACCTGGCGCTGGCGGATCTCGCCGAGCGCCCCGGCACGAACACGTCGATGGAGACCGGGTTCCGGGATACGGCCGACGCGTTCCGCTATTATATGAAGCATTACAACGGCGGGCGGCCGTTCATCCTCGTCGGCCACAGCCAGGGGGCGTTCGATCTGCTTGAGCTCCTGAAGCGGGAGTTCAGGGACCCCGGGCTCCGAGAGAAGCTGATCGCCGCCTACCTGATCGGCTGCCCGGTCACGGAGGCCGACCTTGCGGGAAATCCGCACCTGAAAGCCGCCGAGGGGCCGCTCGACCTCGGCGTGATCGTGACCTGGAACACCGAGGCGCCGGAGGCGGCGCCGTCGCTTTTCACCGGCCGCCCCGGAACCCGCTGCATCAACCCGCTGAACTGGCGGACCGATGCGGTTCCGGCTCCCGCCGCTGCGAACGCGGGCGCGGTTTTCTTCGACGGCGAGGACCGGGTCACGGGGGAGATCCCGGCGTTCTGCGGCGCGGTCGTCCGGCCCGGAACCGGCGCGCTTGTGGTGACCCCGGAGTTCCCCGGGCAGTATGACAGCCCGATGCTCGGCGCCGGGATTTACCACATGAACGACATCTATTTCTTCTATCGCAATCTCGAGGTCAACGCCCGCGACCGGGCGGCCAACTATTTCAATACCAGAGAACAGGAAAAGTGATGGATACGATTCGGGTCGGGCTCGGAGAACGCGCCTATGATATTGTGATCGGGCGGGGCGCGCGCGCCCTTGCCGCGGAGCTGACCGGGCGCCGGAACTTCCTTGTGACGGATTCCCGCGTCGCAGAAACCTGGGGCGGCTGGGCGAAGGAGTGCATCCCGCAGGCCGGAGCGTTTGAATTCCCTGCCGGGGAGCTGCATAAGACGCCGGAGACGGTGATCGGCATCTGCCGGAGAGCGGCGGAGCTCTGCTTCGACCGCAAGGCCCGCTTCGTGGCGCTCGGCGGCGGCGTTGTCGGCGACATGACCGGATTCGCCGCCGCGATCTATATGCGCGGCGTGGGGTTTGTGCAGATTCCGACCACGCTTCTGGCGATGGTCGATTCGAGCGTCGGCGGCAAGACCGGTGTCGATATCCCGGAGGGGAAGAACCTCGTCGGCGCGTTCCACCAGCCGGAACAGGTGCTGATCGACCCGGAGTTCCTGACTACGCTGCCGCTTGCGGAGATCCGCTGCGGCCTTGCGGAGATCCTGAAAACCGGTGTGATTTTCGATGAGGCCCTGTTCGCGGAGCTCGAACGGGAGCCTGCGACGCTGACCGTGACGCCGGATTATGAGCGCTTTGTCCCGCTGATCCGCCGCTCCTGCGAGCTGAAGGCGCAGGTCGTTGCTGCCGATGAGCGCGAAGCCGGGATCCGGGCGCTGCTGAACTACGGGCACACCTTCGGCCATGCGGTCGAGCTCCTGAGCGACTTCAGGATCAGCCACGGCGAGGGGGTGGCGATCGGCATGTGCTGCGCCGGGGAGCTCGCCGCGCGGCTCGGCCGCTGGAGCCGCGCCGAAGCGGAGCGCCAGAAGTGCGCGGTTGCGGCGCTCGGCCTCGGGACCGCGCTGCCGCGGCACTGCACCGTCCCGGCGATGCTTGAGGCGATGCGCCATGACAAGAAGAACAGCGGCGGCGCGATCACGCTCGTGCTGCCGAAACGGATCGGTGAGGCGGAGGTGGTTCGTTCCGTCACGGACTCTGAAATCGCCGCCGCGCTGGAGGCGCTGTATGCTTGACCGCGAAGCGACGATCGTCATGAACATGATCCCCGGAATCGGGCATGTGAGATACACGGCGCTCAAAGAGGCGTTCGGTTCTCCCGCCGGGGTGTCCGGCCGTTCGGCGGAGGAGCTGGCAAGGGTTCCGGGTATCGGTTCCCAGCTTGCGGAAAAGACCGCCGCTTACGACTGGGAGGGCGGGCTGCAGGCCGAGTTGGAGCTCTGCGACCGGGCGGGCGTCCGGATCATCACGCTCTGGGACGAGGCGTATCCGGAGGTGCTCCGCACACTTTACGACCCGCCGCTCTGCCTCTATGTGCGCGGCAAGCTGCCGCCGTTCCCGGATAACGCGGTCGCAATGGTCGGGACCCGCCGCATGACGCAGTACGGCGCGCGCATGACGCGCATGATTACCGAAGAGGCGGTCGCGGCCGGCTACACGATCGTCTCGGGCCTCGCGTTCGGCGTGGATACCGTCGCCCATACCGCGACGGTCGAGATGGGCGGAATCACGGTGGCCGTCCTCGGCGGCGGGCTGATGCGGGTCCATCCGCAGGAGAATGTTCCGCTCGCGCGCCGGATCGTCGAAACCGGCGGGGCGCTGGTGAGCGAATTCCCGATGATGTGTCCCGTGAGCCGCACGACCTTTCCGCGCCGCAACCGCATCGTTGCGGGCATGTCGCGCGCGACGATCGTGACGGAGGCCGGAGTCGGCTCCGGCGCGCTCATCACCGCGAAGCTCGCGCTCGACAACGGCCGCGAAGTGTTCGCGGTTCCGGGCCATGCCGACAATATGCAGGCGAAAGGGTGCCACAGGCTCATCAAGGAGGGCGCCGGGCTCATCGAGTCCTTCAGCGACGTGCTCGACTCGTTCGGCGTGAGGCTCGGCGGATATCTGCCGGGCTTCGAGCCGGATTGCGTGGGAGAGGGGGCCGTCGCTTACGACCCCGGTTCCTCGAGCGACCTCTCCGCTGACGAGCGGAGGCTCCTGGCGCTGCTCGGGGAAGGCGAGCGCGCCCTCGAAGAGCTCTCCGGGCTCACCTCTTTCGATACCGGGCGGCTGCTCGGCGTCCTCATGAGCCTTGAAATGAAGATGCTCGTCGAGCATGGAGCGGATCAGGTTTACCGCCTGATCTGATCCGCCCGGCGGAGCGCCTTACCGGAGCCGGAGCCCTTCAAGGTAGATGACGCCGGGGCCGGCCGGAACGCGGACGGAACCGGGGGACGCATCGACGGAGAGCGGGTTCCCGAGATGGTCGCAGGCGGATTTCAGTTTGCCCGCGGCTTTCAGGCGGACCGTTTCGGGGCGTGAGACGGTCCAGACGGCGGAGACGGGAGTTCCGTCCGGCTTTTTCCAGTTTGCGATGTAGACGCCGTTTTTCGCGGAGAGCCCGAGATCCTGCGACCCCGCGGGACGCATCCGGGTCAGTGTCGCATAGGCGGTGTAGGCCCCCTTCGGAGTCAGGTCGTGGCGGAGGAGGCCGAAATGCCCCTCGCGCCCGTCGGGAAAGTATTGCTCCATCGACCGGAAGCTGTAGGTGAAGACCTTTTCGACCCCCTCGCTGAAGGCGAGCAGGAATGTGCGCGGCAGGAGCATCGCCTGCCATTCCGGCGAGGTGCGGTGCGAGCAATCCTGCCAGGTGAAGGCGATGAGGTTGCCCTTGAGGCTGCTGTTGAAGCGGTAGATCCCGGCGACGGGGGCGGACCAGGAGCGGTCCTTCGACCAGGCGTTCACGATCGGGATCAGCTCGTCGCCCGGCTCCAGGTTCTCCCTCCCGAGGTAGCGGTTCGCACTTTTCGGGAAGCGGAGTTCCCCGGCTCCGGGAACCGCTTCCAGCAGCCGGGTGGAGCGAGGCGCGTTTTTGTTTTTCCACCACGCATCCCACGAAATATGGAGCTCCCGGAGGATCCGGTCGGAGGCGCCGCGGTTTTCGATGGAGCCGTCCGGATGGCGGATCCGGTCGAAGTAGAAGGGGATTCCGCCGCCGGGAAAGATGACCGTGCCGCCCTTTTCGAGATAGGCGACAAGCGGCTCGTGGAAGGCGGAGGGGTATCCCTCGTTCATCGGCAGCAGCAGCAGCGGGCTGTTCCGGGGATCGAGTTTCGCGAGGCCGGAGAGGGGGATGCGGCGGAAGCTCCGCTTTTCCCGGAACAGGCTCTTCAAATCGAGGTTCACGCATTCGGTCGAATACAGGTAATCCGGGTCGTCGATCAGCACGACCGGCAGCGACGGATCGTCGAGCTTCAGCATCCTGAGCGCATAAGCGAGGACTCCGGCGAGCTCCGGGGCGGGGGCGGTCGAGTAGCCGGTTTCGGTGAGCCAGACGGGCTTCTTGTCGTGGCCGTACCGCTTCATGTCCGCCCTGATGCCGCGCAGCAGAGAGCGCAGCTCGCCTTCCGGATAATCCTGCCAGCAGTAGCGGTGGATGTTCAGCACATCGAATGAATCGGGAGGAGCGAGCTTCAGGAACTCGCCGGCTTTCTCCATATTCGCGAGCCCGCCGTTGGTCACGATCGCGCCGGGATCGGCGGCTTTGATACAGTCGTAGCTCTCCTTGAGGAACGTCGCGTATCCGGCATGGTTGCCGGAGAACTCGCCGAGGTCGGGTTCGTTGACGACCTCCCAATAGCCGATCCGGTTTTTGTAGCGGTTTACGACGGTCGAGAGGTAAGTTTTCCACTCGTCCATGTGGTCCGCGAGCGGCGAACTCCGGCGGGGCTGCATCCCGGCAAGGATCGGCAGGAGCGTGATGTTGTTCCGTTCGGCCGCGTCGAGGATGGAGTCCCACTTCGAAAAGTCCCATCTGCCCTTTTCCGGCTCGACCTGCTTCCAGTCGAGATCGGTGCGGTCGAGGCCGATCCCGGCTTCCTTCATCATGCGGAGCTCCTGCCGCATCTCCGGGTACTCCCAGCGGTTCAGGTGGGCGCAGGCGCCGTAGGGGGAGCCGGTCACGCCGGGACGCTCCGCGGCGAATCCGGCGAATCCGGCGGCGAGGAACAGGATTGCGGTCAGCTTCTTCAAGATATCCTCCATTGCTAGTTCACGGTTTTCGGGACGAGGTTCTGCGTGTAGGTGACTTTGACTTTGAGCGCGGTGTCGCGCAATTGCTCCGCGGTCAGCGAGGCGGTGTGGCCGTCCGCGAAGGAGCAGTTTGCCCGGTTCGCGTGCAGCGTGTGGATCCCCTTGCTGCCGTCGAGGTACTCCTGAGAGGACCAGTAGGCGATCTGTTTGCCGGAGGGAGACTCCGCCGAATCCGCGTAGATGACCATGCCGCTCGGCTGCTTCATGCCGCTCACCCGGTAGCCGATGAACTCCGGATTGCTCTGGATCACGGTGAAGTTCCCGAGCTCGTCCCCCCGGTTTTTCCAGGACTGGTCGCCGTAGCCTATGCCGCCTGTTCCGCCCGGGCGCCACATGCCGTAGTTGTTCCATTCGTTGTATGCTTTTGAATTCGGATTGGAGGGGCAGAGGAAGCTTGTGTCGTTCGGCAATACTTTGGTTTTGTTCCGCAGCATCCACATCCAGTATGCTGTCCAGCCGTTCTGCTGGGCGGTGAACACCATGAGGTCCCGGTTGTCCAGGGCGTAGAGCTGCTGCGCCTTCAGCAGCTGGCCGAGATTGTTCTGGCATTTCGTGCTCTGCGCCCGCGCCCGCGCCTGATTCAGCGCCGGCAGCAGCATCGAGGCGAGGATGGCGATGATCGCAATCACGACGAGAAGTTCAATCAGTGTGAATTTCTGTTTCATTTTATGCCTTTCAGGTTAGGTTTGCGATTGATTCACGTCCGATGTATCTGTAGGGGTAAAGCTTCATCCCGGGGGAGGGGAGTCCGCCGCAGATGATGTCCAGCGCGTCGCGGCACTGCTGGAGGTATTCGCCGGCGACGATGCTCCCGGCCGGGTAGAGCTGCTCCATGATGCTGCCGTCGTCCTCGCAGACCACGCTGATGTCGTCCGGGATGCGGAAGCCTGCGAGTTGGAGCACACGGCGCCCGGTGAGCGCCCCCATGCCGCTGTAATAGATGAGGGCGGTCAGCCCCAGCGAGCGGATCTCGCCGAGGTGGAGGCGCGTGATTTTTTCCGCCGCCTGAGCCGAATTCTCCCACGACTTGATTGTGGCCGGGAAATGGGTCACGGAGACCCCGGCCGCCTCGGCCGCGGCGCTGATCCCGGCGAAGCGCATCCGGGTCAGGTCGCACTCCGGTTCGTTGCGGATGTAGCCGATCCTCCGGTGGCCCGCGCGCGCCAGCGCCTCGACGCAGAGCCGCCCCGCCTGCGCGGAGTCGAGTGACAGGATCGTGACGTTCTCCGCCGCATTCTCATAAAGGTTGTTGCTGTTGATCATCACGACCGGGAACGGCAGCGCGTTCAGGTAGCCGATCAGCTCCTCGGATTTTGCGCCGGGGTCGGAATTCATGACGATGCCGGCAAGCTGCCGCGACGCTTTCACCGATTCGATGATCGCCGGGATGTCCGCCTCCTGTCCCATGCGGTAGTTGATGATCGACACCTTGTTCTGCCGGGCGTAGGTGAGGACCGTGTGCTCCATGTTCCAGAGCGACTCCGCGAAGTAGTCCGTGCGCAGAAAGAGCACGGTTCTGCCGGAGCCGTTCATCTCCTCCGGAAAATTCTCCTCGCGGGCCGCCGCGCTGCAGCTCACCATCCCCGAGCCGCGGCGGCAGCGGACCACGCCGTCCCGTTCGAGGTCGCGGATCGCGCGGCTCACCGGCGACTGCGACGCGCCGAATTTCCGCATCAGCTCCTGCACGGTCGGCATCTTCTGCCGCGACTCCGGCTTCAGCGCCTCCTCCAGCAGGAACGCTTTGATCCGGTCGTATTTGCTTGCACAGGTCTGTTCCATGATTCGATATAATCTTGCTTTGAAAGTAATATATTGATATAATTTCTTTGTTATATATTATGATTGATTCCGGATGAAAAGTCAAGCGCGGAGGGGAAAAAAAACAGGAAAAACGGCGGCGGCGGGCGGAAAATGCGTGATTTCGCCCGGAGGGAGGTTGCAGGGGGGACGGTTTGGCGTTATCTTATAAGGATAGTTCCCGGAACATGTTCGGAATGAGAGGCCCGTCAAAATGATCACGAATATTCTGTTGACCGGCGTCGGAGGGCAGGGGATCCTGCTCGCGGCGCGGATTATCGCTTCCGCCGCCCGGAGCGCCGGGTTCGACGTAACGACCAATGAGATCCACGGAATGGCCCAGCGCGGCGGATCCGTCACCGCCCAGATCCGCTACGGCGAAGAGGTGCTTTCCCCGCTGATCCTCGAGGGGACGGCCGATGCGATCGGCGCGCTCGAGCCGATCGAGGCGCTGCGTTACAGCCATTATCTGAAGCCGGGGGGGAGCGCGATCGTCGCGTCGCGCCCGATCATCCCTGTCACGGTTTCGAGCGGGCAGGCGGCCTATCCGGCCGATGCCGGGGAGCGTCTCGCGCGGACGTTCCCGAAGTTGAAGTTCATCGACTTCGATGCGGTTGCGCTGGAAAAGTTCAAGAATCCGAAAACCGCGAACACGATCCTGCTGGGCGCCCTCTCCGCAGGGCTCTCCCTGCCGGAGACGGCCTGGCGCGATGCGGTCGCGAAGTGCGTGAAGCCCGCCTGTGCCGAACTGAATCTGAGTGCCTTTGAATATGGGAGAACCCTGTGATATGAGCCGAGTCGAATTTTTCAATCCCGCGGCGGAGACGATGTCCGCCGACGAGCTTCACGCACTGCGCGGCGAACGGCTGAAGGCGGTCGTGCGCCACGCCTCCGCGAACAACGCTTTCTTTGCCGGACGGTTCGAGCAGGCCGGCGTCGACGTCGCGGATTTCCGCGGCCTCGAGGACCTCGCGAAGCTGCCGACGATGTGCAAGGAGGATTTCCGCCGCGAATATCCGCTCGGGATGTGCTGCGTAGACAGGCGCGACATTGCCGAAATGCACATGTCCAGCGGCTCGACCGGAACCCCGGTCGTGATGCCGTACACCTCCGCCGACCTTGAACAGTGGGCCGAGTGCATGGCGCGCTGCTATGCGATGTCCGGCGCGCAGCCGCACGACGTCTGCCAGATCACGCCGGGGCTCGGGCTCTTCAACGGCGGTTTCGGCTGCTATCACGGCGCGCGGAAGTACGGGATGTTCATCGTGCCGTGCGGCCCCGGCAACACGCTCCGGCAGATCAGGCTCGCGCGCGACTTCGGCAGCACGGTGCTGACCGCCGTGGTCAGCTACGGAATCCGCATCATGGAGGTCATGGAGGAGGAGAAAGCCTCTCTGCCCGACCTGAAGATCGGCATCTTCGGCGCGGAAACCTTCTCCGACGAAATGAAGAAGCGCCTCTCCTCCGGGCTCGGCATCGAGGTGTTCGACATCTACGGCATGACCGAGACCGGCGGCATCGGCACGCTCGGCATGGACTGCAAAGATCACTCCGGCATCCATGTGTGGGAGGACCAGTACGCGATTGAAATCCTCGACCGCGACACGGGGGAAGAGGTTCCGGACGGCGGGGAAGGGGAGCTCGTCGTGACCTCCCTGACCCGCGGAGCGCTCCCGGTGATCCGTTTCCGCACGGGCGACCTGACCCGGGTGGTCCATCGCGGGAAGTGCGCCTGCGGCCGGACGCACCTGAAGATCGCGGGCGTGACCGGGCGCGTCGACGATATGCTCATCATCAAGGGCGTCAACTTTTTTCCGAAGCAGATCGAGCAGTCGCTGCTGAAGATTCCGGGTGTGCACCCGACCTATCAGATCATCATCGAAGAGGAGCACGGCGTGAAGAATCTGCACATCAACGTCGAGGCCGAACCCGGCGTGACCGGCTACATGATCGAGAAGCAGCTGAAGGAGGATCTCGGCTTTTCGCCCGACGGCGACGTTTACGCCCCCGGAACCCTGCCCCGGCAGGAGGGGAAGGCGAAACGCGTCTTTTACCGCAAGGCGGAGGAGGGGAAATGAAAGAACTGCTCTCCGGCAACGAAGCGATCGCGCGCGGCGCGTGGGAGGCGGGGGTGAAGGTCGCCTCCGGCTATCCCGGCACACCGTCGACCGAAATCCTCGAGAACCTCGTGAAATTCAGGGAGGACGTCTATTGCGAATGGGCGCCGAATGAGAAGGTCGCGCTCGAAGTGGCGGCCGGCGCGGCCGTGACCGGCGTGCGCAGCCTCGTCACGATGAAGCACGTCGGGCTGAATGTCGCGGCCGATCCGCTGATGACGCTCTCGTATATCGGGATCGTCGGCGGCATGGTCGTCGTGGTCGCGGACGACCCCGGCATGCACTCGTCGCAGACCGAGCAGGATACGCGCCACTACGGCAGGCTCGCGAAGATCCCGGTATTCGAGCCGGGCAGTGCGCGCGAGGCGGTCGAATTCATGAAGCAGGCATTTGAGGTTTCCGAGAAATACCGCTGCCCCGTGATCCTGCGCAGCACGACGAGCGTGAGCCATTCGCGCGCGCTCGTCGAAACCGGGGAGCGCATTCCGGCGGCCGAAGCGAAATTCGAGCGCAATCCGCCGCAGTTCGTGCCGATTCCGCTCTGGGGGCGCAAGCTCCGCGCGAAGGTTGAGGAGCGGGTCGCCGCGCAGGCGGCCGACGCCGCGGAGTCCGGACTGAACCGGATTTTCGAGGGGGACGGCGGCCATGAGCTCGGAATCATCTCCGGCGGCATCGCCGCGCTGCATTGCCGCGACATCTTCCCGGAGGCCGATATCCTGAAGCTCGGCTGGGCGTGGCCGTTCCCGGACGCGCTCATCAGGCGGTTCGCCGCGAAGGTGAAGCGCCTGGTCGTGATCGAGGAGGCCGATCCGATCCTCGAAGAGCATGTGAAGTCGCTCGGCATCGCGTGCGACGGCAAGAACCTCGTGCCGCGCTGCGGCGAGCTCACGCCGATCCGGATCCGCGAAGTGCGCGCGAAACTTTACGGCGAGCCGTTTGAAGCGCCGGTTCCGGCGGCGGAGGGGCTGCCGGGGCGCCCGCCGATCCTCTGCGCGGGATGCCCGCACCGCGGCATCTTCTTCGGGCTCGCGCAGTTCGACGTGATCGTGACGGGGGATATCGGCTGTTATAGCCTCGGCGTGTTTCCGCCGCTGTCGCGGACGGACATCATCCTCTGCATGGGCGGCGGCTTCTCGTTGTCGCAGGGGATGGTCAAGGCGGGCGAGAAGCGTCCGGTGGTGGGGATCGTCGGCGACTCGACCTTCTTCCACTCCGGGATCACGGGGCTGCTTGACATCGTCTACAACAAAGGGAATTCGACGCTGATCGTGGTGGACAACCGGACGACGGCGATGACGGGCCATCAGGACCACCCCGGAACGGGACGGACGCTGATGGGCGAACCGACCGCCGCGGCTTCGATCGAAAAAATCGCGGAGGCGTGCGGCGTGAGGCGGATCCGGGTCGTGAACCCGTATGACGTCGCTGAAGTGAAAGCCGCGCTGGCGGAAGAGCTTGCGGCGGACGAACCGTCGCTCGTCATCAGCCGTGCGCCGTGCATCCTCAAGGAACGCAAGCCGGTCGGGCCGCTGCTCGCCATCGACCCGGACAAGTGCCGGAACTGCAAACAGTGCCTGAAACTCGGCTGCCCGGCGATCGAAACGGCGGGAGGCGCGAAGCCCGCGATCAACGCTTTGCTCTGCAACGGCTGCACGCTCTGCCGCCAGCTCTGCAGATTCGGGGCGATCGGGGAAAAGTAAAACGCGGATGCGGGGCCGGAGCCGCCGGCGCGGTCACCTGCCCGGTTGCTGCGGCGGGACGATCACCGGTTCCGGCGTTGCGGGCAGGTGACCTTTCAGTGTGAGAATCGCGATTTCGGGCGGGCAGAGGAAACGCAGCGGAACGATGCTCGTGCCGGTTCCGACCGTGATGAACACATTGTTCCTCCCCTCCGTGACGAGGCCGGAGGCGTAGCGCCGGTGATGGCGGGAGGGCAGCAGCGGCGGCCCGTAGAAGGGCAGCACGATCTGGCCGCCGTGCGTGTGGCCCGCCACCGCGAGCGCGGTGGGCTCCGGCAGCGTGTCGTAGATGTCCGGCGTATGGGTCATGACGATGCGCGGGAGCTGGTCCTTCGGCAGCAGCGTTTCCCAATCCGGACTCTCCTGCGTCCAGCCGTCGATGATTCCGACGAGGTGGAAGCGTTTTCCTGCGAATTCGAGCTCGACGGAACGGTTCTCCAGCAGCGGAATGCCCGCCCTGCCGAACGCCCGGACAAAGTTTTCCTTTTTCTGCCAGTGGTCGTGGTTGCCGAGGACGGCGTAGACGCCGAGCGGCGCTTTGAGCTTCGCAAGCTCATCCGCGATCTCCTGCGGATCGGCCGACTTGCCCGGACGCATTCCGGCGGCGAAATCGCCCGGCAGCAGGATCAGGTCGGGGGTTTCTGCATTTGTCCGCGCGACGATCGTGCGGAGCCGTGCGAGCGCGTCCGGGTCGTGTCTGACATGGAAATCCGCCACGACGGCGACCCGCAGCGGCGGGAGCGTCCAGTCGGCGGAGACCACCTCCGACCGGTTCACGGTCAACGATTCCGCCTCATACCGCATATAGGCGATCCCGCCGAAAAAGAGAAGCAGCAGAAGAATGACGCCGCACAGGAAGCCGCGCAGGAACCATCGCTTTGTCCGCTTCTTCGGCATGGCTTCAGAATTTTCTCCTCTTCGGCTTCGGCCGCTCCCAGCAGCGTTTCTCCGCAACCGGATCCTTCGCCGGGCCGGAGCGGCGCTTCTTCAGCACGCCGATCTGCTGGCGGCGTTCCGCCAGCCCGCGGTTCACGGGAATCGGCGTGCCGTCCGGCGCTTTGCCGGTGTAGTACATCGCGCCGCCCATCGTCATCGGCAGCGGAATGTAGTCCTGCACCTGCTGCAAACTCCACTTGTGTGTGTTCAGAAAGTCGTCGACCGTCTTCATCTCCTTCTCGGTGCAGCCCGGGAAGTTCGAGATGAAAAGCGGAATGAGGTACTGCTCCTTGCCGCACTCTTTGCTGATCTGGTCGAACACCTCCATGAACTTGTAGAAATCCCCGGCCGGGCTTTTGCGCATGAGCTTCAGCACGGTTGGGTTCAGGTGTTCCGGCGCGACCTTCATATGGCCGGAGACGTGGTACTGGATGATCTCCCGCAGCAGCTCCGGCTGGCGCAGCGCGAGGTCGAGCCGGATCCCGGAGTTGATGTAGAGGTGCTTCACCTTCGGGTGGCTGCGCATGCGGCGCAGCAGCCGGACCGTCTCTTTGCCCGTGCAGACGTAATTCGAGCATGGAACCGGATAGAGGCAGCTTGAACGTTTGCACCGTTTGCAGCGCTCCAGGTCGTAGCGGCTCTCGTAGATGTTGCCCGCCGCGCCGCCGACGTCGCTGATGGTCCCCTTGAAATAGGGTTGTTCCGTGATCGTGTCGAGCTCGCGCATGATCGAGTCCTCGCTGCGGCTCATGACGTGCCGCCCCTGGTGGACGACCAGCCCGCAGAAGGCGCAGCCGCCGGGGCAGCCGCGCACGGCCTGGATCGAATCCTTGATCGTCTCGTAAGCGGGGATCCGCCCTTTGTATTTCGGATGCGGCTTCCGGGCATAGGGCAGTTCGTGGACGCTGTCGAGCTCTTCCGGCTTCAGCGGCTCCGGCGGCGGCTCGACGACCAGCAGACGGTCGCCGTAACGCTGCAGCAGCCCGCGTCCGGTCTGGAAGTTCATCTCCTGCTCGACCATGATCGTCGCGGCCATCAGCGCATCCTTGTCTGCGAGCGTCTCCTCGTAGCCGGGGAGGTACAGATAACGGTCGCCGGGGTCGAACGCCTCCGCCGCTTTTTTGCCGAGCAGCCGGGCGGTTCCGCGGATGCCGTCAAGCGGCTCGTCCGCGGCGAAACGGCGGTAGACCTCCGGCGTCGGGCGTTCGCCCATGCCGTAGACGAGGATGTCCGCTTTCGAGTCGAGCAGCACCGTCGGCCGGATCTTGTCCTGCCAGTAGTCGTAGTGCGCGATGCGGCGGAAGCTCGCTTCGAGGCCGCCGAGCTGGATCCTGATGCCGGGGAACGCCTGCTTGACCAGCTGCGCGTAAACGATCAGCGCATGCGGCGGGCGTTTGCCCGTTTCGCCGTTTTCGCTGAAGCAGTCGTCTTTGCGGAAGCGGCGCCCGACAGTGTAGATGTTCACCATGGAGTCCATGTTGCCCGAGGTCACGCCGACGCCGATGCGCGGCCGCCCCATGATTTTCAGCGCTTCGGGGTCCTTCCAGTCCGGCTGGGCGATGAGCCCGACGCGATAGCCGCAGGAGGTCAGCAGCCGCCCGATGATCGACACGCCGAACGACGGGTGGTCGACATAGCAGTCGCCGGTGATGAGCAGGATGTCCAGTTCGTCATAGCCGGCTTTCTCCATCTCTCTCCGGGTCGTGGGCAGAAATTCCGGCTGGGCGGTCATTTCCGGCCGACTCTCATGCTGCCGCTGCGCGGAACCGAGCGCGGAGCGGTGAAGCCGCGGCTGCCGAGATTCGTGAACGGGACCTCCAGGTCGGCGTTCTCCTTCGGCGGGAACTCCGCGCGCAGGGTATGGTTCTCATCCTTCGTCCGGCCGACCCGGGTTGCGTCGAGGACGAAAAGCAGCGTGTATTTCTCGTTCGGATCCACGCGCTTGACCTGCCAGTTTTCCGCATTGAAGCCGCCGTCGCCGATGCGCAGCGCGATGCACGGATAGCTCCTTCCGAACGCTTCAAGCGAATAGTCGTGGATCGAGATTCCGCGCCCGGCGGCGACCCGCACCACAAGCGCCGCATAGATCTTCTGGTTGAATGCGACCGGGAACGCGAGCGGATCCTCGTTCGCGATATTCGGCTTGGCGGCGGAGAGCTCCGCCGCGAGGATCTCCCCGCTGCGGAACGGAAGGGATGCGGCCCCGGCCGGAATGGCGGCACAGAGCGCGAGCAACAGCAGTAACGGCAGTTTTTTCATCATCTATCGACAACTCCGGTATATGGATTTACAGATGCGTCACGGACAAGGGAAATATAAGCCCGTTTTCGGGAAAATCAAGCGGAACTCCGGTTGAAATTTCGCCTGTTCGGGGTTATTTTATAATTCCGAACCAATAACCCTGTCGGACGCCATGCGCCGGTTAACTAATTGGACATATGATTATGGAAATACCCGATTTCACCGTCAAACACCTCGGCACACCGACGATTCCGTCGCCGCTGACCGGAGTGAAGTTCATTCCCGAGGATGCGACCGTCATCTACGGCAAGGATGTCCATGAGGTCGAGAAGGAGCTCAGGACGAACGGCCGGATCAGTGCGTTTGAAGCCGCCGGTCCGCGTGCGAAAATCTATCACGACCCCTCCTGGACCCACGCCGCGATCCTGACCGCGGGCGGACTCTGCCCCGGTCTCAACGACGTCATCAAGGGGCTGACCCGCACCCTGATGCTGCGCTACAACGTGCCGATCGTCTTCGGCATCCGTTACGGCTACCAGGGGCTGAATCCCGCGTTCGGCTACGAGCCGATGCTGCTGACCCCGGACTCGGTCGACTCGATCCATGAGGACGGCGGGACCGTGCTCGGCAGCTCGCGCGGCCGCCAGGACGAGGCGATCATGGTCGAGACGCTCAAGCGCATGAACATCAAGCTGCTGTTCTGCATCGGCGGGGACGGCACACTGCGCTGCGCGCACGACATCGTGCTCGAGGCGGAGCGGCGCGGGCTCAATATCAGCGTCGTCTGCATCCCGAAGACCATCGACAACGACATCAACTTCATCGATAAGACGTTCGGTTTCGAAACCGCGGTTTACGCCACGGGGCCGGTCATCTCCGCCGCGCACAACGAGGCGAAGGGCGCGCCGAACGGGATCGGGCTCATCCATGTGATGGGGCGCGACTCCGGCTTTATCGCCGCCTATGCGACGCTGGCGAATACGCACGTGAACTATTGTCTGATTCCGGAGGACCCGTTTTCTCTCTACGAGGGCGAGCATGCGCTGCTGCCGAGCCTCGAGCGCCGGCTGAAGCTGCGCAAGCACGCGGTCATCATCGTATCGGAAGGCGCGGGGCAGCACCTCTTCGCCGAGGATTCGGAGAAGCGCGACAAGTCCGGCAACAAGCTGCATCACAATGTCGGCGAGTTCCTGCGCGAAACGATCACGCAGTGGGGGAAAGAGAGCAATATCGACCTGACGGTCAAGTATTTCGACCCCTCCTACCTGATCCGCAGCCTGCCGTCGAACGGGACCGACTCGGTTTTCTGCGAAATGCTCGCCCAGCACGCGGTGCACTGCGCGATGGCCGGGTGCACCGACGTGGTGATCGGCCACTGGAACGACCGTTTCACCTACGTGCCGATTCCGGTGGCGACGAGTTCGCGCAAGAAGGTCGACATCGAATCCGGCCTGTGGGACAGCGTGAAATCCGCAACCTGGAAGTATTGAGCACAGGGCCCTCTCCGGCCATGTGACGGATGGAAAGTCAGGGGACGGCGCAATTGCCCGCCCCTGACTTTTTTTGCTATTCCAGTACGATCTCTTTTACCTCGAACTTCATGCCCGGGCGGGGCATGTCGGGGAGGCGTCGCGACTGGTAGTAGAAGAACACCTCGCGGCGCAGGTTGTCGAGCGAAACGGGGCCGGATTTCTCCATGCTTTCCCCGATGACGAGGCGATAGGTGCGCCACTGATTGTCCCCGGTCACCTTGATCTCCCCGCGATATCGCCCGCGCCAGTCGGCTTCAGGCAGTACGACTTCGAGGATTCCGTCATCCCTGCTCCTGATTTTGCAACTGAAATAACGGCAGTTCCGGCCTGCCGGCTGCCTGTATTTGAGCTGAAAGCATGGAGTTTGGCCCTCCTGGGGAGCCGGGAAGCTGACGGAGACGGCTTGGTTCCCGTTCTCAAGCGCCGAAGTTTTGACCACGCTGTACTGCCTGCCGGCGAATGCGGCGCTGACGAAGTAAGCGGGAGAGGTCAGGACGGCGCGCTCATCGCTCACGAGGTCCCCGGTGATCGCGACGACGACCGGGATGGGAGCGGTGATTTTGCCGTCCACGACCCACTCCGTGCCGGTTCCGGCTTCGGCGGCGGTCAGGAGGTCGATCGCCGTAAGCGGAACGCCAGGGCGCGGATTCTCCCACTCAGTCACGAAGGTGCAGACCGGGTATCCGAGCGCGCCTTTGCGGGTAATACCGACTTTCGCCTCCGGAAGATTGAAAACGCGGTACCAGTCTCCGAGGTTCTGTTCACTGCGGACTTCGAAGTCGGAGGTTTTCCCGTCGGCATAATGAATGCGGTAGACGGCGACGGGGCCTTTGCCGCTGACCCATGCGGCGGTATGCATGAAGAAGAGCCTGCCGTATTTGCGGCTGGCTATCCTGATGCCCCGGACGGCGGCCGGATAGTGCGGCGCGAGCGTTCCGCGGAGCCCGATGCACGATTTGCCGTTGTTCCGTTCCGGATCGAGGATGTCGAAGAGGACGCCCGCCGCTTTCTGCCTGCCTGTCGGCATCATGCGGAAGTCGTTGGCGCCCTGGTCGGTCCAGCCGCCTTTGCCGTCTTTCTCCTGCTCATCCCGGAACGGGATGGTCGCATATGGCGCGAGGTTCACCGGTTCGAGGGCCGCTTCGGCCGTGACGTAGTCGGAGCTGACGGGGTCGTTCATCGGCAGCGCTTCCGGCCAGAGCTTCGGCGCTCCGGCGGCATAGGCGAAGAGGTTGTAAAGATACTTTGCCGCCGCGCTGTCGAGCGGGGCGCATTTCACTGCTTCGAGCTGTGAGTGGATCACGCGCCCCTTGCCTTCGAAGCCGTCAGCGGCCGCATTGCCGAATTTTTCGGCGGAACGCGGATGCGGATGAACCCCGTTGACCGCAACCGCGTTGATTGTGTACGGCGTCAGGGTGCGGGTTATGACATAGCCGTGGTCGGGGTTGTTCCAGGTGTCGAACTCCGTGTCGGAGAGTCCGTCGAAGAGCGGATGGCCGTGGCTCACGAGGTCGACGAAATTATTGCCGGTTTCGAAAAGCTGTGCTTCTCCGAAAAATTTGCTTTCAGGGTTCTTCTGCTCAAGCACGAGCAGCGTGCCGCCCTGGTCGCGCAGGAACTTCAGCAGGGCGGGATCGCCCTTTAAATTGATCGTCTGCGGTTCCTCCGACTCCGCCGGAACGATCAGGAGCGCGGCTCCTTTCACTGCGGCGGGCGATTTGACGACCGTATGGCTGATTCCGAAGTTTTTCAGGAGCGTTTCGAGCGCGGCGACGTTTTTCGGCGCCCCGGTATCGAGAATATGGACCGGGCGGGCCGGTTTGATTTTCTTTGTGAGGATCGAGCGGCTGCCGAGATAGAGGTCGTAGAAGTTCCGGCCGACACTCCGGCCGTTTTCTTTCAGTGTGAGCCGCAGCTGGCGGTTTCCGGAAGGGAGTTCCGGAATCGCGAGCTGTACATTGCCCCTGAAGCGGGAGTGAGCGGCGAGCGTTCCGATTTTGACGGAGGGCAGCGGGATGCTTTTCTCCCCGCTTTCATGGAGTGCGAGCTCAAGCGTGAGCTCCCGGAACGGTTCGTCGCTGTCGTTCATGACCTCGAGCGTCCAGCTGCTCTTCTCCCCTGTGAACAAATTGTGCGGGAAAAGGTAATTGGAACTGTGCAGCGACGGGTAGACTGGCTGCGTCCAGATTGTCGCGCCTGAAGCGCTTCCGCACCATGGTGCGAAGCCTGCGTAATCCGGATTCAACCGGTAGAGTTCGAAGATGCGGTGGCCGAAAAGGTTCTGCGCGTAGTCCGCGAAGCCCGGCGCGACCGCCCGGTAGAGCGGAGCGAGGCCGATGTAGCCGCGTCCGTTCGGCTTGCCCCAGCTGTAGGGCTTCGCCATGTATTCGGCGTAGTGTTTCACGCTGCCGCGTTTGAATGCCTTGTCGACGGGAGAACCGCCCCAGGAGAAGCCGATGTTCTCCCATGAGATGCGCGGCTGCGGGATCTTGCCGTTTTTTCCGTAGTGCTTCATCTGCCATTCGCCGGTTTTTTCGAAACGGTCGGCACGCATGGTCCACGGCCCCGAGAGCCCGCTGTAGTCATGCAGATCGAGCACATCGGTTTCAAGCGCGCTGTCGCCGTAGCCGTGGCCCGCGCCGGAGAATGCGCTGACAGGCCGGCCGGAGCGGTCGAGCTCGCGGACGAGCTGCACCTGCAGATTCATCTGGCGGGCGACCTCCGGTTTGCCGCCGTAACGCAGCTCGTTGCCGAGCGACCACATTGTGACGGAGGGGTGGTTGTACGAGGTCTCCACAAACTCGCGGACTTCGCGCAGATTGTTCTCTTCGAAGCCCTTGAAGTCGATGCTGTCTGTCGTGAAGCACCACGCCCACTCGTGGTAGATCATCATGCCCAGCTCGTCCGCCGCCGCGAGGCAGGCCGGGGGAACCGGCATATGCGCGGTTCGGACGATGTTGTAGCCCATGTCCCGGAAATTCTTGAGCTGCTTTGTGAATGCGCCGGCCATCTGCGCGGTTGTCTCGCCGTAGCCGCCGAATTTGCGCGATTCGATATTCTGCCCGAAGAGATAGACCGGTTTGCCGTTCAGGTGGAATTTCCCGTCGCGGGCGATGAATTCGCGATAGCCGAAACGGACCGCGTCCGCAGAAACGACCTTGCCGGAGTCGAGGATCTTCAGCGTCAGGAAGTAAAGGTACGGCCGGTCCGGCGACCAGAGCTGCGGTGCGGCGAGCGGAATTGTGAACCGTCCTTCATTGAGCCCCGGCTTCAGCTCCACATTCCGGCCGGAGAGCTTTCCGGCGACCTGCCCCGCGTCGCTTTTCACGGCGGGGGTCACCGCCGCATCGAAAGCCGTGCGGACCGTTTTGCCCGTGTGGTTCCGGACGGTGTAATCAACTTCAATGCTTTTCTCCGCAAGGCGGGGGGTCACGAGGAGTTTGACGATCCGGATCTCCGGTTCGAGCGACAGCGTCACATCCTGCCAGATTCCGCCCTTGATATTGTCATAGCTCCACTGCGAGCCGTAGGCGTGTGTGACGTTGCGGACGCGCCCTTTTTCGTAGCCCTGGTCGGTCAGCACACGGATAGCGAGAAGGTTCCTGCCCGGATGCGCGGCTTCGGTCGCGTCGATCTCGAACGGAGTGAAGTCACCGCGGTGCGACCCGATCCGCTTCCCGTTCAGGAAGAGCGTCGCGTCATAGCCGATCACGCCGAATTTCAGGATCACGCGGCGGTTTGCGAGCTCTTCCGGCGCCAGGTCGAAGCCTGTCCGGTACCAGCCCCGCACGTACGGCTTCTGCTTCTGCGGGTACTTGCGGTACCAGTTCAGCGGGACGGCGATCGAATCCCACTTCGAGTCATCGAAGCCGGGAGCCTCATATCCCTTGTCGAAATCGATGTCGGCGGGGAACGGCTGCGTCGAAGTGACGAGCCCGGAGAGCTTCCACTGCCCGTTCAGCGAACGGGTGACGGCGGAGGCGCCCTCCCGGGCGGCCGGACCGTCCGGAATTTCCGTTGCCGGGATGACCTCGATGGGCCTGACATCCTGCCGGGGAGGCAGATAGGCCGGGACGGCAGCCGGGGACGGCGGGCCTGCAAAAAGGCACAACGCAAGTATGGAGAGAGGGATTTTCATCAGTCGTATTCTTTCGTTATCGTGCTGGCATTGCGCTCATTCCGCGAACAGAGAGCGCCAGTGCCGCCTGAAGTTGTCGGTGTTGTAGACATTGTGATCGGCCGCGGTGAACTGCACATTGCTGACATTGCCGCCCATCATGAGCACGGTCGCATACGGACCGTGCAGCGTCTGGGCCGTCAGCAGGAACTTGAACTCTGAAGTCATGCTTCCCGCCTTGATCGCGGCATTTGCATTGGGATTGCAGATGAGTGAAATCAGCCGCGACGGACGATTCCTGACCTGCTTCAGATTCCCGCCGATACAGTTCGCATCCGTGGTCTGCCAGAGATAGCCGTTGCAGAGATAGCTCTTGCGCCGTGCCGCGCTCAGTCCCGTCGGGACGGTCTGGTCCTCGGGGCATTGCAGGAGTTTATAGCCGCCTCTGTTGTCGGTGAGCAGCCCGGTGGTAAACAGACAGTATTCCCACACCCAACTCGCGTTTGGCAGGGTTTCCTTGTTGGAATCCGTGTAGAATGCGAGAATGATTCCGAGCTGTTTGAGGTTGCTCTTGCAGTTGGTGTGCCGGGCGCCCGCCCGCGCTTTGTTCAGGGCGGGCAACAGCATCGCCGCCAGAATCGCAATGATGGCGATAACGATCAGCAATTCAATCAGTGTGAATCTCTTTCGGCGCATTTCAGGCTCCTTCCGTCTGATAAGTGATGTTCGGGGCGTTCGGCTCATGTCCTGCTTTCTGTGTGCAAATGGTTTCCGGTCTCCGGCGGTTAAATCGCTTTTTTGCCGGCGGCGCGTATCGTATGCTTATCTGATTGCCGGGGCGGTGCTTTCCCGCACGATCAGGTTCGTCGGCAGCAGGATCGTATCGGGCGCGGCTTCATCTCCGGAAAGCGCGAGCCGGACCGCGCGGGTCCCGAGCTCCTCGAACTGCTGCCCGACTGTGGTCAGCCGGGGCGCGCACTTGCGGGCGAAATTCAGGTCGCCGAAGCCGGCGACCGACACCTCCTCCGGAACCCTGACGCCGATGGACTGCAGCACCGTCAGCGCCTGCAGCGCGAAATAGTCTGTGCCGCAGCAGATGGCGGTCGGCGGGGAGGGGGAGCGGAAAAGCCGGATGAGCCGCTCCGAAATCTCCCCGTAGCTTCCGTCGCGCTGTTCGAGGAAGATGTTCCCGTCCGTCACCGGCAGCCCGAACTCCTTCATCGCTTCGAGGAACGCCCGGTAACGCGTCGCCGCGTATTGCGCCCGGACCGGGTCGGTCAGGTGGATGATATGCCTGTGCCCGAGTGTGTGCAGCAGCCGGATCACCTCGCGGATGCCCGCTTCGTCATCACTCAGAATCGATTTCGCCGGAGGCGCCTCGCGGTAGTCGATGAACACCAGCGGCAGCCGGCACTCCTGCGCTGCTTCGACGAACCTCTGCCGCTCCCCGCCGGGATCCCCGAAGTGGATCAGTGCGGCCGGGCATTGGCCGATCGTGTAGTCGAGCTGCCAGCCGATGTTGCTCTCCTCGCCTGAAATCACGGTTTTCAGGTAGCAGCCCTGCTTCTCCGCTTCGAGGCTCGCCCCTCCCGTCGCCTGGAACGAGAACTCCTGCATGTAGCTGTGCCGCATGAAGAACGCGATCATATTCGCGCGGTTCGACTTCATCTGCGCGGCGATCTCATTCTTGCGGTAACGCAGCCGCGCCGCGACATGACGGACCTTGCGGCAGGTCTCTTCCTTGATCCCGAGCTCCGAAGCCCGGTTCGCCAGCACGGCGGACACCGTCGATTTACTGACGTTGGCGGCCTGCGCCACATCTTTCAGGGTTACCATGAAACTGATTTCCTCCGGTTTATCTGCAACGTTCCAGAAAAAGCTTGGATGAACAACTGAATTGTTTCTGTAACGTTCTAGATTATATTATGGGGAAAAATGGAGCGATTGTCAAGAGCCGGGATGGAAAAAAACGGATTTTTTATTCATCCCGGCCGGATTCTTCGGATCCGGGCTCCTCCGGGCCGTCTTCTTCGGCCGGATAGTAGGGGTATGGCATATAGTCGAGCGACTCGTCGCCTTCGGTTCCCGAGAGCGCCTGGGCGATGGTCAGCACATAGCGGAAGCTGTCGCTGTTGACCGCCGCCGCAAAGAGGGTGGTGGAGGCGAAGCGCAGCAGCATGCGGCGGTCCCAGAAATCACAGTGCTCGATTCCGGGCGCGGCGCAGACCTGAAAGTTGCGCCCCGGCAGCAGCAGCCGCCCGTTGCCGTCGTACAGCGCGAATTCCCCCATGACGCGCACGAGCTGGAGTTTGAACGTCGGATCCGCGATTTCGAGGACGACGCCGGAGAGGATCGAGCTCGCGCCGATGCCGTTCTCCAGGATCGGGCCGATGCAGTAGTATTCCGGGTGCAGCGTGCTCTCCGCCATCGCGGAAAAGCCGGACTTCCGCATGAAGTACGAGAGGTTCTCAAGCGTGCGCTGCGGAAAGCGCTGCGCCTCAAGCCTGAAATCCGTCCAGAGCTGCACGAGCCCCGGCCGCGAATCGTTGTCGTACCACTGCAGATGCACATCGATGAGCCCGTCGATCAGATCGACCTTCTGGGCGTCGAGCTTGGCCGCGAACGCGCGGCGGCGGCGGCGCAGCGTGATCGCCGCCTGCAGCTGGTGCGCGCGGCGGCGGGCGAGCGCATTCTCGCCCTCCTGCAGTTCGGCCAGCACCTCGCCGAGTTCGGATTCACGGTTCAACAGCTCCGCCATGGCGCTGACCGCCACATTTTCGTCCTCGTCGTCGAGCAGCGAGATCAGGCTCTCAAGACTCGGCTTGCGATTCATTGGCCGTTGTTTTCCTGACCGGGAACTTGCCCATGAGCGCGTCGTTCGCGATCGTTTTGACCTCTTCGGAGAAATCGCTGCGGACGATCCAGCGCAGGAAGCCGGGGTCGTTCGATGCGAGCTCGCGCAGGCTCCGCCCCGCGTTCTTGCCGAAGTTTACCACGACCTCGTCGCCGCTCCACTTGAAGCGGCGGGTGCGGTCGACCGCGTCCGCGCCGAGCAGGTCCCCGAACTCCGCGAGCCCCGCCGCGTCGCGCGGCAGCTCCGGATGCTTCGCGAACTGGCCGAGCAGCACCTCGAAGGTCGCGGCCGTGTCGGCGGCGGCGCCGTGCGCCCCCTCGAGCTCCTTGCCGCAGAAGAATTCATAGGCGGCCGAGAGCGTGCGCGGATAGAGCTTGCAGAAGATGTTGTAGACGTCGATCACCTTGCGGTCGTCAACCTTGAATTCGAACCCGGCGCGCTTGAACTCCGACTCGAGCATCGGGATGTCGAAGCCGGTGATGTTGTAGCCGCAGAGGTCGCAGCCTTCGATGTAATTGAAGAGCTTTTCGGCGATTACCGAAAAGACCGGGCAATCCTTCACGTCGTCGTCGGTGATGCCGTGGATGGCGGTCGCGCCCGGCGGGATCGGCATTTCCGGATTCAGCCGGCGGACCGTGTTCTGGGTGCGGCCGTCCGGATGGATCTTCAGCACGGCGATCTCGACGATGCGGTCGCGCTGCGGCATGATTCCGGTGCTTTCGATATCGAATACGACCAGCGGCCGTTCCAGATTGAGCTCGTTTGACATGGTGTCCTTCTCCTGTTGAATGATCTTGAAGAATATACCACTCTTTGGAGCCCATTGCAATCCGTATTTCCGGATTTTCCGGACGCAACGTTCCGGCGGGATTGACAATTTATTCTTTTATGCTATTTTTATCGATGTTGCGCCGGATTCATGTATGGTCCGGCGGATTCCATTTTGAGGCCCGGAGGGAAATCTCATGTTCAAGGAAGAACGCGAAGAGTTGCAGTTTGACTGGAAGATGCTCGGCGATATCGGCGACGGGCGCCCGAATCTCGGGCCGACGATGAGTGTGGCCGTTTACCGGCTCATGCAGTTCACGCTGCGCGATGTGCTGATCCGGGAATACGGCGTGGCCGAAGCGGACCGGATCTTTTTCGAATCAGGCAAAAAGGCGGGGGAGGAGTTCTGCCGCCATATCCTGAGCGGCTGCGACGACTTCAGCGATATGACCGTGAAGCTTCAGGAGGCTTTGCGCGAGCTGAAGATCGGCATCCTGCGGTTCGAACGCGCGGAGCCGGAGAACGGGAGTTTCACGATCACGGTCGCCGAGGACCTCGACTGCTCCGGACTGCCGGTCTCCGACGAGACCATCTGCACCTACGACGAGGGGTTCCTGAGCGGCATCCTCGGCGTCTATTACGGCAAATCATTCGATGTCCGCGAGGTGGACTGCTGGTGCATGGGCGACCGGATCTGCCGGTTCGAAGCAAAAGAGCGCGGGTGACGGCTCATGCTGGAAATCGATGAAGCCCGCATTGACAAACTGTCGGAACTCTTCTACCGGCTGCTGAACGGCCGCCCGGCGGAACCGTTGGAGCTGCCGCCGGAGTATCCCGACGACGAGTTCCGGCAGCTGGCCGGATATGTGAACCGGTTTCTCGGCGAATATGCGGATTTTTCGGAGAGCATGGCCGCGATCGCGCGCGGCGACCTCGATTTTACGCTCGGGAAAGGGAAGCTCGGCGTCCTCCAGCAGCTGAAGAGCCTGCAGGGGAACCTGCGGCACCTGACCTGGAAGACCCAGCAGATTGCCGGCGGCGATTTCGAGCAGAAGGTCGATTTCATGGGCGACTTTTCGACCGCGTTCAACAGCATGACCCGGCAGCTCCGTGAGGCGTTCGACCGGATCGAGAAGCAGAATGCGGCGCTTGCCGACGCGTACCGCGAGATCAAGCGCGAGAAGGAGAAGTCCGACGCGCTGCTGTTGAACATCCTGCCGGTCCGTGTCGCGGAGGACCTGAAGGCGACCGGGCGGACCATGCCCGAGACGTTCGATGATGTGACGGTCGCCTTTTCCGACATCGTCGGCTTCACGAACCTCTCATCCAGGCTCGAACCGAAGGTGCTGATCGACGAGCTGAACGAGATCTTCACCGGGTTCGACATGATCATCGAACGCAACGGCTGCGAGCGGATCAAGACCATCGGGGACGCATATCTCGCCGTGAGCGGGATGAACGGCGGCGGCGGCCGGCATGCCGGAAACATCGTTGACGCGGCGCTCGAAATGGTGCGCTTTCTCGGCAGGCGCAACGAAGTGTCGCAGTTCCGCTGGGAGACCCGGATCGGCGTGCATACCGGCAAGGTCGTCGGCGGCGTGGTCGGCATTAAAAAGTATATTTACGACGTGTTCGGGGACACCATCAATACGGCCTGCCGGATGGAGCAGAGCTCCGAACCGATGAAAGTCAATATTTCAGACGCGACCCGCGCGGAAATCGGCGACCGCTATGTACTCGCCGGCCGCGGTGAGCTCGATGTGAAAGGCAAGGGCGGCATGAAGATGTATTTCGTAACCGGCCGCCGGGAGGATTTTGCGGAATGAAGCGTGTTTTTCTGTTCGGTGTCTCCGGCATTTTCCTGATGCTCGCGATGTGCGGCTGCCAGATGTTCCAGTGGGACAAGGTCACTTACTACAAAGGGCTCAGGATCCGCGAGGATCTGCTCGACACAGACAGCTACAACAGCAAATACAAGTACGGCAACGCGATGCCGCGCGTCGAGTACATCACAATCCACAACACCGCGAACGTCGGCCCCGCCGTGAACGAGCGCGCATACCTGAACAACCGGCGCGACAACGTCTATATTTCGTTTCATTTCGCGGTCGACGAAAGCGAGGCGATCCAGATCCTGCCGTACAACGTGAACGGCTGGCACGCCGGGGACGGGCAGGGGAAGGGGAACCGCGCGAGCATCGGCGTGGAGATCTGCCGCAGCCGCTGCACGGGGAAGGATGAACAGCTCTGCCGGCGCGCCGAAGCGAACGGTGTGAAACTCGCGGCATATCTGCTGCGCCGCTTCAACCTGCCGCTTTCGGCGCTGCGCAAGCATCAGGACTGGAGCGGCAAGAACTGTCCGCACCGGATCCTCGACGAAAAGCGCTGGGAATCCTTCCGGCAGCGGGTGGGCGAGGCCATGCGATGAGGCGCCTGTTGATCCGCCGCTTCGGGCTTCTCATCTACCTCGCATATTTGCTGTGCGGACTGTTCGTGCTGTATCAGGGGCGTTCCAGCGGGCTGTTTCCCGCGCCCCGGCCCGGCATGGATCAGCTTTCCATGCTGGAGTGTGCGGCGCGCCTGACCGGGGGAGTGCTGCCGGACGGGGCGTACCGCTACTCCTACGCCTATACGCTTTTTCTTGCGCTTCTGCATGCCGTCACCGGCGGTTCGCTGATCCTTATGCGGATTTTGCAGCTTGCGGTCTGTTCGCTGATTCCGGTTTTCATCTACCGCTCGGCCCGGTTGCTCGGACTCGGCAGGGCGGCCGGACAGTTCGGGGCGCTCTGTTACCTTTTTTACGGTCCGGCAATGCTGATTTCCCTGGATTTTCTGAGGGCCGCGCCGCTTGCGCTGCTGTTTTTGCTGTTCTTCCATCTGCTGCTGCTCGGTTGGCGGTTTCGCTCCTGGCAGTATTTTGCCGCCGCCGGGGGAATGGGGGCGCTCTGCATTCTCGGCAGGGAGAATTTTGCGGCGGTTGTTCCGGTGGTCCTTGCCGCCTGGCTGCTGCCGGCTTTTCGGGAAAGGGCCGGGTGGCGTTCCGCCGCCTGGTATGCAGCCGCGTTTTTTCTGCCCGTCCTTGCGGTCATGCTGTTCAATCTGGCTCTGTACGGCAGTTTTCAGCCGGTTCCCGGAAACGCGGGGAACGTTTTTGCCTTCTATCACGGAAGCGAGACGATCCGCCATTTCAGCTCTCTGGCAGCGACCCTGTTCCGGAGCGTTCCTGTACAGTTCTGCAGTTTTCTCTCTTCGTACGAGCTGGAGAATTCCCTGTCGTTTTATGCGCACCGCGAGCTGATCGTGTTTCTCCGGGTCTTCCTGCTGCCGTTTCATCTGCTGCTCGCGCTCGCTTTCGTCGGAGTTTGGCGATATCGGAGGAACGGGGGTGTCCGGACGGCATTTCTGCTGGCGGCGCTTTATGCCGGCTCCCTGCTGTTCTTCACGATGTTTTACCGTTTTCGCATTCCGGCTGTTCCGCTGATTGCTCTGTTGGCCGGGGCAGGGATTGCGGCGCTGACCGGCTGGTGGAAGGCGCGGAATATGCGGGCCCTGGCGGCTGTCGCGCTGTCTGGTGCGCTGTTTCTGCTGCTGACTTCCGTCACTCCGGATTCGCGGCGGAGCTTTGCCGAGCGTGCCGCCGTCTCCCGCATTCTGATCGAGCAGAAACGTTTCAGAGAGGCGGAGTCTTATCTCGCGAAAATGGCGCGGGACGGACACGATATCCGTGCCGGAGCGCTGCTGCTTGCGCAGCGCCTTGCGGCATCCGGCGATTCCGCCTGGGCGCGGGTTGTCGTCGAGCGGTTCATCGGCCCGGTCTCGACGGGGGAGCCTGCTATACGAAAGTGATGCGGACCTCTTTCATGTAACGGTTGCGGAGCGCCGCCGCGAGCCGTTTCACGATATTGCGGCGCAGTTCGAGATCGACCGGCAGGTTCGGGTCCTGGTGCGCCTCGTTGATCCGGGTCCCGACGAGAAAATCGATGATGTCGTTCCGCCGCATGAGCTCGACCAGCTGCCCGGCGGGGTCATTTTTGCCGTGCTCGCCGTTTTCAAGATAAGTCGCGGCACGCGACAGTGTGAAGATTCCCTCGGTAACGAGATCGGCTCCCTCCATGCGGGACATCGGCGGCAGGTCGGTCGTGATGGTGTCGAACACGAGCTCGAGCGGAGTGCGGAGCTCGCGCGAGATGATCTCCGCCGAGGTCCCGCCGCTGATGACCTTCGTCCCCTCGAAATCGTGGAAGAGCCTGGCGCACTCCGCGTCGCGCGCCTGGTCGAACGGAGGACCCGTGAAGAGCAGCATGCGGTGCGGCTTGCGGAAGTAGAGGCAGCCCGCCGTGATGTCGTCGGCGGGGCGCAGCCCCGGTTCATGCGCGATCGCCTCGCGCAGGATCCGCTCCGTGAGCTCCTGCGCGGAGATGTCCGGCGCCGAGGCGAGCTGCTCCGTCACGTAATCGGCGACGCCGGAGTTGCGCCAGCCGAGCGGGAAATGCGGGGAGCCGAGCCCCGCCTGCGTCACGCCGTCCGAAAAGAAGAGCACACGGTCGTCCGGCTGCGCCTGAAAGGTGTAGGCGGTCATCGTCCGGTCCTGATACTTCGGGGAAGCGAACTCCTCGCCCGCGACCGGCAGCATTTTCCCGCCCCGGAACAGCAGGAATTCCGGGTTCCCCATCTCGACGATCCGGGTGATTCCCCCGAGCCGGGTGTCGACGATCGTGAAGGTCGCATAGCTGATCTGGCGCATCTGGCAGACCGGCAGCGAATCCATGATGATTTCCGCCGAGTGCACGATTTCGCGGTCCTCCGCGCTGAAGCGCAGCGCCATCGTGGTCGTCATCAGGGCGAGGATGTTCGCCTTGAGCCCGTGCCCGAGGCCGTCGGCCAGCACCGCAAGCAGCCGCTCCTCGGCCGGGATCCGCTTGAACGCGACTGCGTCGCCGCACGCCTTTTCGTCGTAGTGGCTGCACTGGCTGTAGCCGGTGTCGATGAACAGGTTTCCGGTTGTGAGGTTCATTGTCCGCCCTGCTCCGGATCTTTCGTTTCGTCGAAGAGGTCCTGGTCGTCGGCGTAGTCGTCGGCGATTGAACGCAGCAGGAGCTCGGTGTCGGCCATCTGTTCACCGAGACGGCAGGCGATCTCCTGCACGGTCGCGATGTTGCGGTCGATGACTTCGCGGGCGCGGGCGGCGATCTGCTCGCGCCGCAGCTCGGTTTTGGTCACGTCGAAGATGACCGCGCCGATGACTTCGCCCGGATCGATGTTGAAGATATTCACGCTGAACAGCCGCTTGCCGACCTTCAGGGAGTCGCGCCGGATATCGCGCCCGCTCTGCAGCGACGATTCGAAGAGGTTCGCAAAGGGGACGATCCGGGTCAGGTCCGCCCCCGCCATGCCGGGGCAGGCGTCGAACGCATCGAGGATTTCCTCCCCGAAAAGCTTCGCGAAGTTGCGGTTGCATTCGATGATCTGCATCTTCTTGTCCACGATGACTGCGCCGGAGGACATGCTTTTGAGCAGCGCATTCGCCTTCTTCTGCGCCTGCTTCTTCAGGTAGGAGACGCACATCGACGGCTCCGCGTGGCCCGCGATCAGCGCCTGCGCGAAGTTGCGGCAGGTGTCGTAGCCGCAGCCGTCGCAGTTCAGTTCGTCCTCGGGCGTGGTTTTGCCGATGCTGCGGAGCGCGGCTTGCACGTCGGCCGTGGCCGGCGTCGGGGCGTTCACCGCGTCTTCGGGAAATTTAGCGGAGATCTCTCCCGCGGTTTCACGCGGCTGCGGTTTTGCGGGGTAGCGGGTTTTGCCCAGGACCCGGAGCCGTTCGAGCAGCCCCGGCGAATCGTGTTCGGTGCAGGGGCCGTGCACGCAGCCGCCCGGGCAGGCGAGTGTTTCGATGAAGATGGTTTCACCTTCCGGAATCGCCTCCAGCCCGGAGAGCGCGAGCTTCAGGTTGTCGAGCCCCGTCAGCGTGAAGTAGTGGACGCGCTTGTTTTTCGCCTGGAACTGGATCGTGTCGTTCATTCCGCCCTCGACGGGGTACTGCGCGCCCTCTTCCGCCGATTCCGGAATGAACCTGTCACTCTCCTCCGGGAGCAGCCGGGCGGGGTCGATCTTGTTCTCCCGCAGGAGCTGTTTGAGCTCCGGGTAGGTGATCGCGAGGTTCAGCAGCTCCGGGTTCCGGTCCGCCTCATTCTTCTTGCTGATGCACGGCCCGATGAAAACGACCCTGATGCCGTCGCCGAATGTGTCGCGCAGCAGCCGGCAGTGCGCCATGAGCGGGGAGCCGACCGGCGTGATGTTCGATGCGAGGCGGGGGATGTATTTGCGGATGTAATCGACCGCGGTGGGGCAGGCGGAGGAGAGCAGCAGCCCCGGTTTTGCTCCGTCGAGCTCCTTTGCGACCTGCGCCGAGACGAGCTGCGCGCCGAGCGCCGTTTCGCTGACTCCCGTGAAGCCGAGCTGCCTGAGCGCGCGGATCAGCTGCCCCGGCGTGACATCCTTGAACTCGCTGACCCATGACGGCGCGAGCGAAACGTAAACCGGAGCGGACTCCGCGAGCAGCAGCCGCAGCCGCCCGGTGTCGCTGCGCACCTGCTTGGCTTTGACCGGGCACACTTCAACGCATTTTCCGCACGCGACGCAGAGCTCGGGGAGCACGGCGGCGTGGCCGTCGCGGACCCGGATCGCCTTGACCGGGCAGTGGCGCACGCATTTGTAGCAGTCCTGGCATTCGGCTTCGATGGTGTATACGGGGTAGGAGTGGTTCATTGTGCGTTCCCTCTGAGTTTCGCGTCGAGGAGGTCGATCAGCGATTCGGAATCGACCTGTTCGAAGACTTCGCCGTCGATGGAGAGGTTCGGGCCGGAGCGGCATTTGCCGACGCAGCCGCGGCCCGTGAGCACGCAGTCGAGGCCGTATTTCGCGATATACTCCTCGATCAGCTTCAGGTTCCGCTTGTTGCCGCGGGCGAAGCAGGAGCTCCCCATGCAGATCATGATCGTGTGTTTCATTCTTCCGCCTCCTTCGGCAGGTCGAGTTCGCGCAGCCGTGCGGCGAGCTTGACGGAGAGCACCGCGAAGTCGCCGGCGAGGTTCACCTTCTGCCGGATGATCTCCTCCGGGAGCAGCAGCGTGTGGCCGGTGAAGTTCCAGATCGCGATGATTCCGGCGTCGACCATCTGTTCGGCCACCTCCTGCGCGGCGTCGTCCGGCACGCAGAGGATTCCCATATGGATCCGCAGCCGTTTTACGAGGTGGCGGAATTCCGCGAAGTCGAAAAGCGGCACATCGTGCACCAGCGTCCCCGCCGGAACCGGCCCCTTGTCGAAGGCCGCGATGATCCTGAGCCCGTGATCCGCGAAGCCGTGGTAACCGAGCAGCGCCGTTCCGAGGTGGCCGGTCCCGACCAGAAACGCTTCGGATGCGTTCTTCCAACCGAGGAAATTCTCGATCGCGTCGATCAGCGGCTCCACCGCATAGCCGACTCCGGGCGAACCGGTTGCGCCGATCATTTCAAGGTCTTTGCGCACACTGATCGCATCGATCCGCAACGCGTGGGCGAGGAGCGGGCTGGTCGCCCGCGGGCGTCCGGCTGCCTTCAGGCTGCGCAGCTCCCGCAGATAGGCGGGCATGCGCTTCAGAGCCGGGATGCTGAACACTTGAGATTTGGGCATGTCGTTCTCCGTTCTTAAGAGCTTATCAACTAAGAAAGAAATGTTATGACGCAGCGTCGAAATTTCAGCCGCGAAGTCAGAACATTTCGGCTTATTAGCTGATAAGCTCTAAGAAGAAAGATAACCGCTCCGGTCGGAATGTCAAGCCTCCGTACCGGCAAAAGGCCGGGTTTTTAACCACGGGGCCCGGCCCGCCTGCTCCTCCGGGGGACGTGGAGCGCAACCGGGAGATCTCATCCGCAAAAAGAAAAAGGCGGCGGCTTCCCGGTGAGAGGGGAAGCGCCGCTTTCGGATCCCACGCCTCAGACCAGAGGCAGGAACGAGTTCATGTAGATCGCCGCCACCGAGGTCGCGTTTGCATATCCCGGCGCCTGTTCGAGCAGCCCGGAGAGCGAGGGTTCGTGGATCGTCATGTCGACGAGCTTCTCGACATCTTCCCTGTGGAACCCGACGTCGCTGAGCTTCTGGGTTACGCCGCACTTGACGAGCCACGCCTGAACCGCCTTGCCCGCTTCGTGCGCCTCTTCCGGTTTTCCGGTAAGGTTCGGAGCCATCGGCTTCAGGAGATCGGCCAGCACCATCGACTCCTGCGGATAGATCGCCTGCACCACGGCCGGAAGCAGGACCGCGAGCCCGAGGCCGTGCGACAGCTCCGGTTTAAGCGCGCTCAGCGGGTGTTCGAGCGCATGCGTGTAGTGCAGCAGCCCGTTGTCGAACGAAATGCCGCCCAGCATCGAAGCGTAGAGCAGGAAATAGCGGGCGTTGAGATCCTTCGGGTCCTTGTCCGCATACGGCAGGTAGCGCACCACAAGCTCGATCACGTCGCGTCCGAGCATGACGGCGAACGGGTTCGTCGATTTGCTGGTCGCGGCTTCGATGACATGGTTGACCGCATCGATGCTGACGAAGCGGGTCTGCTCCGGGGAAAGCCCGGTCATCAGCGCCGGGTCGTCGATCGACCAGGTCGGGTAGATGCAGTCGAACGCGATCACCGGCTTCTGCTCGGTCTCCGGAATCGTGAGGACGGCGAATCGGTTGACCTCCGTGCCGGTTCCGTGCGTGAGGTTGATCGCGACGATCGGCGCGGCTTCGGCGGGGGTGAATCCCTGCGAGAAGAGCTCGCGCGCGGTTTTTCCCGGATGCTTCAGCAGGATCGCGGCACTCTTGCCGGTGTCGATCGGGCTGCCGCCGCCGATTGCGATGACGGCCTGCGCGTTCGCCGCGTGCCCGAGTGCGGCGGCTTCGTCCGCCTGCACGGTGGTCGGGTTCGGAGTCACCTTGTCGTAAAGGACATAGCTGATGTTCCGCTCCTTCAGGAGCCGCTCGACGACATCCCAGGCGCCGGTGCGTCTGTAGGAGCCGCGCCCGGCGACGACGAGCACGCTCGTGATATCGCGCGCGGCGAGCTGGTCGGCGATGTCCGCGAAATATTCGATTGCGCCGACGCCGAAATAGAGATTGGTCCTGGTCCGGATCTGCCGGACGCTGTAGATGTCAATACCGTTTTCCCACATGATGCACCTCCTCTTTGATCAGTTTGGATCCCCCTGCTAATGTAGCACCGCTGCCGGAAATGTCAAATGGATGCCCGGCGGGAACGGAAGCCTGGAAATCAGCGCTCCTCCGGCAGCGTCTTCTCCTTCTTTTTGAACATCGACTCCGCCACGGAGTAGACCGCCGGGATGAAGAAGAGCGTGATGAAAGTCGAGCTGGAAAGCCCCCCGATCACCGCCCGCGCCATCGGCGCCTGCGTTTCGCCGCCGTCGCCCCAGCCGAGCGCGAGCGGAAAGAGCCCGAGCACGGTCGTCAGCGTGGTCATGAGGATCGGGCGCAGCCGCCGCGTCCCGGCTTCGCGGATCGCCTTGTCGAGCGGCATCCCCTCGCGGCGCAGCAGGTTCGCGGTGTCGACGAGCAGGATCGCGTTGTTCACCACGATTCCCGCAAGCATGATGCAGCCGATGAACGACTGCATGTTGAACGTCGTGTCGGTCAGGAACAGCGCGAGGATCACGCCGAA
Source organism: Lentisphaeria bacterium (assembly GCA_018265615.1). Classification (GTDB taxonomy): domain Bacteria; phylum Verrucomicrobiota; class Lentisphaeria; order Victivallales; family Victivallaceae; genus Victivallis. The sequence goes on from JABLYX010000028.1 coordinate 36,251, forward strand.
GCCCGCCAGCGGCACGGAGAACATGACCACGAGCGGGTCGCGCAGCGATTCGAACTGGCACGCCATGACCATGTAGACCAGCACGAGCGCGAGCACAAAGGCGAACATGAGCTCGCGGAACGACTCCTGCTGGTCCTCGTAGTCGCCCGAGAAGAGCAGCGAGAACGACGGCGGCATCGGGATCTGCGAGAGCTTCTCCTGGATGTCCGCGACGACCGAACCGAGGTCGCGGTTCAGGATGTTGCCGCCGACCGTCAGCACACGCTCCTGGTTCTTGCGTTCGATGTTGACCGGGCCCATGACGCGGTCGTAGTCGATGAGGTTCCGCAGCACGATGAGCTGCCCCTTGTCGTTGCGCATCGAGAGGTCGAGGATCTGGTCGAGCGTCAGCAGGTCGGCGTCTTTGACTTTGACGAGGATCGTGTATTCGTCGCCGTCCTCGCGGAATTCTCCGGCTTCGGAGCCCGCGAGGATTGTCCGCAGCGCCTCCGCGATCTGCCTGACCGGCACGCCGAGGTCGTTCGCCTTGTCGCGGTCGATGTAGAGCCGGTCCTCCGGCACGCCGAGGTCGCGCGAGAGCTTCACGTCCGTGATGCCCTTGACCGACTGCATCGCTTCGCTGACCTGCGCTGCGAGCGCGGCCGCCACGTCGAAATCGAAGCCGCGGATCTCCACGGCGACTCCTTCGCCGGAGCCGGCGCCCATCATGCGCGAGAAGAGGCCCTGTCCGGCGCGGACGCGGAATACGGTCCCCGGCCACCCCTTGAAGCGGCGGTCGAGCTCTTCCGCGATCTGCTGGTCGGAACGTTCGCGCTGCGAGCGCGGCTTCAGGCGGATGTTGTAGTTCGCCTTATGGCCGCCCGACGCGCGCCAGCTTGAAGCGCCCGCGAAGGTGACCCAGCCGTTCATGTCGCCGCGGCAGACGTCGCGGATCACATCCTCGGTGGAGCGCACCATTTCGTTGACCACCTCCGGGCTCGTGCCGACCTCCATTTCGAGGAAGACGCGCACCTCGCCCTCGTCCGCCTTCGGCATGAGCTCGGTCCCGATCAGAAAGACGAGCGGAACCACGGAGCTGACGAGCGCCACGAGCGCGAGAATGAAGCACCAGCGGAATTTCAGCACGACGTCGAGGGCGCGGCCGTAGATGCGTTCGAGCCGGCGCTGGAAGTATTCGGTCGAAGCGAGGATCCGTTTGACCGGCGACAGGTTCGGGTCGTCGACGCTGAAGCTCGAGCTCAGGCATTTCGCCGCCATCATCGGCACGAGCGTGATCGCCGTGAAGAGCGAGCAGGTCAGCGAGAAGGTCACGACGCTCGAGAACTGCTTGAACATCACGCCGGCCATCCCCTGCATGAAGAGCAGCGGCAGGAAGACCGCCAGCGTGGTCAGCGTGCTGGCCGTGATCGCGATCGCGACTTCACCCGTGCCCTTGATCGCGGCCTCGTCCGGTGCCATCCCGCCGTCCCGCAGCCGCGTGATGTTTTCGAGCACGACGATCGAGTTGTCCACGAGCATGCCGACGCCGAGCGCGAGCCCGCCGAGCGTCATGATGTTCAGGTTGTAGCCGCAGAAGTAGACCAGCGCGAAGGTCGCGATGATCGACATGGGGATGCTGATGCCGATGACCACCGTGCTGCCGAAGTTGCGCAGGAAGAGGAAGAGCACGATGACCGCGAGCAACCCGCCCGTGACCGCCGAATCCGCCACGCCCGCGATGGAGTTCTCAATGTACTCCGCGGAGTTGATGATCGGCATGAGCTTGAGCTGGGAGCCGAACTCGATGTTCAGCTTCTCCAGTTCCCTGATGACGTCGTTCGCGACGCTGACGGTGTTGGCGCCGGATTGCTTGTAGACCTGGACCATGATGCCGGTCTTGCCGTTCACCCGCACGAAACGGGTCACTTTCTTGTGCGTGTCGATCACCTCGGCGACGTCGCCGATGCGGATCTTGTCGCCGTTCTTGCCGGTCGCGATGACGGTGTCGCGGATCTGTTCGACCGAGGTGAAGGTCCCGGGGGTGCGGACGCGGACCTCGATCCGGTCCTCGCGCAGGTTGCCCGCCGGAGTCGTGACGTTCGCGTTTTCGAGCACGGAGAGCACGTTCTCCAGCTGGGTGTCGAGCATGCGCGCCTTGTCGACGTCGAAAAGCACCTGGATCTCGCGTTCGAGCCCGCCGTTGATCTCGATCGAGGCGACGCCGTCGATGCGTTCGAGCCGGTACTGGATCTGGTCCTCGATGAGCTTGCGCGCGTCGAGCAGGTCGATGTCGGTCGCGACGCCGAGGCGCATGATCGGCGAGCTCGCGGAGTCGAATTTATAGAGGATAGGCTTGTCCGCGTCGTCCGGCAGCCGCGGTTCGACGCGGTCGAGCCGGTCGCGCACGTCGGAGACGGCCGCATCGAGGTTCGTCCCCCAGTTGAAAGAGACGGTCACGTTGCTCGAACCTTCGCCGGAGGTCGAGGTGATCTCCTTCACGCCGGAGACGGCGGAGAGCGCGGTTTCGATCTTTTTCGAGATCAGCTCCTCGACCTCTTCGGGGCTCGCATCCTCATAGGTCGTCACGATGGTTACGCCGGGGTAGGTGATATCCGGCATCAGGTCGACCGGCAGGTACGAGAGCGCGACGCCGCCGAGGATCAGCACGATGCAGCTGACCATCGAGATGAAGATCGGCCGCCTGACGCAGAATTCGGGGATGTTCATATGCGCGCCCTCACTCCTTTGCCGCGGTTGCGGCTTCGGCCGGCGCGAACTGCTTCGGCACGATGACCGGCACGCCGTCGGTCAGCAGGTGGTTGCCGAGCGTCGCGACGGGGCGCGTGATCGCGGGCGACGTGATTTCGATCCGGTTCCCGGCGGTGATCCCGAGCTCGACCGGGACGAAACGCGCGACCGCTTTGGCCGTGTCGATTTCGAAGACGCCCTGTCTGCCCTCGCGCTTAACGATCGCATTGCGCGGCACGATGACCGCATTCTCCTTGGAGGCGAATTCAAGCTGGACGCGCACGAACATGCCGGGCTTGAGCTTCAGCCCGGGGTTCGGGATTTCAAGCTGAACCTCGGCCTGCCGGGTGCCGTCCTCGAGCAACTGGGCGATGCGGCCTACCTTGCCCTTGAACTTCACGCCGGAGTAGGCGTCGGTGGTCAGCACCGCCTCCTGTCCGGCTTTCACATACGGGTAATCGCGTTCGATCACATAGATGATTGCCTTGAGCGGGTCGAGCTCCGCCACGCTCAGGATCGCCTGGTTCTGCGAAAGCAGCGCCCCCTGGTCGACGTAGCGCGCGCCGACGAAGCGCGGCTTGGCGTCGCTCGGCCATTCGGCGGCGATCACACAGTCGGCGAACTTCAGCTGGGCGTTGTCGAGAATCGCTTCGCGCCGCTTCACCTCGGCCGCCTGCATGTTGTAGGTGGCCTCCTGCGCGTGGAACGCGGTTTCGGCGGATTCGAGCAGCGCCTGTGTCGTCGCCTTCTTCTCGTCGAGCGCCTTGTAGCGTTCATACTCGCGGCGGCGCAGTTCCAGCATGACCTCGGCCTGCCGCATCTGCGCCTTGGCGACTTCAAGGTCGGCCGCGGCCTGATCGACACTCTGTTTATATTCGATGTCCTCGATTTTCGCAATTACGTCGCCGCCGGAAATTTTGTCGCCGACGTCGAAATGGATCGCTTCGAGCCTGCCGCCGACTTTCGGCGCGACTTCGAAGAGCGACCACGATCTCAGCGCCCCTGTGAAGATGCGGTGGTCCTGGATCGATGTGTGCTCCGGCATGACGGCCTCGACCGCGATTGCGGCAGGCCCCTTCGGTTTGGATTTCGCCTGTTCCTGCGATTTCTGCCATGCCCGGTAAGCGATTGCGGCGGCGAATCCGCCGATGAGGGAGAGGACCAGCAGCCAGATCAGTAATTTCTTCATTTTTCGTGCGGCGTCTTTCTTCGTATATGTCAACAGTACAAGCCCATGTAACGGCAACAACGTAAACGGAAGCCAGATTATTGTGTCGCGCCGGCCGTTTGAAATGCATTTTTCCGAACTTTTACGGTAATTCCGGAACGGGCGGTTTTCAACTAATTTCATCTAAAAAAAACAAAACTCCTGTAAAAATCGCCGATGCGGGGTTATCTTATAAAGATAACAATCATTTTTCACCATATTCAGGAGATCACTATCGTGGCGGGCGAGTTGAACGCGAAGAAATTCAGATCACAGATGAAATCGTGCGGCAATGCGCTCCGCATCGTCCTTGAAGCGGTATTCGGGCAGGGGAAGCCGGCGGACCGGACGCTCTCCGGATTTTTCCGGGAGAACCGGCAGCTCGGTTCGCGCGACCGTCAGTTCATCAGCGAATCGGTCTATGCGCTGCTGCGCGGCTGGGGTGTCCTGCGCCGGTTCCTGCCGGAGGAGCGGCGCGGTGAACTCGAATCCGGGTCGATCCGGATCGGCCGGGTCGAGCTTGAAGCGCTGGTTTTCGCCGCGCTCTATCTGGATGGGTCGAACCTGCCGGCGGCGGACGCGCTTGCGAAGGAGCTCGGAATCCCGTGGCCGAAGCCGGATCCGGACGCGGCTTCGCCGTTCCTTGCGAAAGCGGATGCGCTCGCCGTGGTGTTCGGTGTTTCCGTCCGTTTTTCCGACCGCGACCTTGTGCCGGAATGGGTGCTTTCCATGCTTCCGGCGGAGTTCCCGGCGGAACGGTTTCTCGCGGACCTGCGGCGGCGCCCGCCGATGTGGCTGCGGGCCCAGACGCCCGAGCTTGACCGGCTCGCGGCGGAGCTGCAGAACTGCGGCGCCGAGCTGCGGCGGCAGGAGCGGGTCCCGAACGCCTTTGCGGTCGTGCAGCCGAAAATCAATCTGTTTACGCTCGACTCGTTCCGGCGCGGGGAGTTCGAGGTGCAGGATCTCGCGAGCCAGTGCATCGGGCTTGTGGCCGCGCCGAAACCGGGTGAACGCTGGCTTGACGCGTGCGCCGGAGCGGGGGGCAAGACGCTGGAACTGGCGGATCTCATGAAGCGGAGCGGAACCGTGGTTGCGTGCGACGTGCGCAGCTATAAGCTCGATGATCTGCGCATCCGCGCGCGCCGCGCCGGTTTTCCGAATATCGTCGCACGGGAGTGGGACGGCAAGCCGTTCAAGGGCAAACAGGCCGGGCAGTACGACGGCGTGCTCGTCGATGCGCCGTGCAGCTGCTCCGGCGTCTGGCGGCGGAATCCGGACGGGCGCTGGACGCTGAAGCCGGAGGACGTCGCCGAAGCGGCGGCGCTGCAATTGAAGATCCTCGAAGCGGCCTCTTTCGCGGTCCGGGCGGGCGGTGTGCTGGTCTACGCGACCTGCTCGCTGTTCCCGCAGGAGAACGGCGAGGTCGTCGCGGCATTCCTGTCCGCGAACGCGGAGTTCCGGCTTGAGGAGTTCGCGCATCCGCTGACCGGGGAGCCGTGCGGCGGGATGCTTCAGCTCCACAGCTTTGACGGCGACTGCGACTCGATGTTCGTCGCGCGGCTGCGGCGGAGGGAGGAGAACGCATGAAGCCGTTCAACATCGTCCTGTTTGCGCCTGAGATTCCGCAGAATACGGGGACGATCGGGCGGCTCTGCGTTTCGACCGACACGAAACTGCATTTGATTAAACCGCTCGGCTTTTCGCTCGACGAGAAGCACCTGAAGCGGGCCGGCATGGATTACTGGCCGCACCTCGACCTCGCACTCTATGAGGATTGGGAGGAGTTCCTCGCGGCGAATCCCGATGCCGTCATGCATTTCATCTCGACGAAGGGGAAGGTGAGCTACTGGGATATTCCTTATCCGGAGGGGTGTTATCTTGTGTTCGGCCGGGAATCGAGCGGCCTGCCGCCGGAGTTCTACGACCGCTACCGCGATCGCCTCGCGGTGATTCCGATGGAGGGAAAGTTCCATCGCAGCTTGAATCTTGCGAATGCGGCGAGTATTGTATTGTACGAGGCTTTGCGGCAGGCGAAAAACGCCGCATCGCCAACGAAATAAGGGGAGTTCCATGAGCCGGGATATCGGAAATTACATCACCTGCGGCGTGCTGGCCGTATTGTTCACTTTGTTCCTGCCGTTTGTCCTGCTGCTGATCGTCGTGCTTGCGGTCGTGCAGCTGCTGACGGGGCGGAAGGTGATCCGGATGAACCGTTGGTACCAGCGCCAGGCGGAGCCGCCGCCGCCGGAAGAGGATCCGGAGCGCGAGGTGCGCGCGAGCGAAGCGATCATCGACGCGGAAGTCGTTGACCTTCCCGACGAGCCGCCGCCGGGCATCGAGAACAACGGCAGGCGATGAACGCGGCGGAGCCGCCGCCGACTGTTGATAAAGTCATTCATGTCTGAGAATCAATGAAGCTCCTCGACCTTTGGGTCGAGGAGCTTCATTTTGCGCTTGTTCGAGTCTCTGTTGTTGCCATCGTCAGGCTGGATTCCGGGGACGCTTCAAGCAGGGTCCGGGTCATGCTGTCGAAATCCTCCCGCAGCTTTCCCGTGGAAAACAGCGGGATTGCAGCAGCAGATTCATTCATGGTGTTTCTCCTGCCGCGCGGCAGAGCCGTTGCGTTTTCTCCCGCGCCGATTTGCGGAAATTCAGGGGGGAGATCCCGTAGACCCGCTTGAAGAGGTGCGAGAAGTGGAACTGGTCGGTGAAGTGGAGAGCTTCCGCGATTTCCGCGATGCTTCCGTCGCCGTTCAGCAGCATGATTTCGGCTTCGCGCAGCCGTTTCCGGGTTACGTATTCCAACGGGGCGAATCCGGTTGCGCGCTTGAATTTCGCATAGAAGCTCTGGCGCGACATGCCGGAGTGCTTCACGAGTTCCTCCGGCGTGAGGTGCCCGCGGAGGCGGGAGGCGATGCAGTTCGACACTTCGCGGAACCACGGCTCCCGGCAGCTTTGCAGCGAATCCTCCCGGATGCGGGATTCCCTGACCACGATCCGGAGAAAGCGCAGCAGGAGCTCCTGGATCTCAAGCTGTTCCGCAAGGTCGGCCGAACCGGCAAGCTGCGCGAGGCGGCAGAGAATCCCCTCGGCCTCCTCCGCGCGGATGAAGTCCGGAATCCTGAGCAGCGGGAAGAGGTCGAAGAGCGAATCGGTCCGGGCGGAGAATTTCAGCGAGACATACGGCGCGCATTCTCCCGCCGCCAGCAGCGTCCGCCGCACCGAATCCTGCGGAAAGTGGATGATCGAATGGGCCGGCCGTTCGAGGAATTTTCCGGGCGCGTTCCTGAATTCGGTCCGCAGCGCGCCCGCGCGGATCAGGATGAATTCCGGGTAGCCGCACAGGTGCCAGTACTTCGCCCCCGGCGTGATCGCCCCGGTTGCGACCCGGAGCAGCCGCACCTGCACGCCGTCGAAAACCTGCTCCGGGCCGATGTTCATATTCTGCATAAAGCCTCCGCGCTTACTGCAAACTATAATACTCTCCGTGCGGTTTTTCAACACCGGTTCCGGTGAAATTCAGACTCTCAGACATAAAATATGGAAAATCCGCCATTCCCTGTGCGCCCTCCGTGCTGTATATTGGATGCACAACCGGAAAGGGAGGTGTTGACTCATGAAAACAGTCGGATGCTACGATATCGCGGTGATCGGCGGAGGCGTCGCCGGAGCCGCCGCCGCGCTTCAGGCCGCCCGCTGCGGCAAACGGACCGTCCTGGTGGAAAAGGCCGTCCTGCTCGGCGGGCTCGCCACGAGCGGGCTCATCTACTACTACATGCCGCTCTGCGACGGGCGCGGGCGGCAGGTCACGTTCGGCATCGCGGAGGAACTGCTCCGCCGCAGCCTCCTCTACGGTCCGGGCGAGATTCCGGACGGATGGGCGGATGGGCGGAACCGTGTGAACGACAAGCGGCTGTGCGTGAGGTTCGCCCCCGCCGCTTTCATGCTGGCGCTCGGCGAAGCGCTCGAGGAGGCCGGGGTCGAGCTCTGGCTCGACACGCTGTTCTGCGGCGTCAACCGCTCGGACGACGGGAGGATCACCGCCGTCGAAGTCGAGAACAAGAGCGGCAGGTTGCGGATCGAAGCGAAGTTCTTCATCGACGCGACCGGAGACGCCGACGTCGCGCGGCGCGCCGGGGCGCACTGCCTGACCGACGACAACTGCCTGTCGGCCATGGTGCTGGAATACGATGAGAAGCGTGGCTGCCGCGAGCCGTTCCTCCATGCGCCGCTCGGTCAGTTCGGCGCGAACCGGACCCGCCGCTTCACTCCGATACCCGGACGCGCCGACATGCTGCATGACGTCGAAATTCCGCGGGGGGAGGATGGAAAGGAACTCTACTACCGCGGCATTTCCGGCAGGGCCGTTTCGGATTTCATCCTGAAAAGCCATAAGCTCCTGCGCGACCATTACCGTGAGGCCTATGCGCAGGGGGCGGCGACCCGCGACACGCTTTACCCGGTCAAGCTGCCGCTGATGCCGCTCTTCCGCAAGATCCATGCGATTGACGGCGCGCGGACCATGCGGAAGGGGGAGTTCAACCGCGAGGCACCCGATTCCGTCGGCATGATCGCCGGAATCTCCGGCCCCGGCGTGGTCTGGGAGGTCCCGTTCGGTGCGATGTATCCGAAGGAGCGGATCGGCTCGCTGCTGGTCGCCGGCCGTTCGATTTCGGCTGCCGGCGACGCGTGGGATGCGGCGCGGCTCATCCCCGCCGTCGCGCTGACCGGGCAGGTGAGCGCCGTCGCCGCCTCCATGATGGTTGACCGGGGGTGCGAGCCGTGGGAGCTTGAGGTCGCGGAGCTCCAGAAAGCGCTCGGCTTCCCGCTGCATCTCTCCGACCTGCGGTGACGGGGGCGGTCAGGCGGACCCGGTTCCGCCGCCGCGTTCCCCGGCCCGGGCGACGAGCTCGCAGAGCGGCTCGTAGAACGGATGCTCCCGGTTGGCCGAGAAGTTGATCCGGTTTCCGTCGCTGTTCTGCCGGACGAGGCCGATTTCGAGCAGATTGCGCAGTTCGCGGTGGATCACCGGGGCGCTGTAGCCCGCTTCGCGCGCGAGTTTGCGCAGGTAGCAGGCCGGCGCTTCCGGCGTGAACAGCAGCCGCAGGATCTCCGCGCGGCTCTTCGATCCGATGAGTTTGTCAAGCATGGTGGATTCTCCCTGTTCTGTTTGAGAGCTTATTCAGGGATAAGCTCCAAGATAATGAGTGTTTGCAGAAAGTAAACGTTTCCGGCGGAGAAAACTTATTTTTTCCGTGTTTGCTCCGACTGACGGCGGCGGATATCCGCGACGAGTTCCGCGAGGGTGCTTTTGAACACCTGCTCCACTTCGGAGTCGGGAATCCGGACATCAAAGCGCTGTTCCAGCGAAAGCGTGAAGTCAGTCGCATCGATGGAATCGAACTCCCCGTACGCCAGCAGCGTGACCGGGTCGTCCGGATAGCACATCATGGATTCGCCGCGCAGGGTGACGGCGGCGGCGGTGTCGCGGATCCCCATTGCGATCGCCGCGTCTTCGCGATTCGGCCAGTAGGAGCAGAAGAGCGCTTCGGAGAAGAGCGGCCGCCGCTCCGCTTCCGCATACGGCAAAGCCTCATCGAATTCCGGCTTTCCCGTGGCGCGGCAGGAGTCCCGCAATTCCCGGACCGGTTCCGAAAGCTCCGGCGCCCTGCGGTTCCGCGCCGGGGGGAGCGATTCCGGCAGGACGGGCTCTCCGCTCCGGCTGCGCAGGTGGTTGTTCAATTGCAGGACCGCGTCGCCGAACGTCGGGCCGGGCGATTCGATGCCGCACTCATTCCGCAGCCGGCTGCCTGTTTCGGGGTAGGCTTCTCCGGCCGCGAGCAGCAGGGAATCCTGCGGCAGCGTGAAGAAGCGGAGTTTGGTCAGCCGGGCGAGCAGGCAGGCGCTGTGCGCCTCGGAAGCGGAGCCGAAGTTGCGGCGGAAACGCGCGGCGCTTTCCGGATCGTCGAGCGTGAACGGCGGCCTCCGGTCCGCTTCGGCCAGTTTCGCTCCCTCTTCTCCGGCGCGCTCGATAAGTCCGGACATTCTCCGTTCCTGGCGGCAGTCGCCGAGAGTGCGCAGCAGAGCGGCGCAGGTCCCGGCGATCCCGAAGAACAGCATGGCGGAGTAGAGGTGTCCGGTCCAGACGAGTCCGCAGAGAAAGAGGATGACGAAAAAACCGAGCGCCCAGAGGATGAGGTCGATGCATCCGTTGAGCCGCTCATATCCTTTGCCGGCGGCGGTGAGCTCGAGCAGCTCCCGTTCGAGCTCCGTCGAGCGCAGTGCGTGAAACTCCTGCTCCTCCGGGACGGCGGGCTGAACCGGGACGGGCGGAGCCGGCTTCAGCTCCGGCAGCGGTTTCCGGGCCGGACGCGGAAGCAGCAGGAGCCCGGCAGCGGCGACCGCGGCGATCCCCCACTGGTTTCCCCAGAGCAGCGACAGGCTCAACAGTGTGAACCATAGCGGAAATTTCAATCTTCTGTATGACATGATGCGGCCTCCTGGTTTGGTGCGCGGTATCATTAAGATAACGTTTGTTATCAAAATAGCAACAATAAAAATGGAAAAAATCGATTTTTTTATTTTCCGGAGGCGCAGCGGCAGGCGGGGGCGCGGGAAAAGTGGAATTCTTTTGCTTCCGGTATTGACATTTGATTTCGTTTGTGGTATAATATTCTTAGAATAACGTTATTCTAATTGTCATTTATTAGTATTTAATGGGAGATCGATGGTTAAGCTGAAAGACATAGCCGAGCGGACCGGGGTCACGATTTCGACGGTTTCGGCGGCGCTGAACGGGCGCGGCAACATGAGCTCCGAGACGCGCGAGCGGCTGATTGAAACCGCGCGGCAGATGGGCTACGCGCCGAACCAGGCTGCGCGGCTGCTGCGCAACAAGCCGGCGGTGGATGTCGCGCTGGTCATCAACGATTCGCGGCACAATCTGCGGTTGAGCGGCACTTATCTTGCGCATATCAGCGAATTTCTCGACTACTGCCGCGAGCGTGATTTTTCGCAGCGGATCGAATTTTTCACGGACGGGGAACGCGATACGGCGATTCCGGAGACGATGCGGGACCGGGTTGCGCGCGGGGTCATCCATGTCGGCTTCGTCACGCCCGGGTTGAAGCGGTTTCTCGAGAAACACCCGGGGTATCCGCTGGTGAGCTTCGGCGAGCCGGGGATCCATTGCGTGCGGTCGGCGATGGAGGACGGCGCGTACCGTGCGGTCGGCCACCTGGCCGGGCTCGGCGTGAAGCGGATCCTCGTCTCCGGCGGCCCGCAGCGGTTCGATTACCACAGGCAGATCCGGCGCGGAGCGGAGCGGGCGATCCGGGATTTCGGGCTTATTCCGGTTGCGCAGGAGCTGCGCGAGGAGATTCAGGTGAATGAGACCGACGTTCCGTTTATGAAGGCGACCGTCGGGTGGGCCAGGCGCGTGCTGGAGTGCGAGCCGCGCCCCGAGGCGGTTTTCTGCTCCGGATCGTTCCCGGGGCGGGCCCTGGCGATGGTGGCGCTGGAAAAGCGGATCCCGATCCCGGCGGAGCTGAAGATCGTCACGGTCGGCATTGTGAACGCCGGCAGCGGCAGCTACCCCGAGCTCACTTCGCTGGAGCATGATTACACCGGGATGATGGGTGAGGCGTTCGGCATTCTCGAGCAGATCTGGAACGGGGAAGAGAAGGAGGGGATCGAGGTGCGGGTCGAGCCGGAGCTGGTCATCCAGGCATCGACTGTCGGGGAGCTCCCCGCAAAGTGAGACTGCCCGGTAAAAAAGACGCGGCAGACGCCGCGGAACGGATGTCAGCGCACAACCCCGCGTTTGCCGCATGAGCGTAAAAAACGGGAGGCAGGGAAAGTGTATTTCCCTCCGCAATGCCTGCGACACATATCTTGGAATAACGTAGAAAAGGCAGACGAAACAATTTGACCGCCAGAGGCCGGAAAACTTTATTTATCAAAAAGGGATTGTACCATGACAAAACGGAACCGTTTTCACCAGATACCCCCACGCTTTACCTTGATAGAGCTCCTTGTGGTGATTGCGATCATCGCGATTCTGGCGTCGATGCTGCTGCCCGCACTGCAGCAGGCGCGCGAACGTGGCAAGGCGGCGACCTGTATTTCGAACCTGAAGCAGAATGGCGCGGTCTTCCTGCTTTACGCAAACGACAACAAGGATGCCGTCTGCACCGGCTTCAGCGGGAAGGGGACGGAGAAACGGGCCTGGCAGGTGATGGTGGAATCCGGATATATGCGCGAACCGGCGGAAGAGGCGTTTTCGAAGAGCATCGCCACGCGCATGAAGTATCTGTTCTGCCCCTCCGGGCTGCCGCCGGTGATGAATTCCGACGCGGCCTGGCAGCTCTACGGGGTCGCGAGTCAGTCCGACTACGGCATGCGCTATCAGGAGACGGCGGCGTGGAAGGAGGCGGCGTCCGGCCAGATGTTCCTGAGCATTGCGAAGATCGGCGGCCGCGCTTCACGCTTCATCGGCATTGCGGATACCTCGTTCAGCGAGGAATCCACTTCAAAGCACAAAGGATGCCAGTCGACCGACTACAACAACAAACAGGGGGCGAGCCACGTCCGCATGATCCACAGCAACAAGCTGAACGCCTGGTTCTATGACGGGCATGTCGATTCGCTCAATATGATTGAGATGTCGGATAACGTCAGGTTTCACGACCGGTATGCGAAGCCGCTCAAGTTCAACGACGTCAACAATCACGAACAGGAGTGCCCGCGGTGAAAGGCGGAACCGTGAAAAAGATGCTGTGCATGCTGGCCGCGGCGGTGGCCTCCATGCTGTCTGCCGCGGACTCCCCGCGCGCCGTGCTCGAACTCGGCGGGACGTGGCAGGTCAAGCCGGCCGAATCACCGGAAAAACTGCCCGGCGACGGCGACTGGGGGAGGGCGAAAGCCGTGCTCGCGCAGAAGTTCCAGGACAATATCGATTCCTCCGGAACAAGCTGGAAGAGCCGCCCGCGCCGGGAGATTCACCGGCTCTGGTACCGCGTGTCGCCCGATATCCCGGCGGAGTGGAAAGGGCGTGCGACGCTGCTTGAGCTTGACCGGATCGACGGGGACGCGATCGTCTTCGTGAACGGCAGACGCATCGGCGAGGTGCTGAATCCGACCGGGACGATCCGGCTCGGCGGCCTGAAACCCGGAGAGAGGAACGTCATCGACATCTATCTCGCCCGGGACTACTTCGGGATCTCGCGCCCGTTCGAAAAGGATTATATGAATTACGCCGCGCGCGGCCCGCTCGGACGCAATCTGCCGATGGAGCGCTGGCCGTTCGGAATCACGGCTCCGGCGCGGCTGCGGAGCGTTCCGGCCGACGTGCGGATCGACGGCGCGGCGGCCGTGACCTCGTTCCGCGGCAAAAAGCTGACGTTGAACCTTGAGCTCGAAAGCGATGCGGCCCGCTCCGTTTTCGCGGGAGCCGAAATTCTGACTCCGGAGGGAAAGAGCGCGTTCCGGATTCCGGACCGGGAGCTCTCCCTGAAGCCGGGAATGAACGAAGCCGCACTCTCCGCCGCCTGGGAGAACCCCCGGCTGTGGGAGCTTGAGGACGGCTACTGCTACACCGCCGTCGTCACGCTGAAAACGAAGGACGGAAGGCTGCTCGACCGGCTTGAGCCGTTCCGGTTCGGCTTCCGCGAGCTCGGCACCGACGGGAACAGGGTGCTGCTGAACGGCCATCCCGTCCGCTTCCGCATGCATTCGGTCGGCAACGACTCGCTCGACCGGCTGCTCGGTGTGAATACGATCGAGGTTCAGCCGAACGCGACGATGTTCTACTGCGACTGGTTCACCTGGAGCTACTACACGCACGAGTGGCTCGACGGGCTCGACGACCGGGGAATCTTCTGTCTGCTGCCGGTTCCGTCGGTTTCGAATGCGCGGAATCTATTCCTCTCAAGCGAACCGATGCGCCGCGAATACGAACGGCAGGTGAAGCTCTGGCTGAAGCGTTACCGGAACCATCCGTCGATCATCGCGTGGGTTCCGTCGATGAATGTCGTGACCTCCCGCGCGAACATCCACGCGGACGGCATGGGCGACCCGTCGAAGCTCGGCTCCTCGGAGGTCGCGACGATGGTGAAGCAGGCGCTGGAGCTGCTGAAGCGGGAGGACCCGACCCGGCTGACCTTCGGGCACGGCGACGGCGCGCTCGGGGATATCGCGAGCTCGAACCTCTATCTGAACTTCGTTCCATTGCAGGAGCGCGAGGAGTGGCCCTCCGACTGGGCGAAGAAGAACCGGATGCCGTACATGGCGGTCGAATTCGGCCAGCCGTGCACGATCAACTACTGGAAGGGACCGCGTTTCCTGCTGACCGAATACATGGCGATGTATCTCGGGCAGAGGGCGTACGGCTCCGAATCGCCGGAGGGGCTCGCCCGGATCGTTCCGGCCCCGGTCGAAAACATGTACAACAACTGGTTCCAGGTCGATGTGCGTCACTACCCGGCCTTTTACGAGTTCGAGGGGCTCTTCATGCGCAGCACGAACCGTGCATGGCGGGCGTGGGGCGTGACCGGCTGGTACAACTGGGACTTCGACATCGGCTTCGGGCTCCCTCCCGGCGTGAAGCCGCGCATGTTCGGCTTCTATCGCGATATGAAGGAGGTGTTTCCGCACCGTCCGGCGTGGGCGACGCCGCGCTTCGATTACGTGGCCGAGACGAGCGCGCCGCTGCTCGCCTATATCGCGGGATTCCCGGCGCATACGGAGAAGGGCCACGCGTTCTTCTCCGGCGAGACGGTGAAGAAACAGGCCGCCGTGGTTTGGGACGGCCCCGGCGTCCGCGAGGTGAAAATCGCATGGCGCGCGCTCTCCGGCGGGAAAAGCTTCGCGGAGGGGACGGAGGCCCTGACGCTGAATCCCGGGGACATCCGTTTTGTCCCGTTCTCATTTGAGGTCCCTCTGGTCGCGGGGCGTACGGAGGGGGCGGTCGAAATGCGCCTGACCGGTGCCGGAGTCACTGATGTGACTGACCGTCTGCCGCTCGAGTTCCGTCCCGCTTCGCGGCTTCCGGCGAAGGGCGTGAAAATCCAACTGTTCGACCCGAGGGGAATGAGCCGCCCGTGGCTCGAAAAGCTCGGCGCCGAGTGCGTTCCGCTCGCGGAAGGTGTGAAGCCGGATCCGGCGCTGCCGCTCGTGATCGGGCGCGAGGCGCTTTCGGAGCTGCGCAAGCTGCCCTTTGCTCCGGCCGATGTGGAGGCGGGGCTGCGTGTGCTCTTCCTCGAGCAGCAGCCTGCCGACTGGGAGCTCATGGGATTCCGGTCGATCGAAACGATGCCCCGCTACGTGTTCCCGCGCAGTTTCTCCGAACCGTTGTTCGACGGCATGGCGCAGGCCGATTTCATCAACTGGCGCGGTACGCCGGACCTGCTGCCCGGGAAGAAGTGGGCGCGCAGCTACGACTTTTACCGCGCGCCGAAGTGGACGAACACCCATGCGGTCGCCTCGGTTGCGCTCGAAACGCCGGGCGTGGCCGGGTTCGAGTCGCTGGCGAGCTGTGAATTCGATCTCGCGTACTCCGCGCTGCTGCGGATGCGGCGCGGAAAGGGGGCGGTCTGGTATTCGACGTTTGAATTCACGACGAACGCCGGGAGCGATCCCGCCGCGACGGAGTTCGCCGTCCGGCTGCTGAAGGAGGTCGGCAAAGCGCCCGGAGAGACGAAACCGCTTTCGGCCGCGGGGCTCGACGGGGCGCAGAAAGAGATTGCCGCCGCACTGCAGCTCGGCGGCGCGCCGTGGTCGCCGGGAACGGCGGCGGGCGGTATCGCCGTCGCCGGGGGAGAGGCCGACCTTGCGGCTTTGCGCAAATATGCCGCAAAGGGCGGCACGGTTTTTGTCCTGCCGATGACGGCGGAGCTCGCGGAGAAGCGCGGCATGGGCACGCGCCGCCGCGAACTCCATAAGCTCGAACCCGATACGAGTTCCGCCCTGACGCTGTCGGTCACGCCGGATCTGCTGCGCTGGCGCGACCGGCTCGACACGGCGCTCATCACCGGCTTCGGCGGAAAGGCGCCGGGGCGCGGCAGCGAGGTGATCTGGGACGGCGCGGCCGTCGTCGAACCGGCCGGGCGCGGAAAGCTCGTCTACTGCCAGCTGGATCCGTTCCAGCTCCGGACCCGCTATCCGAAGAGCTCCGACAACGGCAAGAAGGTGTGGCCGAGCGTTGAAAAGGGGTTCCGGCTCTACGCGCAGCTTCTCAATGCGCTCGGGGCGGGGGCCGATGCGGCCGTTGCGGAGCGCGCCTGCACTCTGACGCGCGGCGTGACCTATTCGAACCTGAACGGCTGGAACGTCTGCGGGCCGTTCCATTTCCCCGGCGTCCGCGAAGACCGGCTGATCTATGAAAAGGGCGAGGCGGAGGCCGACGCGATCGCGGGGAGGGCGCTCTCCGACATCACCTATTACCTGAAGGACGGTCGCTCGCTGAACTGGCGCGATACGGTTTCGGCGGACGACTCCGGCTACATCGACCTGCAGAAAGCGCTTGCGGTCGAGAAACCCGCCGTGGCCTACCTTACGCGCAAGGTCACCTGCGGCGCGGCGCGGCGCGGCACGCTCCGGCTCGGCATGGACTTCTATATGGAGGTCTATCTGAACGGGAAGCTCGTGTTCGACGCGAAAAGGGGCGGCGGCGGCGCGCCGAAAATCAACTCGCACCGTTTCGTGATCGAGCTTGAAAAGGGGGACAACATCCTCACGGTGAAGCTTGCGTCGGGCGGCAAGGGGTTCGGCTTCTACGCGAATCTGTCGAACGAGGCAGAAACCTCCGAAGCGCAGGAGGCCGGCGAAAAGGTTAATTTCTATCCGGAGAAGGACACGAGCTATGATCCGTATCAGTTCGGTTATTATTAAGGCTTCGCTGCTCCTGCTGCCGCTGGCCGCACCGGCGGAGCCGGGGTTCCGGATGGATTTCTCCGGGCAGCTCCCCGGACAGGTGCCGGAGGGGTGGGCCAGCGTCTGGCAGAAGCCGGTGGACGACGTGATCTACGTCACGAACGCGGGCGACCCGTCGAATCCGGAAAAGCGCCAGCTCCTGATCGACCGCGCCCACGGCGGGGATCACACTTATTACCGTTATCAGCGCAGATTCAGGCTTGCCGATATGGGAGATGCGCAGGCGGTCCGGGTCTCGTTCCGCTTCAAGGTCGAGTGCGCGAGTCTGTATGATGCGCCGTTCGAGCTCGAATTCGGGCCGTCGAACCGGCGGGTCATGACGCTTTCGTTCTGCCTGCGCAGCTGGGGGCCGAACGTCTACCTGTACCCGGCCACGCTGCGCAGCTGGACGGAGAACTGGGAGGCGAAGCGGAATTTGGGCGAGTTCCGGCGCAACGCATGGCACAGGATTGAACTGCTCCTGCCGTATGGCGGAAACTCCCCGTTGAAAAGCGGGTTCGGGCGGCTTTACGACGCCTCCGGCAAGCCCGGCCCCGTCTTCGAGGCCCCGGCGCTCCTGCCGGTGTCGGCGGAAAGTGCGGTTTCGATCGTCCCCGCGAACAAACGCAGGGGCGCGGCAATCTATCTCGCGGACTTTGTTTTCGAACCGGCCGCTCCCGGCCGCCTGAAGTGACGGAAAAGCCGGAGGAAAATTCCTCCGGCTCCATTTTGCCGTGTTACGCGTTCTTCAGCGCGTCGAGCAGCCTGGGCTTGCTCTGTACGCCGGAGAAGTCGTTGACGATCTTCCCGTCCTTATAAATAAAGACGCGGGGGATGTTCATCACTTCGAACCGTACGGCGAGCTCTTTGTTCTCGTCGATATTCACTTTGCCGATCACGACGTTCTCCGGCGCTTCGGCGGCGACCTGCTGGAGGATGGTTCCGAGCATGCGGCACGGATTGCACCACGGGGCCCAGAAGTCGACGAGCACGACGCCCGATTTCACGGTTTCATCGTAATTAGCAGCATTCAGGTCTTTGATTTCAGCCATTTCCTCTACTCCTTCTTTTCATGTGCCTCTATAAACAAATATAGCATGGATTATCAGAAATCAAAATGAAATTTCCGTTTTTTTCTGCCGGCCCGGAACGCGGTGTGCCAGGATGGCCCGGGTGGGACAAAATGGCGCGGGTGAAGTGTGACAGATGGGCCGGGAATGAGTGCTTCACCCGCTTGACGGAGGGAAATACAAAGTTGGCACGCCCTTTGCTATAGTGTACAGGCATCAATTTGAAAATTTTATTTACACGTAAGGAGGATTGATTATGAGTAAGATTTTAGGCGTAGACCTCGGGACCACCAACAGCTGCATGGCTGTCATGGATCACGGAGAGTACAAGATTATTCCGAATGCGGAAGGCAACCGCACCACCCCGTCGATCGTGGCGTTCACCAAATCCGGCGAGCGTCTGGTCGGTCAGACGGCGAAACGCCAGGCGGTTACCAACCCGAAGAACACGATTTTTTCGATCAAGCGTCTGATGGGGCGCAAATTCAGTGAAACCGGCCGTGAGCGCGAGCTCGTCCCGTACGAGATCGTCCAGGCTCCGAACGGCGACGCGGCCGTACAGGTCGGGGACAAGGTTTATTCCCCGCCGGAAATCTCGGCGATGATCCTGCAGAAGCTCAAGACCGACGCGGAAGCGTATCTCGGCGAGCCGATCACGCAGGCGGTCATCACCGTTCCGGCCTACTTCAACGACAGCCAGCGGCAGGCGACCAAGGACGCCGGCAAGATCGCGGGCCTTGAAGTGCTCCGCATCATCAACGAGCCGACCGCCGCGGCGCTGGCGTACGGCCTCGAGAAGAAGAGCGATGAAACCGTTGCCGTGTATGACCTCGGCGGCGGCACGTTCGATATCTCGATCCTCGAGATCGGCGACGGCGTCTTCGAAGTGAAGGCGACCAACGGCGATACGCACCTCGGCGGCGACGACTTCGACCAGGCGATCATCAACTACCTGGCCGATGAGTTCCAGAAGGAGAACAGCGTCGATCTCCGCAAGGACCCGCAGGCGCTTCAGCGCCTGAAAGAGGCCGCGGAAAAGGCGAAGTGCGAGCTCTCCAGCAGCATGAGCACCGACATCAACCTGCCGTTCATCACGATGAATCAGGACGGCCCGGTGCATATGAACATCACCCTGA
>JABLYX010000098.1 GCA_018265615.1 Lentisphaeria bacterium
GGTCGAACTCCGCGAGGTCGAGCAGGATCTCCGCGTATTTTACGCAGGACGTCGCCCGCTGGAACCCGTCGTCGCGCGCCTCGGCCCAGTTCAGCAGCGCAAGCGAGCCCGCCACGTCGTCTTTCAGCGCGCGGATGTGCGCGAGTTCGAGCAGTCCGCGCAGGAACTCCACCTTCTCCGCCGGGCCGAGCTGGTCGAACCCCGCCGGAGAGCCGTATTTCTTCACAACGCTCTCGGCCTTCGCGAGTTCGTCCCCCTTACGCAGTTCCGCCGCCCTCTCCCAGTCGGAACCGGGTTCGGCGGCGGCAATCGTCAGGCAGAAACAGGCGGCGAAGAGCAGTCGGCACGGAAACATGCATAACCTCGCGCTTCATTCAGGAACAACATGTTTTAATTATGGGCCGGATTCACACGATTGCCAAACCGATTTCCGGAAAAAATCAGATATTTCTCCGCATTTACAAATGGGCCGGGGGAACAAGCATGAAGCGGAAAAGGAAAAAGCCCGGAAGCGACTGGCACTCCGGGCTTTTCCATCAGGCTTTTCGAAGAGTTATTTCTTCTTGGCCGCAACGCCGATCGCGGCGCGAACTTTCGCTTTGCAGCGTTCGAGGTAAGCCTTGCGGTTGCGGCGTTTCTGGATCTTGTTAAGCTGCTGTCCCATTTCAACTCCTGAATAATAAAGGGTTTCTCATGCACTATGTCCTGATAAATATAGTGCCGGAAGCGTAAATTTCAAATAAATCTTGCGTTTTTCATTTCATTTTCCCGGAAAAAGGTTTATCTTATACGGTACACGGTTGAATTTTCAGCCCTTTCATCAGGAGGAAAGTGAAGATATGAAACGATTTTTCGGAATTCTGTTCGCGGCGCTGCTGCTCGCCGCATTCGCGCTGCCGGCCGCCGTCACGCCGGAGCAACTGAAAGCGCAGTCCGCTTTCGCAACCCCGGAGAAATTCCCGAACGCGGACAGTGTGCTGCTCTACGACTGGCAAAGCGCGGTCTACCAGGCCGACGGCACCGGCACAGAAACCGACGACTTCTACCAGAAGATTCTGAACGAAACCGGGCGGCGCAACATGCGCGAGCTCACGTTCCGGTTCAATACGACCTATGAGAAGCTTGAAATTCCGCTGCTTGAAGTCATCAGGCCGGACGGGAAGGTGGTGAAGATCGATGTGAACGCAAACGGGCGCGTCACAGTCGAGCCCTCCCAGATGGGCGCAAACATCTACGATCCGGCCAACAAGATCCTCGCGGTCACGATTCCGGAACTCGAAATAGGCGACATCGTCCACATCGTTTCAAAGGAGACGATCCTGAAGCCGCGGATTCCGGGCGTCTGGAGCGGCATCTACGTCTTGCAGTCCGACACGCCGATCCTCCACTACGAGGTCAAGATCGACGGCCCCGAATCACACCCGCTCCGGGCAATCCGGATCAAGGATGAAGCCAGAGGAACCGTCAAAGCTTCCGAAACGAAAAAAGACGGGCGCATCCTCTACACCTGGACCGCTGAAAATGTCCCGCAGGTCATCTCTGAGCCGGACATGCCGCCGATGTATATGTGCGTACAGCGGCTGCTGGTCAGCACGGCGAAAAACTGGCCCGAAATCTCACAGTGGTATTACAAAGTGAGCCGCCCCCGCCTCGACGCCGTCACGCCGGAGATCAAAGCGAAAGTCGCCGAGCTCACCAAAGGGATGGAGACTCCCGACGCAAAAATCATGGCGCTCTTTCAGTTCGTTTCCCAGCAGATCCGCTACATGGGCATCACTGCCGAAACCGAAGCGCCGGGATACGAACCGCACGACGTCTCCATGACCTTCAATCAACGCTACGGCGTCTGCCGCGACAAGGCGGCGCTGCTGGTTTCGATGCTGGAGCTGGCCGGGCTCAAGGCATACCCCGTCCTCTTCATGGCCGGATATCCGAAAGACGGCGAGGTTCCGAACAATTACTTCAACCACGCGATCGTCGCGGTCGAGGACACGCCGGGACACTATATCCTGATGGACCCGACCTACGAGACCACCGCCGAGCTCCTGCCGTCGACAATGGCGAACATGAGCTACCTTGTCGCGAAGCCGGAGGGCGACGTCCTGCGCCGCTCCGAGCTTGTCCCGACCGCGAAGAACCTGCTCAAGATCAAGACCGAGGCGACCGTCGCCCCGGACGGCACGCTCGAGGGGCGCAGCGTGATCGACTTCCTCGGCGTGAACGACCAGATCTACCGTGACGCGTTCTCGCGCTGGCCGCTCGACTACCGCCGCCAGTTCTTCGCGTCGCGGCTCAAGCGCGCGGTCGCGGGAGCGGAGCTCGAATCTCTGAAAATTTTCCCGGAAAACGTCCGCGACATGAGCCGCCCGCTCGTCGCGGAGATGACCTTCCGTGTAAACAGCTATCTGCCGGAGAAGGGACCGGTCTACCTGCTCGACCTTCCCTGCTTCGGCACTGAATTCGGCGCAGCGAACTTCGTGCTCGGTTCGGTCGGGCTGAAAGAGAGGAAGTTCCCGATGCAGCTCTTCTCGACCTGCGGCGTTGCGGAGCAGTACAGCCTCACCCTGCCTCCGACCTGCAAAATCGTCTCGCTGCCGGACAAGGTCACGATCAGCGCCCCCGGAATCATGAATTTCAACCGTTCGCTCCGCGTCGAAGGCTCCACCCTGACCGGAGAGAACTACTTCTCGATCGACACCGTCGAACTCGCCCCGAAGGGATATGCCGAACTCAAGCAGGCGCTCGCCCGGGTCGACGCCGAAGAACGTGAACTGCCGATCGCCCGGCCGGATTTCAGCGCGGCGGTCATAAAAGACGCGGCGGCGGCGTTCCCCTCCGCAAACTCGGTCATCCTCTCCTCCTCGGTCGACGTGAAGCTGAAAGATGCGTCGGGTTGGACCCGCACCGACCACACCGTGCGGAAGATCCTGAATTACGCGGGAGTCAAAGATTACTCCGAATTGAAGATCGCCTACAATCCGGTCTGGGAGTCGGTCGAGGTCGAGGCGAAAGTGACCGCTCCCGACGGCACAGTCAAAACGCTCTCGCCGAAAGAAATCAATATCATGGACTCTCCCTGGGTCGCCGCCGCGCCGCGCTATCCGGCGGGTAAAATGCTCATCGCGAGCCTGCCGGGCGTGGTTCCGGGCGCAACGGTCGACACCACCGTCCGGTACGTCTGCCGCGACCGCTCGTTCTTCGGGCTGACGGTGGTATTCGCGGCGGACTCCCCGATCGTCCGCAAAAGCTTCACGATCGAGGTTCCGAAAGGGCTGCCATTCAAGCACTCGGCGGCCCCGGACAGCGTGACCTTCTCCGAATCGCGGGAGGGGGAAGAGAGCCGTTATGAGTGGAGTGCGGAGAACATTCCGCAGCTGCCGCCGGAGCCGGGCCAGCCTCCGCTCTGGATGCACGCCCCGACCGTCGTGGTTTCAAGCGGGGACTATGCCGATTTCGGCAAAAAGCTGTCGGCCGCCCTGACCGCCCAGACGCAGAATGCGCCGAAAGCCGCGGCCCTCGCCCGCAAGCTCGCGCCGGAATCGATGCGGACCGACGCCCGGGTCGACGCGATCCGCACCTGGGTCGCGCGCAACATCCGCCCCGCCGGCCCGCCGCTGAACGAGCTGCCGTGGTCCGCTTTCACCCCGGCAGACGTGACGCTGGAATCGGGCTACGGCGACTCCGCCGACCGCGCGATCCTGCTCGGCGCAATGCTGAAAGCCGCAGGCATCGACTACCGTTTCGTCGCCGCGACGCAGCTCGGCTATGCGGCGGCGGCCACCCGCCCGCTCGCCCGGGCGCCGCAGAACATATTTTCAAAGGTGCTGGTCTACCTGCCGGGATTCGACAGCCACCTGAACGACACCGGTGAATACGCGTCGCTCGGCTCCACGGCGTCGGAAGAGGCGATCGGCCTGTCGCTCGATACGGGGCGGCTGATGACGATCCGGCCGCGCCGCAAGGGGGAAAGCGCGCTCGCGTTCAGCTATAAGGTCCGCCTGAAAGCCGACGGTTCCGCCCGCATCGAGGCGACCCGCAGCTACTACGGGCTCGATTATCAGACGATGCGGCAGCGGTTTGCGGAGATGACTCCGGCGGAGAGCGGCCAGTACTTCGAATCGCTCGCGGCCGGAATCTCCCAGACCGCCGAATTCAAGGGCAAACCCGTCACGGCGTTCGACGGATATCCGGGCAAACTCTACTTCACGCTGGACGTACCGGATTTCGCGGCGGTTTCCGGGGAATACCTGCAATTCGAGCTGCCGGATTTCTCGTATCTCTCGGACCTCGTCAAGACGGCCGCATCGGGCCGCAAGACCCCGCTCTGGCGCAACCGGCCGTCGAGGGTCACGCTCGAATATCGGTTCGAACTGCCATCGAACTTCATCGCGGTCGCGACCGGACCGGACCGGACCGAGTTCGGCAAACCCGGAACCGCATCTTTCCACCGGTATGTGGAGGAGGGCCCCGGCACGCTCTCGCTGGAGTACAGCCTCACGCTCCCGGTGGAGGCGGTTTCGCCGGCCGATTACGGAAAGCTGGTCGAACTTCAGAAGGAGCTCTCGAAGCTCTCCGCATCGCGGATCATCCTGAAACAGAAACAACAGGCGGACAAATGAAAATTGCGACAATCCCGGCCGGACTGCTGGAGACCAACTGCTATCTGGTCCAGCCGGATGGGAAACGGACTCTGTACATCATCGACCCGGGCGGGGATGCGCCGGAAATCGCACAGGAGGCGGCGCGGTTCGACTGCGACCGTTGTGCGATCCTGCTGACCCACGCCCATGTCGACCACATTTCCGGGCTCGGCGAGCTCACAAAGCTGCTGAAGCCGGAGTACGTCTATCTGCGCGCTCCGGACCGGGCGCTCTATGCGAGCCCGGAGAACGCGCTTGAACCGTACGTTCCGGCCGCGAAAGAGCTGCCGGAAACGACGGACCGTGCCGCAGGGGACGATTTCAAAGTCATCCCGCTGCCGGGCCACACGCCGGGCGGAAGCGGATTCTATTTTCCGGGCAATCCGCCGGCACTGTTCGTCGGCGACACAATCTTCGCCGGCAGCGTCGGACGCACCGACTTCCCCGGCGGAGACGCCCGGACTTTGCTCGACTCCATCCGTTCGCAACTCCTGACGCTGCCGGACGACCTGACGCTTTATCCCGGCCACGGTCCGGCAACGACCGTCGGCAGAGAGCGCAAAAGCAATCCATATATACAGGACTCCAGCTATGATCAATGGTGAAATCATCGAAAACAGGCGGCTCAAGGGCGATTACTTCATCGTCCGCTTCCATGCGCCCGAAATCTGCGAAAAGGCGCGGGCGGGGCAGTTCGTCCACATCCGGGTCAACGATCACGGCGACCGCATCCTGCGCCGCCCGTTCAGCATCCACAATTGCGAAAACGGCGCACTGAACGTGGTCTACAAAATCGTCGGGCACGGTACGAAGGAGCTTTCGGAACTCGCGCCCGGCGCGGTCTGCGACCTGATGGGGCCGCTCGGCATCCCGTTCTCCGATCCCGCTCCCGGCGTAACCCCGGTGCTTGTGGCCGGCGGCTACGGGGCAGCCGCGACCTATCTCCTGACCAGGCAGGCACCGCAGCGCGGCATCTTCCTGCTCGGAGCACGCTGCGAAGGGGACATCCTGCTGACCGATGAGTATGAGAAGGCCGGATACACCGTCCGCGTCGCGACCAACGACGGCTCGATGGGATACCGCGGCTTCGTGACCGGGCTGGTCGGGCAGCTGCTCGAAGAGCGGCCGGGTGAGAAATTCTTCTTCTACGGCTGCGGCCCGCACCCGATGCTCATGGCGCTCGCAAAGCTGCTGCAGGCAAACGGGCAGCCCGGGGAGCTTTCGATCGATCATCTCATGTGCTGCGGCGTCGGAGCATGTTTCGCCTGCGTGGTAAAGATCAAGGCCGATACGCCGGAAGGATGGACCTACGCGCGCGCCTGCGCCGACGGCCCGGTTTTCAATCTCGACTCGGTTTACGTGGAGTAGCATCATGGCGGACCTTACCTGCAACCTCGGAAAACTCACGCTGAAGAATCCCGTGATGACCGCATCCGGCACCTTCGGGTACGGCTATGAATATCATCAGTATTACGACATTTCGCAGCTCGGCGCGGTCGTCGTCAAGGGCATCCGCATGCAGCCCTCTCCCGGCAACCCGACTCCGCGCGTCGCGGAAGTCACCGGCGGAATGCTGAACGCGATCGGCCTCCAGGGGCCCGGCGTCGAGGCGTTTCTCCACGGCGAACACTATCTGCCGTTCCTGCGCAGCGTCAACGCCACCACGATCGTGAACATGTGGGGTACAACCGTCCATGAATACGGCGAGGTCGCGGAGCGGCTCGACGCCGAAAGCGACGGCATCGCCGCCCTCGAAATCAATATCTCGTGCCCGAACGTCAAAGCCGGCGGCGTGGCTTTCGGAACCGATCTCGCGCTCGCGCATGAAGTCGTCTCGCTCGTCCGCTCCAGAACCAGGCTGCCGCTCATCACAAAGCTCAGCCCGAACGTCACCTGCATCGCCGACTTCGCCCGCGCCGTCGTCGATGCCGGCAGCGACATGGTTTCGCTGATCAACACCATTCCGGGCATGTCGATCGACATCGAAACGCGCCGTCCCCGCATCGCGAACCGGACCGGCGGCTTCTCCGGTCCCGCCCTGAAGCCCATCGCCGTCCGCATGGTCCATGACGTCGCCCGCGCCGTCAAAGTTCCCGTTATCGGCATGGGCGGAATCATGAACGGGGATGACGCGATCGAGTTCTTCCTCGCCGGCGCCGGCGCCGTCGCCGTCGGAACCGCGAATTTCATCGATCCGTATGCCGCCCCGAAGGTCATTGAAGGCATCAACACCTATCTTGACCGGCACGGCATTCAAACTGTTTCTGAAATTGTCGGCGCTCTCTGCTGAGTTGGCTTTGTCCGTAAAGGTTTAAGAGATGAAGAGGGTTTTGAATGTGGCGGCAGCCGTGATACGGCGCAAAGGGATGGTTTTATTGTCGACGCGCCCGACGGGGAAGCCGCCGGCCGGCCTTGAGTTCCCCGGCGGAAAGATCGAGCCGGGCGAGAGCCTGAAAGCGGCGGCGGAGCGCGAATTGCGCGAGGAGCTCGGAGTCGGTGCGGTTGCGCTTGACGAAATTTTCCGGATCTCGCACGAGACGGAGAACGCGGTCATTCACCTGCGTTTCGTCCGGACGCTTCTGCCGGAGAGTGAGGCGGTGACGCCGCTCGAGGGACAGAGCTTCGGGTGGTTCGATCTGCGGGGCGACATGCCCGCGGAGCTGCTCGGGCCGGATCGCCCGGTGTGGGAGTTTCTGGCTGAATTGTGATGAATTCCGGCTTTTTTTCCGGGCGGATACAATTTTTTGCGGATCGACTGCGTTATACGGTATGAACAGGGACTGATTTATGGAAACGAGTGATGTCGAAGCCAGTGACGGCGAGCTGATTGCCGCGTTCGTCAAGGGGGACGAAAGGGCGTTCGAGCTGCTCTACGGCCGGTACAAGCGTCAACTGTACGGATTTCTGAACAACCTTGTTGCAGGCAATCCGGCCGAGGTCGACGAAGTATTCGAGGAAACCTGGCTGCGGGTGCTGGACAAGCTGCCCGGATACCGGGACGAGGGCAGGTTCAGCGCGTGGCTGTTCCGGATCGGCCGGAATATCTTTATCGACCGGCTTCGCAAGAACCGGAACATGTTCGCAGCGATGAATCTCGATGCGGAGAACGCGCCGCCGATTGCCGGCCCGGCCTCGCTGGAGCCGGATCAGGAGATTGAGCTCGGAGAGGTCGGAGACGTGATCGCGCAGGCCGTCGAACGGCTGCCGGTCGAGCAGCGGGAGGTGTTCCTGCTGCGCCAGCAGGAGCTCGCGTTCAAGGAGATCGCGGAGATCCAGGGATGCTCGATCAACACCGTCCTCGGGCGGATGCAGTATGCGATGAAAAGTTTAAGACGGTTGATTCTGGAAATCGACCGGGGAGGGATAGTCACATGAAGAATCGGTTTGAAACTCTGAAGGTGCGTGAAGTGCCAGAAGCGCTGGACCGCAGAATCATGGCGGCCGCGGCGCACAAGGCGAAAGCGGCACGATTTCGCCGTTCACTGGTGCACTGCGTATTCACGGCTGCGGCATCGGCTGCCGCGCTGCTGATCGCCGGAACGGTATTCCTGTTTCCGGAAGCGTACCATGATGAACCGGCGACGCCGACCAAGTCGGTGAACAGGGAGCTCCTCGCAATGACCGACTGGTCGTCGCTTGAACAGGAGTCCTACAACCTGAGCTTCGAGCTCTACTCCGGCCGCCAGGCGGTGGCCGAGCTCGCGAATTTGCGGATTCAGGAGGGATACTGATATGATGATGATGATGAAACTGTTTGCGGCAGGGTTCTCCGCGCTGTTGGTCGGAATCTGCGCCGGTGCGGCAGAACCCGGCCCTCTTCCGCCGCAGGATGGGCTTCTGCCGCCTCCGCCCCCGCCTCAGGAGCAGCAGGGGAAGAAGGAGCGCGGTTTCGGCCCTTCCGTATGGCGTGCGTTTTCCCGGCTGACGGAGAAGCAGCGGCAGGAGCTGCTGAAGCTTCAGGGCAGCGACCCCGAACAGTTCCGGCAGAAGATGCGGGAGCTCGGCGAGGCGCTCCGCAAAGAGGATATGGCCAAATTCGCCGAGCTGCGCAAAGCGGTCGAAACATACCGGGCATCGAAGAACGACAGGGAGCGCACCGCCCTCAAAGCAAAAATCACGGAAAGTGTCCGGGAGCACTATATGCAGCGGCTCGAGGACAACAAGCGCCAGCTCGAAGAGATGAAGCGCCGCACAAAGTTCCTCGAGGAGGAACTGACCAAGCGGGAGGCCAATGCTCCGCAGGTCATCGAGGTCCGCGTGGAGTCCATTCTGAAAGGTGAATTCCCGGAGCCGGGCAAACGCCCTCCGAAAAAAGAGCGCTGACCCGCAGAAACCGCTCCCGCTTCACGGAACACCTTTGCCGTAAAGCGGAGAGCGCCGTCCGTACCGACGGCATGGAATTTTCTGGATTCCGGCGCAACCCGCAGGAAAATTTCAGCCTCACCGCGCACGGCGTTGAAAGCCTCAGAAATCACGCTGTCGCCAGAATCACCAAAGCAGCCTCCATCGAAGTCGCAGGCAGCAACATCCGAATCAAAAAGCCGATAAATCCGTTATTGAAAATTACATCACACATTACCTGTCGTCTGCGTGTTGTTTCTTTTTCATTTTCTCCAAAACTTCGTTGACCATCGAATTGCCTTGGTCTGATGACAGTTGAAAAAACTCTAATGCCTTATTTTCATCGCGCTTGACAGAGCCTGCACCTCGAAAATAAATTTCCCCTGAAATCATTTGTCCCAATGGACTTTTCAGTTCAGCGGACTCCTTCGCCAGCATGATGCCTTTTTCGATATCTTTTCTTCCCTCAAGATAGAAGGATGCCAGCAATGCTTTCCCATCCGGGTTTCCAGCGGCAATAGCTTTCTGAATATACTCCATAACCATCTGCGGATTCTTTTCGCCTCCTCCCCGGCGCTTGGCAATAAACATGGCAGCTTTAATCATTGCATCGGAGTTGCCATTTTCAGCTGCTTTGATATACCACTGACGTGCCTGTTTCAAATTATTTCGACCATACTCATAACATCGCCCGAGACAGTACTGCGCATTGACATTTTCTTTGTCGGCCAAAACAATCAAACGGGGAATGGCTTTTTGATAAAATTCTTACCCTTTCATTTGATCCTGATTGACGCCTTTGCGACCATGGTAAAGATAATCGCCAATGAAATACAACGAAAAAGCATCGTCCGGAGTCTGCCTGCATAATTCAAGCACTTCCGTATAATTTTCAGATTGCTCTAAAATCCGCACATCAGCAACTTCCAAGCCCTCAGCAGAAAGCAATACAAAAAACAATGATATTAAAAGTAATGTCCGCATGCCGCTCAACTCCCACCCAGCATGGATAAAACCTTACCGGATTTTGCGTCTATCATAACCCGAAATAAGAAATCAGGACCACGACGAACCGGTAAAGATTTATATGGGTATGTGACTGTAAAAACTTTATTTGCATAAGACACTATCGGTGGAGTGTTCTCTTTTCTTATAACTTCTTTCATTTCCTCAGAGAGTGCATTTTGAGCTACTCTCATTGCATCAATGATAGATATGAAGCTATCTTTATTGTCTGGAGGAAGTTCAATATTCAAAGGAGAGAACAGCAAAAAATCACCGCTGTCACCATAATAAGACTGGCTTGAAAATTCAAGATAAAGATTAAATTTTCCTGTCAGTTTTTCTGGCGACAAGAAGTCGCATAGACAAAATTCAATACAAAGAGACTCATTTGGGAGTAGTCGAAATTTATTTTGTTGATGTTGCTCTGAGGATTTTTTTACTTCAGATCTAGCAAGTATTAATCCTTGGTCATTTTTTATATAGAATACAAAATCATGGCTTATATTTGGGCGCAATATAGTTTTTTCTTGGTTGGAGATATTTTTAATAACTAACTTCAGCGACATATTTTTTAAAGGCGATTGCACTTTTTCGACTTTTTCCAAATATACCAAAATCCCTTTGTCTTCATTTGGCGCTCCATATAATTCTAAACTTACAACCATCAAAGAGATGAACAGTAGAAAAATATTTTTGTACATGATGTCACCTTGTTATTCCGCAGTTAGTAACCGCTGGTTTCTTGAACTAAACAATGCTGCTGTAGAATTTTTGGGATGCAATGGAGGTACGGGATTGGCCGTATAGTCGTAAACAACGCCAGCTACATTATCAGAAGCATCCGCATTCAAATCCCCACCTGAAGGACCATTCCCACGACCGGGACCCATTGTTGCCGCGCTTCGATAAGTTGTAGGTGTATGAGTATGAAAAGAAGCAACTGTGTATACTCCAGAGGCGGCATTGGGTGCAACTGCGCTTAAATTGCTTTGCGGGCGTGCTCCCAGGGTAATATTTGCCCCTGCCGCAGGACCTACCCAAGCACCTTGAATACTATTACCGCAAGAGTATGAACCATTTCCCACAGTATTGAGAGAAATCCAAAATCCCCGTTCCCTGCGTTGGTTGGGTACATTGGTACAATCGTTCAATGTCGCCTGCCATTCCGAATTCATTTTTGACTTCACGGTTGAATCGGCAATAATTTGTGCATAGGTTGGGAAGTTGACTGTCATATCTTTTTCTGGAGTTGTATGGTCAGCTTCATTGATTCGCGTCTTCAGACGCAATTTAAAAATACCTGCGATGCGGGCAGTCCAATCAATTTCTCCGGTATCGCTAAGTAAATCCAACCAACCGGTAGCGCCGATCCCGGTACGCTTTATCTGGACACTCGGAGCGCTCATTCCGGAAAACACAGAAGACGGCTCTGCCGTAACAGTAAAAACGGATTCATTATCATGCTTTAATGTCAAATTATCTTTTGATACTTCAAAATCTACTTTGTAAGCAATGACTTTGATGTATTTCTTGCTGCTGCCGCATTCAGCCCATACACTGAGAACATCCGGGCTGGAAGTGGCGACATTAACTGTGGCCTGCCCTTTCGTACTTCCAGAAAAATGATCGCCCAATAGACACCAAAACCCACATGAAGCATCCCATTCTGGAGTTTCAGTCGGCCAGGAAGCTCCATCAGGAGCAACATTGGCCGTCAATGACACGCTGTTCGAAGTTACCGAGTCAACCCAAATCGTTTCGGCGTTAGTGACTTCAGACGCACTGTTCTTGGTTGAGGTTTTCCCTCCGCCCGAGATACTGCCAACCCCGACTACCGTCATTTTTCCGGAGTCTGATTTGTTGGCGCCATCAGTCGGACTGG
>JABLYX010000004.1 GCA_018265615.1 Lentisphaeria bacterium
CATCCCAGTCGGTTGCCTCGAAGCAGACGACGCCGACGTCGAGCGGCACGCGCAGTCCCCGCTGCTGCAGAAGGCTTACGAACGCTTTGCCGAGCACGGCGCTGCTGACCAGCACCGCATCGGGAGGTTCGCCGCAGCCCATGATCCGCCGTTCGGCGAGGACCGCGTCCACCGCGAAATCCTCATACGGATCGGCCTCATAATAGAACTCCTGCGGGGACTCCATGCCGAGCCGGGCCGTTTCGGCGGAGACGATCTCGCGGATGCGGCGGTAACGCTGGAAACGGGCCGGGCCGTTGATGAACCCGATCCGGCGGTGGCCCGTCGCGGCCATGTATTCGAGCGCTTCGCGCAGCGCCGGGGCGGGGTCGAACATGACCGAATATTCACCCGGCTCCTCGATCCGCACGAACGGCATGCGGCACTCCTCGCGCAGCCAGCGCTCCGACTCCCCGTTCGGATTCCCCGCGACCAGGAGTCCGCCGACGAGCCCGTCGGTCAGCAGCCCCGGCAGCTCATCCGGGTGGTGCAGGGAGTCGAACCAGTCGACCTGGCAGCGGATCCCGAGTTCCCGGCAGGTTCGTGTGAACTGAATGTTCAGGTCCGTGAAACCGACGTGTTCGCGGATGTTCCGCTCATTTTCGAAGAACAGCAGCCCGATGTCGTTCAGCTCCTTGCTCTTCAATATCCGCGCGGCCGCGCTCGCCCGGTAGCCGAGCTCCGCCGCGATCCGCCGGATCTCCGCCTGCCGCGCGGCTCCGACCCGCGCGCGGCTTCGCGTACTGCTGCCGTTCAGCACGATCGACGCCGTCACCGCTGACACCCCCGCGGCTTCCGCCACATCCTTCAGGCAAACACGCTTCATGTCACTGAATCTCCATTCGGGAAACTAATCGTTAAATTTATCTGTATCAAACCGGAAATGGAACTGATATCGGAACTAGAAAAACTAATCGTTAAACCATGATTAATTATACCAGATGATCCGGCAAATGTCAAGAGGCGCAACGGAAAAAACACGGATTTTTCATTTTTCTCCAATTCTCCGCCGGGAACTGGAAAACCTGCGGGAGAGGGGTTATATTAATTGGATGTATGTTTTTTATGGAAATAACCTGAGGAATAAAACCAGATGATTGCAGCATCCGACATCTCCATGCGCTTCGGCCAGCAGACGCTTTTCGAGAACGTCTCGGTCAAATTCGTTCCCGGCTGCCGTTACGGCCTCATCGGCGCGAACGGCTCGGGGAAATCGACTTTTATGAAGATCCTCTCCGGCCAGCAGCAGTCTTCGACCGGAACCGTGTCGATCGACAAGGATTGCCGCATGGGATTCCTGAAGCAGAATCACTACGACTATGAGGACGTGTCGATTCTCGATGTTGTTTATATGGGCAACGAGGAGCTCTGGAAGATCCATCAGGAGCGCGAATACCTCTACAGCAAGGTCGACCTGACTCCGGAGGAGGAGGAGCGCGCGAATGACATCGAGGGGCTCTTCGCCGACGCGGGCGGCTACACCATGGAGGCCGACGCCGCCAAGCTGCTGGTCGGCCTGGGCATTCCCGAGGAGAAACACGGCCAGCCGCTTTCGAGCCTCACCGGCGGCTTCAAGCTGCGCGTCCTGCTCGCCCAGGTGCTCTTCTACAATCCGGATATCCTGCTGCTCGACGAGCCGACCAACCACCTTGACATGGCCAGTATCGACTGGCTCTGCAATCTGCTCAAGAACCATAAGGGGACGGTCATCGTCATCTCCCACAACCGCTACTTCCTGAACGAAGTCTGCACACATATCGCGGACCTCGATTATCAGGAGATCCGGCTCTTTACCGGAAACTACGACGACTTCATGATCGCGAACGAGCTCGCGCTCGAAAAGATGCGTCGCGAGAATGCGAAAAAGGAGAGCCGTATCTCCGAGCTCAAGGAGTTCATCAACCGGTTCGGCGCGAACGCTTCCAAGGCGCGCCAGGCCACGAGCCGCCAGAAGGAGCTCGAGAAGATCCAGCTCGACGAGCTCAAGCCGTCGAGCCGTGTTTCGCCGTTCATCCGTTTTACTCCGCAGAGCCGCCTCGGGGAAAAGGTCATTGAGGGTGTCGAGCTCGCCAAGACCTACGATATCAAGCTTTTCGAGAATCTCAATGTGACCATCGGGAATGCCGAGAAGATCGCGATCATCGGAACCAACGGCGTCGGCAAAACCACGCTGCTCAAGATCCTGCTGAAGCTCATTGAGCCCGGTTCCGGCAGCGTTGTCCACGGCGACACCGTCGAGTTGAGCTACTTCCCGCAGGACGCGTCGGATATCCTCCGCATGGAGGACCGCGCCATCGACTGGCTCGCCCGCTTCTCTCCGCACGAAGGGCTGACGGAGCAGGAGCTGCGCTCGTTCATGGGCAAGATGCTCTTCTCCGGAGACGAAGTGAACAAGCCGGTCAAGGTTCTCTCCGGCGGAGAGAAGGCGCGGCTCGTCATCGCGAAAATGATGCTCGAAGCCGGCAATGTCCTCGCCCTTGACGAACCGACCAACCACCTCGACCTCGAGTCGATCGAAGCGCTGAACTACGCACTCACGCTCTATAAGAACACGATTCTGTTTGTGAGCCACGACCGCGAATTCATCAGCAGCCTCGCGACCCGGATCATCGAGATCGCCGACGGAAAGATCACCGACTTTCCGGGTACGCTCGCCGAATTCGAGGACTTCAGGAAGCGTCGCGCCCGCGCTTCGCGCTGACTGTATATTGTTGCCTGACCTTGCCGCCTGATCTTGTCGCCCGGCCTTGCCGCCCGGCAAAAAAAGCGCGGTATGCGCCGCCGAAGCGCGTTGCAGGGAGTGAATACGACGCAGGTGAACGCAGCGCAGCGGAGCCCCTCCGGCGCAGCCCGCGAAGCGGGCGGTGAAGAGTTGGCCGCCACAGGCGGACAAGTAAGGCAGCGGAGCTGCCGCTGCGAACGGGGAGGGAACAACCCACGGGTTCGCGCTCGCCACATGAGTCTGAGAAATGGGGGTGCGGGGGAAATGTATTTCCCCCGTGAAGCCCGCGGCAATGCCGGCAGACGGTACGTAGAAAAATGTTTCCCGGCTCTGTCGCGTGCCGCAAAACTACGTTGTTATTGCGTTCGCTTCTTTCCCTGCTTTGTCGCGTGCCGCAAAACTACGTTGTTATTGCGTTCGCTTCTTTTCCGGCTTTGTTGCGTGCCGCAAGACGTTGTTGTTGAATATATTATTTCCCGGCCCGGATGCCTGCGCTCCGCGCACGCGCGGTCTTTGTGCGCCTGCGGCGCAGCAGACCGTGTGCGCTCCACGGCAAAAATTTCATTTTTGCTATGCAGCTGTTTCGCTCCGCGCACAACTTTACCTCCGGTGGCCAAGGCGCTTCGCCCTTGGAACCCGACCGGCGGGGCGCCGGCGCCGTCGGCGGCTTTCGCCGCCTTTATCGGGCGTTGCGCTTCAGGCCATCGAGCAAGGCGTCTTTGCGGGCATTTTGCGGCGAGGGGACGAGTTTGCCGGGAGTACCCTCGTGTTCGACGCTCCAGCCGTTCCACTCGCGGAAAGCATGATAGCTCCAATCCCAGCCGTACTCCTCGAAGACTTCGATGCAGTCGCGGATGTAGTCGGCCGCGCCCGGCGCCCAGGCGATGGCGGAGAACTCCCCGACATAGATCCGGGCGTTGTGCCGGAGTTGGAAGTCGCGCACCGGCTGCAGGGATTTCTTCAGCATCGCCTTGTCCCACATTTCACCTCCGATCATGCCGGGATAACGGATGAAATCCCGGCCGCCCTGTTCTCCGAACGTGTTGCCGACGAACTGGTGAGTATACGTTCCCGGGGCGTACATGTGAACCTGATAGATCACATTGTCCATCTCCAGCGGGGAGAGATAGCGGAATGCGTCGGGCGAGTCCCATTGATTGGATTCGATCATGACCGGTGTGTCCGGGTCGATTTTGCGGACCTCTTCAGCGGCGATGCGCTGCAGTTCCCGGTAATCGTACAGGGCAGGGCGGCTCTGCACCGGCTCATTGACGAGGTCGTAGGCCCAGACCGAGGGATTTCCTCTGAAACGTTCGGCGATGCGCTGCCACACCTTCACAAAATGATCGGCATATTTCCGGTCGAAGAACATGTTCATGTCGCGGCTCTCGTCGCGGCCCCCCGGTGGAGAATGCAGGTCGACGACGAACCGGAGGCCGTATTTCGGTGCGAGTGCAA
Organism: Lentisphaeria bacterium; assembly: GCA_018265615.1. Classification (GTDB taxonomy): domain Bacteria; phylum Verrucomicrobiota; class Lentisphaeria; order Victivallales; family Victivallaceae; genus Victivallis. Next base: position 4,220 of record JABLYX010000004.1, read on the forward strand.
GCAGCTGTTCCAGATGGTCGAGCTTGCCGTTCAGCCATTGGTCATATTCGGCAAGATCCCGGTCGGAATTGCTTTTCCCCCAGTTGCGGCAGATCTGGAAGCGGACGAGGTTCGCCCCCCATTTGTGAAGTGTCGCGAGATCGTCCTCCGTCAGGGGGCGGGTCGGGGACATGACTCCGCGCAGCGGCGGCGTCTGTGCGATGCGTCCGGGATACCGGATGCGGTAACTGCTCTCCGTTTTCGGGAAGAGGGGAGTTATCTTTAAGCTGTTCAGGTCGAATTCAGCGCTCCCGCTGCTGTCCTGCAAGCCGAGCTTCAGCGCCCCGGAAACAGCCGTCGAAGGGACGGAGGCGGAGAAATGGACCTCGCGCCAGTCGAATGTTCCCTCCAGCCCGGTTACATTGTAAAAGTAGTTTTTGCCGGACTCGTCCTTGAAGTGGAGCATGAATTTTACGCCGTTCCACTTCTGGCGGGGCTTGGACACCCCGTCGGCGCGCAGACGGATGGAGAAGGTGAACAACCCCTTGTCGCGGAATGGGATAAGGTCGATTTTCGCTTCGGCGCAGTTCATGTTCGCCTGCGCCGGGCCGGCGGGAACCGTTACGCGGAGGATGTTGTCTTTCAGGGTTCCGTACGGTCCCGGATTCCATTTCAGTTCCGGTGTCTCCGCCGCGCCGGCCGCGAATGCGGCGGTGAGGAGGAGCGTCATGCAGATTCGTGTCAGGTTCATTCGAAATACCCCTTTTTTATTTCTTCTCGGCCAGGTACATATTTTCAGCGGCGCTTCCCCAGAAGTAGCCGTTGTCCGCATCGTCGATCGTTTCCGGGATCTCCTGTGACCGGCGCGCCTCCACATGGCCGTCCGTAAAACAGATGTTTGCGCCGGAACGGTTTCCGTGACGGTATCCGGTTCCGGAGATGTTGTTCAGGTCGCCGCGGGATTTGGCGGAGGGGTCGGGCCAGCTTACGATCCGGTCGATATCGAGCAGCATTGCCCGCGCGGAGGGCTGCCGGATTTTCCCCAGGCTGCGCAGGAACCCTGCATATGGGGTGGAGAGGCTGTAGTTGAGCCCGTAACCGCGCGCGAATTGCACGAAGTCCCATGACGGGTCGCTTGCGGGACAGGTGAAGAGGGGATGAAGGCGGCAGATATGGCCTGAACCGGAAAGCCGTTCCGTCACGGCACTGTTGTCGGTGACTGCCGCGCCCGTGCTGATGCAGTAGAGCAGATCGAGCCATTTGACGTTCTTCGGGCCGTAATTCTGGTTCACGGCGGGGAAGATTCCGCGGTTTCCGTCGACGTACAGGAACATATAGGTACCGAGCTGCTTCAGGTTGTTCGTGCATTTGATGTCGCGGGATCTGGCGCGCGCCTGGTTCAATGCCGGCAGCAGCATGGCTGCGAGGATTGCGATGATCGCGATCACGACGAGGAGCTCTATCAATGTAAAGTTTTTCCGCTGCATGGTTTTCACCTTCCCATAATGATTAATAAGTGAAGCAGGAAAGGAAGCCGGATACGGCGCGGCAGGTGCTGCGGGCCGGAGCGGAAGCCGCCGCACGATCATGCAGAAAGATGAAATATGGGAAAACAGGCAGAACAGTTCAGCCTCCGGAGGCCGCCGGCCCGGCAAACTGTTCATACAGAAGCGGTATCGGTGAGCATCGCGTTCATTGAAGCTTAACATACTAATCATTATGCGTAATTGGCACGAGTGCTCCCATATTTAGTATTATACGGTAAAACCATACCGGAACCAATACGAAGCCGGAGAAAAATCGAAAAAATTTCAGCGGCGGCATTTTTTTTCTGCGAAATTCGCCGGAGAACCGTTTCCTCCTTGATAAAGACGGAGTTTCGTTATATATTCCATTATCATGGATCATAAATGGAAGAAACGGCTCAGAGATAAATTTGAAATCATGCGTGCGGCAGGGGCGGTGCGGTGGTTCGGCCGCGCCTGGATGTTTCCGGCGGTTCTGCTGGTGCTGATTCACGGCGCATGTCTGTGTGTGGCGTCCGGGTTTCCGGGGGACGGCGGCCATGACGCTGTGTTTGCCGCCGCGCAGGTATGCTCCGGCACGGCCTGCCGTTCGCACGGCGGGAGCGGGGAGTGCGGAACCCTCCGGGGGGAGGGAAAGCGCGCGGTTGTCACCCGGATTCTTCCCGGGCGCCCTGTTCTGCTGCCCGGTTTCCCCGGGTTTACGGGGGTGCCGGACCGGGTCGGCCGGGAGGCGCACCCCATGCCGGACACGCTGCTTTCTCCTGCCGTTCGCCCTCACGTGCGATTGTGTTCGTTCCGCTGTTGATTTTGCCCGCTCTTTTCCCGCCCGGTATTTTTATGGCGTCAATGTATGAAAAGAGAGAGGTGAAATATGAAACGTTATCAGATGATTATCATGGCGGCGGCTGTCCTGCCGGCGCTGCTTGCCGTGTCGGCCTGGTGGCTCCGCTCAGGCGGATCCGGCCATTTTGAAGGGGACGGGCACGACCACTCCGGCGCGCCCGCCGCGGAGGCAGCGAAGGATGATCACGGCGAAGAGCCGGTCGTGCACCTGACGGAAGAGCAGCGCAGGCTGCTGCGGATCGAGGTCCGCACGGCGGAGACCGGCGGGATCGGCCGGCAACTCCGGCTGAACGGCGAGATCCGGCTGAACCTGGACGAAACCGCCCGGATCATGCCGCGCATGCCCGGTTTCGTGACGCGCGTTGCGGTCCGGGAGGGGGAACGGGTCAGAAAAGGGCAGCTGCTCGCCTGCCTGACCAGCCACAAGCTCGGCGAGTATTATTCCGAATACAATTCGGCGGCGGAGTCGGAGAAGCTCACGCTCTCCGAGTTCCGCATGGCCGAGAAGCTGTATGAGGGCAAGGCGATGTCCGAGAAGGAGTTTCTGCGCTACAAGCGCGAGTATGCCGAGGCCGTGATCGCGAAGAGCCGCGCGGAGGCGCTGCTGCGGTCGCTGCTGCTGGACCCCGCTCACGGAGACCACGCCCATGACGAAATCCCGTCCGCCGGAAAGAACGGAATCTGTACCGATTACGAGATCCGCGCCCCGTTTGACGGGACGGTCGTGACGAAAAACATCACAGTCGGGGAGAACTTCCCGGAGGACAATTCGGCGGTGGTTTTCACCGTGAGCAACCTCGACCGCCTCTGGCTCGATCTGCGCGCGCCGCACGCCGGGATGCGGGAACTCAAGACCGGCATGACGGTCGAAGTCATTCCGGCGGATTCCGACCGGAAATTCACGGGGAAGATCGTCTATCTCTCTCCCGTGATCGACGAGGCGACCCGCACGGGGCTGGTCAGGGTGCTGCTCACCGGGGACGGCGCTTTTTTGCGCCCCGGCGAGTTCGCGGCCGGAATCGTGAGGACCGGAACGGATGCCGGAACGGTCGTTGTTCCGCGCGAGGCGGTTCAGCTGATCGGCGGCGAGACTGCGGTGTTCGTGCCGGAGGGGGACGGCTTTGCGCCGCGTCCGGTTTCGGCGGGGGAATCGGCGGAGGGAGTTACGCAGCTCCTCTCCGGGCTTGCTCCGGGGGAAAAGTATGTCGCCTCCGGCGCGTTCGAGCTGAAATCCATCCTGCTGACCGGCGGCATGGATCCGCACGCCGGGCACGGACATTGACGGGAGGCCGGCCATGATCAGTAAATTCATCGCAGGCACGCTGCATCTGCGCGGCGCCGTACTGCTTCTCATTGCCGCCGTGATCGGATACGGCGTCTGGTCGTACATCGAAACGCCGCGCGACGCGTTCCCCGACATCAGCCCCGTGATGGTTCCGGTCTTCGCGGAGGCGCCGGGACTCGCCGCCGAGGAAGTCGAGCTCATGATCGTCCACCCGATCGAGAGCTCGATGAGCGGGCTGCCCGGCGTCACGCTGGTCAAGTCCACCTCCGGCTTCGGCATGGGGGTGGTCTACGTCTACTTCAGGGACGATGTGGACATCTATTTCGCCCGGCAGCTCGTCGCGGAGCGGCTGCGCGGCGCCGAAGCGCAGCTGCCCCCCGGCATTCCGGCGCCGGAACTCGGACCGATTTCGAGCGGGCTCGGGCAGATCTTCATCTATTACCTCGAGGCCGACCGCAAGGTCACGGACACCGAGGGCAGGGAGCTCAACGCCTATCTGCGGGAGCTCAACGATTTCGTGGTCAAGCCGCAGCTCCAGACGGTTCCCGGCGTGACCGCGATCCTCTCCATGGGCGGGCACGTGCTGCAATACCAGATTCAGCTCGACCCGGCCGAGATGCAGCGCTACGGCGTCTCGTTCGACGAGGTCGCCGGCGCGGTCCGGGCGAACAACCGGAACGTCGGCGGGCAGTATGTCGAGATCGGCGCCGAGGAGTATCTTGTGCGCGGAATCGGCATGCTGAAGAGCCTCGAAGACCTGCGCAGCCTCACGATCCGCGAAATCGACGGCGTTCCGCTGCGGTTGGATCAGGTTGCGAAAGTTGTCTACGGCCCGGATATCCGCCGCGGCGTGGTGACCCGCAATGGCGGGGAGGAGGTCGTCGCCGGGCTGGTGCTGAAGCTGCACGGCGAAAATACTTCGAAGGTCATCGCGGAGCTGCACAGGAAGCTCGACGAGATCGGGCGGACCTTGCCCGCCGGAGTTTCAATCGTCCCCAGCTACGATCAGGCGGACCTCGTCGGGAACGCGAGCCGGACGGTCGAAAACGCCCTTTATCAGGGGATCGTGCTGGTGGTCATCGTGCTGGCGCTGGCGCTCTGGAACTTCCGCGCCTCCCTGATCGTCGCGTTGTCGATGCCGTTCTGCGCCTCGCTGGCCGTGATTGCGATGAGCCGGGCCGGTGTTTCAGCCAATCTGATGTCGCTTGGCGGGATCGCCATCGCGCTCGGCATGCTTGTGGACGGTTCGATCGTCGTGGTCGAGAACATCATACGGCGGCTCGGCATGGCGGAGAACGCGGGGCGGGAACGGTCGGCCGTCGTGGCGGAGGCCGCGGCGGAGGTCGCGCGGCCGATTGCGTTTGCGCTGCTCATCATCATCGCGGTGTTCATCCCGGTCTTTCTGCTCGAAGGAGTCGAAGGCAAGATGTTCCGGCCGCTGGCGTTCTCGATCGTCGTGGCGTTGGCCGGTTCGATCGTTGCGGCGGTGGTGAACGCCCCTGTCCTTTCGTTTTTTCTGCTCCGCGCGTCGGAAAAAGCGGGGGAACGGCTGCGGAAGCTCGACCGCGTGGTCGGAATCGTCTACACGCCGCTGCTGAAATTCGCGCTGGCGCGGCGATGGGGCGTCTTTGTGCTGGTGCTGCTCGCTCTTGCGGCGAGTGTCTGGACGCTGACGCGCGTCGGGCGCGAATTCATGCCGCAGCTGGAGGAGGGCAGCATCCTCGTCACGGTCGGCATGGCGCCGTCGATCGGGCTTTCGCAGGCGGAGCGCGTTGTGCGCAACCTCGAAACGATGATCCTGAAGCATCCGGAGGTGGAGGGCACGATATCGCGGATCGGCCGCCCGGAGGCGGGCAGCCACCCGCACCCGGTGAACTTCGCGGAGATCCAGGTCACGCTGCGGCCCCCGGAGGGCGGGAGCATCGGTGCGGCTGAGCGGCACGCGATCGTCACGGCGCTGCGCGGCGAGCTTCAGCACTATCCCGGCGTGACCGTGAACTTCTCGCAGCCGATCCAGAATTCGTTCGACGAGCTGCTTTCGGGTACGCGCGCCTATTTCGCGCTGAAGCTTTACGGCGAAAATCTCGATGTCCTGCGGACGAAGGCGGAGGAGATCCGCCGGGCGGTCGCCGGCGTTCCCGGCGTGGTCGACCTCTCCGTCGAGCAGAGCTACGGGCAGCCGCAGATCCGGATCGAACTGAATCACGGGGAGATGGCGCGGCTCGGCGTGACCGGAGCCGAGGTCATGCAGCTGGTCGAGAGCGCGGTCGGCGGAGAAAACATCGGGACCATCTACCGGAATACGCGGCGGTACGACATCAACATCCGCGTGGCCGAGGGGTTCCGCTCGACTCCGGAAGCGCTCGGAAAGCTCCGGCTCCGCACCGCGTCGGGCCGCTATGTCGACCTCGACCGGGTCGCGGCGGTCCGGATCACGGAGGGGCCGGTGCAGATCAACCGCGAGAAGATCCGGCGGCGCTGGACGATCCAGGGGAACATCGAGGGGCGCGCCCCGAGCGAAATCGTCCGCGATATGCGCCGGGCGATTGCGGAAAAGGTGTCGCTTCCGCCCGGGTATTCCGTCGAGTTCGGCGGCCAGTTCGAGAACCAGGAGCGTGCTATGGCGCGGTTCGCCGTGGTGATCCCGATCGTGATCGCGGTGATCTTCATCCTGCTCTGGATGGCGTTCGGCTCGCTCCGGAGCACCCTTGTCGTGATGATCAACGTCCCGCTGGCGCTGATCGGCGGCGTGATCGGGCTGTGGGCGACGGACCAGCTGCTGTCGGTCCCGGCCGCGGTCGGCTTCATCGCGCTCTTCGGCATTGCGATGCAGGACGCGGTCGTGATGGTGACGGACTTCCGCGCGCTCCGGAAGGAGGGGATGGGGCTTGGTGAAGCGATCCTTCACGGCAGCGCCGTGCGGTTCCGGGCGGTGATCCTGACGACGCTGACGACGCTGCTCGGACTGCTGCCGCTGCTGCTTTCGACCGGAATCGGCGCGGAGGTTCAGCGGCCGCTGGCCGCGATCGTGGTGTTCGGGCTGGCGAGCTCGACGCTGCTCACGCTTTTCTTTCTTCCGGCCCTTTACTATGAGATTGAGCGCCGGTTCGGGAAAAGCGCACGATCCTGACGGTGGCGGGCGTGACCGGAGCCGCCGAGCCGTGGCGGATTCCGGGCGCCCAGACGATCCCGTCCGCGGAGCGCAGGACGGGCAGAAGCGCGTCCGCCGGGAGTCCGCGGTCGGTCCGCAGCTTCTTCAGCGTCTTCGGTGCGCTCTCCCCGAAGGGAACCATGCGGTCGCCCCCGCGCCGCCGGTCGATGACGAGGGAGGAAGCGAGCGCGTCCGCGTCGAAGAGCGCTTCGTCGAGCGTCACCGGCTCCGGGGCAGGGATGAACTCCGCCGAGAACCGGGAGCCGTCCCATTCGATTTCCGGCTCCGTGCGCCAGTTCCAGACGGCCGGTTCCGGTTCGGGTTGCGGGCGGGCGAGCGAGAGGGCGTCGTCCTGCAGCAGCAGCGAACGCTCCGCATCGAGCGGGATTTTTCGCGCCCTGCGGACAGGAGCGCTCCACGTCTCCGCCAGCCGCGCGAGCGCCTCGCGGTTCGGGATATAGTCGTGCCCGGATTGCTCCGCAACGAACCTGCGCAGGAGCCGGATCAGCAGCGCGGGCGGCTGCCTGCGCCAGAATTCGAGCGGCGAGGCGGCGCGTCCGGCGATTTCGCGGAATTGCTTCTCCGCTTCGGCTTCGATGAATTCCGCGTCGGCTTCGAGCGCTTCGAGCGACCGGAAGAGCCCGGCTTCGCTCCCCTGCGTGAGGCTGCGGAAGGCCGGCAGGAGCGTGTTGCGCACGGCGTTTCGCGTGAAGCGGCTGTCGGCGTTGCTTGAATCTTCGGCCCAGCGCCCGATCCCGCGCCCGTGGAGAAACGTTTCGATTTCACTCCGGCGGAAGCGCAGCAGCGGGCGGAGGAACGTCACTCCCGCGACCGTCGAACGCTCCCGCATCGCGGTCAGCCCGCTCGCGTTCGAACCGCGCGCGAGCCGCAGGAACAGGTTTTCCGCCCGGTCGTCGGCGTGGTGTCCCAGCACGACCGCCGTGCCGGCTCCGCCGGCGAGTTCCCGCCAGGCGGCGAGGCGCGCGTTCCGCGCTTCCGCCTCGAGGTTCGGCCCGGGCGTGAGGTGGAGCGGGATGCACCGGAACTCCACGCCGTGCTCCGCCGCGAAGCGCCCGGCCTCCTCCGCCTCGCGCCGCGACTCCGTTCCGCGCAGCCCGTGTTCGAAGTGAATCGCGACGAGGCGGAACCGGAAGCGCTCCCGGAAGTGCAGCGCCGCGAGCAGCGCCGCCGTGCTGTCGGCGCCTCCGGAGAAGCCCGCATAGAGAGTTCCCCCCGCGGAAGATTCAAAAAGTTTGGCGCAAATTTCAAGATTCATTTGTAAAGAGTCCGTTCCGGTTATACTATATATGACGGAAAGATCGAACGCAAGGAGATTTGGAATATATGGCTTATATTGTTGTCGCAACGAACAATGCGCATAAGGTGAAAGAGTACGCCGACCTGCTCGAAGGGCAGAAGGTCGATTTGAAGTCGCTGCTCGACTACCCGAACTTCCCGGGTGTGGAGGAGGACGGGGCCACGTTCCGCGAAAACGCGGCCAGGAAAGCGCTTGCGGCCTGCAGATACTGCGATGTTCCGGCTTTTGCCGATGATTCCGGGCTCGAGGTCGAGGCGCTTGAAGGCCGCCCCGGCATCTTCTCCGCCCGCTACGCGCCGACCGACAAAGAGCGCATCGCGAAGCTGCTCGGCGAGCTTGAGGGCAGGGAGAACCGCCGCGCCCGCTTCGTCTGCGCGATTGCGATTGCGATCAATGGCGAGGTGATCGAGACCTTCGAGGGCGAGGTGAGGGGGCGGATCGTCGAAGCGCCGCGCGGCGAAGACGGCTTCGGTTACGACCCGATTTTCCAGCCGGACGGCTACGAGCAGACCTTCGGTGAAATGCCGCAGGAGCTGAAGAATAAGATCAGCCACCGGGCCGCGGCGTTCAAGCTTGCGCTGAATTTCGTCGAGGACGAGATGTCCGTATTGGACGACGACTTCGATATCTGACGCGCCGGATTGCAATTTGTGCGGGCGCGTGATATATTAAGGGGTTTCGGTCTTTATATTCACGATAATCGGTTGCAGGGTAATGGAACACGGTCAATATCTTTTTGGCGGAGACGCGTACGACACGCCCGCCGACATGCGGAAATCCTTTCTGTACCGCCTCTCCCTCGGGAGCCGTTGGTACTTCTACCTGAATAATTTCGGGATTTTCGCCCGCACCGGCCGCTGCGGCCGCCGGGGCCGCCTGGACAAAGAACGGCAGATCTATTATTCCAACAAGAACTTCCGTCTCGTGGAAAAGTGCGGCGGCAGGATCCACCTGCGCGGGCTTGAGAATCTGCGCGCCGTGCAGGGCGAGCCGGTCGTGCTGATCGGCAACCATATGAGCCTGCTCGAAACGGCGCTGTTCCATGCGGTTGCCCGTGAATATCTCGACTTTACGTTTGTGATCAAGCAGTCGCTGCTGACGGTTCCGTTTTTCAAGGACATCATGCTTTCGCTCGGCGCGATTCCGGTCGGCCGGGAGAATCCGCGCGACGATCTGCGCGCCGTGCTCGGCGACGGGAAGAAGGTGCTGGAGTCGGGCCGTTCGATCATCATTTTTCCGCAGTCGACCCGCAGCGAGTCGTTCAACGCGGCGAAATTCAATTCGATCGGGATCAAGCTCGCGAAGTCCGCGGGCGTGCGCGTCCTGCCGTTCGCGCTCAAGACCGATTTTCTCGGCAACGGCAAATGGCTGCGCGACATGGGTCCGGTCCGGCCGAAGCGCGGCGTCTATTTTGAGTTCGCTCCGGCGAAGCCGGTCGAAGGGAACGGCCAGGCGCTTCAGCAGGAGATCATCGATTTCATTCAGTCGCGCCTCTCGCAATGGCGGGCGGACGATCCTGAAAAATAAGGAAAGAAGAGGGAATATGAGCAACGTAGCGATTCCGGAGAAGATGCTGGCATGGCCGCTGTTCGGCGCGGGCATGGAGAATTTCGGCATGAACGACCGGCCCTGCACCGTTCCGGTGCCCGAAATCAAGCCCGATGAACTCCTGGTCCGGATCGATGCGATCGGCCTCTGCTTTTCCGATGTGAAACTGATTCGCGCGGGCGAAGCGCATCCGCGCGTGATTTCGGAGGACCTGAAAAAGGATCCCGTGATCCCCGGCCATGAGGCGGTCATGACTGTCGTGAAGGTCGGTGACGCGCTGGCCGGCAGATACAACGTCGGAGAACGCTTCATCATTCAGGCCGATATCTATGTGAACGGCAAAGGGTTCGCGTACGGCTACGCGATCAACGGCGGCATGGAGCAGTACAGCGTGATCGACCAGCGTGTGCTGAACGGCGACGAAGGGTGCTATCTGCTGCCGATTTCCGATGAGATGCCTTCCGCGGTCGCCGCGCTGCTTGAGCCGTGGACCTGCGTCCAGGCGAGCTATATGATCGAGAACCGTACAGCGCCGCTTCCGGGCGGGCGCGTGTTCATCGCCGCCGGCGACAATCAGGTTTACGGCGCCGGCGAGGCGCTGAAGAAGGCGGCGCCGGCGAGCGTGGTCGGTTTCGGCCTCTCCGCCGACGCGGTCGAATCACTGAATGCGGAGCTCGGGGTGAAGATGGCGCTGGTCGACGAGATTCCCTCCGGCGTTGAATTTGACGATATCTTCCTCTGCAATCTGCCCGCGGAATTCGCGGAGCCGGCCGCAAAGCTCGGCAGCCGCGGCGCGGTCACGAGCTTCATCGGCGAGTACGAGGGCCGCAGCGGCATGTTCGATGTGGGCCGGATCCATTATGAAGGCTTTTTCTATCAGGGGACGCCCGGTACCATCCTCTCCGCCGCCTACGGGCGGAACGTCCGGAGCAAGGTGAAGAAGGGCGGCTGCTGCTGGCTGCCCGGCGGCGCCGGCGCGATGGGGCAGATGCACACACAGCTCGCGGTGGAGAATCCGGACGGGCCGTCGCGGATTCTCGTGACCGATATGGATTCCGCCCGCATCGCGAATGTCGAACGGCTGCTGGCCGAGACGATCGCGGAGCGCGGTATCGAATTCAAGGCCGTGAATCCGTCGACGCTGTCGAAGGAGGAGTTCGATGCGCTGCTGCGCGACTTCGCTCCGCAGGGTTTTGACGACATCATCATGCTGGTTCCGGTCGTTCCGGTGCTCGCCCATGCGGCGAACTATCTCGGCACGGACGGGCTCATGAACATTTTCGCGGGGATCCCGGCCGGCGTTGAAGGCACGCTTTCGGTTGACGGCATCGTGAACCGCAACCAGCGCTATATCGGTTCAAGCGGCAGCCGCACGGAGCACCTGCGCCATACGCTGGTGCTGGCCGAAACGGGCGAACTCAACCCGGTTACGGCGCTCGCCGCGATCGGCGGCATGAAAGCGCTCAAGCAGGGGCTCGAAGCGGTGATCGCGGCGAAGTTTCCGGGCAAGACGGTGATTTTTCCGAATGCGCCGGATATGCCGCTGACTCCGGTCTGCGACATTGCGAAGCTCGGCCCGGGGATTGGCGATACGCTCGATTGCGGCGGCAGCTACACGATGGCGACCGAGCTGGAACTGGAACGCATTTACGGGCAGGAGAGGTGACGCGGTTGCTCTCGAGTAAGGGAAAATTTCTGCTGGCGTCGCTGATCCTTGCCGCCGGGCTTGCCGCGCCGCTGCGGGCGGCGAGCCTGAACGCAACCAAGCTGAACTTCTCCTCATTCAAGGAGTTCAATGCGGACAGCTGGCAGTTCGTCGGGCAGAATATCGTGGCCAGCGGGGTGTACATTCCCGCCGGCGACCTGGAGATTTACGCCGACCGGGCGGTGATCAACATTGAGAGCCGCGACTTCGAAGCGACGGGGAACGTGCAGGTCTACCGTTGGCAGACCTCCGGCGGCGTGGTCGACATGGCGAGGCTCGCACGCATACAGAATGCGCCAGACACCAGTGTGACGGTACTCGGGATCACCGGTGACGTCTGGGGCGACCAGATGGCCAGCGTGTCGGTTTCAAAGCTGACGGACAACATCAAGGCGCAGAAGCTGCTCGGCAACCTCGACAGCGGCTATTTCCGTTTCGAGGACGCGCAGTTGCGGTTCCAGACCTTTGTCTGCAAGGCGGAGAGCGCCGAGCGCAAGCCGGACGGCGTCATTACGGTCAAGAACGCCGAAATCAGCTCCTGCGATTACCTTGAAGACGACAACGGCCACTATTCGATCGGCTGCGCGAGCGCGCAGTTCACGCCGCACACAACCGAGTTTTACGGGATGGAGACGATCGATACGGATGTCGGCGACCATTCCGTTTTCCTGACCAACGGTTTCTGGAAGGTCTACGGCGTTCCGATCCTGTGGCTGCCGGCCTTCTACAAGCCGAAGGACGAGTCGCCGGGACTCTTCAGCGCGCAGTGGGGGCAGGCGTCCGACTGGGGATATTACGTGATGCTTTCGAAGCGCTTCACGTTCAGCGAGTATCCGTATGCATCGGTCAAGGTCATGGGGGACTACTATTCGCAGCGCGGCTACGGCTACGGTGCGCAGGCGGATTTCGAGACGGACAACTCCCGCACGGAGATTTTCGCCTACGGCATCTGGGACTTCGACCCGAATAAGACGGACAATTACGATCGTTACCGGGTTAAAGTGCCGAAGACGCGGTACGATTTCCGGATCACGAATGTGACGCACATCACGCCGCGGCTCGACTTCCGCGGGGCGCTCGAGATCATCAGCGACCCGTATTTCACGCGCGACTTTTTCTCCGGCCGGTACGACAAGGATCCGCAGCCGGCGACCTACATGTCGCTTGAGCAGCAGTTCGACCATTTCAGCGCGTCGCTCTACGTCCGGCCGAAGGTGAACAGCTTCTACACGACGGTGCAGCGTCTGCCGGGATTCCGGCTCGATGTGCACCGGCAGCAGATTTTCGATACGAACTTCTACTATCAGGGGGATCTGTCGCTCGATTACCTGAAGATGGACTGGATCAAGTTCGACTGGAAGAACAAGCATTATCCGGATGAGCGGCTGAAGAACTATTCGAGCTTCCGGATGGATACGACCCACTTTCTCTATTTCCCGCTCCGGTTCGACTGGCTGACGCTGGTTCCGCGTGCGGGGCTGAAGCTGACCGCGTATTCGAATACCTCGAAGCGCAAGGTCAGCTCCGAAGCGCTGATGGATCAGTTCCGGGCGGCCGACCCGCAGAACAGGAGCGGATTTCCGCTGACCAATTATGATGACAAGGGCGGGGCGAAGCTGCGTTTCCTCGGTGAGGTCGGCGTTGAGGCTTCGACAAAGATCTACAACTCGTGGCAGGATGTCCGCAGCTCGTTTCTGGCGCTCGACGGACTCCGGCACGTGATCCGGCCCTACATCAACTACACGCTGATCCCGAGGCCGAACGTGCGGCGGGAGCACATCTATTATTTCGACGACATCGACCGGATCGACCGGCAGCATTTCGTCCGCTTCGGGTTGGAGAACCGGCTGCAGACGCGTGACGGAAATTCGATCCGCGACTATTTTTCGATGGAGAATTACTGGGATCTGCATATGCAGAAGGAAGACGGCTTCAGCCAGATAGGCGACTTCTGCACGATCCTGACGGCGACGCCGTTCAAGGGATTCTCGATCTCCACACTGTTTTCCATCGACGCCGGCGGCAACAACGGCAAGGTTCCCGAGACGGTCCGGAACGGCCGCGACGCGGGGCGGCCGGGCATGAACCTGCGCTGGCTGAACCGCTGGAACATCATGCTGAAATATTCGCCGGCGCCGGATTGGGATTTCATGTTCGCTTATATCTATCACCGGCCGTACGGTTCGCGCAGCACCTATTCGATGGGGTCCACTCTGACACAGCTCGACGCGGGTTCGTTTTTCAACAAGTACTTCGACGAGCACACGGAGGAGCTGCGCTTCAGCATCCGCATGCCGATCACGCCGGACCGCAGGACGTTTGCTTCGTACGCGATGTCGTACGACATCCAGGAGGGCTACATCGATGTCCATACGCTGCAGATTATCCGGAATTTCCACTGCTGGGAGGTCGCGGCCGGCATGCAGTGGGAGCGGGATGAAGACGAGCACAAATATAAACAGAGCTTCCTGTTCTCCATCTACCTGACCGGCCTGCAGTCGCCGCTGCTCGGGGGAGGGCAGAACAAGATCCTTTCACAGGCAGACTCCGCGATGCGGGCGCCGGGATCGTCGCGCGGAAGCAAATTCTGGGGCAATGACTGACCATGTATATCGTTACGGGTGGAGCGGGCCTGATCGGCAGCGCGGTTGTGTGGGAATTGAACCGGCGGGGCGTCGGGGATATCCTTGTGGTGGACCATCTCGGCCAGTCGGACAAGTGGAAGAACCTGAGCGCGCTGGCATTCTCGGATTATCTGGAGAAGGATGAGTTCCGCGCGCAGCTCGCCGCGGGCGGGTTCAACGGTGCGCGAATCGAGGGCGTGATCCATATGGGCGCGTGCTCCTCCACGATGGAACGTGACGCATCCTACCTCATCGACAACAATTTCCATGCGACGAAGGAGCTTGCGGAGTACTGCCTTGCGCGGGAGATCCGCTTTCTGTACGCTTCGAGCTGTGCGACCTACGGCGACGGCAGCCGCGGCTACGTCGACGACGAGTCCCGCATCGAGGAGCTCCGCCCGATGAACATGTACGGCTATTCGAAGCAGCTCTTCGACCTCTGGGCGAAGCGCCGGGGGGCGTTCTCGAAGCTGACCGGGTGTAAATTTTCGAATGTCTACGGGCCGAACGAACGCCACAAGGGCGATATGCGCAGCGTGGTGCTGCGCGCATTCGAACAGATCACAGAGACGGGAAAACTCAAGCTCTTCCGCTCGTACCGGCCGGAATACGCCGACGGCGAGCAGATGCGGGACTTCCTTTACGTGAAGGACGCGGCCGATATGATCCTCTTCCTCTTCGAGCATCCGCAGGGGGCCGGGCTCTACAACATCGGCAGCGGCCGGGCGGAAACCTGGAACGCACTGGCTGCCGCCGCGTTCGAGGCGCTCGACCGGCCGGTCGACATCGAGTACATCGATATGCCGGAGCATCTGCGCGACCGCTACCAGTATTACACGAAAGCGGAGATGGGCAAGCTGAAGGCGCTCGGCTATGGCCGCGAGGCGACGAGTCTGCGCGACTCGGTGCTCGACTGCATCCGCAATTACCTTGTGACCGGCAGCTACCTGGGCGACGAATGCGAAAAGTAGCCCCCGATACGGCGACGCGTGTGCTGGCCGATGCTTCGAAGGTGCTGGCCCTGGTTGAGAACGGGGAACAGAGCCTTGACGATGCGTTGGATTCCGCGCTGACCCACCCGGATCTGCGCCGGACCGTCAGCAGTCTGCTCTTTTTTTATTTCCGTCACAAGCGGCTGATCGACAGTTGGATCGGAACACTTGCCGCGCGCCCGCCGCGCCCGCGTCTGCGCCGGCTGCTGGCGATGGTGCTGACGCAGATCCGTTTTCAGAGCGGCATCGCGCCGGAATCGGCGGTAAATGTCGCGGTCGATTGCGCCAAGGCGGAGGGAAAACTGAACGAGGCGAAGTTCGTAAACGCGGTTTTGCGCCGCGCCGCGACTTCTCTGCCTGTGGTGACGGAGGCTCCGGGCGAGGTATTTCCGCCTGTGCTGCTGAGGAGTTGGCGGAGGATCTATTCCGGGGAAGAGATCGCGGAGATGTGCCGCGCGTTCCTCTCCCCCGCTCCCTTTACGTTCCGTGCGGAGCGCGGCTTTGAGCCGCCGGAGG
The DNA here is from genome assembly GCA_018265615.1 of Lentisphaeria bacterium. Taxonomy (GTDB): domain Bacteria; phylum Verrucomicrobiota; class Lentisphaeria; order Victivallales; family Victivallaceae; genus Victivallis. The sequence goes on from JABLYX010000004.1 coordinate 19,707, forward strand.
CGTGGAGCGTCCGTCCGGCTGCGAGTTGCGGGCCGTTCCGCTTTTACGAGAGTTCCGAGCCGGGTGCGGTACTGGAGTCCGGTGCGCTGCGGGATGGAAGGATTTATATCCAGGACCCCGCGACCGCGCTGGCGCCTTCGCTGCCGGAGATGGCCGGGGTCCGGAGCGTGCTCGACGTCTGTGCTGCGCCGGGCGGCAAGTCGCTGCTGCTGGCGGAGCGGATGGAGCCGGGCTCGACGCTGACCGCCGCCGACCGTTCGGCGCGGCGGCAGGAGCAGACGAAAGAGAATTTCCGCTGCCGCGGGCTCGCCTTTCCGGTCGTTGTCGCGGAGCCGCAGGAGCTGAATGGGAGTTTCGATCTCGTGCTCGCGGATGTTCCGTGTTCGAACACCGGGGTGTTCCGGCGCCGGCCGGATGCGCTGTGGCGCTTCGGAGCCCCGGAGCTGAAGAAGATCACGGCGCTGCAGTATGCGATTCTCGAAGCCGCGGCCGCGCGTGTCGCGCCGGGCGGACAGCTTGTCTACAGCACCTGCAGCATCGAGCCGGAGGAGAACGCGGAGCAGATCGAACGGTTTGTTGCCGCACATCCGGAGTTCAAGGCCGTCGCCGGGGAGCAGCTGCTCCCGTCGGCGGAACATGACGGCGCTTACGCCTGCCTGCTGCGGCGCAGTGCGAAGAGCATCCTCAGATAATCGAGCATGACCCTGGCGGAAAGCTTGCTTTTGCCGTGCTCGCGCAGCCCGAAGGTGATGCCGTGCTCGACCACGCGGCACGGTTCGGGGGCGGTCGTCAGCAGATAGAGCAGCTCGAGCATGATTTTGAATCCCTTCGGGCTCATGCGGGGGGCGACGCGCTCGAACGCCTCGCGACGCAGCGCGAAGAAGCCGGACATCGGGTCCTTCACCTTCACGCCGAGAATGATATGCGCCATCGCGGCGGCGGTGCGGCTGACCAGTACGCGGAACGGATTCCATTTCTCCCGGAAGCCGCCTCCCGGGGCATAGCGGGAACCGACCGCGAAATCGCTCGTTTCAAGCTCGTTCAGGAGCCCGATGAGGTCCGCCGTATCATGCTGGAGGTCTCCATCCATGCAGCAGAGGAATTCACCTTTCGCCGCCTTGAATCCCTTGACGATGCTCGGGCTGAGGCCCGGGATGCCGTCGTTCAGGATTGCACGCACATTGTCGTGCCCGGCGGCGGCGTAGGCGTTGACCGCCTCGGCCGTGCCGTCCGGTGAATTCTCATCCGCAACGATGATTTCGTAGTCCTCAAGGCCGCTCTTTTCGATGCGGTCGATGAGGAGCAGGATGTTTTCCCGTTCATTCAGCGTCGGAACGACGATCGAATACCTGATCATATCCTGCTCCTTTCGGGTTCCGGCCTCAGGCCGGTTTGACGACAGTGACGACCGACGACTCGCGCAGCGGCGTGACCGCCTCGCGGTAGACGGCCATATGCGGGGTTGCAAGGTGCGCTTTCAGGTGCTCCGGCGATTTCCAGGTCTCGAGGATCGTGACCGCGTTCGGATCGGCGGGAGCGCCGACGCCCGCATCGGCGTCGACGCAGGCTTCGTAGCGGATGCAGCCGTCTTCGGCCAGCACGTTCGGAATGTTGTCGTTCAGGATCTGGAGAAACTTCTCAAGGCTGCCCGCTTTGATGACGCAGCGCGCGATGACATGGACCATTTTCTTACCTCACTTGATGTTGACGAACAGCTCGGAAACGGGGAGCTTCTGCTCTTTCGCGCTCCGGACCACTTCTTTGGCGACGGCGGCCGCGCCGAGATAGGAAAAGTGCGTGTTGTCCTTCGCACCCTTCGGATATCCGGGATATTCCCCCGGCGCGACGATCGTCAGATACTTTTTCGAATTCTCCGGCCCTTCGGCGCGGAACAGTTTTTCCGTGAAGGCGTTCAGGTCGATGAGCGCGACCTTCTGCGCTTTGGCGGTTTCGCGGACGACCTTCGGGTAGTCGCCGAGGCTCTGCCGGAACTCTCCGTTGGAACTGAAATGACGGCGGCTGACCGGTGTGCAGAGGATCGGCGTTGCTTTCTTGGCGCGCACATCGGCGATGAACTTTTCGAGGTTCGCGCGATAGTCCGTGGCGGCCTCCGCGTAGATCGCCGGCTTGTCTTTCTTCTGGTCATTGTGGCCGAATTGGATGAAGACGAAATCGCCGGGCTGCAGCGCGTCGACGAGCTTCTTCCAGCGCCCTTCGGTCTGGAACGACTTTGTGCTGCGCCCGCCGACGGCGAGGTTCACAACCTTGACGCCGGGCTTGCTGAAATCCTTCAGCGCCTGGCCCCAGCCGGTCATCGGAGCTTTGTCCTTTTTGTAGTCACAGACGGTGGAGTCCCCCGCCAGATAGATCGACGGTTCGGCGGCCCCGAGCAGAAGTGCGGCGGAACAGGCGGCGACGGTGAGAAACATGTGCTTCATCTTCAATCTCCCTCGTTGGTTTGCTGCAGTATGGCGGAGAGGATCCTCTCCGAATCCGCGACCGGGACCGGCCGCGGTGCATTTTCAAGCTTCATCTTATTCTGCGCGCCGCTGCGGGCCGTCGCTTCGAGCAGCTCCGGCGTGATGCCCGGACAGTCGCGCAGCGCGGCCGGAACTCCGAGCAAATCGAGGAAGCGGCGGTAAGAGGAGATGACCTCCTCCGGTGTTTTTCCCGGAAACAGCGGTGCGAGCCGCATCGTGCGCTCCGCGACCGCCGGGTTCCCGAGGTAGTAGCGCCAGCAGGCCGGCAGCAGTATCGCGACCGCGATGCCGTGTTCGAGCCTGCCGAACCACGAAAAGCTCGCAAGGTGCGGCAGCCCGGTCGATTTGAACCGGATCACCATGCCGCCGAGCGTCGCGGCGAAGCTCATGTTCCGGCGCGCCTCTTCATCGCCGCCCTCTGTGACCGCGCGCGGCAGATTCTCCGTGATCAGGCGGATCGACTCGAGCGCCCAGGCGTTCGCATCCGGATTGTTTTTGTCCGCGCCGATATTCAGAAGCCCTTCAATCGAATGTGCAAGCGCGTCGCATCCGGTGGCGCGCGTGACGGCGGGCGGCATGCTCCGCGTGAGCTCCGGTACGGAGAGCGCGAGTTCCGGCACGATGAATTGTTCCGCGATGAGCTTCTTCACCTTGAGTTCCGGATCGACGATGTTGCTGTAGGGCGTCGCCTCCGAGCCGGTTCCCGAGGTCGTGGGGATGCAGATGACGCGGTCCGGCTTCGCTTCCGGGAAACGTTCGCTGTAGCGATTCACGCCGAAGTGCTCCGCGAGCGGCCAGCCGGACTGGGCGGAGAGGTACGCCGCCTTCGCCGCGTCCATTGCGCTGCCCCCGCCGAGCGCGATGACCGCGCACGGCTTTTCCGACCGGATGAGCGCGGTCATTGTCTCGACCGTGACAACGGCCGGTTCCGCCTCGATTTCCGTAAAACGGATGAGCTCGCAGGACGCCTGCTTCACAGCCTCTTCGAGCAGCCGGACGCCGCCGTTGGTTTCGGCGGAGCGGCGCCCGGTGAAGGCGACCACCCGGCCGGGGCCGCGTTTGCGGAGCTCTTCGGCAAGCGCTTTCCCCGGGGAAACGGTGATGATCCGTTCCCCCGGAGCCTGGGCGATATACCGCAATGCGTCCATATTCTTCAGATTCCCGTCGAACCGGTGGCGACCCGGCCGTGCCAGCTGAGGGTGTTCACGGTTTTTTCCGCCGGAGAAACGCGCGCATCGAGCTCTTCGATCGAGCTGACGGTTCCGTCGAGGTATTCGCGGATCCGCAGCGCGGTCTCCTCGAGGCGGGCGGCCTGTGCCGCGTTGCGCGCCTGGATGACTTCGAGTCCGAACGGCTTCGCACACTTCAGCCACTGGCGGCGGAACGATGCGTCGAATTCCCACAGCGCCGCGATTGCCGCCGGAACGAGCGAAACCGCGATCTGCCGCAGGGCGATCCGGTCATCGCGGTCGTAAGCTGCCTCGAGCGCGCCGCGCAGTTCGAGTTTCAGCAGCAGGAGCTGCAGCGCATTGATGATGTGCTCGAAATCCCCCGCGAAGCTCTCCTCCTGGTACGGGAGGAGCTTCCGCAGCATTTCGTCATAGCGGTCGCTGAGCGCGAGGTCGAATTCAGGGTTGCGCCGCTTGCAGTCGTCGTAGAGGATGCCGAGCAGCGGGTCATCCCAGATCATTGCGGCCGGATTCATCGCGTAGTCGTCAGAGGCTTCGATGTTTGCCGCGACAAGGTGCGCCTCGTAGCTGCTCTGGCAGATCGCCGCGAACCGGCGGCTGGTCGCCTTGCCGGGGTCGTCCTCCGGGACGCCGAACGCGAGGTCCGCGCAGCAGATGATTCCGGCCAGCGACGAGCCGTAGTTGCAGTATGCGCCGTTGTCGCCCCACATCGTGAAGAAGAGCTCTGACACCCTCTGCCGGCGGCACGCCTGGATGCACGGCACGGCCGTCTTCATCGTCTTGGCATGGTCGTACCAGAGACGGGTCCAGGTCCAGATGCCGGAGCCCATGACCGGCTCGAAGCCGATATCGCGGTGGCGTTTGATCATCTTCTCGTACATGGCGGCGTCTTCGTGGTAGTAGTCCCAATAGACGAGCTGCACATTCTGCGGAATCTTCTTCTGCACGGATTCCGGAACCGGATGTGCCAGGTCGTAGTAATTCTGCTCCGGGTTCGAGAGCCGGAAATACATATCCGACCAGATGATCGGCGCGAGCCCCGCCTTCCGGCAGATTTCGTTCACCTTCGCGAGGTGGCGGTTGAAAAGTTCGAACCCGTTTTCATAACCGTATTTGTCGAGAAAGCGGCCGCGGCCGAGGTCGTGGGTTTCGTCCATACCGACATGGATGCGGCGGCTGCCGAGCGTTTCGCTCCAGAAGCGGATCATCTTTTCGATCAGCGCATAGGTTTTCGGCTCATCGACCAGCATCACGCTGTTCGTGTCCTTCACTTCGCCGTACGCGCCGTTCCATTTGATGACCTGCTCGAGGTGGCCGAGCGTCTGGATGCAGCCGATCAGCTCGATGCCGAGGCGCGAGGCATAGAGGTCGAGCTCCCGGATCTCCTCCGGCGAGTACGCGCCGCGCATGTAACCGAAGAACGGTTCGTCCGGCAGCTCGTAGACGTCTTCGGTATAGAGCATGACCATGTTGTATCCCGCGAGAGCGAGGCGGCGGAGCCACATTTTGAGGTTTTCTACCCGCATGACCATGTTGCGGGAGACGTCGAGCATGATGCCGAGCGTCTTGAACGGCGTGCTCTCTCTGCATTCGATTTTACCGAGGGCGGAACCGATTCCGCGCGCGGCTCCCGCGATCGAATTGTATTCGATGAGGACTTCGCCGGGGGAACGTGTGACCCGCGACACCGTGCCGTCCCCCTTTACACGCTTCGCTTTGAGCTTCAGACCGCGGCCGGAGCTGGAAACCGGGTACTCCTCCTCGAGCGTCGCCAGAAGTGCGTGCAGTTCTTCCGGCACATCCGTGGAACGCCACACCAGTCTTGAAACCTGAACCATAAATTCTTCCTCGCTGTTGATCACTCGCCTGAACTGTCGGGCGGTCCGCCGTTTTCCGGCGGCCATATCATAAGATATCACGCGATTTCGCGGATGCAAATGGAAAAAAGACGCAAACAGAATGACAAAAACCCATCGGGCATATAACGGATAAAACGGAATAACCGCATCGGATGATCCGGTTATTCCGCCTGAAATCGCATACCGGTGACCGGCTGTGGCGCCTCAGTTCTTCTTCTGGAAGAGGCTGCGGATCCGCTTGCCGACGATTTCCGCCGGATGCTCGCCGAGGGCGGCGCGCTTCGCCTTGAGGACCGGGGCGCCGTTGCGGGCTTCGGCGATCCACTTCTTCGCGAATTCGCCGGACTCGATGCGGCGCAGCGATTCCTTCATGCGCACCTTGACCGAGGGATCGATGATCCACGGGCCGTTGTCGTACTCGCCCCACTCAGCGGTGTTCGAAATGACCGCGTTCATCTTCTGAATGCCGCCTTCATAGATCAGGTCCACGATGAGCTTCGCCTCGTGGATGCACTCGAAGTAGGCCATTTCCGGCGGATATCCTGCTTCGATCAGGGTCTCGAAGCCGTACTTCATGAGGTCGACGATGCCGCCGCAGAGGACGTTCTGCTCACCGAAGAGGTCTTCGTAGGTCTCCTGCTCGAAGGAGCATTCGAGAACGCCGGCACGGGTCAGGCCCTCGGCCTTCGCGATCGCGAGGGCGACTTCCCTGGCTTTGCCGCTCGGATTCTGCTTGATGGCGATGAGGCCCGGCACGCCGAAGCCTTCGACGAAGCGCTTGCGCTCTTCGGTTCCGGGGCTCTTCGGGGCGACCATGATGACGTCGACATCCTTCGGCGGCTTGATTTCGCCGAAGACAATGGAGAAGCCGTGCGAGAAAGAGAGCGTCTTGCCGCCGGTCAGGACCGGGGCGATCTCCTTGTCGTAGACCGGGCCGTGCATTTCGTCCGGCAGCAGGATGTGGATGATGTCCGCACGCTTTGCGGCGTCGGTGACCGAAAGGGTCTCGAAACCGTCTTCTTCGGCGGCGTCCTTGGATTTACCCGGACGGATGCCGATCACGACGGAAAGGCCCGAGTCGCGCATGCAGAGCGCCTGGGCGCGGCCCTGCGCGCCGTAACCAACCACTGCGATGGTCTTGCCGTTGAGCACGCCGAGATCGGCGTCTCCGTCATGGAGGATCTCCATTTCTTTCATTTTTATCATCTCCTGATTCTGTCCGGATGAACCGGACGATTGTGTGTCATAAAGAGTTAATATAACCGTTCCTCCGTCCGATTGCAACCCCCCCGGCGCGGTTTTTCCCGCCAAAAGCGCGAGTTGTGCACTCCCGCGGCGGTTTTACTTCCGGGAAGCGTGAAAAGAGAGCAGCGCCGCGTAGTGCGCCGGTTTCGAGAGATGGAGGATCCAGCGTTTTGCGGTGCGCAGCCGGAAGAAAGGGGAGCGTCCGAACGGGAAATCCGCGAGCCGGACGGCCCGGAGCATCTCCTCGCGGCCGACTGCGGTTTCTCCGGCGGAGAACGCGCAGCAGGCGGCGAGCTGGAACACTACGGGGACGGCAACGAGCAGATGGCGCATCCCCTGCTCATAAGAGTAATTGTGACAGCGGGTTCCGCAGAAGTGCATCGCGTCGAGCTTCCCGTAGAAGAAGGCGTAAAAGACCTCCAGCGCGCTGTCGGAGCAGGTCGCTCCGGCGGCGGCCCCCGGGATCGCGCGCATGGTGAATTCCGGCGCGGCCGGATTCAGCAGCGACATCGGCCCGCTCCCGGAGTAGACCCGGAAATGGGTGAACGCACGCCGGATCCTGTGGCGGAGCGAGCGGTCGAGAATATCGTCGCTGCGCAGGTATCCGCAGATCAGGTTCCGGAGCTCGGCGCGGATCCGTGCGTCCGTGCGTCCTGCCCGGAGCTCGGCGGCGAGTTCCGGTTCGGCTTTTGCGGCGAACGCCGTGAGGTCGTCCGCGAAGCCGTCGCCGGCGGCGCGGATCGCCTCCGGCTCGTGCGTGTGGAAATCAAGGATGCGCGCCGCCGCGTAGAGCCGCAGCGGAAGCGGGTAGCGTGCGTCGTGCAGCAGCGCGCGGAAGCCGCGGTGAACCTTCCGGACCGTTTCGAGCGGGGCCGGATTCGCTTCGGAGTAAACGCAGTTGTTCGCGCCGCGCCGGAGTCCGGGCTGCCGTGCGAGGATCCCGATCTCGCCGAGCATGTCGCCGGAGCGTTTTCCGTCCGGGATGCCGACGGCAGGGCAGAGGAACCGCAGTTCGGCGGAGACGCGCCCGTCCTGCCAGTGTTCGATGTGGAACGGGAAGACGCGGCACGCGAGCGGCTTGGCCGCGTATCCCCGGAGTTTATGGATTTTACAGAGCGTGCCTTCCGCGAAAACGCAGTGATGGCCGGCGTCTTTGTTGAGGATGAGCTCATCGCGTCCCGGAGCCGGTGTGAAGCAGGCATCGAAAGGGGGCGCGCCGGGAATGCGGAGCGCCTCGATCGCCTGCGCCTCTCCGGGCGTCAGGGCGATTTCGAAGCGGTCACAGCAGCCGCCGGTGCAGCCGAGGCAGCGGAAACGCTGCTCCGGATACATGTCGCATTCGAACCGGTCCGTCGGGGGCGGAGAGGAGATCACTTCTCTTTCCAGTTGCCCGCCGCGTCCTGAACGAGGACCCCCTCCGGAGCGCGCTCGGCCATACGGCCCGCCCAGCGCTGCGCGACCGATTCGGCCGGGATGTTCTGCTTCGAGGCGATCGCCTGGAAAACAAGCTGCCGGTCCGCATTTTCCGCATCGACGACCTTCCGGACGGAGGTGCTGAGCTTGCCGTCGGCGGTGCGCGCCTCAAGCAGCCCCTTGTTGTTTTCTCCGAGCAGTTGGGCGCTCTTCCACGCCTTGATCTGGTCGCGGCGGGCGCGGCGGCGTTCGCGGACGTCACTGCTCTCCGGATCGGCCTTGATGTTCTTCGCGTCGCTCGAAAGCGCCTGCGTGAGCTCCTGATCGACCTTGAGATTCACGTCGAGCGTGATCTGGATCGGCTTGATCGTCACTTCGTTTTCGGTTCTGATGGTCGGCGTGCAGCCGGCCAGGATCACCGCCGCGGCGGCCGCCGAAATCATCATCGGGGTTGTTTTCATCTCTTTTCCTCCTTTGGAGCGGCCTTCTCTCTGCCGTCACTGAGTTGTTTGAATTTTTCACTGATGCGCAACAGCCGGTTCAGCGGCAGATGCGTGTTGATGTTAAGCTGGATCCCTTCGAACAGCGCTCGTCCGGCCGGATCGCGTTTCAGCTGGCCGGACTCCTCGTCATATGCGAACGGCAGCGGCTGGTTCGGCCTGCCGTCGAACTGGAGCGAAAGCACGAGATCCTCCTTTTCTGTCGTGAAATTCAGCTTCGCCCAGCTGTAGGTGAAATCCTTCAGCGCTTCGAGCGCGAAGTCGAGCTGCGACTGCTTCAGGGCCGCGCCCGCCATGCCGCCCGCGATCTGCTCGGGATCGGTCAGCTTGATCGTATTGCTTCCGCCCGGGCGCGTGTAGAGGTAGCTCGAATCGACGCTGATTCCGCGCCGCGCGCTGAGTTTGACCGGGATCTTGCCGAAAAGCACGCCTTCGCCGCTCGCCTTGCTGAGCCCGAGCTGGCTGACGAGTTCGGCCAGCGACAGGTTTTCGCAGTAAATCTCGGTGTTGACCGCGAGGTTTGCGAGGTTCGACGGATTCAGCCGGATCGAGTGCAGCATGACCGTCCCGCCGCACCAGCCGACGGAGGCGCGTTCGAGGTTCGCCTGCTCCTTCGAGGCGATGTCGAAAAGCAGCAGGAGATTTGTGAATGCGAGCTCTCCGCTCGTGATTTTCGAAATGCGCAGGCTCTGCCCGCCCGGCGTATTGAGGCTGAGGAGGTCGTTGAATCGCAGGTCGAAGCGGATCCCCTCCGCCCTGAGCTTGAGTTCCGGCCAGTCGAACAGCCCCTCTTCGAGCAGCACCTGGACGCCGGTGGTCAGCTTGCCGGCCTCGAACCGGGCGGCTCCGCCAAGCGAAACGACCCCGGTGAAGGTCGCGTCCCCGAACTCCGGCCTGATCTGCGACAGCGCGATCGGCTGCTTCGGAGACCACGGCGGAACGTTGACTTCGAGCAGCATGTCGGGCATCTCGCCGGGGCGCGGTGAGACGCTGCCGCGGAAATCGATCCGCGCACCGGGAACGAGCTTGTTTTCGAATTCTCCGGCGAGGATCAGGCTGCGCTCTTTTGCGTAAAATGTGCTGCGGAGCGCGCCGAGCTCATGTTCCTGCAGCCGGATCGACCCGGCGTTCAGTGTCGCGGGGAGCTTGCCGGTCGGGGGCAGGGGGATCAGCAGATCGATCGAATCCGCTCTGAGTTTGAGCGCGGAGTTGGTTACTTTCATGCCGGTTCCCGCGATCAGGTAGCGGCCGTCGTGTTCTTCGAGCCGCAGCTGCGGGGCCTCGAGCGTGTAGCCGTGCGCGTCGAAACGGACCGGCCCGGCGGCGAGTCCCGCTTCGACAACCCGGAAGCCGGCGGCCGGCGTATTCGAACAGGTGAATTTCCACCGCACCGGCTCCGTTGTTTCCGCTTCGACCGCGCCGCCGTCGAATGTGATCGCGTTCGGCTCCATCGTTCCGTTGAGGATCGCCAGGAGTTCCTTCTCCGCCGTGCGGTACCGCAGGCTCCACTCCTGACGCAGTCTGACCGGTTTGGAGAAGTCGACCGGCAGCCCGCTCTGCGGATCGAACCCGAGCTCGGCGTCGATGCTGCCGACCGCGTTCACGTTGCCGTCCGCGAGGCTGACGACGGCGTTGATGCCGAGCTTCGCGCTGCCGCGGAGCCCGGCTCCGGTCAGGTCGGAGAGGGCTTCGAGTCGGAGCTCCGCGCTCCCGTCCGCTTTCGCGCTTGCGGCAACGGTGTCGTATTCTACCGTGAACCGGAGCATCTGGCCGCGCGGCGCGAGCGCGATCTCCGCGCGGATGACCTTCCACTCGTTGTTTTCGGAGGTGATGACGGCCGCCGCCGGAATGACCACCGTTCTCCCTTCCCAGTCGAGATGGAGCCGCAGGTCGCGCAGCGTGATCTTTTCGAGCACGACCGCCGCTTCGTGCGGCGCTTCCCCGGCCGGAACGGGCGCGCTCTTCGCCGTGAGTTCTGATACGCGCGCAAGCACACGCTCAAGCTCGAACCCGGAGAGAGAGAATTTTCCACCTTTCACCGCCACCCGGATGTCGCCGCCCGCCAGCGTGAGGTTCGTGATGTCCAACGCGCGCGGGGTGCGGAACGGCAGGTGCGGCGTGTAGTCCGCCCGGATCGAGTCGAATGAGAGCGTCTTCCCGTCTGCTCCGGTCAGCGCGAACGCCTCGAGGTCGAGCCCTGTGAGGCCGATGCGCCGGATCTTCAGCTCCATCCCGTCGAGTCCGGCCTGCTCGCGGAGAGGCGGCAATATCCGGTTCGCGATGTAGTCCGGCAAATACCAGTTCCAGTAGATCACGCCGCCGATGAAGAGAAAAACGGCGAGCACAAGGAACGAAAGGAGACTCCGGAGCAGGAGCTTCAGGATTCTTTTCCCGGTCCTGCGCGGTTTTTTCTCCGCGCCTTTTTTCGGCTCCGGTTTGTTTTCAGCAGGTGTGTCGTTCATCATTTTCCTATGCAGAAGCGGCTGAAAATATTATCGAGGATATCCGGCTCCACGGTTTTGCCCGTGATTTCACCGACCCGGTTCATGGCGGTGCGGATTCCGGCGGCGGCGAGCTCGAACTTCTCCGCGCGGAAACACGCCATGGCTTCCGGGAGCAGTTCAAGCGCCTCTTCGAGCAGTCGCGCCGCGCGGGCGTTGACCGCGACCTCCGGCACTGCCGGGCGCGGTGAATCCGCGGCCGTGCGGGCGAATGCCCCGAGCAGTTCGTCGACGCCCTCTCCTGTACGGGCCGAGATCCGCACCGAAGGGCCGGGCAGCTCCGGCAGGCCGCGCTCCGGCGCGAGGTCGATTTTGTTCCAGACGGCGATCCGGTTGACGGGCCGCGCGCGCTCCATTTCTGCGACCTCGGCCCCGAGGTCCGGTCCCGAGGCGTCGAGCAGCCAGAAGGTCACGCCCGCGGCCGCGATCGATTTGCGGCTGCGTTCGACGCCCATTTGCTCAATCGGGTCGGCGCTTTCGCGCAGCCCCGCCGTATCGGTGATGCGCACGGGAAGGCCGCGGATGACGGTCTGCGCCTCGACCGTGTCGCGCGTGGTCCCGGGGATCGGCGTCACAATCGCGCGGTCGTAGCCGAGCAGCAGGTTCATGAGGCTCGACTTGCCCGCGTTCGGGCGGCCCGCGAGCACGAGTGCGATGCCGTCGCGCAGCGCGCCGCCAATGCCGCGCGTGTCGTAAAGCTCGCGGAGCCGGCGGATGAGGTCATCGAGCCTGCCGGGCACATCCGGGGCCCAGGCGAGCTCCTCATCCGGAAAATCGAGGCGGGATTCGCATTCGGCGCGCAGCTCATTGAGCTCGGCGTAGACCGCTTCGAGCTTGTGCGAAAGCACGCCTTCGAGCTGTTTCGCCGCTATTTTGAGCGCGAGGTCGCTGCCGGCGGAAATCACGTCGTTGACCGCCTCGGCCTGCGCGAGGTCGAGTTTGCCGTTCACGAACGCGCGGAAGGTGAATTCGCCCGGCTCGGCGAGACGGCACCCCGCGTCGAACGCGAGGCGCAGCGCCTGGTCGGCGGCGGACTGCCCGCCGTGGCAGTGGAGCTCCACGACATCGTCGCCGGTATAGCTTGCGGGGCCAGGCATGTAGACGGCCAGCGCGGAGTCGACGCCGACGCGGCCGAGCAGCATTTCGCGTTTGTGCTCCGCCGACAGCGGGGTCCTGCCGCGCCATATGCTCCGTCCGATCGCGAGCGCGTCCGGCCCCGAAATGCGGATGATCGATACCGCACCCCCGATTCCGGTCGCCGGAGCGGCTATATTGTCAAAGGTATTCATATGTGGATCAATATAGCATGATTCGCGCCGAAATCAATAGTCGCGGGCGGGCACGCGCGTTTCCGTATGCTCCGGGCGGTATTGTTTGTATTTATATAATAAAATTACTTAAATAGGCATATTGTATCTCGTATATGTGAAGAAAATATAATTTTATTATCTGAATTGGGCTTGACATTTCGCTTTCTCTTTGGTATAATATAAAAGAAAATAACAGAGTGATGGAGTCTGGCGGTATTTATGGAATATGGACATTTGAACGTTCTGCCGTTCGGGAACAGGAGCCTGATGCAGGTGCTGGCGGCGGTCTGGCGGACGCCCGGAATCAGCCGTTTCCGGATCGCCTCGCTGATGGAGCAGGCTTCGGTTTCGGCGATCAAGCAGGTGAACCGCCTGATCGAGGAACGGATCCTTGAGGAGGGTGAAAGCTGTACATCGACGAAGCGCGGGCGGCGCGAGATCCCGCTTTTTTTCCGCAGGGACCTCTTTTTCACGGTCGGGGTCGCATTTAACCGGCAGGAGGCGAAGGCCGTTGTTTGCGACGCCTCGTCGGCTGTTCTTGAGGAAAAGCTCTTTCCGTCGCTGCCGCCGGCGTTCCCGGAGCGGGCCGACGCAGTTGCCGACGGTGTGCGCGAGCTGCTTGGCAAGCTCGGCATCGACCGCGGCGCGACCGTCGGTGTCGGGGTGACGGTGCCCGGAATCATGAACACCCGCACAGGAGAGGTTCTTTCAACCCCGGAATTCAGCCGCGACAGGCATTTCAACCTGGTGGAACGGTTCGAGAAGAGGCTCTCGCTCCCGGTACGGTTGCTGAATGTGCCGCACACGCTGGTCTTTCTCGAGCAGTACGCGGGGAAGGGGCGCGGTCTTGCCGACTTCCTTTATTTCGATCTGCCGGGATACGGCCTCGGGATGGTGCTTGGCGGCAGGCCCTATTCCGGCAGCCGCGGATGGGCCGGGGAGTGCGGGATGCTGCAGATGTACGAACACGGCCCGGCCGGGATGGACGGCCGGATCGGGACCTTGAGCAAGGTCTCGCCATTCTACGAGCTGACCGACCGCCTGACTGGCGTGCTCCGGGAGAACAGCTCCCCGCTGGTCGCCGCTGAGCTTGCGAAGAGCGGAGGAAGCAAAGTGACTCTGCCGGTTGTTGCACGGGCGATCCGGGCGGGCGACCGTCTCTGCGCACAGCTGATGGCTGAGCAGTTCGACGCGGTGGCGCGGGCGGTCGTGAACCTCGCGTACCTGTTGAATCCGGAGGGGATTTTCCTTCCGCCCTGGACGGCGGAGTGCCCGGAAGTGTCGCTTGAAATCGTCCGGCGCCAGATGGGACACTATGAAGCCTGCTACGGTGCCGCGCCGCGGATCGAGCCGGCGGCTTACGGAAAGGAGGAGCTCGCGCTTGCGGCCTCTCTCATTCCGGTTCGGTGCTGCTTTGAAAAATACCTGAAAAACGGCCGCTGAGACGCAGAAAAGCAATTCGGAGCGATTCAGCCGCCGGAGGCCGGAAACCTTATTCAACCCAAAGAAGGAGTTATATTATGTCGGATCTGAACCGGGGTAGCCGCATGCCGGCTGTGATGCATCAGTACTTTACATTGATTGAACTTCTGGTGGTGATTGCGATCATCGCGATTCTCGCGTCGATGCTGTTGCCGGCCCTGAACCGCGCCCGTGACTCTTCGCGCCAGATCAGTTGTTTGAACAACGTCAGGCAGCTCGGCGCGGGCATGGTTTTTTACGCGGGGGATTATGCCGATTTCCTGCCCTCCTGCAAGGGGTTCGACTGCCTGAAGGAGAAGCGCCATACCGGGTATGTCGGCCAGATTTCGTGGATGGATGCGGTCTGGCCCTATATCAACTCCCACAAGGTTTATTTGTGCCCCTCCGACAAGTGGGCTTCGGGCAACCTTGCGAAGTATACGTCGAATCCGTGGTCGTATCAGTTCAACCTCTGGGTCGGCTGGTGGGGCACGAGCTCGTTCTCATATGTGAAGCTTTCGAGCATCCGGCAGTCGAAGGGGGGGCTCGGCATCATCCTGGCCGGAGACGGCGTGCCCAACAATGCGAACGGCGCGATCGGCGCCGAAGGCAAAACACGGGCGAACTACTTCAATCCGTACGATCCGGGCGGCACACTCGGCGGCTGGGACGAACTGCGCCACGGTTCCGGCCGCAACAGCACGTTCGTCATGCACGACGGCAGCGCGAAGGCGCTCTCCTACCGGGAGTTTTACTACGAAAGCGCGTACTGGGCGCCGCTGCAGAAGTCCGAAGCGTGGTTTTGACGGCGGGAGAACGCATCGATGCATACCCTGAAATTGCCGTTCCTCGCCGCTGTCTCCGGTCTCTCGCTGCTCCTCTCCGCCGGAGCGATTCCGCTCGACGGGCTTCCTGCCGGGGCATATCCGCCGGCGCAGCCCCGGACCTCGCGGGCCGAAGCCGTGTACTCGGACAATGTGCTGAAAATCTCCGGCGAGCTGCCGTTTTACAAAACCGGTGCGCGTTATGCCGGAATCGGCCTGCGGTTGCCGGAGACGCTCGACCTTACGAACCGGAAGTTTGAAGTGACCGCCGCGAGCGGCCGCCCGTTCAAGGCGCTCGAGATCGCTTTCTACAACCGGGGAACGGAGAAGCCCGCGATGCTGTTCCGCTCCTGGAACGCGCCGGTCGCGGCGAAAGCGCGGACATTCACGCTCGAATACGGCCGTTCCGGAGTGTTCGAGTGGGTTGCCGGGGCCGTCAGCGGGGAACCGCCCCGCCTGATTGACCGGATCGGGCTGCGCATCGGCGGAACCGGCAGCAATCAGCCGGTCGAGCTGAGGCTGTACCGGCTTGAGGTCCCGGCTGCCGCCGGGCGCGAAGCCGCCGAGGCGAACGACGAAACCCGTCTGCTGCTGCTTGATAAAGAGCCGGGGAAAACCCTGAACCGTTCCGCCGCGGATCGGGAGAAGCTCCGGCTCGAGGTGGAGGAGGTGCAGCTCGACGCGCCGGTCGCCCCGGAGCCGCACGACTTTCCGATTCCGAAGCTGACCCGGGACGGGCATCTGTTCCTGCGCGACGGCAAGCCGGTGTTCCTGCTCGGCTACGAGGAGGGAGAGATGACGGTCTACCCGTTTCTCGCGAAGCTCATGGGAGCTGACTTCTTCCAGTTCCACGGGACACGGCTTGAACGCATTCTCCAGCATGAGCGCGCGGGAGATACGCTTCGCCTGAAATGGGCGCGCCCGCTCGAGGAGGAGATGCTCCTGCAGGAGTCGCTGCGCAACGGCGTCAATGTCTACCTGAACCCGTGCGAGAACCTTGTGAAACGCTATTTCGAGTTCTTTCCGTGGATCGCGGAGCCGTTTCCGGAGCTCTTCGCCACCTTCGGTCATTTCTATGCCTATCGCCATGATCATCCCGATGCGTGGAAGATCCGTTCGAATTACTGGAAGCAGCTCTTCAAATATCTCGGGCGCTACCCGGTGTTCGCCTATGAGCTGTTCAACGAGGTCAGCTTCATGGACTACTCCCCGGAGACGCTCGCGCGGTTCCGGCGCGCCATGGCGGAGAAGTACGGTCGTATTGCGGCGGCGAACCGGGTCTGGAAAACCTCGTTCCGCGATTTCGATTCGCTCGAACTGAACTGGAAGCCGGCGGTGAACGGCTCGTATGAGCAGCTCGGTCGCGAGGTGTCGCAGATGCTCTGGAACGATTGGCTCCTGTTTTCGGAGCAGGAGAGCTCCGACGCTTTCGGCATGCTTGCGAAGCTCGTCAGGCACTATCAGCCCGGTTCGCTGGTCACGATCCAGTCGTATTGCGGCTTTCCGTTCGACTACGGCGGCTGCGCCGTGAATCCGCGGCTGAAGAGTCTCAGTGAGGACATCTACGGCGACGAGAGCCACTTCCTGCTGCCCGCGGTCGACGAGACGGACGAGGCGCAGATCGTCACGGCCGCCTCCACGATGTTCCGGCTCGACTACCTCGCCGGCCTGACGCCGGGAAAACCGCTGATGAGCGAGGAGACCGGTGTGAGCGGCATGTTTCCGCGTCTCGGTTCCCATACCCGTGTCACCGGGCTGACCGGCGAATGGCGGTTCCGGCCGGAGGAGGCGGGGGAGGGTACTGAAGCCGGATTCCACCGCCCGGATTTCGACGATTCTGAGTGGCGCCCGGTGCAGGTCCCCGGCAAGTGGGCGGACTTCGGTTTCCCGCAGGTTACAGTCGGCTGGTACCGCCGCGCTTTCGACCTGACCGCCGGACAGCTCGATAAGCCGATCTGGTTCAACGCGAAGCGCATGGCGGACCGGGCGCGTGTCTATGTCAACGGAAAGCTCGCTGCCGAAACGGCGGGTTGGAGCGATACGGTTGATTGTGATGTGACCCGTCTCCTGCGGCCCGGCCGGAACGTGATCGCGATCCGGCTCGAAAACACCTATTTCAGCGATGGCAGGTACTGGGGCGGGCTGCGCGATTCCCTTTCGCTCGACACGGTTCCGGCCTTCACCCGGAACCAGCTCCGGCCCGGACAGTTGCGTATGTGGCTCTGGCATCGGGCGATTCACGGCGAGAACGGCGTGGTCCCTTCCTATTTCTACGCTCCGGAGGGGGACGAGCTGTCGCTCTTCCGGCAATCGAAAATTCACCCGGCGGCACTTGCCGACTTCCCGAAAGCGAAGTATGAGATCGAAAGTGTCGCGGAGCTCATGCTCAGGCCGAAGCCGCGCATCACCGGCAAAGCCGCGCTGATCTACCCGATCGATACGCTGCGCTGCAACATCCTGCCGACCTATGCGAAGATCCTGAAGGGGCCGCTGACGGCGGAGCTCCGGGAGTGGTATGCGACGCTGCTTTTCAACGGCATCCAGCTCGAGGTGGTCGACATGCAGTCGGAACTTTCGCGGTTCAGGATCCTCTTCATGCGGCACAACCGGATGGTGACGCGCGAGCAGCTTGCGCGGCTGCGCGGCTTTGTCGAAGCGGGCGGCGTGCTGGTCCGCGATGCGGATTCCCTGACCGTCGATCTCGAGAGCGGCCTGCCGTTCGGCAAAGATCTGCTGCTGCCGGAGGGAACGCTCGGCAGGGGTTTTGTCCGCACGGTCGCCGGGAAGCTCTCTCACGCGGAACGGACCCGCGCCTTCGCCGGGCCGCTGCGCCGGGCGGAGGTCGCGCCCCCGCTCGCGTTCAGTTCAGCGGAGCCGCTGCCGTACCTCGAGAGCCATCTGCTCTCCGCGGGCGGACGGCACCTGATCTACTTCGTCAATTGGGGGACCGGCGGCGAAACGCTCACGGTGCGGACCGCCCGGCCGCTGCCCGGCGGCCGCTACCGGATCCGTGACCTCGAAACAGGGAAGGAGCTCGGAATCCGTTCCGCGTCCGGGCTGTGCCGGGATGGAATTACGGTCGGGAGCCGTCCGAAGATGGCCGTTACGCTCCTGCTTGAACCGGAGTCGGCGGAGCCGCTGCCGTTGCGCCGCCTCTCGAAGGAGCAGGAGAGCTGGTTCTCCTTTCTGCTGAAGCCGCAGCCGGAGGTGGAGAAAGAGAAGCGCGTTCTCTTCGCGGCCCAGACGTGGGCCGCCACCCCGGTCAAGATGCTGACCGCCTGCCGGGCGATGGATGAGGCCGGCTACTCGTACACCTCCGCCCTCGGCCCGGTGAAGAACGGTCTGGTCAGCTGCTTTTACCGCGGCGGAGTGCGTGAAATGGCGCTTGATGAATTCGGGATCCTGATGCTGCTCGGGCCGTTCAACAGCGGGGTCAGCGACGACCAGGCCGAAATCATCGAGAAGTGGGTCGCCCGTGGCGGGAGGCTCTTCATCGCCGGGAATACGCACCGCGCGGCCTACGGCTGGATGAAGAACGCGAATATCCGGAAGACCTTCTATTACCGGTTCGGCATTGCGTTTGAGGATTACCGGCGCATCCTGAACCCGGAACGCTGCCGCTGGGGCTTTCCGGAACTGCCGGTGTTCACGGGGGCGGAGACGCCGCTCGGAGAGGGGATCCGCGAGATTCACACGCTCGGTTCGCCGCTCGTGACCCTGGAATCCTCCGAATGGATTCCGGCTGTCGTGGCGGGTCCCGGCGCGAACTATCCGGCTTCGACCCCGTTTATTGCGGTCCGGCCGTTCGGAAAAGGGAAGATCGTCGCCTGCGGGGACGCGAACTTTTTGAAGCCCGAGCTTTTCGGATGCGGCGACAATTCGAAACTCTTCCTGCGGCTGCTGCGTTATCTGTCGGAAGAAAACGGCAAAAAATAGGATAAAAAGCGGTGCGGAGACTGGAAATCGGCGGAATCGGTGCTATTTTAATCAGGTCTGCAAGTCCCGGTCCGGGTGAAACCCGATCATCAGAAGCCCGGTGCGGTGACGGAGCGGATGCCACGGGATGCGTTCAACGGAAAGATGTGCGAAGTTTTTCCGGCAGGAGCGCAACAACGTACGAAAACCGAATAAATTGGACGAATCGAAGTTATGAAAACCTATCTGGCGAAAACCGGTGAGATCGAGCGGGAATACATCCTGTTCGACGCGTCGGAAGCTCCGGTCGGCCGTCTCGCCGTCCGCATCGCGAATGCGCTGCGCGGCAAGGACAAGCCGACGTATACCCCTCACATCGATACGGGTGCGTTTGTGATCGTGATCAATGCCGAAAAGTCGGTCTTCACCGGCCGCAAGGGCGAAGAGAAGGTGTACGTCGATTACACCGGTTTCCGCAGCGGCTACAAAGAGCGTACCGCCAAGGAATTGCGCGAGCGCAACCCCGAACGCTTCATCAAGGATGCGGTCTGGGGGATGATGCCGCATGGTCGTCTGGGGCGCGCCCAGTTCAGCAAGCTGAAGGTCTACGCCGGTGCGGAGCATCCGCACACCGCGCAGCAGCCGAAGAAAATCACCGTGAAGTAATGGAGCAGCGCTATGGCTATTAAGAGTGAAGAAATTCTGGCTACCGGTCGTCGCAAATGCGCGGTCGCTCGCGTTCGGCTCCAGCCGGGCACCGGTAAGATCGAAATCAACGGCAAGCCGATGGCGGAGTACTTTCCGAGCGAAGCGCTTTGCGGATATGTCTGCCAGGTCCTGAAGCTTACCGAAACCGAGGGTAAGGTTGATATCCGTGCGAACCTCGATGGCGGCGGCATGAGCGGCCAGGCCGGCGCTCTGCGCCACGGCGTGGCGCGCGCGCTCCTCAAGATGAACGAGGAGATCAAGCCGGTGCTGAAGGCTGCCGGCATGCTGACCCGCGACGCCCGCGTCAAGGAACGCAAGAAGCCCGGTCAACCGGGAGCCCGTCGCCGGTTCCAGTTCTCGAAGCGCTGAGCACTTCCGGAACGAATCGGACGATTCAAAAAACCGCACCTCCGTATGGAAGTGCGGTTTTTTCATTGCGAAACTGCCCGGGCTGCGGCGGGCGCACTTCGGGCATTCCTGGCTGCGTTAACGGGCGATTCCCGCGGCCATGCCGATCAGGGAGAGCAGAAAGGAGAAGCCGAGGATCAGAAGGAAGATGATGATCATCGCCGGAATCGACGCGATTGCAATCTCCACAAGCAGCTTGACCATGTTCAGGAACGGGATGTCGATTCCGATGATCCGGACGCCGTCCGGATCGTTCCGGATTTTCATCGACGGGGACGGAACCGCTGCGGCGGCTTCGTTCACGACTGTTTCGGGATCGACCGCGAAGGATTTCGAACAGGCCGGACACCGCACGTGCGTCCCGCGTTCGAATTCCTGTCCCGCATCCATCCGGCTCTGACAATACGGACACTGCAGTTTCATTCTGTCTCTCCTTTCGAATCAGCGGGCCGGCACTTTGCCTCCCGTCTGATGGTTTCTCAGATGCAAACAATGTTCCGGTGCGCGGAAATGCCGTGCGGCAAACTTTCCCGAATTTCAGTTTCCGTCCGGCTTTTCGGCGGAGGAGACGGTGCTCGGGGGGATGTCCACCGACTGATCCGGCGCGGCGGGATCGAATGCGGGGATTTCCGGGCGCAGCCGTGCTGCGAGTTCCGGGAGGCCGGCGCGGATTCCCTCCACGACGCACCTTGCCAGCTCATAGCCGCCGTAGACGCTGTGGTGCGTATTATCCTTCAGCTCCTTCGACTGTCCGGGGAAGCTTCCGGCCGGATAGAAGACAAAGGCTTTTCTGGAGCCTTCGTCGCCAAGCGCCCCGTAGAGTTTCAGGCTCATGGCGTGCAGGTCGATGACGGGGATATTTTTCTCTTTGCCGACCTGCCGGACGGCTTCGGCGTAATCGTGCAGCGTCGTAATCGGCTTGCCTTTGCGGAACCTGCGCCGCTCCATGGGGGTGACGAGCACGGGGTTGCCGCCGCGCGCCGCGACCTGGTCGACAAATTCCGCCAGCCGTGTTTTATAGGATTTGAACGGACCCGCGTTTTCGCCTTTCTCCTTCTGGTCGTTGTGACCGAACTGGATGAAGACATAATCCCCTTTTTTCATCTGGGAGATGATCTTGCCGAGCCGTTTCTGACGCACGAAGCTGTTCAGCGCGAGGCCTGATTCGGCATGGTTCGCGACTGCGGTTCCGGCCTCGAAGAACGCGGGGAGCATGAGGCCCCAGCTGGCCCACGGTTCGCTGCCCTGGTCCGTGACGGTCGAGTCGCCCGCGAGGAAGACGGTGAGGGCGCCGGGATCGGGGGCGATCTGCGGCTTCGGGACCTCGGGGGCGTCGCTGAACACTTCGAGCTGGAGTTTCCCATCCCAGCGCGGATGGCCGTTCTCGCCTTTTTTCAGCGACACTTTGCCGCCGTCTCCGATTTCCGGCGTGCGGATGTTCACGGTGAAGGATTTCGTGACGAATTCACCGGGCTTCGTCGCGACTCTGTCGAGCATGAGGCGCCGCCCCTCGGCCTTGACGCAGCTGACCGTCTCCCGGTTCGCGTCGCCGAAACGGAGGGTCACTTTGTAGTTCCCCTCCGGCAGGTCGGAGGCGGAGGCGCTTCTCGTGATTTCCCCGGCGTGCACCCCCGCGAGGGACAGTGCGCCCAGGAGCATGGCGATTTTCGGCAGCATACTTTTCTCCCTGGTTCTGGTTTATTTCAGCAATCCCGCGACTTCGGGCAGCCACATTGAAATGGCCGGAACGAACGTGATGAGCAGTACCGCGACGATCATCGCGATGAAGAACGGGAGCATCGGCTTCGTGACGTTCGCGATCGAGGTCTTGCCGATTCCGCAGCCGAGGAAGAGGCAGGAGCCCACCGGCGGCGTGCACAGCCCGATGCAGAGGTTCGCGATCATCATGATTCCGAACTGGATGTCGCTCATGCCGAGCTGGTGCGCCACCGGCAGGAAGATCGGCGTGAAGATCAGCACCGCCGGGGTCATGTCCATGAAGGTCCCGACCGCCAGCAGCAGCAGATTGATGATGAGGAGCAGCACGATCCGGTTGTCGGAGATCGCGATGAGCGCCGAGCTGATGGTCTGCGGGATGTTCGAGATCGTCATGATCCAGCTCATCGACGAGCTGACCGCGATGAGCAGCATGACCACCGCGGTCGTGACCCCCGTCTGGCGCAGAATGCCGGGGAGGTCGCGCGGCTTCACCTCGCGGTAGACCGCGACGGCGAGGATGAGCGAATAGGCCACCGCCACCGCCGCCGCCTCCGTTGCCGTGAAGATCCCGCCGAGGATCCCGCCGATGATGACGACCATGAGGAACAGACTCAGGAACGCGCGGCGGAAGCTCGTCCAGATCTGCTTCAAACTCGACTTTGCGCCTCCCCTGTCCCCCTTGCGGATCGCGTGGAGCATGCAGACCGTCATGATGCAGAGCCCCATGAGGATTCCGGGCAGCACGCCCGCGATGAAGATCGCGGCGATTGAAACCGAGCCGCACGCAACCGCATAGACGATCATGATGTTCGACGGCGGGATAATCAGCCCCGTCGTCGCGGCCGAGGTCGTGACCGCCACGCTGAAGTCGCGGTCGTAGCCGTTACGGGTCATCTCCGGCAGCATGAAGCCGCCGACGCTCGACACCGCCGCTGTGGCGGAGCCGGAGATCGAGCCGAACAGCATGCAGGTCAGGGTGTTGACGTAGGAGAGCCCGCCGGGGAACCTCCCCACGAGCGCATTTGCGAAATCGATGAGTCGCCGCGCCATTCCGCCGCGCCCCATGAGGATGCCGGAGAGTACGAAGAACGGGATCGCCAGCAGCGAGAACGAGCTCACACCGTTCACCATCCGGTCGGCGACGATCATTTCGCTCGACGCCATTCCGCCGTTTGCGAAGACCGCGACGAGGGAGGCCGTTCCGATCGCCACGCCGATCGGGACATTGCTGAGCAGCAGTGCGACGAACACCAGCACGAGAACGATGGCTACTTCAGTCATTGGCCGCCTCCTTCTTCCCGAGGTCATCCTTCAGGCCGCACGCCTCGAAAAGCAGGATGAACGCCCCGCTGACCGGCAGCGGCAGGTACTGGATCACATCCGATACCTGGAGCGCCGGGAGCACGTTCCAGTGATGGACCGCCTGAAGCACGAGCTTGATTCCGCCGATCCCGAAGACGACGAGCACGAAAAACAGGGTGACGAGGTGGATGAACAGCGTCATTTTCCGCTTCATCCCCGGCGTGAAACGTTCGGTGAGGATATCGATTCCGAGGTGTGCGCGCGCTTCGAACGCCGCGGCGACGCCGAGGAAGCTGACCCAGATCAGCAGCACGGTCGCGAGCTCTTCGGTCCATTTGATCTGCGCGCCCCAGAGATAGCGCGACGCGACGCCGAGCAGCACGTCGATCACGAGGACGGCGACGGCGGCGATCAGGCAGGCGTTCAGCAGGCGCAGGGCATGTTTTTTCAGGATGTCGAGCATTATTTCACCTCCCGGATTTTACGGATCAGATCGGCGGTTTCGCCGGTGTACGAGGCGTAGACCGGCTCCATTTTCGCCGCGAAGGCTCCCTTGTCCACTTTGATGAACTCGACGCCGAGCTCCTCGGAGCGGGAGCGGGCGCGTTTGTCGGCCTCGGCCCAGAGCTCGCGCTGGAAGAGCCCCGACTCGTCGGCGGCCTTCTGGAGCCACTCGCGCTGTTCGCCGGTCAGGGAGTCCCAGGTTGCGCGGCTGACCACGAGCAGGTCCGGAACCATCACGTGCTCGCTGAAGGTGAAGTACTTGCACACCTCCATGTGCCGCCCGGTCTCGAAGCTCGGCAGGTTGTTCTCCGCGCCGTCGACCGTGCCCTGCGAGAGCGCGGTGTAGAGCTCCCCCCACGGAATCGGCGTCGGCGCGCCGCCGAACGCGCTGACCATATCCATGGCGCTGCGGCTCTGCTGGGTGCGGATCTTCATGCCCTTGAGGTCGTCCACGCTGCGGATCGGCTTTTTGGTGGAATAGAAGTTACGGGTTCCGGCGTCGTAGTAGACGAGTCCGCGCATGCCGGGGAGTCGTTCTGCGAGCTCTTTGCCGATCGGGCCGTTCAGCACCTTCCAGAAGTGCTCTTCGTCGCGGAAGACGTAGGGCAGCCCGATCGCGACGATCTCAGGCACACTCGATTCGAGTACCGCCGTCGAAGTTTTGGAGAGGTCGATCTGTCCGTTCTGCACCTGCTTCAGGCACTCCGCCTCGGAGCCGATCATGCCGGAGGGGTAGACCTGGATCAGCAGTTTGCCGCCGGAGAGCTGTTCGATGCGTTCCGCCATGCGCATCATCGCTTCGTGCACCGGGTGGTCGGTCGGGAGCCCGTGGCCGAGCTTCAGGATGCGCGCGCCGTCTCCGCTGCCGCGCTGCTGCATGCGCACATGGTACGCAAACCCCAGCGACACGAGCAGCAGTGCGATCAGCACCCCGCCGATCGTCCGCGAAGCCCGTTCAGAAAACATTTTCACCATACGACCTCCGTGATTGCCGTTCAAATGTAATATGTAACATCCATGACCCGCGGCGTCGCGACGTTTGCGGAGGGCCCTCCGCAAACGCGCTGATTCAGCCGCCTGGATCGGAAAACGGAGAAGAATCATCTGAATGTAAAATACAATGTTCTTTTCAGGATGTCAATATTGATTCGGCAAAAGTTTCTGATTTTTTCCACGGAGTGCGCGGCTTGCGGCCCGGCAGGGAAAGAGCGCGCCCCTCTTTGCCGGTGCGGCCGGCGGAAGAGGGGCGCGCGGGATGTCGATAAAACGGAGGCGGTCAGATTGTGCCGAGGCCGCTCATCAGCGCCCAGACGTTGTGTACTTTCCTCCAGCTGCCGGAGTTGTAATCGTTTTCGCAGGGGAGGTTCCCGCGGTGGTCGGTGAAGCGGTGGACGCTGCCGTCCGCGCGCAGATAGTTCAGCATGATTCCCGCGCCGCGCTGGTGATGGAGCCGGCTGTACTGGAAATAGTCCGCGACCAGCGCATGGCGCGGAATCGTGGCGAGCTTGTGGTAATGGTAGCCGTTCACTGTCGCCCAGCCTGCCTGATTGTACTGCATCTGCTGCAGGATGATGCTCCGGTAGGAGAGCGAATTGACGTTCGCGGCGGAGAACGCGGGACAGTTGAAAAGCTTCTGCGGAGTCGTCTCCGTATAGTATTTGATATATTCCGGGATGAACATCTTCGCGAGCGGGCTGTCGCTCCAGCCGTATTGGTGGCCGGTCATGAAGTAATCCCGGTTGCCGTCGGCGTAGAGCAGCGTGAATACGCCGATCTGCTTGAGGTTGCCGCTGCAGGCGCTCTCTCTGGCGCGCGCCCGCGCCTGGTTCAGTGCGGGCAGCAGCATGGCGGCGAGGATTGCGATGATCGCAATGACCACGAGGAGCTCGATGAGGGTGAATTTTCTTTTCATGGCAGAACCTCCGTCCGGTGAAGTTGTTTGAGCAGTTTGAATTCGTCCGGCTTTCGCGCCGCGCCTTCGAGTGCGAAGCCTCCCAGGTCGCCCTTGAAACCGTTCTTCCGGTCGAGGTCCGCGCCGATGGCCGGAACTGAATTCAGGCTCATGCGTTCGGCGGCGGCCGGGGAGATCGCCGTTTTTTCCCCGTTGATGTAGAGCGCGAGGCTTTTTCCGTCATAGACGGCGGCAAGGTGGCTCCAGCTCCCGGCGGGGAGGGGGCGCGCTGCGTTGAGTTCCGGATTATTCAGCCGCTTCAGCACCGGGCGCAGCGCCGCGTCGAGCCGGAGGGAGTGGCCGTTCTGGTCGAAGAACAGGATGCCGTCCCCGTCTTTCTTCTCCGGGCGCAGCAGGAATTCGATGGTGAACGGACCGTACGGCATCGTGCGGCTCGGCAGGATCACGCAGTCGTCGCCGTCGAACCGGAGGAGCGGCCGTGCTTTGTCCTCCGGCCCGGCCGCGGTGTGCCATGCGGGAGTGTTTGCGGCCTCTATTCTGCAGTGGCGGCGATGGTTCGCTCCGGACAGGGCGGGGAGCTTCCAGCCGGAGGAACTCGACAGCGTGGTTCCCGCCCCCTCGGTGAAATCGTAGCGCAGCGAGAAGATATCGTTCTCCGGGAACTCCCGCTCAACGAGCTTCGGCGCCTTGTACCGCGAGATTCGCCTGCTCCAGATCGGCCACCCCTCGTCGAAGTCGGAGCCGGTTTCAATGACCGGCTGGCGGGTGCTGCCGGGGACGGCCCCGGCGGTTTGCCGGAACACAGGGGGGCTGAAGGAGATGCCGCCGGACGTGTTCGAATAGCGGGCGATGTAAACCTCCTCCGGCGAGCGCGGCGTCTCCGGCAGCGGCAGCTCGATGGTGCACTGCGGATTACCGGTGTGGTTCACTTCGGCTTCGGCGACGGGCCAGCCGTTGCGCAGGAGTTCGATTTTTCCTGCGGCGGCCCAGCTTTTCAGCGTGGCCTTCGCGCACGGCTTCCCCTCCCTCACGCCGCTGAGCGCAAGCGAAACCGGTACGGCGGACATCGTGTTAAACGGGATCCGCACGGTGCGGATGCTCTCGAGCCGGCCGGGGCGGCGGATGACCGGGTGGAGCTCCCGGAACTGCGGCTTTTCGCCGCCGGTTGTGAGCGCGCACTGGAGCCGCAGCACCCGGGCGCTGCCGAGCTCCGCGTCGGTCATCCGCAGGGTTTTCGCGGCGAGCTTCTCCCGGCTGAGCGTCCGCGGCGGAAAGGCGCGTAGCTCTCCGCCGTTCTCATCGAGGAGGCGCAGGTGCGCTGCCGCGGATTCGCCGTCGTAGGAGAAGTTCAGCAGTTCGACCGTGAAATCATCCCCCGCCGCGAGTTCTTCGCGGTAGCTGATGAGAAGTTCGGCGGGCCGGGCCGGAGGTGTTTCGCCGCGCCACCGGCGCAGGTATTCGCGGTTCAGCCGCAGGAGCGTGTCGCGGTTCACGGCGGAGGGCTCGAAATGCGTGTGCTCGACATAGTCGTTCCAGGTCGTGAGGCAGACCCAGTCGGCCTTGCTGCGGATCGCGGATTCCCAGTTGGCGCACAGCGTCCCGGTGTTCAGGAACGGCCGGTAGAAGCCGGTCGACTGGCCGAGGTAGCCGACCGTGATCCCGGCGGCGAGGATGCCGCTTTTGCGGTACTTTGCGAGCGCCTTTTTTCCGTTCGAAAGGCGGCGGTCGATCTCTTCGGGGAAGAAGCCGTTGATGCCGAAGTCGTAGAAGCCGTCGAAGCCGCGGAGTGTGGTTTCAAGTGTTTTTTCGTTCTCCCAGAGCGTCGTTTCCCGCATCGGCTGTGCGAGATAGTATGCCCGGAGGCCCTGCTTTTCGAGATTCGCGCGGATCGCCCGCCACTCCTCCGCCGTTTTGCCGCCGGTGTTGTAGACGAAGACGACGGGCCGGCCGTCGATGAAGCAGTTGTTCGGGTGTCCGCCGTAGCGGCGCAGGAATTCCGCGAGATGCTTTTCCAGGTCGGCGCCGCGCAGGTTGTCGATGCAGAGCGCGATCTTGAACGGGGTTCCCTCCGCCGCCCTGTAGAAGCGGCCGAGGACATCGGTGAAGGCATTCGGGAAGATGACATCGACGCAGAAGCCGTCGATTCCGTATGCGAGCGCGCATTCGATCTGGCGGCGCGCGCCCTCCGGGAGTCCGGAATCACACTGGATGTATCTGCCGAGCAGGCTCCGGTCGGTGAACGGGTGCATCTGCCAGGCGGGATCGAGCGCGGCGTTGTCGTATCCGGCCGCCTGGTTGAAGCCCCACCCGACGTAGTGCGCCCAGCACAGCTTCTCCCGGCGCGGGTCGGGCTCCGCCGCGGCGAGGAGAGTCGCGGCGCAGGCCGCGAGCAGGAGTGCGGGGATCATTCTGCGGTTCATATGAGTGTCCTCCTGTCGGTGTATGGTTCAGTTTTCCGTAACGGTGAGCGCCCGTGCGGTTTCCGGGTGCGCTCCGGCCGGGAGACGGTGCGGCCGGCGGGGCCGGGTGGAGCCGCGCGCCATGAGCCGGGGCTTCAGCAGCCTGTGTGCGAAATTCGGTCCGGCGGCGTCGGGGCTTTTGAGGATCTCCACGGTTGCGGCGGCGAGCTCGTCGAGGTCGCGCCCGATCGTGGAGAGCGGCGGGAGCATATACTCCGCGCGCCACGACTCCCCGATGGTGATGACGGAGAGGTCATGCGGGATCCGCACCGAACATTCGGCGCAGGCGCGGTAGATGCCGCCGGCGGAGGCTTCGCAGAGCGAGAAGAGCCCGGTATAGCCGGGGCGCCCCTTGCGGAAGCGTTCCGACAGCGTCCGGTAAACCTTCGCGGCGGAGAAATCGCCGTTCTCGATGCCGCAGTCGATGATTTCGGCGTTCACGCTGCACAGTTCACAGAACTGGCGGAACCCCTTGATGCGGTCAGTCACGCTTTCCGATTTCGGCTCGGAGATCACGACGGCCAGCGACTGGTGGCCGAGTTCGATCAGGTGGTGGGCGGCGCGCGCCCCGGCGTATTCGTCATCGCTGCTGACGCAGTGGAGCGCCATGCCGGAGAGGTTCCGCCCGAAGATCACGCACGGGAGCTGGAAGTCGTTGATGGTCCGGAGGTCGTCACTTGAAAGCATCGGCGCGTCGGTTACGAGAACCAGCGCGTCGAGCTTGGTTCTCGGCAGCATCGGCGGAACCTTGCAGCGCCAGTCGTAATGCAGCACCTCAAGCTCATAGTCGAGTGTTCCGGCGAGGTCGAAGAAGTGCTGCTCGATCATGCCGTACCATTCGGAAAGGAAGTTCGGAAGTGCCAGGCAGATGACCGGAGACGCCCCGGAACGGTATTTCAGCACCTCGCCGGTGAGTTCCATCTCCTGCCCCGGCTTTTTGCGCAGCAGCCCCTCTTCGAGCAGTTTGCGGGTCGCTTTGGTCACTGTGGACTGGCTGACGCCGTAGTCGGCCATGATTGTGCGGAACGAAAGGAACGGCTCGCCCGGCATTCCGTCGATGGCCTGCTTTTTCAGGTTTTCATACAGCAGTTCGGATTTTCTCATGGTCATCTCTCTTCCTGTTTCCGGCGTGGTGCGGATCTCGATTATAATTATGCCATAGCGATACAGTGTTGGCAAGAGGACATCTTCTTCTCCGGATGCCGCTGCTGTTTCCGATGTTGTTTATTGTATCTTTAATATTTTGATTTGCAATGAAATAAATATGGAAAGCGTGAAATTTATTTTTGTTCGAAAATGTGAAAAATTGAAGCCTGCTGCGCGGATGGACGCGGTCCCGCGGAACGGATACTGTATCGTTCCGGCAAGAGGAGGTGTGTCGGCGCGGCAAAAAAACGCTTCCGGCATTGGAAAAACGCGGCGTAGCCGTGTATGTTCTCAGTGGCCGTCAGGGAGGCGGCAGATTATGCGGAAATTTCTGTCATTATTGAAACAGTTCCCCCGCAGGCATCCGGCCTGGGGAATCTGCATTGTTCTCTGTCTGGTTCCGGTGCTGGCGTGGTTCGCGTGGAGCGCCTACACGAATATCAAACTCATGTCGACGATCCGCAGGATCGAGCGGCAGGGGATCGTCTGCCGTTATTCCGGCTTCAAGGCACGGCATCAGGCATCCCCGGAGGCGCTCCTCAGGGAGTTCCTGCGCCTCGGAGAGGCGGTCAGGGCGGCGGAGGAGAAGTGCATGGATAAGAAAATGGTGTTTGACGCCAAGGCGTTCGTCGCCGGTAATGCGCAGCTTCTCAAGGAGGCGGACACGTTCCTCGAACGGAATCCGAAGCTTGTTTTCAAACGCGATTTCGATCAGGGAGACCCGTTTGCACAGCAGCTTCCGGAGCTGTCCGTCGCGCGCGCCTGGGCGCGCTCCAATGCCGCCCGCATCCGGCTGCTCGCGAAGGAAGGAAAAACGGCGGAGGCGGCGCGCCTTTTTGACGACATCGGGGCGCTGCGGAGCTGCCTGCTGAACGACCCGTTCCTTATCAGTTTTCTGGTCGCCGTCGCGGTGGAGACGATCCGGACGGATGCGCTCGGCGACCTCGCGTCGACGGGCGGGATCGCCGGAATCGATGTGGAGCAGTTGAAGCGGTGGGAGCAGTCGGCGGTGAAGACCGAGGCCGAGTTCCGGAATGCCCTGCCGGCTGCCGTCGAGACGGAGTCGACCGGGTTTTCCGCAGCCGGAATGCATCCGAGGCTCCTGAAAGATGCATTTTTCGAGCTCACACCGTGGAATTTAAGGCTGCTGTGGCTTTATGAACCGGTCATCCGTCTGGATGCCGCGCACGGATTGGAGTGTATCGTGAGGATACACGCCCTGGCGACGCGCAATTACACTCCGGCGGTCAAGGCGGAACTGGGCGGTATCACGGCGGATGCGATCAGCGGGAATGCGTTCCGGCATCCGGTCACGCGGATGCTGTTTGCGGCATGGGGCTCCTCCTTTATCCGCGCTTCGGAGATGTACGGGCAGCAGCGGACGCTCCGGGCCGGGCTGGCCGCCGAGCGGTT
Organism: Lentisphaeria bacterium; assembly: GCA_018265615.1. GTDB lineage: Bacteria > Verrucomicrobiota > Lentisphaeria > Victivallales > Victivallaceae > Victivallis. Next base: position 49,976 of record JABLYX010000004.1, read on the forward strand.
CCTGCGGGAGAAGGGGCGGCCGCCGAAAGAGCTCGCCGAGCTGGTCCCGGAGTATCTGCCGGAGATCCCGAAGAATCCGTTCACGGGCGACCCGCTGAAAATCGAATCCGGAACGCTCGAACGGCGGCTCCCGGACCGGAGGACGGAGACGTTCGAGGGGTTCCGCATCTACGGCGGCGGGGATCCGGATAAGCCGGAATTCGGATCCACCCGCACCGACCGGGAGGGCTGGAGCCCGGTGTGGAACCGTGTCCTGAAAAAGTGAACCGCTCCTCAGCGCAGCTCGACGAGCAGGTAGAGGGCCGGGCGGCGCAATGAGTCCTCTTTCAGGAATTTATCGGTATGGCGATTCGCCTCATCCTCCTTCAGGGGGAGATCGACGGTGATTCCGCCGCCGGAGCTCCGCCACGCTCCGGAGAGGTCGGCGCGTTCACCGAATACGCCGACGCGGGTCACGCTTCCGACCGAATCCGCCGTGACGCCGGAGAGCGTGAGCTTCAGCGTGTCGATCTTGTCCGCTTCGTGTTTTTTCAGGGTTTTTCCATCGAAGGCCGCCGCGACCAGGAGCCTGTTCCCGAACCGGAACGCGCTGATGCGGTCGCCGCGGTTTGTGAATTTGAGTTCCGGGACGCTCTTCACCCCGTCGTACGGCTCGATCTCTTCTCCGCCGAAGAGCCCGGCGAGGGTTTCGAGCGCTTTGCCGTGCGGGGTCAGGGTTTTCCCCGCGAGCATGCACTTGCCGTAGCCGAATGCTCCGGGGTCGTCCGGGCTGCCGAACGCGAAAAGCATGAGCTTGTAGCGGTCGGGATAGCTCCAATCGTGCGTGAGCCCCCAGTAGAGTACGGTCGGATAGATCTGCGCAACCGCGTAGTAGTTGCGGTGGAAGACGATCTCCGTCTGCCAGACTCCCATGTCGGGACGGCCGTTTTCGGCGGCCCGGCGACGCAGGTACTCCATGCACCACTCCGGGAAGTAGTGGATGTCGATCACGTCGATCGAATCCCACGCTTTTGCCTTTGTGAGGTCGTCCGCGAGGGCGCTCACTGTTCCGCAGCAGGGATATCCTCCGTAGACGGCTTTGCCGCCGAGCGCCCGGATCTCCTCCGCCGCCGGAAGATGGACGTCGCTGAAGTAATCGGCCATGCCGCCGTCGTAGAAGCCGCTTTTCGGATGCGCTTCGTTCCAGATCTGGAAGTATTCGAGGCCGTACGGCTCCGCGCGCAGGTCGGAGACCACGCGGCGGATGAACTTCCGCCACTTCGCGACGCTTTCCGGCGCGAGCGGGATGCGCGGGTTGCGGACCTTGCGCTCCGTATTGCCGTCTTTGTCCGCCTTGAGCTCCCATGAGCCGTCGTTCTGTTTCTTATACTCCCGGAGCAGGTACTCGTTGCCGCTGAGCGGCGTGTAGAGCTTGCGGACATTTCCGGCGGTGAACTCGTATTCGCCGCGCCGCGAGGCCCAGCCCGGCGCGTAGCAGAGTACGGGCAGGACCTTCACGCCGCGGTCGAGGTTCTGCCGTACCCTGGCGTACATCCGTTTCAGATACGCATCGTCGTATGCCCCCTCTTCCGGTTCGGCGGCGCTCCAACTGATGTCGAACCGGTTCCAGCCGGCGAGACCGTCCCAGTACGGACTCGTCATGTCGCCGCCCTGACAGGCGCCGGAGAATTCCCGGAACGTGACGGCATGTGCGGCGCAGACGCCGAGGAGAAAGCAGAACAGCAGAAGATATTTCATGGGAGCTCCGGATTATTTCAGGGTGATGACGGTGTAGAAAACCTGCGGGAGGAAATCCTCCGGCATGTCGGTGAATTTGAATTCCCCGCGATCCGGCTCGCGGATCGGGACGCCGACCGCGATGCCGCCGGCGGATGTTTCGATGCGGTCCGTGAGGTCGGTCCGGCTGCCGTACATGCTGACCCGTTCGGCTTTCGCAACGCGGGAGGCGTCGATTTCTGGGTATGCGATCCGCAGCACGGGCATCTCGTAATCGAGGTGGAGCGTATCCAACTCCCCGTTCCAGTCAACGAAAATCTGCGCGTGGTTGTTCGGCAGCACGTGGGCCGCCGTGACGATGCGGTTTCCGATGCGGAACGACTCCATCGAGCTGGCGAGCTCATTGAGCTCGAACTTCAGCTCCGGCGTGCTCCTGACCGGCGCATAACGTTCGAGCGGTCCGCCGGCGAGCAGTTTCGCGAGGGTTTCGAGGCTCCTGCCGCTGAAATTCAGCCGGTTTCCGAGCATCAGGCTGCGGCCGAAGCCGTACGCTTTCCGGTCGTCCGGACTGCCGAAGGCGAAGTAGAAAAGCTTGTATTTGTCCGCCCAATCCCAGTCGTTTTCGAGCGCCCAGAAGAGGATGCGCGGATAAAGGTTGCCGATGTAGTTCGGGTTCGAGCTGAAGCCGAGCTCGGTCTGCCAGAGCCCCTTGCCGCCGAAGCCGCGTTTGTCCATCGCGCGTTTGAGGTACTCCATCCCGGCGAGCGGAAAGTAGTGGATGTCGATCACGTCGAACGAGTCCCAGGCATTGTGCCGGTCGAGGTACTCCACGAGGCCGCTGACCGGAGCACCGCAGATCCAGCCTCCGTAGACGACCTTGCCGCCGAGCTCGCGGATGACCTTCGCGGCCGGGAGATGGACATTCCTCATATAGGTGTCCATATCGCCGTACCAGAAGGAGCTTGTCGGGTGCGCCTCGTTCCAGACCTGGAAATATTCGACGTTGTACGGCTCCTGCCGCAGGAAGGAGACGACCTTGCGGACATACGCCCTCCACTCTTCAACCTGATCGTCCTGCACATGGCGCTGGCTCATGCGTTTCGCGCCGACCTTGCCGGAATAGGCCGGAACAAGGGTCTCTTTTCCGTTCACGGGTTCCCGGTTGAAGGCGCGCACGTCGAAGTCGCCGTCGGCGCGCCGGGTGATCGAATAGCGCCTGCCGCCGAAATCGAACTCCCGGTCGGGGATGTTCTCCGTCGTCCAGCCGCTGCCGTAGTCGAGGATCGGCAGGAGCTTCGCGCCGCGCGCTTTGACGGCGAGGACACGCTGCCCGAATTTCTCAAGCGCTTTCATGTCCCAGGTGCCGCCGCGTTCGGGCTGCACCGACTGCCATGAAATGTCCATGCGGTCCCAGCCGAGCGCGCTGCCCCACAGCTCCGGCATTTTCGTGTTGCCGTGGCAGACGCCGGAGAAGTTCCTGAAAGTGCGGTCCGCGGGCGGGGCTTCGTTTACAACGGCGCAGCCGCCTGCCGCAAGAAGCGCTGCGACAACTGCGGCGAAAGAGAGAGAGATCATGTTCATGTTCATGTATTTGATTCCCTGGTTTCGGTTTATTTACGGTAGCGGCGGTAATTGCGCAAATAGAGCCCCTCTTTCCAGGTGCCGGATTCGGCGGTATGGAGCCGCAGAACCTGATCCTGAGTAAAGCCTGCCGTGCTGCCGTCACCATAGAGGCAGTTCCCGTTGACATGGTTGAACTGCTGAAGCATCGGGCTGCGGTTGGTGCCGCTGTAGAACAAGGCGGTGTCGGCATAGATGGGCATTGCGCTGTTGATTTCTTTGCTCTTCAGGTTCAAGCCGAGGTAAGGCGCCTTGGTCACGCCGGGATCCTGCACGCCGTCCGCCCGCGCGCTGGTGTAGGAGATCCAGATGGTCGCCTTGTTGTCATGGGTCCATTTATCCTGATAGGTTTTGAACTCCGCGTCTATATTGGCCGGGCAGTAAAATACCTTCGGATCCCCGATCAGACCGAGGTGCCAGAGAATTCCGACACTCACCCACTGGTTGCCCTGCATGGCGGCTTTTTCGTGCCAGAGCCTCAGATAGGCGTTTCTGTCTTCCGCGGCATACATGCTGACCCCGGTTCCGATCTGCTTGAGATTGCTGATGCAGGTGGCTGATTTGCCGCGCATCCGCGCCTGATTCAGCGCGGGCAGCAGCATCGAGGCGAGGATCGCGATGATCGCGATTACGACCAGGAGCTCGATCAAGGTAAAACGGCGTTTCATTATTTCCTCCCGAGAAATGCGGTTTGCTGAATATCGAATGAAATTTTACCCGGCTTGTGCGCCATGGTCGACCCGCGCCGTGTGAGGAAAGGACGCAGCATCCGGTGGACGAAGTTCGGGCCGTTCGCCTCGGGGCCGGTCAGGATCCGCACCGTTTCGCGAACCATGGCGGAGACATCGCTGCCGATCGTGGTCAGCGGCGGCTCCATGTAGTCGGCCTGCCACGGCTGGCCGACCGATATCACGCTGAGATCCTGCGGGAGCCGGAGCCCGGTCTCATGGCAGGCGCGGTAGATGCCGAAGGAGGAGATTTCGGAAAGCGTGAAGAGACCGGTGAAGGAGGGCCTGCCGGAGGAAAAGCGTTTCTTCAATGTGGTATAGACCTTTTCCGGCACGAAATCGCCGTTCACGATTCCGCAGTCGATGATTTCCGAATCGATGCTGTTGAGCTCGCAGAACTGGCGGAACCCTTTGATGCGGTTGGTCATGCCTTCGGACTTCGGCTCGGAGACGAGGACCGCCAGCGAGCGGTGCCCGAGGCTGACGAGGTGATGCGCGGCCTTGGCGCCGCCGTATTCGTCGTCCGCATGTACGCAGTGGACCGCGAAGCTGGAGAGGTTGCGCCCGAAGATCACGAACGGAACTTTCGCCTCCTCCAGCCGGAGCAGCTGCTCCGAGGTGAACATCTGGCCGTCGGTCACGAGCACCATCGCGTCGATTTTGTTCTGCGGGAGCTGGTGCGGAATCTTCAGCCGCCAGTCGTAACGCAGCACTTCGAGCTCATAGTTGAGCTTGTCGGCCATATCGAAAAAGTGATGTTCGATGAGTGCGTACCACTCCGACTGCCAGTGCGGGAGCGCGAGACAGATGACGGGGGCGGCGCCGCTGCAGTGTTTCAGCACCTCCTCCGTGATCTCCATCTCCCGCCCGGCATTTTTCTTCAGCAGCCCCTCATCTACCAGTTTCTGCGTCGCTTTGGTGACGGTGGCCTGACTGACCGAATAGTCGCGCATGATGGTCCGGAACGACACGAACGGTTGCCCGGGGACGCCGCCGAGCACCCGCGTCTTCAGATTTTCGTATAGTTGATTTGCTTTGGTCATTGTGTGTATCCCTGCGGGAGTTGTCTGTATCTGTACATATTATTCAATAACGATACAGTGGATGCAAATATATTCCGGGAAAAAAAGAGGATTTTTTGTCCGCCGTATTTTTCCGGATGATGCATTTCTATCTGCTGATTTTTTATCATCAACAGTTTGTGTTGTGATGCACTCGTCTCTCCGGTTTCGACGGCTCACCCCTGTGTGTCGAAAAACGGGGAGTCGTGGACGGAAAAACGCATTTTTGCGGAATCGGCTGTATCGCTTTTGACGTGGACCCGGTCCGGGGACACTCCCTCCCGCTCCCGGCGGCGGACCATCACAAGTTGCCGATCCGCAAAAAGGCGGGAAGGCATGCCGGAAGGAGCGGTATTCGGGGCAGGTTCGACTCGACCCATCCTGGTAGAAGTCAGCCTCAAAAAGCGCAGCTTCCTGAGGCGTCGGCACCGGCACCCTGCCGGTCAGGGGGAGGTTCGGAGGGGGACGAAGTGCCACCTCCGATTCCCGCAACTTTTGAGCCAACCGTTAACGCGGCTCGAAGGCGCCGGGATCGTCGGAGAGGGCGATTGAGTCGAGATACATCGGTTCGCGGGGGGCGATCCGGAGGGTGTTTCGGCCTTTGTTCAGGTGATAGACGCGAAGGCGGCGGAACTGGCCCTTGCCGGGGGCGCCGACGGACCAGGTCCAGCGGGTGCTTCCGTTCAGGTGGGTTTCGGCGGGTTCGTCATCGTTGACGCCGCAGAATAGAGAGTCGTGAGCCTCGGGCGGATCGTCGCCGCGGAGGCGGAAGAGCAGGAAATAGTCTCCCTCTTTCTCGACTTCGAACTCGTAGACGGCATAATTCCTGCCGCGTTCGCCCTGCAGCAGCACGGCTTTGCCGCCTTCCGCGAGCGGGTCGGGGAACGTCTCGTACCGCGTTCCGGAAACGGGCGCGGCCGCGTCGATGTAGACGGTTCCGGGGCCGGCGGGAACCGGGCGGAACGGCACTTCGACCGCCGGATTCCCGGCGTACACCGAGAGCGGGCGTGAGAAGCCGTCGTCGAAGCGCAGCAGCAGCGCGCCGCGGAAGAGGCGGTTGGAATTCATCTTCTCCGGCAGAAGCTTCACCCGGAACTCCATGCGTTCACCGCCGCGGAGGACGCCGTCTGCGGGGATCACCTCGAACCAGTCGAAGTCGTCGTTCTTGCGGATCCGGAACGGCCGGTCTCCGCCGGACGCGGCGGCGGAGAAGGTCATGACGCGGGGGGAGTTTTCGCGCAGCTCCCCGAAGTCCAGCACGCCGCGGTCGGTTTCGACCGGAACCGGGCGGAACGGCAGCGGCAGCGGGTTCGCGGACTGGAATGCTCCGATATCAACGGGACCTTCCGGCAGGAAATTGTCGATGGTCCTTCCGGCTCCCCGGGCCTGCGATTCCGGGCGGAGCGTGAAGATCCCGGCGGCGGGGCCGGTCATGCCGGGGTCGCCGGCGACGGAGTGCGCGCCGCCTGGTTCGACCGGCTCCGGCAGGAGATTGTAATCCTGTACCGACTGCGGGCTGACGGAGGGCCTCTGGAAGGTGTTGCGCCCCGTCATGAGGTTGTTGAACGCGACTATTTTCAGGTGCGGCAGCATGATGAGTCCCTTGCCGGGCCCGTCGATGGTGTTGTTGAAGATATGGCAGACCGCGTTCTTTCCGCTGCGGGAGGATGAGGTTTTGATCGCCTGTCCCGTGGCGCCGAACCGGTCGCCGCCGCGCATGAGCAGATTGCGGAAGACGTAGGAGGGGCCCTCCATGCAGCCCTGGATGCTGACGCCGCAGTACCACCCTTCGAACCGGTTGAAGAAGCAGCGGACGTTCTGCTGGCCGCCGTCGAGCTCGATGGAGTCGTCGTTGCTGAATGCGAGGAAATTCCCGTAGATGTCGGCGTCGCGGTTGAAGCCGCCGTCGGCGCTGAAGTTGCGGGCGCCTTCGATCGCGTCGTTCCAGCGGTGGCGGTCGCTGCCCACGATGTCGTTGTAGCGGATGACGGTCGAGGTGGGGCTTGAGATCATGAGCCCCTCCGGGCCGGTCGGGTGCGAGTAGTACCAGGCGTTGGCCGTGCTGAGCGGATCGTGGATGTAGCAGCGCTCGACAACAGTGCCGTGGCTGCGGTTGATGTGGATCCCGCCGTCGAAGTTGACCACTTTGCCGTTTTCGTCGTAGAACTTGCCGTCGATGTCGAACCGCTGTCTGCCGATCCTGCCCCAGCCGGAGAGGTCGCAGTTGACGATCCGGACATGTTCGCAGTCATTGACGGCGATTGCATGGGATTCGCCGCCCTTCAGCGTCAGGCCGTCGAGCAGTACATAGGCGGCGTTGTTCAGTTCGATCAGCGGGGAGCGGTTGTCGTTCGTGAGGACGAATCCGGGCCGGGCCGTGTAGCGGATCCACCCCTCCGGCGTGCCGCGCTCCGTGATTTCGAGTGCGCCGTCGAAGTTTTCCGGAGAGAGCTCCACCGTCCGGGCGACCGGAACGCCGGAGCTCCAGGTGCGGAACTCTTTCTGTGCGAGCAGCCTGCCGGACGGATCCTCGACCCGGAGCTCGTAACGGCTGTTCTCGTCGAGCAGGACGAGTGAACCGCGGAACCCCTTCTCTTCGCTGATGAAAACGGGCGGACAGGCGCGCTGCCAGGGGCCGTCCTCCTTGCGGAAGAGGATGTTGACGGGGGAGGAGCCGCCGTCCTGCCAGCAGTATCCGGCGGAGTGGAAGAGGGGGGCGACGGTCAGCTTCGGCGGCTCTTTTTCGCCCGGTGCGCCGAAGCGCAGGAATTCGAAGGAGATGCGTTTCTCTTTGCTGAGCACATAGAGCGAGACGTCGATTTTCATCCTGCCGCTCCAGCGGTATTGTTCGGCGAGGTTGACGCGAAAGGTTCCGGCCTCCTTGAATTTCAGGATGGAGTGCTTCTCCCTGTTCGAGCGGTTGACCAGCTTGACTTCGCCGGAGCCGCCCGAATGACTCACCTTGAGAGTGAACTCCGGATCCTTGTCGAGATCGACTTCGAAGGTTTTTGTGACGGAAACCCACTCCGGACCGCCCGGTTGGTTCACGAGCGTCATGCCGGATTTCTTTTCGCGGATGAGCTCTCCCGTCTGCCCCCTGCCGAGTTTCCAGCTCTCCGGCGTTTGAAACTCCTCCAGCACCGCGCCCCGGGCCGCCGCGGCGATGGAGAGCAGCAGGAGCGTCATCAGAATCCGTACGTTGCGCATATGTTTCCTGTCCGTTAAGTTACCTGATTCCGGCGATGGTGTCGGGATTCAGCCACAATACATATTTGGTGTCGACGGTGGAATTCGTGTTGTACATCGGTCCCCGGACGAGTTTCGCCCGGCCGTCGCAGAAGAGGGTGGCCGCCTGTCCGCCGTGGCGCAGGGAGATGTAGCCCGGGGTCAGGTCGCTGAACCATGCGGCGGGGTCTCGGCTGTCGGCGCCGCCGCTGCGCAGGATGAAATATTTTTTCGATCCGTCCGGATCCGACTGGTTTTCCAGCGACCAGCAGTCGGCCAGCAGCACCGAGTTGGTTGTGCCCTTTGCCGTTTTCAGCAGTTCGCCGAATTTGCGGTGGCGGTCGCGGCAGAGGGTTCCGGGGGCCTCGTCGGCGGTGGTGGCGGGGAAGTTCCCCTGGGTGATGCAGGTGTTGGTGCCGTAGCTGACCTGCGGCGAATACTTGTCGCTCGGCTTGTAGGCGGGGCGCGGGTCCGACGGGCAGACGAATATCGCCTTCTGCTTTCTGGCGTTTGCGGCGGTGCCGCCGCCGAGGTAGTTGCCGTTTGCGATCCGGTAGAACCACTCGACGCCGTCGAGGGACCTGCCCCGGATCGTCCAGTCCTGGAAATCCATCGCATACATGTGGTAGACCAGCCCGAGCTGCTTCAGATTTCCCGTGCAGGACGCGGCTTTCCCGCGTTCGCGCGCCTGGGTGAGCGCGGGCAGCAGCATCGATGCGAGGATGGCGATGATCGCGATCACGACGAGCAGCTCGATCAATGTAAACGGTCTCTTCATGGCGGCCTCCTTATCCTGTGGTCAGGCGATTTGCTTCGACTGTTTGCGTATTTTCAAGAATGTCCGGGTCATTCTCGCGAGCTCGGCGGTTCCCGCGTCGATATCGCCGTCGCCGGCCAGCAGCGCGGCGATTCCGTCGCAGACGAGGTTATAGAGTTCGACTGAGTCGAGATTGTATTGGGAGTGCATACGGGGAATTTCATTCAGGAAGAGCGTATCACGGCCGTCGGAGAAGTCGATGCACTTACCCATCAGTGATTTGCGGATCGGCAACCCGTAGCTCCAGTCGATCAGGCAGGTCTGGAACTCCTCGGAGAGCAGCAGTTTGATGAGGCGGGCGGCCAGGTGCAGGTCGACGCACTCCCGCCGGACGCAGAAGACATCCGTCGCCTGCACGTTCAGGTCGGTTCCGCCCGGCACGGAGGGCAGCGGGACGGTGCTCCATTCATCGAAATCCGCCTGCTTGACATAGCTCAGGAATTCGCGCGGCTGGATCAGCATTCCGGCGCGCCCGTCGAGGAAATTGCTCTCGAAGTTGTCCGGGTAGCGGTAGTTGCGGATTCCCATGTCACGGCGGAGGTCCCGGAAGAGCTTCAGCCCCGCCCGGGTCTCCGGGCTGTCGATCCGGACGCACTCCGCCGCGTTCGGGTCGATGAGACTGCCGCCGCAGCGCAGGACGAAATTGAACCAGTAGAACTGCTTCGGATACCAGCAGAAGGCGTCTTCCGGCGGCAGGATGGTACAGAGTCGGCGGATGTCGTGCCGGAACTCCTCCATGGTCCAGTTTACGGCCGGAATCCGGCAACCCGCCCGGCGGAACAGCCGGGGATTGTAGAACATGACGCGCGGAGAATAGATGATCGGGATTCCCATGAGGCGCGGCCCGACCCGGAACGCATCGAATGTTTCCATGAAGAAATCGCCGGTGTCGGGGAAGCATTCGGCGAAGATTTCGGAGAGGTCCATGTATTCGTCGTGGTGGGACTGGACAAAGTGCGTCGTCTGGATTTCGAATACGCTTTTTTCGAACTTTTCGCTGGCCCACACCTCCGGCACATGCTCCTCAAGCAGGTTGCGGAAATCTCCGAACCAGGTCAGGTCGGGGCGGTACAAGCTCAGGTTGCGGCGCAGGATCCGGGTGTCCCACTTCAGGCTCACGAACGTTCCGCGCCGCGCGACGGTTTCGAGGATCCCCTCCTGGGCCAGCATTTCGATTTCGGTCTGGACGGCGGGGAGCGGCTTGCCGGTCAGCCGGGCGATTTCACGCGCGCCGGAAAGCTTGTCGCCGGCTCTCAGGGAGCCCTCCTCCAGCTGACGCATGATGAAATTGCGGACAGAGCTTTTTTTCTCCGGCATTGGCTTCTCCTTTGTTCCGGTTTGTTATAATTATAGCAGAGTCGTCTGACAATGTCAATAGGATATTCCTGTTTTTTATGAAAAAATGGAAGCTGTGAATAAACAGAACGCGCTTTTTTATTTCTGACAGTGTCAGGGCGGGCGCGCAAAAAACGGGACGCGGAGAGAGTCTCTCATTCCGCGTCCCGCAGGAGGGAGCCGCCGTCGGCAGTTACTGCTTCTTCAGCCGCAGATTGCCGAGGGCTTTCGGGCTGTTCCAGTAGGAGAATGACTTGCCGCAGGTCATCGCGACGTGCTGGCGGAAGTTCCCGTCGATGTCGTCGGCCATGATGTTGATGCCGAGAATCGCCCCGGCCTCCGGCTTCGCATGGAAGAGTGCGAACGGGACTTTGACCTCCATCACATAGCCGTTTTTCCAGACCCGGCTCTTCATTTCGATCTGCTGCTCCGCGCCGGTGCGGAGCACTCCGCCGAGCGAAGCGATGTTGACCATCGGGTTCTCGGTGTGGGTGAGCCCGGTCGGGGTCATGATGAGCAGCAGGTCGTCCGCGCTGATTTTATCGGTGCGCTTTGCCGGGTCGGAAACCGAGCTCACGAAGAGGCGGATGTTGTCCGTATCGCGCCAGTCCCGGCTCAGGAAGTCCGGGAAGCAGAGCTCGTCGTCTTCGACGAGGAACGCCGCGTACAGGTATTTCTCGTCCCAGCGGAGGGCGACCTGGCCGTTCCAGTCCTCATGCATCGGCCGGCCGGCGTCGCGCAGCATGTGCTGGAACTTCTGGTCGATCGGATGGAACTCTCCGGGCTTCCACTCCGACAGGTCCGCATCGACGGTCACTTTGCCGTATCCGGCGGTCAGCTCGGAGGCGCCGCAGGCGATTTTGCTCTCATCCATGGTGTCCCACATCGGGTAGTCGCCGGAGGGGATCTCTTTGATCGCCTTGTACGGGAATCGGCCGTCGACTTTGATGCGGACCTCGTAAGGGCGCGCGAAGCGCAGGCCGTCGACCGTGCCGCCGAATTTCAGTGTGTATTCCACGCCGGGGACGGCGGTTCCGGGGACCGTCGCCGCGACCGTGCGGACGGTGTTTCTGCGGCTGTCCGCTGAGAATTCGCGCGGGAGCTCCACCTTCCAGCCGGGCGTCCCCTTCAGCAGCTCCGGCGTGACCCTGACGCTCGACTCCGTGCCGTTGAAGACGACGTACGGGATCTCGAATTTCCCGCCCGGCCTGACCGTGAAGCGGTGCAGCGGCCGGTGAAAGCTCTTTGAGCCGAAGCTCGTGAGCAGCACTCTCCTGTCGAGCAGCGACGGGACGAGCTTCGGATCGAGGTTCTCGACATAGACGACGCCGTGCCCGAGCTGAAGCTTCCCGTCGGCGGGGCGTTCGAGCTTTCTGCCGAGATCGTCGTAGAGTTCGGCGCTTTCGGGCAGGATGAAATCCGCCCCGGCCTTCGTCTTCAGCGCCCAGCAGGCCATCACGACCGAACCGTCGGGACGGCGGAAGAGGTGCTTCTGAATCAGCGCACCGCGTTCGGTGCCGTCCACCGCGATGGCGTTCTTGATCCGTTTCGCGCACTCTGCGAGAGAACGGTACGACGGGCGCGGGTTGTAGTTCTCGTCGACGAGCCAGAAGGTTTCGGGGTCGTATTTTCCGAAGAAGTCATACCAGTAGATGCGGTCGATTCCGGCGCTTTTGCCGAGAATGAACAGACGCGGCAGGAGCTGCTGCTGAAGCTGCGTTGTGAAGCCCGCCACGCCGGTCAGTTCGCCGGTCAGCTGGTTGAACCGGCCGTTGTCGTCGGTGTGGAAACCGATTTCGGTCGCCCAGAGCTGCAGGCTGCCGCCCCTGCTGCGGATGAGGTCGCGCGCCGCGGCCATCTTGGACACGCCGGCCTCCGGCGTGCCGCAGTACGGATGGATCGCGATCGCATCGAGCTGATCGAGCGTGCCGCACTTCGTGAATTCATCGACGTAGGCGAGCAGCCCTTCGGCGATGCCGAACGAGCCTTTGAGGGCGGCGGGGTCGGCGGCCGCGGTTCCGAGCGCGAACGCATTGTTCAGCGCCGCCATGTCGGCGGCCGCGCCGAAGCCGGCCCAGCCGGAGTTCGTTTCATTGCCGTAGTGGAAGTCGGCGCGGCCCTTGAGCCCTTCGGCGATTTTCCGCGCCCAGTCGAAGGCGAGGCGCTGCTTCTCGGCGGATTCATAGAAGGGGCCGGGGAAGTAGCCGAGCATGACCATGCCGCGCATTCCGAACGCCTCGAGTCCGAGCAGCTCTTCGCTGATTTTTTCGACCGCTTTGCACACCGCGGCCGGATCGTCCGGAATCTGGAAGCCCGCGTCGGTGCGGACGGTCGAGACGCCCGCCGCCTTCAGCATCTGCATGAGCTTCCACCGTTCCGCCGGGGTGAACCGCCCGAGGTGGACGTTCATTCCGAAGATGTCGGCGGCTGCGGCGGGAACCGGGCGAGGCGTGCCGAAGATGCCGGAGAGTTCCGTTTTCTCCTGTCCGGCCGAGAGTTCCGCCGTGAACAGCAGGATTTCATTCCGGACTTTCGAGGGCGCGCCGTCGAACGGGTCGACGGTTTTCAGGCTGCCGGCGGGGATCGTGAGTTTTGACTCCCGGCTGTTTCTGACCTTGCCTGCCGGATCGGTCAGCGCCGCTTTCAGGGTGACTTCGATGTCGGACTTCCCGAGGTTCCGCACCTCCAGCTTCGGCAGTTCTTCGGAGTTTCCCCTGTCGCGCAGAAGAGTGCCCTGCGCGGCGCCGAACCTGCCCTGTGCGGCGGGGGCCGCGCCGCCCGCCGGGGGGAGGGCGAGCGTCACCGCGAGGACAATCAGGTAAAAAAGCGATTTCATATCATTGCTCCTTATCAGTAAACGGCCTGTACATAGACGGGGGCCTGGGAGAGCTTCAGCCGGAGCTTCCCGTTTTCAAGCTTCCGCTGCTCGGAGAAGCCGTGCCATTCGGTTACGCGCGCCATCGCCCCGCCGGGAAGGGGCAGTTCGTATTCGGGGGTCCCTTCGAGGGCGTAGAGCGCGGTCACCTGCTCCGCGCCGGAACCGTAGCGGAATGCCTTGATGTCATCGTCGCTGAGCGCATCCCTGAACGGCTTGTTCCCGACCTGCGAGGCGAAGACCGCCGCGGACATATAGGCCGGCTTCGGTGACAGGTCCGCGCGCAGGATCCCGAAGTTGTGTTCCGCTTCGCCCCGCCGCAGCCCGTCGGAGAGCAGGTCGTACCAGAAGAGCGCTTTTGCCGTCCCCGCCCGGCGGTGCTGCAGGAACGTGCGGGCGAGGAAAGCCGCCTGTTCATATTCGCTGCGGGTGCTCCGCCCGTTGCCGGTCGGCCAGCCGATCTCCGTGATCCAGAGCTCGAGCGGCTTTCGGTTCGAGCGCTTGTTCTCTCCCGCGACCCTGCCGAGGTACGGCCAGACCGAGGGGACGCTCACATATTCGATCGCGGAACCTTTGCAGGGGCCGTAGCCCCGGTCCGGGTCGTGCGGCGCCATGTACGGGTGGATGCTGAACGCATCCTGAAATTCGAGGCCGCCGGCCCGGATGATCGGCAGGATGTACGATCCGCCGGGGCCGCCGCCCGCGCCGCCGCCGCCGCAGGAGATCACGGTTGCGTCCGGAGCGATCTTCCTGATTTCCGGATAGACCTTTTTCAGCAGCTCGAGGTATTCGAGTTCGGCGCGGACATGGTTCGGTTCGTTCCAGACCTCGAACTCCCGGACAGTCGGGTAGAATTTCCGGACCGTTGAGCGGGCGTAGCGCACGAACGCCTCGCGCGCCTCATCGTTCACCGGGAACGGCGAGGTTTTGAACAGCTCCGGGTAGAGCTTGCCGTTTCCGTAGTCGAGGATCAGCAGCGGGCGGAGCCTTTTCTGCTTCGCGCTCTTCATGAGGCCGACGAACTTATCGGGGTAGACGAATTTGCCGCGTTCGCGCTCCACGCCGTCCCACGCGATTTCATCGCGGATGCGTGAGAAACCGGCCGCCTTCACGAGATCGAGCAGCCGTTCCGGCTCCGGCCAGTGGGTGAGGTGCGTGCAGATGCCGAGATCGTCGGCGCCCTCTTTTACCGGCGGCAGCACGGCGCAGTCCGCGACGGCCCCGGCGATCTTCTCGCCTTTTTCATTGACGGCGGTTACGATCCACTCGTAGAGGCCGGGCTCCGCCGGCGCATAACTGAATTCCGCGGTTGTGTACGGCCGGGCCGCAAGCTCGAGCTCGCGGTCAACCCGGAAATTCGGTCCGTAGAGCCGGTGGAGTTCGGAGCGGAGCTTGACTTTTCCCCGGACGCCGGAGGTGAAGAGCTCGGCCTTCAGCACCCGGTTTCCGGCGGGGCCGATCAGCCCGGAATCCGGGCCGCAGAGTTTGAGAACCGCACTTTCCGCACCCGGAAGCAGCAGCGTTCCGAGGAGGGTTGTCAGAAGCAGCAGTCGTTTTTGCATGGGATTTCCTCTCTTCGCGTCACGGTTTCGGGGGAACGATGCTGCCGTCCGGGAGCCGGAAGCGTTTTACTTTGACCTGCGACTGATACATCTCGTAGTCGTTCATGGACTTGACGTGCCCGTCCGCGAACCAGCAGTTCGAGCGTTTGGAGTGCATGAGGCAGACAACGTTGTTGTCATTCGTGCTCGGCAGGAACATCCACTGCGGATCGGCGGCTGATGTGCCCGCTTCGGTGAGCAGGAAGAACGCGGAGGGCTGCTTCATGCGGTTCATGACGTAGAAGATCCGGTTCCGTTCAGGCTCAAAGCGGAAGTTTCCGGCATTCGGGGCATGATTTCCGGCGAAGTTGTCGGCTCCGTTGAAAATACCGTAAGTGCTCCAGCGCGGATCAGTCAGCTTGGAGGGATGAGCTCCGTCCTTCGTCATGCCCGGGCACGCGCAATATTTGTCATCTTTGACGTATCCGAATTCCCGGAGCTTGGTGTACCAGGTGCCGTTGTCCGGAGTATTGTAGATGATATAGCCGCCGTAGTCGGCCTGATAGAGCATGAAGCCGTTGCCGAGCTGCTTGAGCTGGTTCATGCAGTTCGCCGTTTTGCCGCGCTCGCGCGCCTGGTTCAGGGCCGGCAGCAGCATCGATGCGAGAATGGCGATGATCGCAATTACGACCAGAAGTTCGATCAGAGTGAAGCTTCTTCGAGGATGCATCCATACGGCGGGCATGGTATTCGGTCTGTTTTTCATTTTCCGGCTCCTGTTTTCCTTATGTGTTGCAGTTCAAGGCTGTTTGCGGCTGTTGATGCAATTGCCGGGCTGAATGCCCTTTGAGCTCTCATGGTTCGGCTCCCCCTGCCGTTATGCCGGCTTTCGGTTGCGCGACACTCTTCTTCTGATGCTGCGGCGGGGGCGGGAGAGTCCGGATGGACCCGCGCTCGATCACATGCTGATCGACAATTTCATGGAGGCAGGGGAGTCCCGGTTCGCCGAGCAGCCGGAGCACCGCGTTGACGACCCGCCCGGCATACTCCTGCATATCGGCGTCGATGCAGGTCACGGGCGGCAGGAAGAATGCGGCCTGGTCGAGGTTGTCCGCCGCGATGACGCTGACATCGTCCGGAACCCGGTAGCCGCATTCAGCCAGGGCGGAGATCGCGGAGAAGGCGGTTACGCCGCTCATCATGTAGAGCGCCGTGAATTTCGGCATGGAGGAGCGCAGCAGCTCCGAAAAGACGGAGTTGGTCGAAACCGCCGCGTTTTCTCCCTCGTGCACGTTGCAGTCGATGATCTGGACGCTGCACCCGACGGCGCGGGAGAAGGTCAGGAAGCCGTCGCGGCGGCGCTCCTGCACGGCGTTCTGCGGTTCCGAGAGCGCCAGCGCGAGTTTGCGGTGGCCGTGGCGGAAGAAGCAGCCGGCCGCGAGCATGCCGTTCTGGAACGGGTCGGTGCTGACATAGTTCAGTTCGATGCCGTCGAGCAGCCGCCCTATGATGACCACCGGGATCGGCGCATTGCCGAGATGATAGATTTCGTTCGGCTGCAGACGGTGCAGCGGCAGTACGATGACGGCGCTCAGCCCTTCGGTTTCGAGCTGTTGGAACGAGTAGGTCCGGGAGTAATTGATACGTACGGCTTCGAGGTTGTGCCTGAGCGCCTCGCGCCGGATGCTCTCCTCGTGCTGGAGGTGGACGAGGGCGGGCCAGTCCGGCATCCAGATGCCGATCCGGCTCCTTGTGCCTTCTCCCTGCGGGCGGACCAGAAGCTCACCCCGGGTGGAGCGGTGCAACAGCTTGTCTTCCTCCAGCTTGCGGATGGCGCCGGTGATCGAGAACTGACTGGTTTTGTATTGCCGCATCAGCGACCGGATCGACCCCAGCCGGGTGCCCGGCGGGTTATGGTCGATCTCCCGGCGGAGCGACTCGTATATCTGTTCTGCTTTGGTCTTTTTCATCGTGGAAGCATCTCCTCGCTTTATTGATATTATGTCATGATTGATACACTCATACAAGATGTATCAGCCATATTTTCCGAAAAAATCAATTGATGCGGGTGCTATGGCGGTGTTTCGATCGTATCCTTCCGGAAAACAATACGCCGCGGATCGTATCCATTCCGGATGCGGTCCGCGGCGTTGCGGGGAAAATATTCAGCAGTTTACTTTTGATAGACTCTGACACTGCTGGGTGCGGTGACCGACAGATGGGGCGAACCCTCGTAAAGAATTTGAGTGTCGCCGTTTGCGGTGATGTGGATTCGGGAATCGCTGCCTGCGGTTATGTCGGCCTTCTCCGAAACACCGATGCGGATAGAGCTTGAGCCGCCCAACCGCAGCTCCGCCTTCTTGCAGTCGGCGACTTCGATTTTTGCGCTGCCGCTCTGGATGATCGAAAGCTCGCCGATCGTGCCTTCGCATGTCAGGCGCGAATTGCCTGAGAGCCGGAAATCCGCTTCTCTTACATTTCCGCCGCAGGAGAAGTCGGTGGAGCCGCTTGATGTGACTTCAAGCTTCGGCGCATCGAGCTCCCCGAGCTTCACCTTTGAGCTGCCGGAAAGCCTCCAGTCGGTGGCCCTCGACACCTTGCCGGCGACTTCGACGCTGCTGCGGCCGGTGAGGATGAATGAGCCCGGCATCTTTTTGAGGAAGAGCCGCAGCTGCGGCGTACGGCTTGGGCGCGCGTTGTCCTCGAACCGGACATGCAGGCTTCCGGCGGAGTTGACGATATAGAGCTTGTCCTGAAGATTCTCGTCAGTTACGACGATGCATTCGTTGCGTTCCGCGCCGGTCTGGAGCGTCACCTGCCAGTTGTTCGACAGCAGGAGGCTGGAGACGTCGCCGGGATCATGGCTGCGCTCGGTGATGTTGCCGTCGCCGCCGATACCGATGCATCCGAGGGTGAAGAGCCAGACAACGGCCCCGAGAAGAGAAAAGACAACACCTGATTTTTTCATGAATTCCACCTTTCCTGCGATAATGTAGCACTCCGGCGCACCGGTTGCAAGAGGCGGGTTTTCATTCTCGCGGCGTTTGCCCGGATGCCCGTCGGAAAAGATCGGTATTCGTGTGAAGCTTCCCCTCATGGTAAACGAAGGGCTGCCCGGTGAACGGGTTTTGCGGGAGGGTGTCGAGGTATCGCGGCACAAGCTCTTCCGGTTTTCCGGGGAGTTTGCCATGGTCGCGCCGGAACAGCTCGAGTGCCGCTTTTTCAGTGAGCATCCGTTCCGCCGCGACAACCCGCCAGAGCAGGAAGTGCGCGAGACGCGGATTTTCGCCGAAGACGGGAGTGCCCGGCATCTCCTCCGGATCGGAGACGCGGGTTGTCCACCCGGTAAAAGCCGGCTCCCTGCCCGTCATGTCAAGGCAGTTCATGACTCCGTTGAGCCGGGCGGCCGCCGAACGCAGGAAAAATCCGAGCAGCAGCTCCTTGCCCTTCAGCAGGGAGTGCAGCCGCCGGAGCTCGAAGTGCAGCGCGCCTTCGAAAACCGGGGGCAGCCGTTTTCCGGCCTCCCCGCATTCCGCCATCAGGGAGCGCAGCTCATTTGAGGAGAGCTTCCCGAGGTCGACATTGCGATCGAGGAAATGCAGCCTCATGCGTTCGAATTCCAGCGCATCCGTCACCAGCGGATACTGATTGCCGATCAGCAGCTGGTCCCGGAGGAACGAGAGCAGCCTCAGCGAAGAAAGCGCCCCGGAAAAGTCACCCTCCGCACAGTGAATCCCCGCCTCCGCCAGGATCAGCCTGCTGAATTTCCCCGTTTCCGGCAGGCCCGTGTACGGCAGCGGCGAATCGCCCGTTTCCGCTTCCCCCGTGAAATCGGGGCGGGAAAAGCCCACCGGAGGCGCGGCGCTCTCTGCGGCGAGGAAAGCGAGTGCGGGTTTGTTGTCGCTGACGGCTCTCTGCCAGAGCGCCAGCTCCTCCTGTGTTTTCGGGAGGCCCGCTTCCGGATTGACCCTGTCCGGGAGCACGATGGGCGAGGCGGTTTCGCGGTACCGGTGGAAATCGGCCGGATTCTCCGGCTCGGGCCAGCGGCGGTTGAACGCTTCGGCTCCGAGTGGCAGCCGCCGCCGTTCCAGAGACTCCCTTGCCGCATCAAGATCGGCGGTCAGGTAGCTTTTGACGGCGAATGCGGCTCCGATGATTCCGGCGGGAACGCCGAAGAGCATGAGCACGGCGAAGATCAGCGCCAGAATCAGGCAGCCGCTGGCGCGCGGCTTCAGGATGCGGCGGAATTCCGCCGGCGGCGTTTCGGCCGGAACCGTGAGCTCTCCGCACTGCTTCATGCGGCAGTCGAGCAGTTCAAGCGACTGGCCGGTCATGACCCGGATCGCCATGACGGTCAGCGTCAGGTACGCCATGAGGAGCAGTGTGATGACCGTCCCCGGCAGCATCCAGCCGAACAGCACGGCGACGAGCAGCGCGAGGCAGGCCAGAAATGAGATGATCCGGCAGCTCGGCCCCTGCGGCAGCCCGCTCTCGAAAAGGGTATCCTCCAGGTCGCCGGCGAGTTTGTAGAACAGATTGAAGTTCCACATCGCCCCGAGCCACGGAATGTAGAAGAGGAGGATGCGCGGCAGCGGCGGAATTCTGTTGCGGACCCGCGGGACAAGGTTCCAGAAGTCGTAGAGCAGCATGGAGCCGAAGATGAGTGCGAGAAGCGCCGCGATCAGGAACGGCAGGAGCAGCAGAGCGGAGAGCGCCGCCGCGCCGGCCAGCTGCAGCACAATGGAGACGAACGCCACGCCGAACAGGATATTGAGCAGCAGCGTGAAATTCCGGTAATTGCGCCGGATCGCCTCGCTCATGCGACAGCTGCGCATGTACAGGACCGGGAAGATCGTGCGGAAAACGGTTTTGCCGAGCGGCTCCCAGGGGCCCTCTCCGGTCCGGACCCGGTTCATCACGCCGAGCCTTCCCTCCGCAATCAGTCCGGCGATTTCGAAGAGCGAATAGCTGCGGTCTTCGCGGCCGAAAATCAGATAGCGCGGATATTTCATGATGCCGGCCTCCTGCCCGGAACATTGCATACAGAGAGGCAATATAGTTCTCTCTGTTCCGTTTTGCAATATTCCGGGCAGGAAAAATCAGGTGATTCCGAGTTTTTCCGCCGCGGCGCGGTACGCCTCCCTGCCGTGGGCGTGGTGCCAGAGTACGTCCGGCGGCGGAGCCTTGCGGTCCGTGCCCATGAGCTCCGTCCAGAATGCGAAGCCTTCATGTTCCCGTCCGGGATCGTACAGCTTGCAATAGCGCTCGAACGGTTCGCTGTTCCACCTGCCGGCCAGGAGTTTCGCCTGTCCGTGCAGGAACCGTTCGACGAAGCAGGCTCCGGCCGGGGCTGCCTCCCGGATGGCGGGCGCCGCTTCGAGCCATGCCGGGACGTACATTCCCATGCACTCGGTCCGGAAGCCGAGGTTTTCGGTGATGGTCCAGCTTGAGAAGGTGACGGCGTTCGAGATCCGTGCGAGGGTTTCCAGCCCGTTCCTCCACTCGCGCAGCGGCAGGAATCGGCGAGAGAATTTCACCAGGAGGCTGATTCCGCTGCGGTTTGCCCATTCGAGTCCGGCGCAGAAGATCCGGAGGTCTCCCGCGCGATGCCCGTACCGCCGCGGCAGGCTCAGGAATTCCGCGCCGTATTTCCTGCAGATCGCCGGAAGCGCCGGATCGCCGGAATGGTCGTCGACCACGAGTGCCGGGAGCGGGTTGAAGCGCGCGAGCGCCGCAAGCTGCAGCTCGACGTGGAATGCGGAGCCGCAGGTGCCGATGACGACCCCCATGCCGATTTTTTCCGGATAGAGGTTGCCCGCACTCGCGGCGGCTTCGTACCGGGAGGGCTCCGGAAAGCGGGCCGGAAGCCAGTCGGCCGCTCCCGCTTCGAATCCGGCGTCATTGTAGCCGAGGAAAAGCCGCCCGGCGAGGCTGACCGGCGAAAAAGAGCCCCTTTCCGCCGTCGCTTTGATCTGCCGCATCGGGACGCTCTCTTTCACCCCGTAACGGTTCAGATAGAGGGAGATGTAGCAGAGTCCGGCCCCGGAGAAAAAGTCGAACTCCGATTCGAGCGCGAGGTAGTTCCGCCTGTTGAACCGGACCGGCGTATGCGCTTCGAAGTTGACCGCCGGATACCCTTTCGACTGCAGGGCTTCGCCGGTCTGGCGCAGCGAACGGTGCCAGACGCGCGCGTCGTCGGCGCCGGAGTAGCCGAGCAGGCCGTCGCTTCGGGCCGCAACCGGCAGATCCGCGACGGCGAGCGGGGCGAGCAGCACATTGTCGTCGGCCCAGAAGATCACCTCATCCGCGACCTCCGGGGTCCGGAATGCTGCGGTGATTGCGCAGTGAATGTTCATCTGCTTGCGCGGCCGGGTGTCCTCGCAGCGGATATATCCGTATCCGCGGAATCCGGACGGAGGCCGGGCGGAGACGATCCAGATTTTCCGGTATCCCCTGAGGTGGCGCTCGATCGACCGGAGCGCGAACCGGAGTTCGAGGTTCCCGCGCTTCGAACCGTCCGCGCGCAGCGGGATCAGGATGTCGACGGGGTTCGGCCGTGAACAGCGGCAGGCGGAAACCGGCTGCTCGCCGCGGGAGTCGTAGAGGCCGCGTTTGTGCCTGGCGTCGACCGAACAGGCGATCTTCTCGAGCAGCCGGATCATCTCCGGCGTGACGTCCGTTCTGAGCCCGTCCGGGGTGGCTTTCAATCTCTGGATGCGGATCAGCCGGGAGATGGCCGGGTCGATTCCGCTGATCTGCTCCTGTGCTTCGTTCAGGTTGCCGATCAGGTAGAAACGGTATTCCGGTGTATCGTAGCCGTTGCGGATTTCCCGCGCGATCACTGCTGCCGAGGCGAGGTGCTTGAGGCAGCACTGGATGCAGTTGTGCCGGTTGATCAGCATGAATCCCCCAGGTGCAGTTCGTTGTATTCGTCGATGAGCCCCTGATCGACGTCGAGCCGGCTGTCGAACGGCCCTTCGATCATGACCACGCCTGTCCACTCCGCGATCGGCCTGGCCGCAGTGGGCGGCGCCGGCTCCGGCGGAAAACCGATCGCGCCGCCTTTGGCCATGTAATATCCGATTGTCCCGGAATAATTTTCCAGCCCGGAGTCGGGGTGGCAGCGATAACGGATGCAGTCGGCGACCAGATACCATTTGTCGGGATCGTATTCTCCGCCCGGGGTGTCGCCGCTGAAGGATGGTTCGGTGCCGGAGTATGACGGTTCACCGCTGTCGGAGGGTTCCGGCTCCGGCCCGGGTTCAGAACCGGACGGTTCGCCGCTGTCGGAGGGTTCCGGCTCCGGTCCGGGCTCCGAGGCCGACGGGTCACCGCTGTCGGACGGCTCGGGTTCCGGTTCAGAACCCGACGGTTCACCGCCTGAGCCGGACCCCTCTCCTGTGGAAGAGGAGTCTGCGGAACTCGGTTCTCCGCTGCCGGAACCCTCGCCGGAACCCTCGCCGGAACCCTCGCCGGAACCGGAGTCCATCGTACTGCTGCCGTAGTAGTTCATGATTACGCCGCTCGGTTCGCCGGAGTTCAGCTGGGTGACGGAGAAGCCGCCGCCGGTGCCGTCGCATTCGATCTCCGCCAGGGGAATGTAGATGGTTCCCTCTTCCACTTCCGGGGATTTGGTCAGGACATGGTAGCGGCTCGAGAACGACACCCGGCCGCCGCCCGACTCCGGATAGCTGTTGCTGTCGCCGCCGCGGTGCGCCGAAATCTGGAGGAAGACCGTCGAATGCCCCTCCGGAATCGAGAGGCTGAGGGTGGGCGGCACCGAGACGCGCAGCCGCCGGGCGCCGATTTTGAGTTCGCCCTCGCCGTCCTTGTCCTCCTCCCTGAAATAGTGGATCCGGTCGATGGACACATGCCCCGCGCTGCTGGTCAGCGACTCCTCGTACGGCAGTCTGCCGTCCACGACCTGAATCGCCCGGATCGGGCTGGTGACCATGTAGTTCGGATAAGGGCGGACCATGAAAAATCCGTGGTATGCGGCAGCGGAGGATGCAACCGCATTGATGCGGTATCCGTCCGGCAGCGCCTCCACCGCGATGTTGCTGCCGCCCGTGATCCGGGGGTAGCCGGAATACTCTTCCTGCATGGGAAAGCCTCCTTTCAAGTTGCTTTGAGAAAGGAGGCCGTTGTCAACCTTTGAGGAGAAATCACGCTTTGGCGGCAGAGTTCCCCGCAAGGCGGCCGGAGCTTACGGCCCACTGAATGTTGTAGCCGCCGCAGGGCGCGCCGACGTCGAGCATTTCTCCTGAGAAGAAGAGGCCCGCCGCGATCCGGCTGGAGAGCGTCCCGGCGTTGACTTCTGCCGGAGGGACGCCTCCGGCGGTCGCCATCGCCTTGTTCCAGCCGTCGGTTCCGCTGATGCGCAGCGGATAACCGGCGAGCGCGGCAGTGAGCCGGTCGCGCTCCTCCGCCCGCAGCTGCGCGGCGCACCTCTCCTCCGGCACGGCGGCGGCTTCACACAGCGCATGGACGAACGCCGTCGGAAAACCGGTGCAAAGCAGGCTTTTCAGCTGCTTTTTCCCGGAATGCTTCTGCCAGGCGGCGAAACGTTCCCGGTACTCCTCCGGCGTCCGGCTCTCCCAGCTGCACTCCAGGACGGCTTTTCCGGTTTCGGCGAGCTGCCGGGCGGCACTGCCCGAAAGGTCGAGCACCGCCGGGCCGGAGACACCGGTGTGCGTGAAAATGAGCTCGCCGCGCCCCGAGAGCTTTTTGCCGAACCGGGTCGTTGCGTCGGAGAGAATCACGCCCGGCAGTCCGGCGGCCCACGGTTCGGCGGCTTTCAGCCCGACCAGCGCGGGAACGGGAGAGACGACCGCGTGGCCCGCCTGCCGGGCCAGCTCATAACCGCTGCCGCGTCCGCCGAGCGCCGGATATCCCATCCCTCCGCAGGCGAGGATGACCCGCCCTGTTTCGAACCGCATATCCGGGGCGGCGGCTCCGCAGACGGCCCCGTTCCGCAGCAGCAGTGTACCGATCGCGCAGTCCGGCAGGAGCCTGACGCCGAGTGTCCGGCAACGGCCGAGAAAGGCGTCGAGCACATCTCCGGCCCGCATCGATTTCGGGAAACAGTGAAAGCCGTCCGGCGCAGTGAGCGGCACGCCGAGATTGGAGAGAAAAGTTTTCAGCATCTCCGGCGGGTACGCGAAAAGCGCCGGGCGCACGAAACGGAAACCGCACAGGAAGCGGCGCGCGAACGTGTCCGGGGGCAGCAGGTTCGTCACATTACATTTCCCCGACCCCGAGGCGAGAAGCTTGCGTCCGGGGGAGGGGAGGCATTCGGCGACGGCGACATCAAGGCCGGATTCAGCAGCGGCAATCGCCGCCGAGAGCCCGGCCGGGCCGCCGCCGACCACGAGACAGCCGCAGGTGATCACTCTTTCCGGCATGGCGGAATTTTTTCTGTCATACGCATGTCAGCGGGTCAGATAGATTTTTCCGATCGCGACCGTCCCCGCGCCGCTGTTGGCCGGGTAATCCACGGAGAAGCCCGTGAGGCGGACCGGAAAGTCGAACTTGCGGTTCTTGTCGCCGCCCCAGGAGCCGGCGTTCGGAGCGCCGCTCCGATCGATGCGCACCGGCACGAGATGCCATCCCGGCTTCAGGTCATTGGTGGAAAGCGGGAACTGGAACGTTTCGCCGTTTTTGTCGGTGAGCCGCATATTCAGGCGCTTCCCCTTGAAATTGTCCGGAATCAGGAGCTCCACGTCAAACCGCGCCGAATCGAATTCATCGACGGCGGGAGTCGCTTTCTGGAACGAGAATTCGAGCCAGCGCCAGCCGGCGGAGTCCCAGTTCAGCCGGAGCAGCCGCTTTCCGTCGAGCTCCTCGACACCGGCGGACTGCCGCCGCTCAGTCGCGCGGCCGACGCTGACCGGAATCGCGGCGGCGTCGGCAATGAGCTCGCCCGCTTCAAGCGGAGCCGGAGTGAATTCGACCTTGCCGATCCAGAGCTCTCCCTCGCCCTGTTTGCGGTTGAAGTCGACGGAGAGCCCGGAGGCTTTGGCCGGGAAGTCGATTCTGCCGTTCTTCTTCGTTCCCCATGAGACGGGGTGAACGCTTTTGAGCTGCTGCCGCAGTACCTGTCTGCCGGGCTTGAGCTGCTGGGGCGGGAACATATATTGGAAGGTCTCCCCCTGAGAGTCGGAGATGCGGAAATTGAGCTTGGCGACCGGGGCGTTCTCCGGCACGAAGACTTCGGCCGTCAATTCGCCCTCCTTGAATTCCGGCAGCGGAACCGGCTTGGCCAGACTGAACTCAAGGTAGTTCGCGGCGGAACAATCCCATTTCATATGCAGCATGGGGTTGCCGTCCGGTCCCTGTTCCGTGACGATGGACTGGCGGCGCTTTTCCGCCTGATGCACATTGAGCGGAATGTTTCCGGCCGCAGGGTCGAGGACCGGTGCGGCGAGGACAAGGACAGGAAGCAGGAAAACAGTGCAGAACAGCGGACGATTCATATGACACCTCCTCAGGTTACGGTAGAGGAATATAACCTCCGGCCCCGGATAAGTCAAACTGGGAGCCATAAAAAACGCCGCGGCGAATTCTGTTCGCCGCGGCGCCGGAAGCTCTGCAACCCGGTCAGATCAGGTGCTTGAGCATGTTGAGCAGCACACCCGCCGCAACCGCTGAGCCGATCACGCCGGAGACGTTCGGTCCCATCGCGTGCATCAGCAGGAAGTTCTGCGGATTCGCCTCAAGGCCGACCTTGTTCGCCACGCGGGCCGCCATCGGTACCGCGGAGACGCCGGCCGCACCGATCAGCGGGTTGATCGGCTCCTTGCTGATAAGGTTCATGATCTTCGCGAAGATCACGCCCGCGGCTGTGCCGATGCTGAACGCGACCGCGCCCAGGAACAGGATGCCCAGCGTCTGGACCGACAGGAACTGATCCGCCGAAAGCTTCGAGCCGACCGCGATCCCGAGGAAGATCGTGACGATGTTGATGAGCGCGTTCTGGGCGGTCTGGTTCAGGCGTTCGACCACGCCGCACTCACGCATCAGGTTGCCGAGCATCAGCATGCCGATCAGCGGAGCCGCATCCGGCAGCAGGAACGCGCAGAGCAGCGTAATGAGCAGCGGGAAACAGATCTTCTCGAGCTTGCCGACCGTGCGGAGCTGCTTCATCTGGATCTTGCGCTCTTCTTTGGTCGTGAAGAGCTTCATGATCGGCGGCTGGATGATCGGAACGAGGGCCATGTAGCTGTAGGCCGCCACGGCGACCGCGCCGAGCAGTTTCGGGGAGAGCTTGCTCGTGAGGTAGATCGACGTCGGGCCGTCCGCACCGCCGATGATGCCGATGCTGGCCGCGTCGAGGATGCTGAAGTTGATCGACGGGATCCACATTGTCAGCAGCAGCGCGCCGAGAAGCGCGGAGAAGATGCCGAACTGGGCCGCGCCGCCGAGCAGCGCTGTCTTCGGGTTCGCGATCAGCGGGCCGAAGTCGGTCATCGCGCCGACGCCCATGAAGATCAGCAGCGGGAACACGCCCGAGTTGATGCCCACTTCGAACACCATGCCCTGCAGTCCGTCCGGACCGGCGATGCCGGCCAGCGGAATGTTCGCGAGCAGCGCGCCGAAACCGATCGGCAGCAGCAGCAGCGGCTCGAATTCCTTCACAATCGCGAGGTAGATCAGCACGAGCGCCACGACCATCATGAGCACGCGGCCGAGGCCGAGGATCCAGGTCGACTGGAAATCACTGCCGGTCTGGGTGATGATGTCGTAGATGCCGGTGCTCTGCCAGAGCCCCTTGAGGGCGGCTCCCCAGTCAGGCAGGTCACCGCCGGCGGCGGTCGCGTTGCTGACCGAATCGTGCGCGAGTTCAATCGGCTGGAAGACCGCGATCACGGTTCCCTGCTTCACGGAGGAGGAGGGCTTGAAGTCCGGATTGAGCTTGGCGACTCTCGCCGCCATATCGATCTTGACCTTGCCTTTGCTGCGCCCTTCCGGGACCACGACCATCATTTCGCGGCCCGGGGTGACTTTCTGGTTGTTCGCGATGGAGAGCGAGTTTACGATGCCCGGCTTCTCCCACTCATAGACCATGTAACGCAGCTGCGTCACCGGATCGATGTACCAGCCGAAGAGATCGTCGCTGGAGGTTTCGACCTTGAGTGCGTTCGCGGGCAGCTTGAGCTCCACGTCTTTCGAGACGCTCTTCACGGCTTCCCGGAGCTGGTCGGCCGCGGGGGCCGCCGGAACGGTCGGCTCCGGGGCGGCCATCAGAGCCCCGGCGAAAAGCGCGAGGCAGACAGCGGTAAAAAGTTTCACTTTTCGCATTCTGTTACTTCTCCTCGATCATCACGAGGGTGTCGCCCGCGGCCACGACCTGGGAGACTCCGACGTTGATTTCACGAATAACGCCCGCTTTCGGGGCCTTGACTTCGGTTTCCATCTTCATCGCTTCCATCACGAGGATGACGTCGTCCGCGGCGACCTCCTCGCCTTCCTGGACCATGATCTTGACGATCGTGCCCGGCAGCGGGGACGGGAGCGGCTTCGCATCGCCGGCAGCGGCGGCAGGAGCCGCGGCTGCAGCTGCGATGCCTTCAGAGACCTTCACGGTGAAGCTCTTGCCGTTGACCGTCGCGGTGTAGGCGTCGCCGGAGGCGTTCAGCTCGACCGCGACATTCTTGCCGTCGACGTTTGCGGTGTAGGCTCCGCCCTTCGCGGCGGCGGCCTTCGGCTTGGCGGCTTCCTTGTAGCGGATGCCCATCGGCTTGTCGCCCTGCAGGTACTTGAGTCCCTTGTCGCCGCAGGCCGCGACGATGAAGACGTTCTCTTCGGTGACCGGCAATCCGGCTTTCTCAAGCAGCTCGGTGTTGTATTTGACGCCGAGTTTCGGGTTGCGGTCGTTAATGTCGACCACGGCTTCGGTGGTCGGCTCGAGGCCGAGCTGCTCGCTGGCCAGCTTCACGATTTCCGGGTCCGGCGCGACCGGGGTCTTGCCGAAGTAGCCGAGGACCATCTTGCCGTAGCCGTTCTTGTCGATCACTTTCCAACGGCCCTGCATCGCATTCGAGAACGCCTGCTGGAAGTAGAACTGGCTGACCGGGGTGACGGAGGTTCCGAATCCGCCCTTCGCAACGACTTCGCGCATCTCAGCGATGCAGTCGTCATATTTGTCGAGGCAGTTGTTGTCGCGCATCATCTGGGTGTTGGCCGTGAGCGCGCCGCCGGGCATCGGGCTGAAGATGATCTTCGGTGAAACCTGCATCGATTCCGGCGGCATGAAGTACTTGTCCATGCACTTCTCGAACACCTTTTCGGCGGCGAGGATCTTTTCGGGGTCGATGTCGAGCGTGTAATCGGTGCCGCGGAGCCTCTGGTACATCACGAGGATGTCCGCCTCGCAGGTGCCGCCGGAGAGCGGACTCATCGCGAGGTCGATCACATCCGCGCCGGCTTCGATCGCCGCCATGTTGCAGCTGACCGCCATGCCCGCGGTGTCGTGGGTGTGGAACGAAATGCTCTTGCGGTTGTCGCCCTTGAATTCGGCGTCGAGGATCTCGCGCGCCTGCTTGATCGTGTCGTAAACGGTCTTCGGGGTCGATGTGCCGGAGGCGTCCTTGAACGCGAGGCTGTCGAACGCCATGCCGCTGGCGATGATCTCTTTCAGGCGGTCGATATAGAATTTCGGAGTGTGGGCATACGTTTCGTTGAGGCCCGGCGCGAGTCCCATCATCGTGACGGTCGCCTGGTGCTGGAGTCCGTACTGGGAGATGTATTTGCCGGAGGCGGTCAGGTTGCGCACGTCGTTCAGTGCGTCGAAGTTGCGGATCGTCGTAATGCCGTGCTTCTTGAAGAGTTTCGCATGGAGCTCGATGATGTCGCTCGACTGCGAGGAGAGCCCGACCACGTTCACGCCGCGGGCGAGGGTCTGCAGATTCACGTTCGGGCCGACCACTTCGCGGCAGCGGTCCATCATGTCGAACGCATCTTCCTGGCAGTAGAAGTAGAGGCTCTGGAACCGGGCTCCCCCGCCGATTTCGATGTAATCGATGCCGGCCTTCACGGCCGCGTCGAGTGCGGGCAGGAAGTCGTCAGTTTTGACGCGGGCGCCGAGGCAGGACTGGAAGCCGTCACGGAACGAGCAATCCATGAACTTGATTTTCTTCATCTTCTTACGATTCTCCGTTGTGATTGATATGTGAATCTGAATATTCGGTTATTTGGAACGGGCCGCTTCCACCGCGGCCACGGCAATCGCCGCAAGCTGGGCATCGTCGCCGGAGGCGGCAGCTTTCCTTTTCGCAGGGGCTTTCGGCGGCGGCTCGAGCATCCCCGCGAAAGGCGCCAGCGCCCGCTTCAGGAGGAACATTGCGACGATCATAATCACGAGAAAGACGTACACCATTCCCATGCCCAGGACCATCAGCTTGACGCCGTCCCACAGCAAATCCATTTCACTTTCCATTTGCTCATTCCTTGGGTTGTTTGAAATTGCTTGAAAATTCAAGACACTTTTGATTCACATTCCGCCAGTCGATCGACTCCCGGCTGATCTTCACATCTCCGCACCGGAAAATCGTCGCTGCGCCGTTTTCTTCGAACGACATGCTGCCGTCCTCCAGGATTTCCCGGAAAATTCCCACATGCTTTCCGCCGCGCGGATCCACCACCGTGAGGGTTTCTCCCACCAGGAGATTCGCTTCATTCCACTCGCGTAAGACGGCTCCGGCGCTTTTTAAATAGATAATATAGTATCGAATCAGCTGTTCCGCCAGTTTTTTTGAGAAAAAATCGAGATTAAATTTCTGCCCGGTCTCTGCAAGAAGCGAGGTTGCGGGCTGGTCGATCGCCGCAATGGTTTCCGGCGGCAGGTTCACATTTATGCCGATTCCGGAGACGACGGCGGTGATCCGGCCCTGCTCGATGCGGGCGCTTTCGCTGAGGATCCCGGCGAGTTTGCGGTCCTCCACATAGATGTCGTTCGGCCATTTCAGGTAGGCCGGCATTCCCGGCGTCAGCTCGCGCAGCAGCGCAAGCGCCGCGACGCCGAGCAGGCAGCCCGCGTGGAAGCCGTCTTCGAGCTGTTTGAAAAGGATGCTTCCCGTGAAATTCACGCCGGGCGGAGAGAGCCAGGCGCGTCCGCGCCTGCCGCGCCCCGCCGTCTGGCGCCGGGCGACGACCAGGGTTCCATCCGGCAGTCCGTCGAAATGTTCACGGGCATAGGTGTTGGTGGAATCGACTTCATCGAGAATCAGCAGATCGGGTACGGGGCAGCGCATAAAAACCTTTCCGAAACATGCGTATATATGACGAATCCGGCATCCGGTCCTTTCTGAAGGACCGTGCCGGATCACTGAATTCCTTTGCGGAAACCGGTTACACGCGGCCGTCGCCGTCGCCGGCGATCTCCTTGTTCTGGAAAATCGCGACCGCCCACATCGAGCAGATCGTCACATAGAGGACGATATAAAAGGCGCTGTCCACGACATAGCTGAACGGGATCGGGCGGTTTACCGCCACTGCGTCCGCCAGCCAGAAAAACTGCCAGTTCGGCAGTATGGCGTAGCAGAATGCGAAAATCGCGTTGAGGAACTCGGAATCCGTCTCCCGCTGGAACAGGTAGCTCGAAACCAGCCCGAGGAAGAATACGATCGTGCAGATCGACAGGTTCGCGACCACGTCGAGCCGGGTGGCGAACACCACGGAAATCGTCGACATGGCGACGACCGCGAAGTTCAGCAGCACCAGCGCGCAGCAGAGGTCGGAGAGCGAAATGGTCGGACGCTCCTGGCTCAGGATGCAGTAAAGCGCAAGAAGCGGGATCAGCAGCGTCGCCGCATAGGTCGCAATTTCCGGGAATGAACTGCCGCGCCAGAAGTTGAAGATCATTCCAACTGCGCAGACCGCGGCCAGCAGCCCGAAGTAGGTGAAGAATATGGCCATGTCGAACCGGAACTGGTCGGTGGCGATGTAGACGGAAATAATCGTCGCGAGGTTGCAGAGCAGCGTGAAAAGTGTGACCGCGATGCCGATTCCGGTGATTTTTCCGAGGATGAAGGTCCACCGGTAGACCGGCTTCGACAGCAGCAGCAGCACGGTTCCGTTGCGCATTTCCCGCGTGACGGTGTGCGAGGCACAGAGTACGGCGATGATGAGCCCGAAGATCAACCCGGTCGCCATGGAGCTGTCGACCACGAGCTTCAGCTGCTCAGAGAAAACGAACAGCGCCGCCGACGGGTAGCAGCCGATCAGGATGAGCCCTGCGAGGAGCATCAGGAAATAGATCGGCTCTCTGACCGACTCCTTGAACGTGTTGATCGTTATCTTGAAGTAGTTGAACATGCGAGTGATCCTACTCCGCCGTTTCGGCGGCCGCTTCCTCCACGATGACGTCCTCCACGACCTGCGGCTCGTCGGCCGGGGCCGCCTGCTGCGGCTCAGGCTGCTGCTGATGGGTGCGCGGGGTCGGGCGGAGGAATTTGCCTTTGCTCGTCAACTCCTCGCGCAGACGCTTATAGTTGTCGCCGAGGTGGCTGAGGCTCAGGAGATAGGTTGTCTCTTCCGCGATGCGGTTCCAGTCGTCGCCCTCGATCCGCACGATCGGAATGGAGCGGTCGAGAAGCTTCAGGAACTTCGGTTGGACATAACGTTCATCGCCGAGGACGACGATCCGCTGCGGATTCAGGAACTCGACGAACTGCTTGAGTTTCTGTTCGGAAATTTCGCGGGCGGGGCCTTTGGCCTGCACGAAGATGATTTTCTGTATTTTGCTTTCCGGCGTGGGCAGCAGCAGGTAGGGCTGGCGGCTTTCGTTCAGGATCAGCTCGGCCAGCAGCCGCGGGCTCTTGTAGTTCCCCGCGATCACGAGGGTGACGACATCGCGTTTCGGGCCATTGGCGATCCAGGGCGCGGCGAATACGCCGGCCGCCGTGCACAGCGCCAGAAGAATAAGACCGGATTTGAAGACCTTGGATATGCTCATTGCGAAATCTCCCGTTGCCTGTCAATATATGACCGTGTGTTCCGTAAAAACTCCTGCGGTTTGGGATAAAATATAACAGGATTTGACGTACAAGCAAATAAAAAATGCGCCGATCTTCAAAAAAAAACGTTATTTTACTTGAAGATTCCGAAAAAAACGGCATTTTAAATGGTA
Organism: Lentisphaeria bacterium; assembly: GCA_018265615.1. Taxonomy (GTDB): domain Bacteria; phylum Verrucomicrobiota; class Lentisphaeria; order Victivallales; family Victivallaceae; genus Victivallis. The sequence continues at coordinate 82,022 of JABLYX010000004.1, forward strand.
TGGAAGTCGTTTCGGGGCGTCTCTGAAAAAGCCGCTCCAGCCGGATTCCTGCGTATGTTTTTCCAGGAGAGGCGTTTTGGGCGACAGGAACGCCAATGTGTTCGTTGATTTTCAGCAAGAGCCGTAAATTCAGATGATAAAAAAAATATTTCCCGGCGCATCCGGGCGCCCGGCGCGGGCCGCCATATTCATGAGCGGCTCCGGGACCAATGCCGAGGCGCTGCTGCGTTATTGTGCGGAGCGCCCCGGATGCAGCTTTTCCCCGGCGCTCATCGTCACGGATGCGCCGGAATCGAGTCGCGCCCGTGTGCTTTCCGCCGAGTGGGGGATCCCGCTTGTCGAACATGACATCCGGGCGTTTTATGCTGCCCGCGGAGAGTCCGCGATCTCGCTCGTGTCGGAACGGCGGCGCGCGATCCGCGCCGAATGGACCGACATGCTGCGCGAGCTGCTGGTCCCCCGGGAGATCGATTTCGGAGTGCTGGCCGGCTTTGTCCCGCTCTGCAACATCACGGCGGATCTGCCGTGCCTCAATGTCCATCCCGGCGATCTGACGATTGAGGCCGGGGGGCGGCGCATCCTGGCCGGTCTGCACTTCCGCCCTGTGGAAACCGCCATCCTCGCCGGCCATGCGTCGCTGCGCAGCAGCGTGATTCTCGCCCAACCGTTCAAGGGGGGCGGGGAGGCGGAAATGGATTCCGGGCCGGTGCTCGGCGTGTCGCGGCCGATGCCGGTCGAGCTCTGCGGGGAGTCGGTCTCTTCGCTGTCTGCCGTCCGGGCCGCGCGCACCCACGGCCCCTGCCGCGACAGGCTGCGCGAGGTGGCGGCTTTCAACCTCGAAAAGCTGAAGGCCGCGGGCGATCATGTCGTGCTTCCGCGCACCGTTGACGATTTCGCCGGCGGCAGGTTCGGCACCGACGGGGCGGGGCGGCTCTATTTCAGGAACGGCGACGCATGGGTTCCGTGCCGGACGGTTGAATACGGCACGGACGAAAGGAGCGTCCTGCAATGAGTACCGGCCGGAAAAAATTTAAAGTTCCCGTCGGATTTTTCCTGATCCTGGTGCTGTTTTTCGCGGCAGCTGCTGCGGCGGGGTACTGGTATCTCCGCCGTTCGCCGGTCCGCGCGGTGGAACTGGTGATCGGCTCCGTGAAGGGTCTTGAAGCCGAAACCGTGGAGGAGAGCGCACCGGGGCGGCTTCTTGTGAAGCGGCTTTCCTACCATAGCGGCGGGCGGCTGGTCGCGGGGTGTGACTCCGCTGAGATCGAACTGGACCCGTCCGGGATTCCATCCGGCGTCCGGATCCGCGGCGCCGAGATCGGGCAGTGGGATTCACTGCTGCCGCTGCTGGCCGGTTCGACGGTCACGAAGACGCTTCCCCTCCGACTGTCGGTGGACGGCGTTTTCCGGGGGGCGCCGGAGGAGCGGAATTTTCCCTTCACGCTCAATTGGAAACCGGGGAAAGAAGGCAGGACGGAGGTCATATTCTCCATGCCGGACCCCGGAGTTGAGGCATCCGGCCGGTTCAATCCCGTCGCCCGGACCGCGGACCTGAAATTTACCGGGCGCGTCACGCCGGAGCTGCTGGCGCTTTTCGGCAGCCGGATTCCGACGGAGCTGCTGCTCTCCGGCTCCGTCGAGGCGGAAGGCGAGCTTCGTCTCGACCTGAAAGGGACGGAGCCGGTCAAACTGTTCACCGGCGAGCTGCGGTTCACGGAGAGCACCGCGATTTCCGGCGGTATCTGGGCGCTTTCTCCCGGGGCGCGCGCCGAGTTCCGTTGGAACGGTGCCGGCGATTCCTGGGAGGTCATTCTGCCGGAGACGACACTGACGCGGCCGTTGGAACTGCCGCTGGGGGCCCTGACCTTTTCCGGCCGGGAGAATGATCCCGAGATCCGTTTTTCCATCGTGAACACGCCTCCCGTCGGCGAGCTGGCCGGCGTGATGCGCATCGACGGCCAGTATAACCGTGTGAACGGCAACTGGATGTTCCGGCAGTCGGAGAGCTCCGACCGGGCGGTGCGCTGGAGCGGTGAGCTGCCGCTCGGGAATTTCAGCTGCATCTGGCGTTCCCCGAAGATCTCCGGCGGCGGAACCCGGTCCCGCGGCAGCATCGATTTTTCACTGGGCTTTGAGGCGTTGAAGTACCGGGCCCCCGGCAACCCGCAGGAGCTTGCGGCGCTGCCGGGGACGCTCTCCGGCAGCTGGAACTTCGACTATGACAATGCGGAAGCCACAAGCTTTGAGCTGGCCGGCCTGCTCCGGAGCAGCAAGCTTGACTGGGCGAATCCGGAGAGCGCCTGGAGCGCCTCCTCCGCGCTGGCGTCGTTCCGCTTTTCCCGCCAGGCCGGGGAGACCTCCGCGCTTCTGGTGCTGGAGCCCGAGCTGGCGGGCGTGAATCTTTACGGCGGCGGCGTTCCGAAGCTGAAGCTTGAAGGTTTTTCCGGAAAGTTCACGGCGATGATCGACCCGGCGGCGCAGGAACAGTCGCCGTTGCGGGTTGAAGGAGCGGTTGAGGTTCGGCGGGTCAATCCGGTCCGCTCCATGTTCGGAGCGGGGGAGCTGAAGGACCTGCGTCTCTCCGGATACGCGGAGCTCTCTTCCGGCTGGATGGTGCTCGGCCTGCAGGCATCCGGCGGCGCGGAGAACGCGCTCTTCCGGTACCCCGAATGTGAAATCGCCGCCGCGTTTCCGGCGTTCAGTTTGAAGTTCGACCGCAACTCGATCCGGCCGGGCGACAATTTCGTCGGCCGGATGGACTCCCGGCGCATGACGCTTTCGGCGCTCGGCGGGACGCTCGCCGTGCCGAAAGCGCAGGCAGTGTGGAGCGGCGAACTGCGCGAGAGCGGACTGCTCCCCGACCGGTGGCGCGTGACGCTCGACATGCCGGCCGGGACCATCGAGAACCGTGATCTGACCGGCACGTTCCGCGTGTTCCGCTGCGAGGCCGGCTTCGAACGGTCGCAGGTTTCCGGTTTCAAAGCCGTTCTGGACGAATTGGAGGCGCGGTTCGGCAACGCTCCGGCCTTCCGGCTGCTGCGCGCCAAAAAGCAGACATTGGCGTTTGAGCGCGGGGAAAGCGGAGCGTCCGGCGGAGCCTATATGCTCTCCGGCGGGTCGGTTTTCGAGCGGGAGATGGGTGGCGGGGAGATTGCAATCGACCTGCCGCTGCAGTGGGGGGAGCATGGCGCGCAGGGCAGCGGAACGTTCCGGGCGGGCGAGATCGCGCTGCCGGGCAATGTGCTCCGGGAAGCGTCCGGCAGAGTCCGGCTCGACGACGGCCGTTTCAAATTCGACGGAACTGCCGCGTCGGCGTTCTGGAAAGGGGATGCGCTGCGCTTCGCCGGCGACTTTTCGTGGGACCGCGAGTGGGAGTTCTCGGGAGAATATGAACTTAAACCGGTTGTGCTGGAAAAGCCGCTGGCCCTGGATGCCGTCCTTCCCGCCGCTTCCGGAATGACTTTCAGCGGCGGCCTCTCGGGCCATGGCGCATTCGGCTTTTATCCGGCGCGGACCGACTGGAGCTGTGAATTGAGTGCGGCGGACGGCGCACTCAAGAACAATGAGCTTGAAGTCAGGAAGCTTTACGGCACGCTCCGGCTTCCCGGTTCGGGAGCCGGGAACCGGAATCCGGGCGGCGAGCTCCGGTTCGGAGAAATCACAGCGGACACGGTTTCGCTGCGGAACGGGGCGCTGGCCTTCCGGCTGCTGCGGCCCGACGAGTGCGATATCCTGAGCGCTTCCGGCAGCATCTGGGGCGGCCGGGCCCGCCTCTCCGCGCCGTTCACTCTGCGGACGGGAATGGATACCGTCGAGGTCGGAGTCGTGATCCGCGGCCTCGAATGGAGCGGTCTGCTCAGGGAGTTCGGGCTCGGTTCCGGACTGATCGACGGCCGGGCCGACGGCATGCTCTTCTGGCGCCTTCACGCGGACGGCCGCAAGCCGGAGCTCGCTTCGGCCGAGCTGACCTCCGTGGGCAGCGAGCAACTGAAGCTCGAGGCGCTTGAGCCGTTCGTGCTCGCTTCGGAGAGCTCGGCGGCCCGGCAGCGCATCTATCTGGATCTGCTGCGCGATTTCAACTGCCGTGCCCTCCGGCTGCGTTTTGAGGAGGAACCCGCGGGCAGCACCCTTTTGAGTTTATCGGCGGCAGGGCGCCCGGCCGGTCCGATCAAGGTACGTGATGAGAATTATCGGCGGCTGATCCGTTCCGTGGATCCGGCTGCGTTCGGACTCGACGGTGAGATCGAGATCTCCGTCAATTACCGGATCCCGGCGAAGCGGGAAAAGAAGGAGAAAAAGTGAATTTTGATTACGATGCATATATCCAGCGCAAGCTGAGCCGTTTCCTCGACGGGCCGGAGACATTCCAGTTCAACGCCCTGCGCAACGGGACCCACCGGAAGTACCGTTCGAGCACGCTCGCGCTGTTCGCGTGGATCGTCGGGCTCGCGCGCCTTTTTCTGTCTCCGATCGGATTTTATCTGGCGCCCGTGGCGGTCATGCTGGTCGCTTACGCTTCAGTGGCGATGGATGCGCCGATGCGGGTCATGGTCCTGATCTTCCTGGCCGTGTTCCTCGTGGAACTGATCCTCGGTTTCTGGTACCGGCCCCGCATCGACATCATCCGGCTGATGCCGGACCGGGTGCGGGCGAAGTCGCAGTTCAAGGTTCACTTCGTGCTGCATAACCGCCGCCGTTTTCCGGCCTGGGACATCTGGGCCGATCCGTTCAATTATGCACCGGGGCTCGTGATTGAGCAGCATGCCGCCATGGCGGAGCTGCCGGCGAAGGCCGATGTCAAACTCGAAAGCCGTGTTTTCGCGAAACGGCGCGGACGTTATCTGGTTTATACGGCGCGGGTCGAATCGCGCTTTCCGTTCAATCTTGTCAAGTGGAGCTGCCGCTGGCGGAAGGATGCCCGGCTGCTCTCCGTCTATCCGGCTTTCACCACGTTGACGAAATTCACGCTGCCGCTCGGGGCACGGAACCAGTCAGAGGGCATGGCGCGCTACTCGAAGATCGGCGAGTCGATGGAGCTTATGGGGGTTCGCGACTACCGCGACGGCGACGATATCCGCCGGATCGACTGGCCCGGAACCGCCCGGCTCGGCTCCTTCGTGGTGAAAGAGTTCGAAGAGGATGAACTCAAGCGCATCGCACTCATCACCGATACCCATGTGCCGCCGCCGCGTCTCTGGAAAAAGCTCCGCCGGGCGCCGAAGGAGTCGGAGGAACTCGAGGCCGCCCTGGAGCTCACAGCAGCTCTGGCGGAATACTTTTCCCGCGGGGAGGCGGCGGTCGAGCTGTTCGCGGTCGGGCCGGAGGTCCATCACCTCGAAACCGGGCGTGGAACCACGAGCTTCGATGCGGTGTGCGACATCCTGAGCGGGATCGAACCCTCTCAGGAGCCCGCGCTGGCGCAGCTTGAGCCGGATGTGTTCCGGGATCTTTCGGAAGTCGGCGGCGCCGTGGTCATTCTGATCGGAGATGACGACGACCGCCGGAAATTCGTCGAACGGCTGCGTGAGAGCGGTATTTCGCTGCGTGTGTTTCTGATCTCCGACGAGCCGTCGGATCTGCCGCCGGACTGGTTTGCGCTTTCCCCGAAGGCGATCCGTACCGGCATGGTGAGGGAGCTGTAACATGGATCAATCCAGAAAAATCGTCTTATGGTCGGCCGCGATTCTGCTGCCGGCGGCGTTCTATTTCAGTGCGATTGCGGATCTTCCGCACATTTTCGTCATTACGGTCGTTTTGCTTGCCGTTTCATCGGTGAAGTCGAAGGGGTGGCGGATCAGCGACCGTTCGGTCATCTACCTGACCGTCCTGGCGATGGCGATCACCCTGTTCGGCAACTATCTGGCTCCGCTGAAGCAGGACCGGTTCGGGTTCATGGCGATCTTTTCGCGCCCTGCGCTGTCCGTGCCGTTCGTGCTCTATCTCGGCGCGCTCGCCGCCGGTTTCCGCCGCCGCGGGCATGCGATCGGCATCGCGGCGGCGGCGGCCATGCTGTCGTTCGGGCTCGGCGGCGACATCCGTCTTGACGGGTTGGCGTCGGAGCGGGTGAACGAGGTGAATAAGCTGGTCACCATCTTTCCGTGGTTTTTCGGCGCGACGATGACGGTGTCGATCCTGGCGGTTCTGTTCGGCAGCCGTTCCGGCGCGAGGCGCGGCAACTGGCGCCGGGTCGGGCTGCTCTCCTTCGCCATGGTTGCGATCGGCGGCCTGATCTATCTGGAGTTCTGGGGATACCGGCAGAATGAGAATATGTTCCGGAGCCTGGAAAATGCGTTGCTGCGCATCGGCATCCGCCAACTTTACAAGGCCGGGGGGAACTCCATGCAGATGGGCGCGTCGCCGAACCTGATGCTCGGCATGCCGCCCGAATTTTTCACGATGTCCGACCGGGTGGCGCTGCGCGCAGTTGGCGACGAGCCGCCCGGCTATCTGCGCGGCCGTTCCTTCCACCGCTATGAACGCGGGATCTGGCACAGCACGGAAGAGGCGCTCGGCACACCGCTGCCGACGACGATTTCGGAGGGTTCGCTCTCCGCCGACCAGCTTTATTCGGTCACACGCATGGAGAAGACCGACAATGTGTGGGATATCTATCCGGACGAATCGCTTCAGGGGAATGTCCTGGTCGTTCCGGGGGACACGGTGTCGATGGCGCTGATCGCTTCGCGCGTCCTGCGGTTCCGCGACGGGCGGATCGAAGTCGAACAGTTCGTGCGTGAGGGCGGATACTCAGTCTACGCCGATACGCCGGGGGAGGAGTCCGCCATGCAGCAGCCCGCCAAGCCGGGCCGGGAGTTCCTGGAGGTCCCGCGGGAGGTCAGGCCCGTACTGGACGGCATCGTCGACGAGCTCGGGCTCGCGAAGTATACGACCGATGCGGAGCGCTTCCAGAAGCTGCAGGAGTATTTCAGCCGGGAGTTCCAATACTCTCTGGACTGGCAGGGGCCGAAGTCCGAACCGATGCGCGAGGAGGATTACCGCCCGAGGCGCAGGCCCGTGCCGGACGACATGGAGCGCCGCATCGAGCGCCATCCGGGATTCCGTATGGGGATGCGGGCCGCCGGGCGCCTCGCCGGAGGAGCGATGAATCCGGAGCGGCGCGGCCGTTTCCGGCAGCGTTGGCGGCCGAGCGACCCGGTCAAGTTTTTCCTGACGGAGCACCGCCGGGCGCATTGCGAGCTTTTCGCTTCGGCAACCGCGCTCCTGTTGCGCAGTGCCGGGGTTCCGGCCCGCTATGTGACCGGCATCATCTGTAACGAACCCCATCCCTCCGGGAAGTATTTCATCGCGCGTTACGGCAATGCGCACGCATGGGTGGAGGCGTACGACCGGCAGAACCGGCAATGGGTCGTGGTGGATACGACTCCGCCGACCGTAACCGCGGCGGCGGCGCGGCCGGACTCCTGGCAGGAGCGGCTCAGCAGCCGCAGCGACTATCTGCGGCTTTCGTGGTTTGAGATCCTGAGCAGCCTGCGGCGCGGCCATTTTGCCGAGGGGTCGATGGCGATCCTGATGCTGGCCTGGGAGTGGATCGGGTATATCGTGACGCATCCTGTGTGGGGTACGCTGACCGGGTTTGTGATCGGCTTCGTCATCCGTATGCTGCTGTATCATCGCAAGCGGCGTCCGGACGACCATCTGACGCCGGAGCGGCGGAAGGCGCAGAGGGAGTACCGCAAACTGCTGCGCAAACTGCGCCGGCAAAAGCTGATCGGGCGCGACGACGTGCCGACCGCCGCGGAGCTGCTGGCGATTGTGGAGTGTCACCCGACCCTGCCGCCGCCGCGGCGGATCGAGCTCTCAGGTTATCTCAACCGCTATCTTGTCAGACGGTATTCGGTCAGTGACTGAGGAGTGTCCGGAGCCGGGGACGGCATCTGTATTCATTTTCATTGAAAGAGCGTGATGTTGCAGAAAGTTGCAGGATTTTTTCCCGTATTCCTGTTGACATTTTGCTGCTGTCATGCTATGATTAAAAAATGCATGAAACAGCTTTCCGGACGAGGGGGTCTTCCGGAGGGCGATCGAAACAGCACGGTTCCGCCAGATGCGCGGAATCAAAGGAGGTGCAATGGTCAAACCGTTGTGGATTCTGGCCGTGACTCTTGCGGGGGCGGGAGTTGTCGGTGCAGTGGAGTCCGGACCGGACAGGGAGACGCCGCGCGCAGCATTGAAGGCATATGCTGCAATGGATTATGCGCAGGCGGGAAAGCTCGCGAAACAGATTCCGGATACACCGGAGGGACAGCTGATCGGCGGACTGTGCGACTTATATGACCGCAGCCGCCAGGATGTCAAGCGCGGGCAATTGACCCTTGCAGAACTCTTTTACAATGACAAAATGCCGCTCGAATACCGGTTGGAAGCCGGAGTCGCGCTCGGGCGGACCGCCCAGCTCATGAAGGAGCGGCGGGAGCTTTACGGCAGCGCCGGCGACCGTTATGACCATGTGAAGATTTTCGGCCGGGTCATGGAGATGGCGCCCGGCAGTTCCGCGGCCCGCAATGCGTTTCTCTACCTCATCCGGGAGCGGCTTGAGGATCCGGAGCAGCGCAATGCCGCTTTCGAGGATCTTGAACTGTTCTTCCGCAACTTCTCCGGTGACCCGAAGCTGCTTCCGCCGCTTCATCTTCTCGCGGAATACGAGTATATCCGGCTGAAGGACGACTACAGGACCGCGGCCCGCCATCTGCGGGAGGGGTATGAGATCGGGTTCGCGAATCCGAATGAAAACCGCAGCGGGCTTTTCCGGCTGGCGTTCCTCTACCACAAGAAGATCGGCGACAAGCCGATGGCGGTCAAATACTACAATGAGTACCTGAAGCGTTATCCCTATTCCGGGCAGGCGGTGGTTGCTCAGCGGTTTCTGGAAGAACTCGGAGAGGGCGGCGGCAGAAAATGAGCAAAAAGCAGGCAGACGAAGTTCACGGCGCCGGGAAGTTCCAGAAGCTCGGGATTATTCTGGCCATTCTCTTTTACATTGTTTCCGTCATTATGGTGATCCGGAACTACGGCGGAATGTCGGTGGTGTTTTCCCCGGATACCAAGGTTCTCACCATCGCGCACTGGCAGTTGGAAGACGGTTTCCGCGAGGGCGTCAACGCGGCGATCGCCGAATATGAGAAAGCCAAGGCCGCACAGGGCGTGAAGGTAAAGGTCCGGCAGGTCGCGATTCCGGTGCGCGGCTACCAGCAGTGGTACCTGACGCAGTTGATCGGCGGCGCTCCGGCCGACGTCCTGGAGGTGACCGGCAGTTCCGATATCCTGAACCAGTATTTCACGCCGCTGTCTCCGTACATCGGCAACCCGAATCCGTGGAACAAGGGGACGCCGCTTGAAAAGATGAGCTGGCGCGAAAGCTTCGCGGATGATATGCTCAGTGCGCTCGATACGGCTTACAGCGAATTCTTCTCCGTCTGCACGTTTATGCACACGACACGGCTGTATGTGAATATGAAGCTTTACGAGGAGGCGACCGGCACGACCGAGCTGCCCGACACCCTGACTGAATGGCTGGAGGCGTGTAAAAAGCTTAAAGAGTACGGCCTCGAGCAGAACCGCCCGATCATCCCGATCGGTGTACGAGGTTTCGACAAGGGGACCATCGGCCAGATTTTCGGCACTTACAATTCGCAGCTGGGGACGGACCTCTCCGACACGGGCTCCAAATACGGGTACGGCGTTCAGCCCGGAGAGCTGTTCCGGCAGATCAACAGCGGTGAGCTTGACAGGGACCGGCTGCTGCAGCCGGTCGAGATCGTGGCCGAGGTCGGGCAGTATTTTGCCGACGGCTTCCCGGCGATCGACCTCGAGCAGACGAAATACCTTTTCTTTGCGGGGAACGTTGCGTTCTTCATCGACGGAACCTGGAACGCGTTCAGTATGATCAACAATGCGCCGTTCCCGGTCCGGGTGATCCAGATCCCGGTGTTGGATAAACAGCATCGGCTCGGGGCGAAATCGTTCGGCCGGATCACCGAGCTCGGCAGCGGGATCCAGGGCCGGTTCGGCATTCCGAAGAAGACGAAGGATTTCGACCTCGCGCTCGACTTTCTGCAGTTCCTCACAAGTTGGAAAATCAACCAGCTCGTCATGGTTGAACACTGCAAATGGATGTCTTCGCTGAAAGAGGTGAAGTATGAGGGCGTGATGAAGGATTTCGAACCGGTCACGAATACGAGCCATACGGCCGTGACTTCGCCGTTCACTTCGATCGGAACGCTGTCGAACCGGCTTTCGCTGCAGCGTCTGGAGAACTGTATCATCCGTCAGCCGGAAGACCCGAAAGCGTTTTTCTGGAACGATTTCCTCGGCGACCGGGTGCAGATGACCGATGAGGTGCAGGAGGCGACCTTCGGCGTTCTCCGGAACCTCTGGAGCATGGACGGCACGCGCTCCGCGCTGGCTGTGGGAGTCGCGGTTTCCGAGGCTGATTCTCCTGAAATAGGCCTGTTCATGATGCGCTCGAATATCAACCTCGAAGGCATTGTCAGCCGTTACCGGGCGGTGGATGCCAACATTCTGTTAATGGAAGAGCTCGGCAAGTTGGAGGAGTACGGTAAAAATGGCAATTGAAGTTCCATTCGCGAAACTGCGTTATTATTGGCCGGCGTATCTGCTGATCGCGGTCCCGCTGCTCCTGGTGCTGATTTTCAACTACCACCCGATCGTGAACGGCATGTGGCACATGTTCTACCGTTGGGACGGCGACACGGTCGAGGAGTTCGTCGGGTTCCAGAACATCGTGCGCATGTGGCGCGATTCGGCGCTGTGGCACAGCTTCTACGTCGTTGCGATCTTCGTGGCCGCCAATATCGTCAAAATGTCGCTGCCGATCGTGGTGGCGGTTATACTGCATCACGTGATCAGCGACCGGGTCGGGTATCTGTACCGGATCCTCTTCGTGATCCCGATGATCATCCCCGGCATGGTCGGCATCCTGATCTGGAAATACTTCTACGAGCCGAACAGCGGCATTCTGAACAACCTGCTGCGGGTCATGGGGTTCATCTCGCCGACGGATACGATTCAGTGGCTTTCCAATGACGCTCTGGTGATTCCGTCGCTGGTGTTCATGGGGTTCCCGTGGGTCGGGGCGTTCGGCGTGCTGATCTATCTCGCGGGCCTGCAGGGGATCAGCGAGGACATCTACGAGGCGGCGGATATCGACGGAGCGGGGCCGCTGACGGTCTTTTTCAAGATCGAGCTGCCGCTTATCATGACGCAGGTGCGCATCAACCTGATCCTGATGATCATCGGCACGATCCAGAGCTGGGAGAACATCTATCTGTTCCTCGGCGTGGACGGCGGTCCGGGGGGCATCGCGACGGTGCCGGGCCTCATGATTTTCCGCGAAGCGTTTGCGCGCGGGCTTTTCGGCTACGGCTGCGCGATCGGTTTTGTGATCTTTGTGGTCACGCTCGCCCTGACATTGATCAACAACCGCTTCGTTCGGGTTAGAAAGTAGGAGTTTACATATGGCTCGCGTAGTACGGTCCAGAACCGCCGAATTTTTCAAGCACGTTTTCATTCTGCTTGTGCTGTTTTTCGCATTCGTACCGATGTACCTCATGATCAACATTTCGCTGAAGGACAACCAGCAGTTCTCGCGGAACCCGTGGTTCCCCGAGGCCCCGTTCCACTGGGAGAACTACCTGTTCAGCTGGAACCACCTCGGCGGGACGATCTTCAACACGGCGTTCGTGGCGATCACGGCGACGGTGCTGACGCTGACGGTGGCGACCATCGGAGCGTTCTTTTTCGCGCGTTACAAGATGCCGGGGTCGAAGTTTCTGTTCGGCGTATTCATCATCCTCATGATGTATCCGGCCGTGGCGAACATGGTGCCGATGTTCAAGCTCATCACCTCCCTCGGGCTTTACAACACGCACTTTGCGCTGATCATTCCGGCGATTGCGGGCGGACAGGCGTTCAACATCTTCGTGTTGCGGAACTTCATCGAGGATATTCCGCAGGATTTGTTCGATGCGATCGAGATCGACGGGGGGAACATGTTCTATCAGATCTGGCATGTGGTGGTTCCGCTGTCCATGCCGATCATCGGCACGCTCGGGATCCTGTCGATCATCGGGCAGTGGAACAACTTCGTCTCCCCGCTGCTGTATCTGCGCGACACGAACCTCCAGACGATTTCGGTTGCGCTGCTGCACCTCGAGGGCGAGTACACGAAGAACTGGGGGCAGCTGATGGCGGGTTACACGATCGCATCGATCCCGCTGGTGGTTCTCTTCATCTTCTGTATGAAGCTGTTCATCCGCGGTCTTTCGTCGGGCGCGGTCAAGGGTTGACGCCGTTATCCGTGTGCATCCGGCCTGTTTTCGGACAGGCCGGATGCTTTGCGTTCCGGCTTGTTCGAATGTGATGGAAATTAGTCGGTTCGCGTGCTTGAATATTCGCAAATTTGTGATATATTTCCGGGTTGGAGACCGGTATGCGGAGGTGATCGCGCCTGCCGCGCTGCAGAAGTTGGCCGTTCGGTTATGAAACAGGCGGAAACCTGTTTTGCTGAATGACGGGAACGGTGCAGCTTCTTTTTTGTGGTAAGCGTTTGACTGTATTGAATTTATACTTGATTTTCAAACCGTGAGCGGTTCAGCCTGAAAAAGGGGGGGCGGTACAACATAAAAAACACTTTCCGGAGTCGCCGGGCGGAATTCGCCGCGGCGGAATGCATGCAGATCAACCTGAATAGATGAGGACGAAAAAGAAAAATGCATTGGATCGATTGGTGTATCATGATCGTTCCCCTGGTTATCATCCTGGGGGCGGCGATTTATTCGGGCAAGTATGTCCGCGGTGTCGTCGACTTTCTGGCTGCCGGGCGTGTGGCGGGGCGCTACGTGATTTCGGTCGGCGACCTGACTGCGGGCCTGAGCGTCATTACACTGGTCGCCCTCTGTGAGGCGAAATATCAGACCGGGTACGGCGTTGACTTCTGGGGAAAGCTGGTTGCCCCGCTCGGCGTGGTTTTTTCACTGACCGGTTACTGCGTTTACCGCTGGCGTGAAACGAAAGCGCTTTCGTTCGGCCAGTTCCTCGAAATGCGCTACAACCGCCCTTTCCGTATTTTCGCCTCTGCGCTGCGCACGATCTCCGAAATGATCACGAATGCGCTCGGGCCGGCGATCGCGGTGAACTTCTTCATCTACTTTCTCGGGCTGCCGCACACTGTTTCGATTTTCGGGCTCCCTGTTCCGTGTTTCACGATCATCCTCGTGCTCCTGATGACGATGGCGATGGTCTGCATCTGGCCGGGCGGACGTGTATCGCTGCTCATCACCGATACGTTCCAGGGGCTGCTCTGCTACCCGGTGTTCGTCATCATCGTCGGCTATATCCTCCTGAACGTCTCGTGGGACGGCGAAATCGCGCCGACCATGATGGACCGCGCTCCCGGCGAAAGCTTCCTGAATCCCTATGACGTCTCCAAGCTGCGCGACTTCAATATCTTCGCCCTGGTCGTGAACCTTTTCGCCACTATCCTGAACCGCGCGAGCTGGTTCGGCAACGACACCTCGAACTCGGGCCGTACGCCGCACGAGCAGAAGATGGCCGGTATTCTCGGCGCCTGGCGCAACGGCTTCTCCTATGTGATGCTGATGGTGATCGCGGTCATGGTCATCACGATCATGAACCATGAAAATTACGCCGACCGTGCGAAGGACATCCGCGATACGCTTGCTGAAAAGTCCTCGCTTGAAACGATCCCCGATCCGGTTGAGCAGGCGAAGGTCGCGGCCGCGGTCAAGGCGATGCCGGCGCAGCGGCATAAGATCGGCGTCGATGAGCCGATGTGCCGCCTGCACAATCTCGAAACTCCGGTTTACAAGGTCGTACAGGATACGGTCGGTCATGACGGGGACGGCAATTTCACGTTCCAGAAATTCCGCACGATCTACCAGCAGATGATGATGACGATCACGCTGCGCAAAACCTTCCCGGTCGGCGTGCTCGGCATGTTCGGGCTGCTGATGATCATGCTCGTGCTTTCGACCGACGACTCGCGCATCTTCAACGCATCCAGTACGATCCTGCAGGACGTGATCATGCCGTTCAAGAAGAAGGCGTTCACTCCGAAGCAGCATCTGCTCTGGCTGCGTTTGTGTTCGGTCGGCGTGGCGTTGTTCTTCCTGATGTTCAGTTTGCTGTTCGTGCAGCTGGACTATATCAATATGTTCGTGACGATCATGTGTTCGATCTGGCTCGGCGGCGCCGGGCCGGTGATGATCGGCGGCCTCTACAGCCGGTTCGGCAATACGACCGGGGCGTTTTCGGCGATCTTCGCGGGTTCCGGCATTTCGATCGGCGGAATTTTCATGCAGCGCCACTGGGCGCGCAACATCTATCCCTTCCTGGTCGACCAGGGATGGGATGTTCCGCTCGGCAATTTCCTGTCGCTGCTGACCACGCCGTTCGAACCGTACGTCGTCTGGGAGATGACGCCGGAGAAGTTCCCGATCAACTCCTATGAGATCTACTTCATCGCGATGATTTCCGGTATCGCCGCCTACATCATCGGCTCTCTGGTCACCTACAAAGGGCCCTACAACCTCGAGCGGCTGCTGCATCGCGGCATCTACAACATCGACGGGGTCGAAAAGAAGATCCACTCGAAGTGGACGTGGAAGAACGTCTGGAACAAGCTCATCGGCATCACGCCGGAGTACACGACCGGCGACCGCGTCATCGCGTGGTCGGTCTTCGGCTATTCGCTGGTCTACCAGCTCGGCATCACGTTCGTCCTTGTCGTGGTCTGGAACTTCTTCTACACCTGGCCGCTCGAATGGTGGAGCTACTATTTCTACATCACCACGCTGTTGATCCCGGCGATCGCGGGCGCCATCACGACGGTCTGGTTCTTCTGGGGCGGCACGCGCGACACGATCCAGCTTTTCCGCGACCTTGAGGCGCGTATCGACAACCCGTTGGATGACGGTCGCGTCGCCGGCCAGGTTTCTCTGGTCGATCAGGCTGCGATCGAGCAGGTGGAAGAGAAAGAGGAAGAGGAAGAGAAAGTGGAAGCCGGGAAAAAAGAGGGTGCGGCTCCGGACGACAAGAAGTAATACGATTTCCTGAATGAGAAATCATAAATGCGAAATTTTCGCAAAAGTCGCGTGGTTTTGTAAGTGTCAGGCTGACAGAGTTAACCAGACGCGCACAAGGCCGCGCGAATGAAGCGGAAATGCAGCATTTGTGATTTTTCATGATGGAAAGCATATAAGCTCTAAGTTTTCCCTCATGAATGAAGCCCGGCCGGAACTGTTTCCGGGCCGGGCTTTTTCATGTTCTGAAGCTTTCAGGACTATGGCCGGATCAGGTGATAGGCCATGATTCCGCCGGGATGGAGGTCGGTGCGGGCCGTGAAGGAGAACCGGCCGTCCCGGAGTGTTCCGGGGACCTCGCCTTTCGGTGCGCCGTCACAGTTCAGGGCGGTCACGCGGTACGGCACAGGGCTCCGCAGTGTGATTTCCGCTCCGCCGCGCCGGACGAGCAGCGGGGTTTTGCCCTTGGAGTCGAGCCAGGTTTTTTCTTCGTTGCCGAACCGGATCTCCGAGTTGCAGACGTCGGTGAGTTGAAAGAGTACGATCGAACCGCTTTCGGCGAGCGGCCTGCCGTCGAGTGAAATTGCCGCGACGGTCTGGTGCGTATCGGCATTGGCGACCGAGAGGAGGCCGGCGGATGCGGCGCCTTTCTTCAGCGTCACGGTTTCGGTGCGCGGGGTGCGGATGGTGAATACGCCGCGATCCGCATCGAGTTTCAGCTCTCCGGTGGAGCTGACGGCGACTCTCTTCTCCCGCGCATCTTTCCAGAGTTTCAGGATGCGCCTGTCGGAGACGCGGTCCCACGGCTCTGTTCCGGCGGGCAGGGGGCCGGCGGCGGAGCCGATCCGGGCGATGAGCCCGAGCGTCTGGAATTCACCGGGGAAATTCCGGTCGAGCCCCGACGAGTAGAACTCCTCCGGCAGTTGGAACACATATTTCTCCGGCGCGGTTTTCACGTCTCCGCGCACGAAGAGCGCCGCGGCGATGCGGTCGCCGAACTGGGCCATCGGTTCGTTTGCGCTTTCGAAATCGTTGATGACCCGGCGGGGCGAACTGTTGACCGCGCTGAAGGAGTAGGCGAAGCGGTAGAGCGCGTTCCAATCCTGCAGCGCGGCGTAGCCTCCGATCAGCGGGCCGCCCTCGGCGCGGTAGATGTTCGGCGCGGTGTAGCAGAATTCCGTGACGGCGAACGGCTTTCCGTAGATCCGGTTCGGGAGCAGCGTGCGCGGCAGCGACGCCATGTTTGCGATGGCGGAGCGTTGTGAAAAGGTCTGCGGCAGCCCCCACTCCGACTTCGGGAAGCCGGGATGATCGTGGTATTGATGATCGTCCACGAGATCGAACCGGTTCCGGATGATCGTGGACGGGACATCGCCGTAGAAATTCTGGCTCGTGAGCAGCACCTTGAGCTTGAGCTCATCACGCAGGAACTCCATCATCTCCTGCTGGCACTTCATCTGGAGCTCGTCGAGAAAGCGGCGGAATACCGGGTTGCTGTTGCCGGCCGGGGAGTCGGGCAGACGGTTTTCGGCGCGGTAGCGGTCGAACTCCCTGCGATAGAGTTCGGCGACACGCGCATCGGAGTTCCACCATACCCAGATGTTGTCCTCATTCACGAGGTTCACGAAGACGAGCGCCGGATCCTCGCCCCAGGCGAGGCCGGTATACGGGTTGCGGTGGGTCATCCACTGCCGTGTGAAGCTCTTCCAGTTCCGCATCGCGGCACGGCTGACCGGAAGTACGGTTTTCAGCCTGAGGTTCCCTGTGTGCCCGGCGAGCTCGGGGATGTCGTCGCCGGCTTTGAGTCTGCGGCTCGTGTAGAGGTCGGTCGTGATGTAGATGCCCTGCTCCTTCAGCCTGGCGAAGAGGCGGTCGAACCGGTCGAGCGCCTTCGGGTCGAAAGTCAGTGAATCCGGGGAATCGGGGTCGATGAGCGCATTGTCGTGGTGGTGAAGCCGGACGCTGTTGATTCCCATGCGGGCGAAGTATGCGGCCAGCGATGCGGCGGCGGTTTCGTCGAGCTGAAGCGCCCGCTCGCAGAGATTTTCGCCGTAGAGCCGGAGTCGTTTCTCCGGGGCGTTTTCGAATGTGAATCCGCCGTCCGGGGCGACGGTCACGCGGCCGTATTTGCCGGCGGGGGCGTCGAGCAGGAACGAGAAGTCGAGCGGGCCGCCCTCCGGAATTTCGCTCTTGAAGTCGAGTTTCACCCACTCTTTGCCTTCACGGACGATGAGCTCCTGTTCCTGCCGGAAGGGGACCGTGACGGCGGGATCGCTGAGTGTCACGCCCGCGATCATCCAGACCGCAGACGGTGAGGTGATGCGGAACGTGACCCGCTCCGGCGAACGCTTTCTGAGCGGGAAAGCCGAGGCGTAGAGCCCCACGGAGGTCTGGCTGTTGTAACCGCGCCAGGCGACGCAGCCGTTGCGCCGGTTGCGCGGGCCGTGCCAGTTCCCGCAGTCGTCGCGTCCGGTCAACGGGATGAGCTCTCCGGTGCCGTCCGGGTAGCGGATCGCCATTTCGCCGAGCTTGCCGCCGGGCGTCCAGGCGGAGGCGTGCAGCAGGCTGATTCCGGAGGCGTTGTTGCCGGCCGGGAGTTCGAGCGTGAGCTCCTGCGGTGCGAATCCGCGCTCTTTTCCGGCGACGATGAGCGCGGCTTTTCCACCGTTTTTCGTCTCGTCGAGGACATTGAAGAGGAGTCTGCCGAGCCGGATGGCGCCGGGCTTCAGCATCGACAGGTCGTTGCTGGCCCCCTGATCGGTCCAGCCGCCCTTGCCGTCGTCGGCGACCTGGTCGGAGAAGCCGCGGTTCGCGGCCCGCGAGAGATCGACCGGAGTGATTACCGGCTGCTCCGGCTGCATTGTGAATTTCAATGCATAGCCGAGCCCGTCCTGTGAGCGCGAACAGTGCAGGCGGATTTCGAACCCTTTGGACTTGTCGCTTTTCCGGCTGTCCTGCACGAGGATGCTGAGGTTTCCGGTGAATATGAATGTCTGCCCGCCGGGCAGGGAAACGCGGAGGCGTCTGCAGGAGCGTTCCGCGACGACGGTTTTTTCATACTGCTCCGGGAGCGCGAGCTCCTTGCCGTCGGGTTCGATCCGGCTGCCGAGCGGGACGGAGAACCCGAAATATGCGGTTCTCACCGGAAGCTTCTCCGGGAACCGCATGGAGAGGTCGATTGCGGCTGCCTGATCCTTCTCCGGGGTGATCGTGCAGCGGTAGCGGCCGGTGACGTTCAGCTTGCCGTCCGTCTCCAGCAGTGCGGTACACTCGCCGCCGTTGATCCGGACGGAGGCTAGCCGGACGCTCTGCCACAGAGGGCCGTACATCAGGACGGAGCGGAACCGGATATCGCAGGATTCGATCGAACCGTCCTTCCGGAATTTGACTTCAGCCGCCCCGGCGGCGATGGCGACGGCCAGAAAAAAGGCACAAAGGGTTCTTGATATCATCGTTTCATTCCTTGCTGTGAGGGTGGATTATTCCGTGAACGGAATGGGGGAGCCGCTGCCGGAGAGCAGGTAGCGGAAGTTCATGAGGCTTCGGTTCAGCTCATGCGCATTGGAGGACTTCACATGGCCGTCGAGGTAGAGGCCGTTTGCACGGTCGTTGTGGACCAGCCGGACTCCGGCGGTCTCCGAGCCCGAGGCCGATCCGGAGGGCGTGAAGAACGCCAGCCCCCTGCCGTCGCTGGGCGACCCTGCGCCGCGGGCGGAATCGGCGAGGAGCATGGTCTGCGTCGGCTGCTTGAGCTTTTTGGTGTCCAGGTATTTTTCCGTGGAGGAGACGGTCAGGAGGATGTTGCCGATCCTGCTCTGTTTGCTGTTGACGTTGTAGACGAACTGCGTATCACCGAGTCCGTTGAGGGAGCTGATGTTCCAGATCCCGTACGCCCAGGCGATATTGTTGCCGCCGTTGACGGCGAGGATGCTGGGGCAGTAGATGGAGGCCGTTGTGACGGTTGCGCCGTCTTTGACGGTGGACGGCAGGTAGTTCCCCTCCCGCAGCACATACGGCCAGTAGTCGCTTTTCCTGCTGCGGAGCCAGATCAAGCCGTTCGCGTCGTTGGCATAGAGGTTTATGGCGAGCCCGCACTGTTTGAGATTGTTCGTGCAGGAGGCGGAACGCGACCGTTCGCGGGCCTGGTTCAGGGCCGGGAGCAGCATCGCCGCGAGGATCGCAATGATCGCAATTACCACCAGAAGCTCGATGAGTGTGAAGCCGCTTTTCTTTTTGGCTGTCATGTGTTCTTTCCTTTGCCAGATGAGTTTTCGGACGGAACCGTTTATTGCGAGCCTGCCGGGGTAGCGGCGGGCCGGCGGGAGCTGTTCGCCCCGGATTTTCCGGATCAGCTGTTCCGCTCCGTCGGCGCACATGACCGGGTACGGCAGCGCGATCGCGTCGAGCGGCTGGCAGGAGTGCGGCGCGGCGTCCAGCAGCATGATGCTGAAATCATCCGGAACCCGGAGCCCCCCGCGCCACGCTTCCTGCATGAGCTCGATGGCGCGGTAATTGTTGTAGGCGAGCACCGCGGTCGCTTTCTGTCCGCGCATGGCGGCGAGGAATTCATGGTAGTAGGTGGATTCTCCCGCATGGTGTCCGGCGAGCAGCGGGAGATTCTTCTCTTTCATGTATTGCAGGAACGCCTTGTGCCGCTCTCCGACGCTGCGGTGGGGAATCCGCGTGGTCGTGAAATTCAGGTACATGATCCGTGTATGCCCCATCGAAGTCAGGTGGTCCAGCGCGAGGCGCATGTTTCTCTCTTCGTCGATGTTGAACGCTGTACCGTTCGGCCCGGCTTCGCCGTTGAAGACGATGTACGGGATGGCGCTCTCTTCGATGGCGGACAGGCGGGATGCGCTGTCCACGTCGGAGAGGATGAGCCCCGCGCATTGCCAGAACGGCGGCCGGTAGAGGTTGTCTTTGCCGCGCGGGGAGAAGTAGTAATTGAAATTGTAATTCTCGCGTTCGAAAACCGGCAGGGCGTTCTCCACGATTCCCGCCGCGTATGGAGTCATGCCGGAAAAGCGGTGCGCATCCTGTTCGATCATCGTGATCTGATTGCTGGTGTTGCTGCGGAGCGATTTGAAGACCGGGTTCGGCCGGTAGCCGATCTGCGCGGCCCGGTCGAGGATTTTCCGCCGCAGCGATTCGGAGACGGAAAAGTTTGCGTTCCGGTTCAGGATCCGGCTGACGGTCGATACGGAGACCCCGAACTCCTCCGCGATTCGTTTCATGCTCATTCGTGCTCTCCGGGTTGTCGTTATTTACTTTAGAGCTTATCCCTGAATAAGAAAATTGTGCCTTCCCGCGTTAAATTCCCATTCACCTGACCGCCTCAAACGCCGATGCACTGCGGCATCGACTTATTTCGGCAGTCGGCGCGACTGTAAATTTAACGCTTCGCTTTCCCAATTCCTTATTCGGGGATAAACTCTTAGGCAAATCGTTTGCCTTGCTTTATTATGATATAAAACAATGGAAAAAGCAAGAGGCAAAATGATTTTTTTTCGAAAAAGGCAAACCGTTTGCCTATATGAGGCGAAAGCGTTCAGCCGTGAAAATGAAACAGGGCTGCGGATGTCTGCTTTTCCGGTACAGCATGGGAAACGGAGGCGCGCTCGATCAGGCGGCCGGGGACGAAGATGTCGCCGGCGGGTTTCCTGCCGGCGGCCAGGAGTTCGAGCAGGTCGAGGGCGGCGCGCGCGAAACCGTCCATGTCCTGATGGAGCGCGGTGAGCGGGGGCGTCTGGTATTCGGTCACGCCCGGATATTCCCACGCGACGAATGAAATATCCTGCGGGATCCTCATTCCGGCGTCGCGGAGCAGGGCGGCGACGCGCAGCGCATATCCGGCCGGGAGCACGAGCAGCGCGGTGACGTTCTGCCGGTTCACCAGATAATCGAGGGAGTCCTCAAGGCTGCCTTCGTCGCCGTACCGCACGAACCGCTCCGGCGCAAGCTCTCCGCAGGCGGAAAGCGCGCGCAGGAAGCCTTCGCCGCGACGGCTGGGGTGAGTGCTCTCCTCCCGCCGGGAGTGGCCGAGCAGAAAGCCGATCCTGCGGTGGCCGAACCCGGTCAGATGGCCGATGATGGCGCGCAGGTCCCCGATGCCGTCCGACGCGACGACGAAGATGTTTTCGAGGTGGTTTCCCCTGCGGCCGAAGCGGATGAGCGGGGATTTCAGCTGTGCGCACCACTCCCGGTTGAGGCGGTCGTCCGCGAGCATGGAAACGGCGCCCCAGATCGCCCGTTCGTTGAAGAGTTCAATGTCGTCCTCCGGGATGATTTCGACCCGGCAGCGGCGTATGAATGCCTCGCGGATCAGGCTCTCCAACCCCGATACGACGTAGCTGTCCTGCACCCGGCGGGGCATGAGAACGCCGAGGATGCGGCGGCCGCTCCGGGGCGTGAGCGGATATCCGAGCTGCCGCGCGGCGGCGATGACCCGGCGCGCCGTCTCCGCCGTGATGCGCGGGTCGTTGTTGAGCACCCGCGAAACCGTGCTGTGCGATACGCCCGCCTCCGCGGCCACTGTCCTGCTGGTTACATGCTTCATGGCGCTGACTATATCACCGGAAATGCCGGAAAGCAAATGCCGGTGCACAATGGTGCACGTAATTGTCACTCCGGGGCTTGGTTTTTCTTGTATTTTCTGCTATAATTCCTATAAAGAATCAACCGCAATCCGGAGGATGAATGCATGAGAAGAGAGTTTACATTGGTAGAGCTGCCGGTGATGAAAACTTGCTATGTATACAATCATTCTCTTTCGTCCGCCCGGCGTGAAAGAGAGGGGCTCGGGGGAGAGAAAGCGGTGACTTGCACCGCGTCTCTCCCCGTACCGGAGCGGAAACGCCCCCCCGCATCTCCCGGCTCCCGCGGCCTTGCTTTCGCCCGTTTCACACTTATAGAACTGCTTGTCGTGATTGCGATTATCGCGATCCTCGCGTCGATGCTGCTGCCGGCGCTGAACCAGGCGCGGGAACGGGCGCAGTCGATCAAGTGCATCGCGAACCTGAAACAGTGCGGCGCCTCGCAGCTGATGTACGCGGGGGACAACCGGAACTGCTTTACGCAGATCATGCAGCTGCAGGAGAGCGGGGAGTACCGCCGCTGGCTCGGTTTTCTCTGGCATGCCGGATATCTGAAGACGCTCCGCAGCGCGCACTGTCCGGGGTCATTTCAGGAGTTCACGTTCAAGGATGAAATCAGCAGCGACCAGGCCTACACGTACGGCATGGCGCTGTGGACGAAGAACGCCGACCAGAGCCTGAACTGCTCCCTTGAGTTCCAGGGCAGCGACGGCAGGAGGCTCTCCGGCTCAAAGCGTCCGCTGCTGATGGACTCCTCGAAGAATTTCGGCTCCGGCTGGACGCCCGGGCATGCCGTGGAGACGCTGCAGTACGCCGGGCGCACGAGTACGACGATGGGAGCTCCGGCCGACAGCAAGTACGTCCCTTATATGCGCCACGGAGACAGCGGAGTCAACGCCGTCTTTTTCGACGGACACGCCGCGGCGTCCAGGTTGAACTATGAAGAAAACGGCATCTTTTACGTCCGCCGCAGAAACCACACCATTGAGAAGACCCACTGATCATGAAAAAAATCACGTACGCACTGCTCCTGTCCTTCGTTGCCGCAACACTTTTCGCCGGATCCCGGTTTGCATTTGACGCATCCGGGATCCTGAGTGCCGACACGCTTTCATTCCGGATCGTCCACTTTTCGAAAGGGTGGAAACTGACGACCGAACAGGGACCGAAGACGGTTGAGTTCCCCGGAGCGGCGGATGCGGAGGGGGTTCGGCGCGGTACATTCCGGGCGGGGAACGGGGAGTTCCGCCTGACCCAGACCATGGTCTCCCCGCAGCCGGAGCGCGCAACGGTCGCGTGGGAGCTCGCCTCCGACGAACCGGTGGAGAGCGAGGGGCTTTTCCTGACCGCCCGCTTTCCCGTCCGGGAATTCCTGGACCGTCCGCTGCTGTTGAACGGAAAGGCGCTGAATTTCGGCGCGCAGTACGATGCCGGGCGGTGGCGCGCGTGGGGAGGAAAGCGGACCGGGCCGGAAAGCGTGCTTGAGATCCCGCTCTCCGGCGGCCGGCTGTTCATCCGCGGCGACTTTACCGCCATGCTGCAGGACAATCGGCGTTACAGCGATGACAGCTGGTCGCTGCGGATCCATTTTTCCCCGGGCGGCGGAGCGATCGGCAAGGCCGGGCTGAAGCTCGAATTCGAGTTCGTCCCCTGGCCCGCGCATACGCTCGATCTGCGCAAAGCGTCGAATCTTGCGTTCCGGGATGAAACGGCCGACGACCGCCGGGGCGGATGGCCCGACCAGGGGCCGGCGAACGACCTTTCGCCGCTGCCTGCCGGGCGGCGGGATTTCCGCGGGATCGTCTTCGACATCCTCGACGCGGAGCGCAACGGCGGGCGCTCCTGCATCGCGCTGCGGGGAAAAGCGCGGGAGTGGCTGCCTGACGGCACCGCGGTTGAAGCGCCCGGAATTTCCGGGCGCTATCTTTATCTGCTGAACGCGCTCGGCTGGGAGACGCCGAACCCGGCGCCGGTCGGGGAGGTGCTTGTCCGCTACGCCGACGGCGGCGAAAAGGGGTATGCACTGGTGAGCGGGGCGGACACCGCGAATTTCTGGAAGCCGAGGTGGCTCGAGCGCGGGATCCCGGTCTGGAAAGGGGAGAACCCGAGTTCGGAGATCGGACTCTATGCCACGCGCATCGAGCTTGAAAGAAAGCCGCTGAAGGAGATCGTGTTCCGCAGCGCCGGGAACGCCGTCTGGCTCATCGCGGCCGCGACGGTCACGGATGCGTTTATTGAGGCGGACCGGAACGTGCCCGTCGTCATGGAAGCGAATGACGAATGGCGTCCGGTCGGGAATCCGAAACCGGTCGCGCCGGGCTCCATCGTCGATTTCTCCGGCCTGCTGGATGCCCCGGCGGGAAAATACGGCCCGGTCAGGGGCGCCGGGGAGCGGTTTGAGTTTGCGGAACGTCCCGGCGTTCCGGCCCGGTTCTGGGGAATCAACCTCTGCGCCGACTGTAATTTCCCGGATGCGGAACAGGCGCGGCGGCTGACGGAGGAGTTGGCCGCCGCCGGATACAATCTCGTGCGGTTCCACCAGTTCGACAATCTGCTCCCCGACCGTTCGAAAGGGAGCTCGACGACCTTCGACCCGGAGAAGCTCGACCGCTTCGACCGGCTGCTCGCCTGCTGCAAAGAGCGCGGGATCTATGCGTCGCTCGATCTTTTTTCCGTCCGGGGGCCGGAAAAGGGAGAACTGCCGGAATTTCCGGACCGCGTCATTTCCGGTCACGAGATGAAAGCGCTGATCTTCATCCGCGAAAGCGCGATGCGCAACTGGGAGGCGTTCTCCGCAAATCTGCTGAACCATGTGAATCCGTATACCGGCCTCGCGTGGAAGGAGGATCCGGCGATCGTCAATTACTGTCTCGTCAATGAGGACACGCTTTCGAGCACCTCGCAGCGGAGCGCGTTCGTCCGGGAGCTGTACGAGCGGGAGTTCCGGGAGTGGCTGGAGCGGAAGAAGCTGGAGGCCGACGCGAAGAGCCGCCCCGTCCTGTGGACGAAGTTCCTGCAGGAGACCAGCCGCCGGGGCCATGCGCGCATGGCCGCCTTCCTGCGCTCGATCGGGGCCGGGGCTCCGGTTACGGGGCTGAACTTCATCAACGACAACTCCACGGCCGTTCTGCGCGAGGGTTTCGATCTTGTCGACAGCCACGGCTATTGGGCGCACCCGCAGTTCATCGGGAAGAACTGGCGCCTCCCGGCGGCGGTCGATCCGGAGTGTCCGGTCCGCGCATATGGCGGGATCGGCTCCACGCTGTTCACAAGCCGCATCTTCGGCAAACCGTACATCGTCACGGAGTGGGATTACACCTGGCCGAATCCGTACGGTTCGGCCGGAGCCTTCCTGGCCGGAGCCTACGCTTCGCTGCAGGGGCACGCGATGATGTGCCGCTTCAACTATGCGTGGACGATCGACAAGCTTGCTGCTCCCGCGAGCCACCTCTGCTTTTTCGACATGGCGAATGCGCCGCTGCGGCTGCTTTCGGAGCGGGCCGGGGCGCTCTTCTACCTGCGCGGCGACGTGGCGGAATCCGGGGCCGCTTTTCCGGTATGGCTCGACCGGGATTTTCTCGATGTGCCGGGGCATTCGCGCTGGATGCCGCAGTGGACGGCCCGCGCCGGGCTGATCGGGAAGTGCGGCGTCACGTTCGAGCCGGACAAACTGCCGCCCGGCAGCCGGGCGCTGCTTTCGCTTCAGGCGCGGAAACCGGCCGCCGCCGTTCCCGTCGCCGGAACCGGGACGGAGCAGGAGATGTTTGAGGCCCTGCGGCGGGAAGGGGCGTTGAAGCCGGGCGAATACGATCCGGAGCGACAGAGCTTCCGCAGCTCCACGGGGGAGCTCGCGCTGAACCGCAACGCGGGGAGCTTTCAGGCGGTCACGCCGCTCAGCGAAGGTTTCGTCGGCCCCGGGGGGACGCGCTTCGAAGGGAAGTTTGCCCGCGTGGCCATGAGTGACGGATGGAGCTCCGTGCTGGTCGCCTCGCGGGATGGCCGCCCGCTTGCGGAGAGCGGCAGGATCCTGATCCTCCACCTGACCGACTGCCGGAACACCGGAACGCGCTTTGCGAACAGCGAACTCAAGGTTCTTGAGCGGTACGGCACGCTGCCGCTCCTGATGCGCCGGGGCGTGGCGGAGCTCGCGCTGAAAGCGAAGCCGGGCATGCGGCTCTACGCCTGCGGCTTCGACGGCAGGAGGCTGTTTGAGCTGCCCGCGCGGTACTCCGGGGGAGAACTCGCGTTCCGCGCGGAGAACATCACGCCGCACGGCGCCGTGGCCGTCTATGAACTGACGAAGTAACGGGCGAAGGCAGACCACGCCCGCCATGGCGCGGCAGGCGGCGGCAGAAGGATTTCCGATGCGGTCATCCCTGCCGCCGCGATCCTTTTTTCCGGCAATGGAATGTGAATGGCCGGAGCTGAAAAGATGCCCCCCGCAGATTGCTTCCCTTTCGGTTTTTTGATTTTTTATCGAAAAAAGTTTTAAATATGTTTGACATATTGACAATTGTTTGGTATAATTAATGCAGATTTCGATGATGCAACCGACAGGAGACCGACCATGCTGGCAACAATCAAGCAGGCCTCACTCACCGACGTGGTGGAGGAGAGGATTTATAATTACCTGCGGGAAAACGATTTTCGTCCGGGCGACAGCTTCCACGGCGAAAAGGAGCTCTCCGAAATGCTGAAAATCAGCCGCCCTGTCGTGCGCGAGGCGTTGAGCCGGCTGCGGATGCTCGGGCTGCTCGAATCGCGCAAGCGGCGCGGCATCGTGGTCGGCAGGCCGACGATTTTCGAGACGCTTTCGAAGATGATCGACCCGAAGTTTCTTTCGGAGGAGGAACAGCGTGACTTCTTCAACCTGCGGCTCACGATTGAGCTCGGGCTGGCGGATATGCTCGTTGCCAATATCTCCGCCGGGGATATCGCGGAGCTTGAGAAAATCGTAGGGGAGGAAGAATGCGATCCGACCGACTACGAACGCTATCTCGACTGCGATTACCGTTTCCACTCCCGCATCTATCAGGCGACGAAATGCCATTCGCTCTCCTCGTTCCAGAAGCTGCTGCTGCAGTTCTTCAACGACAGCGAAACGCGCCGGAAAAACGCCTCGGAGAGCTTTCCGCGCCGGTTCGAGGATCCGGAGCAGGTCTCCCACCGCGACCTTCTTGAAGCGATCCGCACGCTCGATCCGGACCGGATTCAGACGGCGATGCGCCGTCACCTGAAAATCCACTACGAACGCATGAAGCAGAATTGAACTCCTGCAATCCCATCTTAATTCATAAGGAAACGGACCATGAGAGAAAAGCGAAGGAACCTGACCGTCAGTTTCACTCTGATCGAGCTGCTCGTTGTGATTGCGATCATCGCGATTCTTGCATCGATGCTGCTGCCGGCTCTCTCCCGGGCGCGCGAATCCGCCCGTTCGAGCAAGTGCGTCGGCAACCTGAAGCAGATCGGCAGTTTCTATCAGTTTTACGCCAATGACAATGCCGGGCTGATCGTCCCGAACTCCACGAATGTCGCCGGGCGCGGCCCGTGGACTTCGATGCTGGCCCACTCCGGCTACCTTAAGGCGGCGGAAGCGTTTTCCATCGCCAAAACCAACGAAATGCAGAACGTCAAGCTCAGCGACAAGGTACACTTCTGCCCGTCGATTCAGCCGCCGGAGCATCCGGTCAAGGCGATGTTCGGATACGGTTCCTTCCTGCGCGGCCAGAAATCCGATCCGTCCAACCGGATCCTGAAGCTCGACCGCCCTGTTCCGCAGGATTTCAGTGCGAAATGGGAGAACAGTCCCACGCGCTTCATCATCGCGATGGACTCCATCCGCAGCGGCGAGGACACCACCACGGATGTCGGCAGCCAGTATGTGCTCGGCTGGGCCAATGAGGCCAGTTATCAGGCCGCGCACCTGCGCCATAACCTCCGCGCGAATGCCGCGATGGCGGACGGGCATGTGCAGCCGCTCGCGAACGGCGATTTCCGCGGCGTTCGCGCGGACGGCTTCTACCTCTATGGCGGGCAGAATGCTCCGGCCTGGCCGGCGAAGAACGTTGTGGTCGACGAATACATGAGGCGGTGACGGGGAGGATACGGCAGCATGAAACTCATACTCTTTCTTTTTTCCGTCCTGCTCCTTCTGCCGGCCGGTGCCGGAAGCGGCAATGTGCTGATCGCGGCGCGCGGCATGGTGCTCAATCCGGACGGCACCCGGCGCGCGGTACAGCGCCTGAATGACGGCAGCACCGCGAACGACTCCGCCGAAACCATTGCGCTTCCCGCGACGGTTGAATTCGAATGGGACGCTCCGGTGCGGGTCGCCGCTCTCCGTCTCTACAGCGGCAACACCGCGAACCGGAACAACCCGAGCGGCGAACTCGCCGCAACCGCATATACGGTTCATGGCTTTTCCACCGCGAGCGGCCAGTGGCGCGAGCTCGCGGCACGCAGCGCGCTCCCCGGCGTCTCCGATGCGCTGCGAAACGCGCCGCAGAAATTCTTCGACATTGTCCGGTTCGAGCCGTTGGAGCTCACCGCGCTCCGCGTCACCGTGACCGGCTCCGGCGACACCGGCAAACGCAGCTCCGGCCGGAGCGTCCCGAAAGCCGTGATCCTGCGCGAGGTTGAACTGATTCCGGATGCGGGGGCCGCGGCTCCGTCGAACCATCTCAGCGGGGTGTTGCAGGCGGAATTCCGGCTGCCGGTCTACCGCAGCCAGCAGCGCGCCGAACTGCATGCGGTTCTCAGTGAAAAAATGCGTCTGCTCCCGGTCGTGCTGACCGTCCGCGAACGGCACACGGGGCGCGAAACTGCCGCCGGGCGCCGCGTTACGCTGCACCCGGGCCTGAACCGGATTGGCGTCGATATCTCCGGCTGGCCGACCGGAGAGTACCGCACGACCCTCCGCGCCGCCGATCCCTCCGGCGAAGTCGCCGGGGAGTTCGCACGGCTGTTGCGGATCGACCGGCTCGCGCCCCTCGCGCCGCCGAAAGAGGCGGAGGAGATGAGCGGCAGCAAGATGTTTTTCCCGGATGACTGGTATCTGGAGCGGCGCGAGAATCTTTCGATCCGCGTGGTCCCTCCCGAAGTGCACCGGGTCGGCCGCCCCTTCCTGAAACCGGATGAGCTCGTACAGATCGGCAATCGGATCGGCTTCGATGCCGACGGAAAGCTGACTGTCGGGTTCATGGCGATGAACCGCCGCTCCGAAGCGGCCTCGAAACGGAGGCTCCATGCAGTCGCTTCGGTGGAACGTCCCGATGTCTGGACGGTCCGCGAGGGCGACCCCGGCGAACTCTCCGGGGTCGCCGCCGGACTTCAGCGCGCCCGCAAGGAGTCCGGCGGCAGCACGGGCTTCGGCTACGCTTTCAGGACCGGGAAGAAAATCCGTTTCTACGAGCCGGAGAAGGACGGCCCCGTGAACCTGCGCGAGCTCAAGGTCCAGTATACCGGCTATCGGCGGCTCGACTGGGGTGTCATCCAGCCTCCGCCGCAGAGCACCTGGCTCATGTGGCAGAAGGGCGGCGAGCTCCTGCTGCTGCAGAAGAAGCCGTTTCTGCAGGACAATATCTCCGGCGGGGAATTTGAATCCCCCACCGACAGCAACGACAACTTCGCCGGGCAGTGGCTCTCGCAGGACGGCAGGACCTTCTTCTATGTGCGCGGCCGTCTGCTGCGGCGCTATCCTCCCTTTGTCGCGCGCTACGACAATCTCCGGCAGATCGCCCGGATCCTGACCGTCTTCTCGACGCAGGACGGGCTGAACTGGAAGCAGCACTATTATGCGCTGCCCGACGAGAGCGATCCGCCCACCGCACAGCATTACGGCGCGAGCATCTACTCCGTGCCGGGCGGCAGGCAGCTGATGATCGCCTACACGATGCCGTACAGCGCGCTGCACCAGCAGTACCACTGCGAGCTCGCCTACTCGTGGGACGGCGGACGCTGCTGGCAGCGGCTCCCGGGACACACGCCGTGGGTCGCGCCGGGGAAACCCGGAGAGTGGAACTTCGGGCTCTTCGTCCCTCACAACAACTTTGCGGAGCGCGACGGAAAGCTCTACCATCTTGTCGGCTGGAGCGCGATGTTCCCGCACTTCGGCGGCGAACTCGTGCGCAATCCGGAACGGATGCGGGAGCTGAACGGCGGGACGCTCGCCGCCCGCTTCGAGGGCCGCGACCTTGAAGCCTGGCCCTACTTTCCGTATTTCGGCTCTCCGGAGCGGCTGGCCGATGCCCTGAAAACGTACGGAATGACGCCCGGCGTCATGATCAGCCGCTCCGACGGCTGGTTCGCGCTCGGGGCCGGTGAGAAACCGGGCAGCTTCACGACCCGCCCGGTGACGGCCGGGGGAAAGCTCTCGGCCAATGCCGCGATCCGTCCCGGCGGCTATCTCGCCGTCGAACTGACTGCTCCCGACGGCAGGCCGCTGCCGGGATTCTCGCGCCGCCTTGTCTCCGGCGACGGGACGGAGCTGCCGCTCTTCGACCGGCTTCCGGAGACGGAATTCCGGATCCGGGCAACGCTTTGCAACACAGACCTCTACACGCTGAATTTCAAATGAAGACGATCAGGTTCAAACCGTGCCGGCTCGCATTTGCCGTTGCCGTGCTCCTCTATCTTGCAATCGGCACATATCTCGTCGCGACGCAATCCGGCGGCGCCGGCGGAAAAACGTTGACGCTCGCGGTTCCGGCGAGTGTCAGGACCTCGCCCGTCTACCGCGAAGCCGTCCGGGAGTTCGAGCGGAAGAATCCCGGTGTTTCTGTGCGGCTGCTCGAGGTCGCGGGGAACTTCTACCAGAAGGTCACGGTCATGATCGCCGGAGGCTGCGCGCCGGACCTCATGTGGATGGGGCAGTCGTTTTCGGAGTTCGCCGACCGCGGCATCTTTCTCGATGTGACCGAAAGGGCCGAACGGGAGTTCGACCTTTCGGAGTATCCGCCCGAGATCCTTGCGCTCTACCGGCAAAACGGCCGCTGCCATGCACTGCCGTTCGGCATCGACGCGAGCTTCATCCTCTACAACCGCAAGCTGTTCCGCGAAGCGGGCGTTCCGGAGCCGTCGGAGAACTGGGATTACGGGGAGTTTCTCGCCGCGCTGCGCGGCCTCGCCGTGAAGGACGGAGCGGGGAGGACGCTGCGTTATGCGTTCAACGACGCGCTGCCGCCGGAGGTGTTCGGCGCGCAGATCTTCGATCCCGCGACCGGCCGCGCCGGGTGCGATTCACCGGAGATGCTGAACTGCCTCCGGACCAACCTCGACCTCATTTACCGGGAGAAGCTGATCCCCGCCGCCGTGAATCGCCCCGATATGATCCGCGACGCGCTGAGCCTGTTCCGGCAGGAGAAGCTCCCGATGGTGCTCTCCTATACCATGCAGCGAGACCGCGCTTCCGAGCTGCTGTGCGGCATGGAGTGGGGCGTGGCGCTTTCGCCGCGCGTGGCCCGGCAGGCGCAGTGGGCAAGCAGCCAGGCGATCTGCATCTATCACGGCACACCGTATCCCGAGGAGGCGTGGAAGCTCTGCCGCGAATTCCAGAGCCGGAAGTTCCAGCTCGGCATGGCGTGCCGCGCGCTGCCCGCCCGCAAAAGCGCCGCCCGCGAATTCCTCGCCGCCGAAGCCGTGAATCCAGGCGCGCCGCTCCACGTTGAACGGCTCGGGCGTGTGCCCGGTCTGCTCGCCCTGACGCCGCGCGTCCCGAACCAGCAGGAGCTTACAGCCGTATTCGACCGCTACCGCAACGAAGTCTACTCGGGACGGCTCGAACCGGAGGCCGCCATGAAGCAGTGCGCCGCCGAAATCAACAGGCGTATCGCCGGAGCACAGGAGCGCGGTGTAAAATGAAGAACGGCGGCAAAATCCGGACCAGCCTTATCGCATGGTGTTATCTCGCCCCGAATTTCTCGGGTTTCCTGCTCTTCACGCTGATTCCGGTTCTCTTCGCCTTCGGGCTCAGTTTGTTCCGCTGGGACATCTTCCACGATCCGGTCTTTGTCGGGTTGGAGAATTTCCGCAGGCTGCTCGGCTTCTCCCGCTGCGGCGACGGGATGGTCCCGAATGATCCCGAATTCTGGCAGTATCTCGGCAACACGCTCTTTCTGATGCTCGGGATTCCGCTCAATATGCTCGCTTCGCTCGGCATCGCTCTGCTGCTGAACCGCAAGCTCCGCGGTATCGCGGTGTTCCGCACGGTCTTCTACCTGCCGACGATCTGCGGCGGCGTCGGGCTCTATCTGCTCTGGGGGCTCGTCTTTTCACCCGAGCTCGGGCTCATGAACCGCCTGCTCGAATCGGCCGGAATTCCAGGTGCGCCGTGGCTCGGCGACTATTACTGGGCCAAGCCGACGCTGATGCTGATTGCGCTCTGGTGCGCGATGGGCGGCAGCAACATGCTGCTCTACCTGGCCGGGCTCCAGAACATCTCCGCCGAGCTCTACGAGGCGGCCGCGATCGATGGGGCGGGCCGGTTCCGACAGTTCCGCTGCATCACCGTGCCGATGCTTGCGCCGACGAGCTTCTTCATCTTCGTGATGTCGGTGATCGCCGGTTTCCAGGGCGGCTTTGAAAGCGCGTTCGTGCTGACGCAGGGAGGCCCCGCCGGTTCGACGACGACGCTGAGCTACTACATTTACAACCATGGGTTCGTCTGGTTCAACATGGGATATGCGGCGGCGATTTCGCTCGTGCTTTTCGTGCTTGTGCTGGCGATCACGCTCGTCAACTGGAAATTCGGGGGAGAACGGCAATGAAATCCGGTCGCAGTGAAACCATTCTCGTGCTTTTCGCACTCGTCCTGCTCGGCGTTACGACGCTTTTTCCGCTGGTCTGGATGCTTCTGACTTCGTTGAAAGCGCCGGGCGCGGATGTCTCCGATCCCGGGAGCATGTTCGCCGTCTCGTGGGATCTGCGGAACTACCGGCGGGTTTTCGACGAAACGCCGCTCCTGCGCAATCTTCTTAACAGCTTCTTCGTGACCGTGAGCATCACGCTCGGGCAGCTTTTCACGAGCAGTCTCGCGGCCTATGCGTTCGCCCGGATGCGCTTCTTCGGGCGCGACCGGATCTTTCTCGGTTATCTTACGACGCTGATGGTTCCCGGAACCGTTACGATGATCCCGGTCTTCCTGATCCTGCGTTCCTTCGGCTGGGTCGATACTTACGCGGCGCTGATCGTGCCCGGGCTTTTCAGCGCGTACGGCACCTTTCTGCTGCGCCAGTTCTTCCTTAGCCTGCCGCGCGATCTTGAGGAGGCGGCGATGCTCGACGGCTGCGGGCACTGGGGCATCTACTGCCATGTGATCCTGCCGCTGTCGCGCAACGCGCTCCTGACGCTCGGAATCCTGACCTACATGGGCAGCTGGAAGGCGCTCATGTGGCCGCTCATCGTTTCACACAGCGAGCAGCTTTTCACGCTGCCGGTCGCGCTTTCGCGTTTCAATGAGAGTACTTCCGGCGGCAGCGTCGAGTGGACCATGCTGATGGCGGGATCGGTCGTCATGATTCTGCCGATGCTGCTTGTGTTCCTTTCCGGGCAGCGTTTTTTCCTGAAAGGGCTGCTGGTGGGGGCGGTCAAAGGATGATTGCCGTATCCGTATGATCCATAATGTCAGCAGCGTGTGCCGGATATTCCGGTGCTTCTGCAATATAACCCAGTCAGGCTTCACCAGATGCACAACAAACTTTTTTACGATGTAATCGTCGCCGGCGGCGGACCGGCCGGAGTCGCCGCCGCCGTCGCCGCCGCGGAATCGGGCGCGAAAACCCTGCTTGTCGAACAGGCCGGCGAACTCGGCGGCGCGGGCGGCCCGGGCGGTGTGAACCACTGGCTCGGAGGACGTACCGCAGACTGCCGGGAATTTGTGGTCGGCGGACTCTTCCGCCGCTTCGTCGAACAGGCCGTCGCAGAGGGCATTGCCCGCATGCCGCTGCATGACGGGAAAGGATATTCTCCCTGCGGCTGGGACGGCAACCCGCATCTGACCGCCGGAATCCCCTTCGACGGCGTACGCATGGCCGAATTCCTTGACCGTCAATGCCTCGAAGCCGGAGTCGAGCTGCTCTTCCTTACCCGGCTGACCGGGTGCGAAACCGGCAGCGGAGCGCTCCGCTGCGTTACGCTGCATAACAAGAGCGGATTCTTCACGGCCTCCGCCCGGAACTTCATCGATGCGACCGGAGACGCGGATCTCGCCGCCGCGGCCGGCGTTCCGTTCCGCGTCGGCCGCGACTCCGATCGCGGTATGGCTCCGGCCACGCTGGAGTTCCAGGTTTCGAATGTCGATACGCCGGAGCTCGCAAACTATATTGATTCGCACCGCGCCCCGCGTTTCCTGGAAGAAATCCGCGACCTGACCCGGCGCGGCATCTGGAAGTTCCCGTACGACCGCTTCATCTGCGTTCAGCTCAACGAACCGGGAACCTTCCTCATCAACACCTCCCGCCTGACCGGCGTTGACGGGCTCGACGGCGCATCCGTTTCCGACGCGATGATCCGCGGGCGGCGGGAGATGGCGGAGCTCTTCGGAATCATGCGGCGGCACTTCCCCGGCTTCCGCAATGCCCGGATCAGCCGCATCGCCTCCATGCCCGGAATCCGCGAGACCCGCCGCATCGACGGAGAATTCACACTGCGTATTGCCGACCTCATCAACGATGTACCGTTTGAAGATACGATCGGCTTCTGCTGTTACGGATGGGACCTCCCCGACCCGGAGCGCCCGAGCCTCCAGCCCATGACCGAGAGCCGTGTTGCGATCCGCGACCGCATTCCGCTGCCCTTTCGGATCATGGTTCCGCGCGGCGTCGCGAATCTGCTCTGCCCCGGCCGTGCCGTCAGCGTTGAACGCGAAGTCCTCGGCCCCATCCGCGTCATGGCCTCCTGCATGGCCATGGGCGAAGCTGCCGGCGTCTCCGCAGCCCTCGCTCTCCGGGGGCCCCGTCTTCTCGCCCGGCTGCGCGGGCGCGGCTGCCTCGTCGCCGCCGGAAGCTGAAAAAGAGGGGGAGGGAAAAGCCTCCCCCGGATGGGACCGGCAGAGAAGCTATGCGAGGTGCGGGCGGACCACATCCGCCATGACGCGGTAGGCCGCGAAGGTCAGGTGCGTTCCGTCCGGGCGGGCGTATTCCGCCGCGAGCTGGCCGGAGGCGTCTTTCAGCGGGGTGTGGTAGTCGAGATAGCCGTCGAGGTTCCGCTCGCTCCACGCCTTCTGTTCGGCATTGATTTCGACGATTTTCTCCTGGTACCGGAAGCGGTCCCACTCATCGGGCTCCCGCAGCGGCAGGATGCTGCCGAGGTAGACCCTGCTGCCGCGTTCCCGGATCATCGATGCGACGGCGCGGGTCTTGTCGAGGATCTGCTGCTTCGGCCACTCGATCCCGTTGATGCCGACGAGGATGAACACCTTTTCCGGCGTGTACGGGAACACGTCGGCGTCGAGCCGCAGATAGAGGCCGTTGATGTTGTCTCCGCCGATTCCGCGGTTCAGCAGCGAGGTGTTCGGGAAGAATTCATGCAGCGGCCACCCGTCCGTGATCGAGTCGCCGTAGAACATATTTTTCACATGGCCGGCCTCCGCCGTGAGCTGCCGGTATTCGAGGATTGCCTGCCAGCGCTCGCGCGTGTCGAAAAATTCCTGGATCGCCCGGAGAGATTCCGGGTCGAACAACGCATCATATTTGCCGTTCATTCCGCACCCTTTCCTGTCTTGAAGATGTACTGCGGAAAACTATACAGCCTGACCGCCCGTTTTGCAATCTCCCGGAACCGTTTCTCGCTCCGTTTTCCGGTGCCGGCGGTGAATGGCGAAAAAATAAATTGTCTGATATTGATTGTTTGGAATTTTGTCGAAATTGTATGAAATTTGAATTATTTTGTATTTTTTATTGTTTGTTATCTTGACATTCCTGTTTGTTTTTGGTATAATTAATTACGACGATGAGATGATTTTCAAACAGGATGTTTATTTTATGGGATATAAAAGCAAAGCGGTACGGGTATCCGATACGCTGGAGAAGGAGATCCGGGCCGGACAGTTCGATCCGGACAGATACCTGCCGGGCGAGGATGCGCTGGCGGAACGCTACCGGGTGTCGCGCAGCACGATCCGGCGCGTACTCGAAATTCTGAACCACGACGGCGTGGTCGTGAAGGAGCCGAACCGGGGGACGATGATCGCGCCGCGCGGCGCCCGCCGTCCGCTGCGGGACATTCCGCTGCCGCGGACGCTGACCTTCGCCTGGGCCTATGCGGCGTACCCGGACAGCATGATTTCGAACGTGACCGCCGGAATCCAGAGGTATGTGGAAGAGCAGGGGATCAACCTCCAGATCTTCACGAGTTCGACCGGACACGAGCCGGTGCTGGACTCCATTGAAAATGCGGCGGCATTCGGCGTGAACGGCGTGATCCTGCTGCCGTATATCCTCGGCAGCTACATTGAATCGGTGAAGAGGGTCATCGCCGCCGGGATTCCGGTCGTGACGATTTCCGAGCTGGCCGGCAGCGGTGCAAGCTCGGTCTGCAGCGATGACTTCGGCGGCGCTTTCGCGATCGTGCAGCATATGATCGCCAGGCACGACCGCCCCTGCTACTTTCTCGGGCCGACGCATGAGACCGGCAGCTGCATCGACCGCTACGAGGCGTTCCGGACCGCGATGCGCGAGGCGGGGTTCGACGCCGAGATCGACTCGCACACCATCCGGCTCGATCCGGACGGGCAGAAGCCGGAATACTGGCCGCTTGCCCAGAAGGAGCTGCACCCGAGGGAGATGTGTCTTGAACTGCTCGACCGGATCGAATTGCCGGCCAGTGTATTCTGCATCAATGACTATATTGCGCGCGGCCTCTATCTGGCGGCGAAGGAGCGCGGGGCCGTCATCGGCCGCGACCTGATGGTCGCCGGCTACGGGGATCTGCCGTTCGCGAACCGGATGGAGCCGCCCCTGACGACGGTGAGGAGCGATTCGGTCCGGATCGGGTACCAGGCGGCCCGGGTCATGCATCAGCATGTCATGAGGGAGGTTACAACTCCGGTTAACCTGAAGATTCCGGTTGAGTTTTTCGAACGGGCGTCGATTTGAAATAAATGGTAACAGAATGGAGGACATGATGAAGAAACACTTTACATTGATCGAGCTTCTCGTCGTGATTGCGATCATCGCGATTCTCGCTTCGATGCTCCTGCCCGCCCTGAGCCAGGCGCGGGAGCGGGGCAAGGCGACGAAGTGTCTGGGGCAGCTCAAGCAGATCGGCCTTGCTGCCGGCATGTATGCGAATGACAATGCGGACAATATCCCGAGCTCCCCGGGCAGCGATCCGAGGATGGTCAGCAACTGGAGCATCCGGACCGGGCTCGGGCTGCTGACTCCCTCCTATCTGCCGATGCAGGCCGGCGTGACCGACGTCGACGCCGTCAAGGGGGCCGGGAAAGGGCGCTCCGTTGTCATGCACTGCCCCTCGAATCTGGACAGCTATTCCAAAACCAATAATTTCAGCGATTACAACTACCGTTATTACAATGAATACGGAAAAATTTCCAAACAGACGGGGCTGCACCCGACTTTCAATATCCGCTGGAGCGCGGTCATGATGGTGCAGGACGAGGTCGGTTCCTTCAACAAGGCGTACCATGCCGGCAAGACCAACCAGCTCTATTACGGCGGCCATGCCGGGACGATTTCCGCGAACCGCTATTTCGGCAGGACGTGGCAGTGGAAATACATGAATGAGGAGTTCTGACCCCGGAGGGAACCGGGTTCGTCAGAAATAAGCGGAAAAACGGCCGAAGCCCTGCGGCTTTGCCGAAACAGTTTGAAAGAGTGCAAGTTATGAAATTGATTCCCCGGATATTCTGTTGCGCCGGCCTTGGAATGCTGGTGGCCGCTTCCGCTTTCGGCGGTTGGAAGGAGGAGCGCGACTTTGCGGATAAGATGAAGCGCGAGCTGGAGGCGGCTCCTCGCAAGGCACCGTATATTCTGAACGGGAAAACCGTCCCGGCCGAGCCGCAACTCGGCATCAACGTTCACAAGCTCGACGGCGAGACCGCCGCGATGCTGAAGAAGGCCGGCATCGGGACCGTGCGGCAGACGGTTTACTGGTACAACATCGAGAAGACGAAAACGCCGGGCGTTTATGATGAAAAGGCGCTGAAGACGCTCGATGAACGGTTTGCGGATTATGAGAAATTCGGCCTTGAACCGCTTGTGGTCGTGCACGGCAACGCCCCCGGCGCGGGTTTTGCGAACCGGCAGGAATCATATGAGCGGTTCGGCAGATTCATGGCGATGCTCGCGAAGCGCTATCCGGGCGTGAAATATTTTCAGCTCTGGAACGAGATGGATGTGGCGTTCACCGATCTCTTCGGCAGGAACGAAAAGCTCCCGATGAAAGAGCGCGCGAAGTGCTATGTCGAGATGCTGAAGGTCGTTACGCCGATGATCAGGGCCGCGAATCCAGAAGCCGTCGTCGTGACGGGCGGCATGGTAGACAGCGACGAATTCCCGCGCGGGCTCTACGAGCACGGCGGCAAGGAGTACTTCGACGTACTGGCGCTCCACACCTACGGCATGCCGGTCTCGTGGTCGTTCATCGGGCGCGGCGCGCGGGTGCGGAAGATCATGGACGAGAACGGGGATGCGGCGAAACCGCTCTGGAACACCGAATTCGGCGCAAGCGGCGAGGGGATGATTCAGGCGTGGGGGATCCCGAAGGAGAATCCGCTGCGGTATTTTGACGACAAGCAGGATGAGATGTTGGCGGCATGCATGGATTTCAACCGGAAATCGAAGGTTTTCAGCCGGTATTTCATCTACGTCTACCACGCGGACTCCGAAGCGTCGAAGGGCGTCCGTGAGAAGCTCAGGGAGCAGCTGCCGGATGTGAAGTTCAACGACATCAGCTTCAGTCTGGTGAGGGAGGACGGCACTCCGCGGAAATTCATGCAGCGGCTGATCGACGGTCAGCCGCGCAAAAAAAAAATAGAGCGGGAGGCGGGGCGCATGGAGAACGTTGACGGGAGGCTTTTCTTCCGCAACCGCCCGTTCTTCCCGGTCGGGCTGGTGTTCGGGCGGACCGACGCGGATATGCAAAACGCGAAAGCGTCCGGCTTCAACAGCATCCATCAGGAGTACAGCCTGCGCGACGTGCTGCCGGATGGTCCGGAGAAGATCGACGCAAAGGGCGTGCGGCGCATCCGCGACCTGCACGAAACCGCGCGGCGCAACGGTATGGTACTCTTCCCGCTGCTGACCGGACACTACATTCCGGGCTGGCTGAACAAGACGGGCAGGCCGCCGGTTGACCGCAACGGCAGGCCGGTCGGGCTCTGGTTCCGTTTTTCGATGCACAACCCCGTATACAGGAACGCGCTTGAAACCTTCTGGCGGACCGTCGCGAAGGAGGTCGGCGGCGATCCGAACTCCGCGCTCTTCGTGAGCTGGAACGAACCCGCCTACGGGCTCGACGCTTCACCGGAGGCGCTCGCGGCGTACCGGGCCGCAATGAAGAAGGAGTATGGGCAGATCGCGGCGTTCAATGCCGCCATGGGGAGCGCGTTCGATTCGTTCGACGCGGTTGTCCCGCCCGCCGCGCCGGATGAGAACCGGAAGTTCTTCTACCACTGGTTCCGCTACAACCAGAAGGCGTTCGCGGACTTTTTCGCGTGGCAGCGTTCGATTCTCAGAGCAGAGGCGCCGGAGATGCGCCTCTCCGGCAAGCATCCGGTTTCGGCGCTGCTCGGCGACGCGCTTCAGGTCAACAGCATCCCGCTGCAGGCCGCGACGCAGGACATCTACGGCTGCGACGCGTACAACGGTTCTCTGCTGCACTACCGCGACGCGATGGAGGCCGCGCGTTCGCTTTCGGGCGGCGGCCCGGTCGTTTCGTATGAAACCCATGCGCAGAAGGGGATTCCGCCGCTGAAGCCGGATCACGCCGCGCTGCAGATGTTCGTGCAGATCCTCGGCGGCTGCCGCGGGCTCTTCTTCTTCTGCAACGGGCAGCAGCCGCAGTTCGGGTTCTACAATGAAAAGGCGACGCCGCCGGAGGTGCGCGGGGAACTTGAGCGGATCTTCAGGCTGATCAATGTGAACCAGGCGCTTTTTTCCCTGCCGCGCGCCGGGGCCGATATCGCGGTTCTGCTCTCCGACGCGGCGAGCCTGCACTACGGCAGCGACCCGGAGCCGTCGAAGCGGGACGAGTACACGAAGCGGGTCTCCCAGACCTACGACCTCATCCGCAACCAGCATTTCGCCGCCGACTTCATCACGGAGCGGCAACTCGCGGAGAAGCTGGACTCCTACGAACTGCTGGTTGTTCCGTC
Source organism: Lentisphaeria bacterium (assembly GCA_018265615.1). Lineage (GTDB taxonomy): Bacteria > Verrucomicrobiota > Lentisphaeria > Victivallales > Victivallaceae > Victivallis. The sequence continues at coordinate 122,029 of JABLYX010000004.1, forward strand.
GCGGTCGATCCTGACTGATTCCGAGCTCGCGCTCGTCGCGGAGTTCCTGAAGAGGGGCGGCAAGCTGCTGGTGTTCGGCAAGGCGTTCGACCGCAACGAGTTCTTTGAGCCGCGCGAGCTGCCGAAGCTGCTCGGGATCAGCAAGCGCGAGCCCGCGCCGTGGAACCGCGGGCAGATGCGCCTTGCGGAGGTCGATCCGGAGCTTGCCGGAATGTTCCCGACGGAGATCATCGTGCAGGAGCCGGAGCGGGTGAATCCGCTGCCGATGGAGCAGGCGATTCCGGGCTACATCCCGAAGAGCCGCCTTGATTCGCACATCACGCTCGCGGCGAACCAGGACGCATACCCATCGATCGTGATGTCGAACGACGGGCAGGTGGTCTACTGCGCGTTCGATTCGCTCTACTCGACGGAGCTTTCGGGGCTGATCGGCGGAATCGTTGAACGCAAGCTCGGGATTCCGCGCGAGATGCGGATCACGCGCCTCGGTTCGCCGGACGAGGCGGTGGAGCTGCTGAGCGCCGTGAACCGGCAGGGGGATGAGGTCGCGCTCCTTTTCGCGAACTCCGGCGCGCGCTCCGGGACGTGGGAGATTGCGCTCCCCGGAATCCCGGACGGCGACTGGCGGGATGTCGCAGGCGGCAGGCCGGTGACGGTAAAGGGCGGCCGGTTCACGCTGACGCTGCCGCCGTACGGTTACGCCGCGTTGACGAAGTGAAAAGCGCAAGCCTGATTTGCATTTTTCCGCCTCCGGATGTATCTTGTTCATAACCTGAAACATCCGGAGGCGTTATGGCTTTTTCGAGGGAACGGTTTGTTCGGCTGCTGGTGTGGGCGGCGGTGATCGGCTGGGGCGTTTCGCTTCTGGGGACGCTTCTGCCGTGGAACATGATGGAGTTCCTGCTGCAGGGGATGGGCAAGGAATTTGCGACGGACGATCCGATGATCCGCTACTGGTTCCGCATGGCGGCGGGCGGCTGGACCGTAATCGGGTTCCTGTTCCTCTGCTGCGCGCTGAAGCCGCGGGAATACGCAGCTCTGCTTCCATTGCTCGCCTGGGGATCCCTGTTCGAAGGGGTGGTTCTGCTGTTCCACGGCCTGGCGCTCGGGCTCCCGCTCTTCCCGTTCCTCGGGGACGCCGCATTCTGTCTCGCCGTCGGAGCCGGAATCCTGCTTGCAGGGAATAAAAAAGAGGGAGATATGCGAGAAGGGAGAAAATTTTGAGGAAATTTTCTCCCTTCTCGCGCTCTTTCCTTTTCAAACCTATTCGTCGCCATTTTCCTTATCGGCTTGGCCGATAAGGAAAATGGCTGTAATTTTTCGTCACAGAGAAAATCCAGATTTTCGTTCTGCATTGCTCTGAGCAGAGAAAAGCAATCATGCTGCTGCTCAGCGCATTTGTGAGCTCAGAAGTTGAAAACGTCGTCGCTCAGAAGCTCGTTAGTCGAAGAAGCTTTGAAGTCATCACGCTCAGAAGCATTCAGCTTCTGGGCGGTCGCATCTTGCGCATCTTTACCCATTCTGCCATCAGCTCCGAACGAATAGAGATCATAGCTGGTTGCATTGAATTTACCCGGATATGCATAGTAGATCTTGTTGCCCCAGCCGTCGACCAAAACATAGTATGAGCCACTTTTCTGAAGATTTTTTCTCAGGCTTTCCGCATCGATTGTTTTCAGAAATTCCTTCAGGTATTCGGCTTCGACTTTTTTGCCGCCGCTGAAGCTTTCCGTAAAGCTCAGTTCCGAAATGGAGTTGTCGTCCGTGGAGCCGTCTTTGATTTCAAACCGGATTTCATTGAATTCCTGCGGCGTTTTGCCCGTCGGGATGTACCCTAATTTCGTGTTGCACGATTCGAGGGCGGCGCCGAGACGGGCGATGAGCGCTTTGGTCGAGCTCTCCTTGGCGGAGTTCATGGCGTAGCTGTACATCCCGAAACCGATGGCGGTCAGGACGCCGATCAGGAATACCACGACCAGAATTTCGGTCAGTGTGAAATGCTTTTTCATCGGACAACCTTTCTTGTCTGGGTTGAAACTGTTCCCTATATGGAATATAATATGAGAAATTCGTATTTTCAAAACCGGAAGCGGAAAAATCATGAGAATTGACGGGAAAAATGTCCTTGTCACCGGCGGAGCGCGGCGCGTCGGGGCGGCGCTGGCGCGCGCATTCGCGGCGGAGGGGGCGGGCATCCTGCTGCACGCTCGCCGCTCGCGGGAGGAGGCGGAAGCGCTCGCCGCCTCGCTGCCGCATCCGGAGCGGTGCCGGATCTTCACCGCCGACCTTGCGGCTCCGGGGGAAGCTGCGAAGCTCTTCGCCGCGTGCGGACGGGTCGACATCCTCGTCAACAACGCTTCGATGTTCGAGCCGGACGAACTCGCCGTTGGAACGGAGGCGCGCGACCGGGAACACTTCGAGGTGAACTTCTGGAGCCCGCTCGCGCTGATGCGCGCGTTTGCGGCGCAGGAATTGGCGGAGGGGGCGGTCGTGAATCTGCTGGATCAGGAGGTGACGCACAGCGCCGCGCGGGGAGGGGCGTACGCGCTCTCCCGGCGGGCGCTGGCCGATGCGACCCGCGAACTCGCGCGCGAGCTCGGCCCGCGGAATCTGCGCGTCAACGCGGTTGCGCCGGGCCCGGTGCTGCCGCCGCCGTGGATTCCGGACGGAAAGATGGAGAAGACGATCCCGACGCTGCCGCTGCGGCGGAAGGTCGGGCTGGAGGATCTGGCCGCCGCCGTCGTGTTCCTCTGCCGGAACGACTCGGTTACGGGGCAGATCCTCTGCGTGGACTGCGGGCAGAGCCTGTAGCGGGAGGCGCGGCGCCGGGATCGCCGCGCCGTGCGTTCATTCCCGGCCGACGGCAAAATGCTCGCAGTACCGCTCGAACAGTTTCCCGGCGGAGCGGTAGCAGGAGTTCGGGCTCATGAAGTGCGAAAATTCGAACGTGATCGCCTTTTCGATCCCGGCGGCTTTCGCGGCTTCGAGCTTCAGGAGCATCTTCTCCCATTTGATCGGCGGGAAGCGGATCGGCATGTCGCGGTCGAAGCTCTCGCAGTTCGTCCAGCTCGTCATGCCGTATCGATCAGTCAGCTTCCTGTTGATCCGCAGGTAATCGGCGAGTTCGCGGTAGTCGCAGTGCCCGTCCTGAAACGCGACGATGTCCACCGCGCCCTGAATCCCTTTCAGGATCGCGTCCCACTCCTTCTCATGCTGCGTCACGCCGATCGAGTCCTCTTTGAAGCCGACGTCGCCGGTGGCTTTGATTCCGTCGATATACGGTGAGATCATGGTCGGCAGGTTCCCGGAGAGCTGCTTCACATGGTGCCCCATCCCGGCGTACAGGTCGATGATTCCCGCAATCGCGCGGCTGACCTCGAAATTCAGGTACCAGCCGCCGAACGCCTTGCGCTCCCCGTAGCGGCTCCAGACCTCGTCGGCGACCGCGCGGCTGATCTCCATCTCGCGTTCGCATTCGCGGTTCTGCCAGTATTTTCCGGAGTCGTACAACCCGAAGTAGAATTGCATCCCATACTTTTCGGACAGGTCGAGGAAGAGATCGACGAGGTCGACCGGCGGCCGGTAGCACCCCTCGTGTTCCATCAGGTATTTCGACGGATACGTGATGAAGCTGCGGTGGCCGCAGCGGATCAGGATCACGGTGTCGATGCCGATCGATTTCATGGCCGCGAAGTCGCGGTCCCAGTCGTCCCGTCCCCAGTTCTGGTGCGGAATATCATGGCTGATTTCATCGAGAAACGTTCCGGTGATTTTCATGGCTGCAAATCCTCTGTTTGTGATGGTGACGGGCATATTGTCCCGGTTCCGGGCGGGCGAATGGTGCTGGCGCGTATGATCAGCGGGGCCTCCAGGATCCTGTGCATCGGTTCTCCTCCCCGGATCAGTCCGATGAGCATGTCTCCGGCCAGTCTGCCGATCTCCTCTTTGGGCTGCGAGAGGGTCGTCAGCGGGTAGAGCAGCTGGCTCGCCGCGATGTCGAGGTTGTCGAAGCCGACGACCGCGAGCTCTTCGGGAATGCGGCGGCCGAGCTCGAGCCCGGCCTGCAGCGCGCCCAGCGCTGCGAAGTCGCTGGCGGCGAAGACGGCCGTGAGCCCGGGATGGGTGTTCAGCAGTTTCCGGGCCGCGCGGAGGCCGTCCGGGATGTTGAATGCGCACTCCTCCTCGGGGACCGCGTACCCGAGCTCTTCCAGAAAACCCCGGCGGCGGGAGATGATCTCCTGCTTGCTCCGGTCATGTGCGAGGAAGCCGATTTTTGTGTGGCCGAGCTCGCGGAGATGGCGGGCGGCCTCCCGTCCGGCCTTCTCATTGTCGACCATGACGGCTGCTTTGCCGAGTTTCGGGCATGATTCCATGATCTGCACGACCGGCACGCGGAGCGACAGGAGTTCGTCCGCGGCCTCCCGCACGGCTTCGTTCGGATAGACGATGATTCCCTCCACCTCGCGCTCGGCGAAGCGGCGGATATGCTGCCGCAGGGTGTCGCGGCTTCCGGAGATGTTGCCCAGCAGAAGCATATAGTCGCCGTCGAGCATCCGGCTCTCGATACCGGCGGAGATATTGCCGAAGAAGCTGCTGTTCGTAAACGGCATCAGGACGCCGATCAGACGGCTCGAACGCGATGCGAGCGCGCGGGCCGCCGAATTGCGGCGGTACCCGGTCTCCCGGACGGCCGCCAGAATCCGTTCCCGGGTCTGCGCTGAAAGGCGGCCGGTCCCGTTGATTCCGTCCGAGACGGCCTTGAGCGAAAGGCCGAGCCGTCCGGCAAGCTCCTGCATCGTGATCCGGGTTTTCGACATGGCGGAATCTTTCTTTGGTAAAGCGCTGTATCATCTGTTTTTAATTATACTTTAACTTCAATGAAAAAGCAAGCCGTGATCCATCATATTTCGATTAATCTGATACAGGCAGCCTCTGAAGCGCAAATAAAAGCCGTGCGCCATGCATGACCCATGCAAACAGAACCTCCCCCGGACGGTCATGAACCGTCGGCGTGGTTCCATCTTATACAAAGGGAATCGGCGAAGCGCCCTCTCCGAGTCCCGCGGCATCTCATTCAGGAAAGCGTATCAGTCGTCCTGCTGAATGCAGGAGCGGTCGCCGACGCTGTCGCGTTCGATGAGCCGATAGGGGATGACGGTGCGGCGGGGAAATTGGCTGCCGCGCAGCCGCGAGTCGAGGGCGTCGGCGACGGCGGCGGCCTGAGCGGCGTAGTCCTGGGTAATCGTGGTCTGCGGGGGGATGGCGTAGCGCGAATACATGGTGCGCTCGGAGGCGACGAGCGAGATATCCTCGGGAATGCGGCGGTTGTAGAGCGAGAGCGCGTAGGCGGTGATGATTCCGGCGTCGCCGCCGGGACAGAAGAGGCCGTCGACTCCGCATTTCAGGAGCTTGCCGATCTCCTCCATATACGATTCCGCGAGGGAGAACCGCACGAGCCGGCTTGAGACGGGCAGGCTGTTGCGGCGCAGGGCAAGGAGGGCGGCTTCGCGCCGCAGGTCGGCGTTTCCGACGCCGGGTTTCCCATAGATGACGACGCCGACTTTGCGGCAGCCGTGCCCGGCAAGGCAGCCGACGCCTAAGGCCATGGCCTGGTTTTCGTCGGAGCGGACGGAATAAATTTCTCCGGTTCCGGAGGGCGCGTCGCGGTCGACGATGATGAGCGGGGCGGAGAAGCGTTCCTCCCAGCAGCCGAACTCCTCCGCGTCGATGCCGATCGCGACGGCGCCGCAGAAGCGGATGCGTTCAAGCTGGTCGAGGTTGTCCTGCGGCAGCATTTCGATGCGGTAGCCGCGTGCGGACAGAGCGAGCGCGAGCTCGGAAATGACCATTTCGACGTAGCTGCGGATCGGGTAGATTCCGTGGTACGGGCTGATGATGACGACGTTCTGCTGTTTTGTGGAGAGGCGCGGATGATAGCCGTGCTTGCGGGCGACCGCGAAGACCTGTTCGCGCACCTCTTCGCGGATGTTCGGGTGGTTGCTGAATACGCGCGACACGGTCGCCGGGGAGACTCCGGCCTCTTTCGCGATCTCCTGGATTTTCATTGGTCCGCTCTCCTTTTGCTTCGTTTTCAATATATACCGGATTTTCTTGAAAACAAAATTCATTTTCATATTCTTTTGCATAAAAGTGTGATGGAATTCCCTTGCTTCCGGGGAAAGCCGGGGTATACTTTACTGCAAAGGATGATTTCTCAACCATAACACAGGGGGAAGAATGACCGGGAAACGGATCGTCTGGCCTCGGGCCGGGGAGACGGAGCTTCAGGAGTTCGAAGTTCCGGCGCCGCAGCGCGGAGAAGCGCTGATTGAAATGGAATACACTGTGTTGAGCGCGGGGACTGAACGTGCGTGTCTCGTGGCGAAACCGAATACGCCGCAGACATTTCCGCAATATCCCGGTTATTGCGGAGTCGGACGGGTCGCCGCGGTCGGCGAAGATGTGGAAACGGTGCTTGTCGGGGAGCGTGTGCTGGCGGACCATGCGGGACATTGCAGCCTGGCGGTGAAGCCCGCCGCCGGGCTGACCGTCGTCGATCCGGCGGTCGATCCGCTCGAGGCGGCGTTCACGGTCATCGCGGCGATGTCGCTGCAGGGGATCCGCAAGGCGCGGATCGAGCTCGGCGAAGCAGTATTGGTCGAAGGGCTGGGGCTGCTCGGGATCTTCGCCGTGGAGCTTGCGAAGCTCGATGGGGCGCTTACGGTGATCGTGACTGACTTCGATGAAAAACGGCGCGAGCTCGCACGTAGGCTCGGTGCGGATCTGGCGTTTTCGCCGGACGATCCAGAGCTGGCGGAAAAGGTGAAAAACGCGACCGGCGGGCGCGGCGCGGATGCGGTCATCGAAGTGACCGGCTCCGCCCGTGCACTGAATCAGGCGCTTGCCTGCGCCGCGTTTCGCGGGCGGGTCGTACTGCTCGGCTGCACCCGGATCTCGGATGAGCCGGTCGATTTTTACCGCGACGTGCACAAACCCGGAATTTCGATCATCGGCGCGCACAATTTCGTGCGCCCGGAGGAGGACTCTTTTCCGGGCTGCTGGACGTACCGCGACGATTTCCGCACGCTGCTCGGACTTGCCGCAGCGAAGCGGTTCCGCGCGGCTCCGGTGATTTCGGAGATCGTTCGCCCGGAGGAGGCTCCGGCGGTTTACGGGAGATTGGCCGAATGTGCGGATCCGCCGCTCGGCATCGTATTCGATTGGAGGGACAGATGATGGAACGGATCAGGATCGGCCAGATTGGAATCGGCCACAACCACGCTTCGGAGAAGATGAACACGCTGCGCCGTCTCCCCGGCCTCTTCGAGGTGGTCGGCGTGGTGGAGGAGGACCCCGAGTGGAGGAAAAAGCGCGGTGATTGGGAGTGTTACCGGGGAATTCCATGGATGAGCGAGGAGGAACTTTTCCGGGTTCCGGGGCTGCAGGCGGTCGCGGTCGAAACCGACGGCTTCGATCTCGTCCCCGCCGCGCGGCGCTGCGCGGAGCACAATGTGCACATCCACATGGACAAGCCCGGCGGCGAGGAGCTCGGCCCGTTCCGGGAGCTGCTCGGGGAGTTCGAAAGGCGGAAGCTCTGCATCCAGCTCGGCTATATGTACCGCAACAACCCGGCGATCTCTTTCTGCCGCGACGCGGCGCGTAAAGGATGGCTTGGAGAGATCTTCGAAATCCACGCCGTGATGAGCCGTTACGACGGCGACGATTACCGCCGCTGGCTGTCGAATTTCAAAGGCGGCGCGATGTATATCTTCGGGGGACACCTGATTGATATCGTGATTTCGATGCTCGGCAGGCCGGACCGGGTGACGCCGTTTCTGCGCAAAACCCGCGATGACGCGCTGTTCGACAACGGCTTTGCGGTGATGGAATATCCGCGCTGCACGGTATCGATCCGCACGAGCGTGACCGAGGTGGACGGCATAAAGCACCGGCGGCTCATTGTCTGCGGCACGAAGGGCACGGCGGAGATCTGTCCGCTTGAACATCCGTCCGACCGTTACGAACGCGACCCGCTGCATGTGCGGCTCACGCTGCTCGAACCGTGCGGCGATTTTCCGGCCGGGACGCATATCGTCGACGTTGGCACGATGCCGGGGCGCTATACGGAGCAGTTGACCGAGTTCGCCCGGATCGTGCGCGGTGAAATCGATAACCCGTATCCGTACAGACATGAATTTCTGGTTCAGGAGGCGCTGCTGGCGGCGTCCGGCTGCAATCAATAGAGAGGACACCATATGATGAGACGGTTCGAGGGGCGGAGCGTGATCGTGACCGGCGCCGGAGGCGCCATCGGCCGGGCGATCGCGAAACGGTTTGCGCAGGAGGGGGCGGCGGTCTGCGTCTCCGACCTGAAGCCCGAAGGGGCCGAAGCGGTTGCGGCGGAGATCCGCAGGGCGGGCGGGAATGCGTTCGGCTGCAGGGCCGACGTGACGAAAACCGCCGATGTCGCCGCGATGGCGGAGCGGGTCCTCGCGGAGTGCGGCAGGATCGACATCCTCGTCAATAACGCGGGCGGCAGCGCCGGGCTGCTCGGAAAGCTGACCCGGTTCAAGGACGCCGACGAGGAGGTGTGGAGCTGGGTGATCGACCTGAATTTGAACGGTACGCTGCGCTGCATCCGTGCGGTGCTGAATTCCATGGTCGAACACCGTTACGGCAGGATCATCAACATCGCGTCGATCGCGGCCGCGGTCGGGATCCTCGACCGGGTCGATTATTCGGCGGCGAAAGGCGGCATCGTTTCGCTCACGAAGGCGCTGGCCATGGAGGTCGGTGAATACGGCGTCACCGTGAACGCGGTTTCGCCGGGGGCGATCGCGCGCCGCCCGGAGGATTCGATCCCGGACGGCACGTTTGTCGGGCGCATGGGTGCGCCGGAGGAGGTCGCTTCTCTCGTTGCTTTCCTCGCGTCGGAGGAGGCCGCGTTCATCACCGGACACGATCATATCATCGACGGCGGCCGAGTGCTCGGACCGACCGGAATATAGGAGATTCAGCATGAGTTCTCACAGAAAAGTACTGGTTCTCGGCGCATCCGGGGCCATGGGGCGGTATCTGCTTCCGCATCTGGCGGAGACGGGGTACCGGATCGACGGCGTCTCCCTCGACGGGGCGGGGGAGCCCCTCCCGAATGTGAATTACATCCGGGCGAACGCGAAGGATAAAGCCGTTTACCGCAGACTGCTGGAAAACGGCTACGACGGAATCGTGGATTTCCTGACTTACGGCACCGGCGAACTCGCCTGGTATCTGCCGCAGGTGCTGGATCACACGGATCATTACATTTTTCTCTCCACCTGCCGGGTCTTCGACGACAGGGAGCATCCGGTCCGGGAGACATCCCCGCGGCTGATCGACACGACCGGAGACGAGCTTCTCCGCAATTCGGACGACTATTGCATCTACAAGGCGCGGGGCGAGAATATCCTGCGCGCCATTCCGCACCGGAACTGGACGATCGTCCGCCCGGCCACGACCTATTCGCTGATGCGTTATCAGCTTGTGACGCTGGAGGCGGCGGATACGGTTGGGCGCGCCTTCGCCGGAAAAAAGGTCGTCGTTCCGGAGCAGGCGCGGTACAGGCAGGCGACGATGAGCTGGGGCGAAGACGTCGCCCGGATGATCGCCGGGCTCCTGTTCAACGAAAAGGCCCTGTGCGAGGCGTTCAACGTTGCGACGGCGGAGCACCGCTCCTGGGATGAGATCGCCGCATATTACAAAGATATCTGCGGGCTGGAGGCCGTCTGGGTCGACAAGGAGGATTACCTCCGCATCCTCTCTCCGGACCCGTACAACATGGGGCCGCGCTGGCAGCTCGAATACGCGCGGCTCTTCACCCGCGTCACGGACAACTCCAAAGTCCTGGCCGCGCTCGGGATGAAGCAGAGCGAGCTGACCCCCCTTTACGACGGACTCAGAAAAGAGATTTCCCGCTGCCCGAAGGATACCGTCTGGCCGGTCAACACCGCCATGGACGAATATCTCGCCTCCATGAAGAAATAACAGAGAGGGTACGACGATGAACCGTTCCTGGAAGGTCGGCATTCTGTACGACACGGCCCGTCCCGGCCGCGGCGGCCACGGCACGCACCTCGCGTTCAGGGGGCTCCCCGGCGTCGAGATCGCCGCGCTGGCCGATTCGAACTGCGAAGGAGTCGGGGAAAAGCTCGCGAAGACCGGCGCGAAACGCCATTATACGACGCTCGCAGAGATGCTCGACCGCGAAAATCCCGATATCGTCGTCTGCGGTTCGCGCGTTCCGGAGGGACGGCTCGACGAGCTCGAACCGGTCATCCGGCACGGCTGCCATATCCTCTGCGAAAAGCCGCTCGCGGCCACGTTGGAGGAGGCGGACCGGCTCATTGCGCTCGCGGACGAATACGGCGTGAAGATCGCGGTCGCGCACCTCGCGCGGCACGCGCAGGTGTTCCGCACAATGAAAGCGATGATCGAGGCCGGCGCCATCGGCCGCCCGCTGACCTTCTACGGGCGCGGCAAGGAGGATGAGCGCGGCGGCGGCGAGGACCTTGTCGTGCTGGGGACCCATATCCTCGACGTCGGCTGCTTCCTCTTCGGCGCGCCGGAGTACGTGTTTGCGGATTTCACCTTCGAGGGGCGCCCGCTGCGTCCCGCGGACCGGTGCGCGACATCCGAACCGCTCGGTCCCGTCGCCGGCGACGAGCTCATGGCTTACTACCGTTTCCCGAACGGCGTGCGCGGCTTTTTCGAGAGCCGGAAGAACCTTTCCGCCTGCGGCACGCGCATGGGCGTGACCGTCGCCGGAACGGAAGGAGCGCTCGCGATGCGCTACGATGAGGGACGCAGGCTGCGGCTCTGCCGTTCGAAGCTGCCGCCGGAGGACGACGCGCGCTTCGAGGAGATCGAACTGCCGCCGGAGCCGGAGATTCCCGGCGCGGAGCCGATCGACCTTGCGGCGATCGGGTTCATCCCGTACTTCGCGATCAACAACCGGCGCGCGGCGTGGGATCTCATGCAGGCGGTGGAGGAGAACCGCGAGCCCGCCGCTTCGGCGCGCGATGCGCGGATGGTCCTTGAGATGATCCAGGGCGCATATGCGTCGCAGCTCGCCGGGGGGCGCGCAATGACGATTCCGCTCACACAACGAAAACACCCGCTGGAGGCCTGAAAACATGCATGCAATCAAAGTCGGAGAGAACCGGGAACTCGTATGGACCGAAGTTCCGGACCCGGTCATGAAGGAGGACGAGCTCCTCATCGATATTCACGCCGCCGCGCTCAACCGCGCGGACCTGCTGCAGCGCGCCGGCAAATATCCGCCGCCGCCCGGCGCGCCGGAGTGGATGGGGCTCGAAATCGCCGGGACCGTCGCCGCCGCCGGCCCGCGTGCCGGGAACCGCTGGAGGGTCGGCGACAAAGTGTGTGCGCTTCTCGGGGGAGGCGGCTACGCCGAGAAGGTCGCACTCCCGCCCGATATGCTTCTGCCGGTGCCGGACGGGCTCACGATGGCCGAGGCGGCTTCGCTGCCGGAGGCGTTCGCGACGGCGTACCTGAATCTCTGCATCGAAGGAAATCTGCGCGCCGGGGAGACCGTGCTCGTCCAGGCCGGTGCGAGCGGGCTCGGCATCGCGGCGATTCAACTCGCGAAGGCGTTCGGCGCGAAGGTAATGACCACGGTCGGCTCGCCGGAGAAAGCGGAAGCGGTCCGCCGCCTCGGCGCGGATTGGGTCATCGAGCGGCACCGCGACGACCTCGCTGCCGCGCTTGACGGGCATCCCGCCGATATTGTGCTCGACTGTGTCGGCGGAGCCGGATTGGGAACGTGCATCGAGAAGCTTGCCCCCGGCGGCCGCTGGATCCTCATTGCGACGCTCGGCGGCGAATTCGCCGAAATCAGCCTGCGCCCGATCCTGAAACGCGGAATCCGGCTTATCGGCAGCACACTGCGCAGCCGTCCGCCGGAGATGAAGGCGCGGGTGTTGCGCGAGCTCTGTGAAAAGCTCTGGCCGAAGTTCGCGTCGAAGGAGATCCGGCCCGTGATCCATGCCGTGCTGCCGGTCCGGCGCGCCGAAGAGGCGCATGCGATCCTCGAACGGAACGGGAACATCGGCAAGGTCGTGCTGGAGATCCGCTGAGATGCTGATCGACGCCCATGTGCATCTGCCGTATCCGCGCGGCTTCGGGAAACACCGCTCGGAAGCGCTCTTCCGCAACGTCGCCGAAGCGATCGGGTTCGCGCGGAGCGCAGGCGTGACCGGAATGGTTTTCAACACCTGGCTCGGCGTCTTCTGCGACACGGCGG